>NZ_JBIUWD010000017.1:0-1059 GCF_044743285.1 Microbacterium sp. NPDC087665 | reverse complement strand
TGTACTGACCCGGATCGTTGTTGACGTAGGAGAGACCTTCGGTGTCGAGTGGGAGCTGTCTAGGTTCCTGTTCGATCACACGAAGGTCTCTCATGTCCCACGCTAATGCCCGGCTGGCTCCGGCCGGCAGGTTGATCATGGTTCAGCGCATCCAGTCGGGTCGTGCTGTCGCGCACGTCGCAGCTGAGATGGGTATCTCCCGCACGACCGCGTGGCGGTGGTGGCGCAGGTTCCGGGAAGAGGGGCCGGCGGGTCTGATCGACCGATCCAGCGTTGCCAGATCGCATCCGTCGCGGACGGGTCCGTGTCGGGAGACGCGGGTGCGGATCATGCGGCATCTGACCCGCCGGGGTCCGGTGTTCATCGCTGGCAAGCTCGGCATGCAGGCCTCGACGGTCGGGCGAGTGCTGCACCGCCATCACGCGCCCTTGCTGCGGGAGCTGGACCCTGTCACCGGGACAGTGATCCGCGCGACCCGCCGATCCGCGAACCGCTACGAACACGCCTACCCCGGATCCCTCATCCATATCGACGTGAAGAAGCTCGGACGCATCCCGGACGGCGGTGGATGGCGGGCGCATGGACGCAGCGAGAAAGCCCGCGGCCGTGGGATTGGTTACGACTATGTCCACACCGTGATCGATGACCACTCCCGTCTCGCCTACGCGGAGATCCACGACGACGAGAAGGGCACCACCGCGGCCGGAGTCATAGAACGCGCAATCGCGTTCTATGACCGACTCGGTGTCACCGTCGAACGGGTCATCAGCGACAACGCCTTCGCCTACCGGCACTCGGCAGCGTTCCGCTCGGTCCTCGACACTCACGGCATCACGCAGAAGTTCATCAAGCCGCACTGCCCCTGGACGAACGGGAAAGTCGAGCGCCTGAACCGCACCCTCGCCACCGAATGGGCCTACTCCCGACCCTTCACCTCGAACGCCGAGCGCGCAGCCGCCTTGCCCACCTGGCTCGACTACTACAACCTAGAACGAGCCCACCTCGGCATCAGAGGCAAGACCCCCATCGACCGAATCAACAACGGTCGAGGTCAGTACA
>NZ_JBIUWD010000016.1:0-1250 GCF_044743285.1 Microbacterium sp. NPDC087665 | reverse complement strand
CGGTTTGGTTGACTCCAGCGCTGTGAGGATTTTGGTTCTCGCGGGAGGATGGTCAACGTGCCGAAAGCATTTCCCAAGGAGTTCAGGAACGATGTTGTCGCGGTCGCGCGTCGGGGCGAGGCCCCGATCAGTCGGATCGCGAAGGACTTCGGTGTCTCGGAGTCGTGTCTGCAACGGTGGCTCAAGATCGCGGACGTCGAAGATGGCATCAAGCCCGGTGTGACTCAGGCCGACGAGGCCGAGTTGCGCGAGGCGCGCAAACGCATCCGGTTGCTCGAGCAGGAGAATGAGATCCTCCGGAGAGCGGCGGCGTATCTGTCGCAGGCGTCACTCCCCAAATGATGTTCCCGCTGGTCCACGAGTTGGCCGCTGATCGGATTCCGATCGCGGTGACCTGCCGGGTGCTGGGCTTTTCGAAGCAAGCGTTCTTCCGGTGGCGTGCGAACCCGGTCTCGCAACGCGACTGGGACAACGCTCACCTCACGAACGCGGCGGTCGATCTTCACCGCGACGAACCCGCGTTCGGGTATCGGTTCATCTCCGACGAGATCGAAGCTGAGGCCGGGCTGGCAGCGTCGGAGCGGCGGGTGTGGCGGTTGTGTTCCGAGCAGCGGCTCTGGAGCGTGTTCTCGAAGAAACGCGGCCTGAACCGCAAAGCGGGGCCTCCGGTGCATGACGATCTCGTGCTTCGCGATTTCACCGCGACCCGGGCGGACCAGTTGTGGTTGACCGACATCACCGAACATTGGACCGATGAAGGGAAGCTGTATCTCTGCGCGATCAAAGACGTCCATTCAAACCGGATCGTCGGATACTCCCTCGATTCGCGGATGACCGCGGAGCTCGCCGTCGCCGCGCTCCGTAATGCCGTCGCGCTTCGTGATCCGGTCGGAACGACGCTGCACTCAGACCGCGGGTCGCAGTTCCGGTCGCGGAAGTTCGTCGAGCTGCTCCGAGAAGTCGGGATCACCGGGTCGATGGGCCGGGTCGGTGCATGCGCGGACAACGCCGCGATGGAGTCGTTCTTCGCGCTGCTGCAGAAGAACGTCCTCAACAAGAAACGGTGGCATTCGAGACAGGAACTCCGCCTCGAGATCGTGACCTGGATCGAGCGAACCTACCACCGCCGACGCCGACAACGACGACTCGGAAGACTCACCCCAATCGAGTTCGAGATAATCAACTCAGAGGCCGCTCACGCGGCCTGAAAACCCCAAACAAGACGAGTCAACCAAACCGTCAGCAGTCCC
>NZ_JBIUWD010000015.1:0-1619 GCF_044743285.1 Microbacterium sp. NPDC087665 | reverse complement strand
CACCTGGCTCGACTACTACAACCTAGAACGAGCCCACCTCGGCATCAGAGGCAAGACCCCCATCGACCGAATCAACAACGGTCGAGGTCAGTACAGCTAGCCCCCGAACGAGTCGATCGTCAAGTCCCTGTCTGATCGCGGGAGACGGCGAGAGACTGCATCCGCCCTCGTCGATCGGAATGCCCCATGAGCTCACCCACCCTCACCTCCACCGCCGCTCTGCCGCAGGCCCGCGGTCCTCTCAGCGACGCGGTGCTTCGCCGCCTCACGGGCGCGACGGATGCCCTCGATGCCGACGCCGTGAACGCAGCGCTCGACGGCGTCGCAGATCTCGCCCATGACGACGACGTGCAACTGGCTCTGTTCGCGCTCTACGCCTCGGCCTACGGTTCGCTTGCGCAGCTCGACCCCGAGCTCGAATGGGACCCCCAGCTGATCGACGTGCGGCGAGCCATCGAGCGCGCGTTCGAGGCGGAGCTGCGCGCGGCCGTGACCATGCCGGAGCTTCCCGAGCCGACCGTCGACGCCGTCGGCCGTGCACTGTTCGCGCTGGCCGACGCCGATACCGGCCCCAGCCTCTCGCGGTATATGGCCAGGAAGGCGACCGAGGAACAGGCGCTCGAGTTCTTTATGCAGAGGTCGGTGTACACGCTGCGCGAGGCCGACCCGCACTCGTGGGCCATCCCCCGCCTGACCGGACGCGCCAAGGCCGCGCTCGTCGAGATCCAGTCCGACGAATACGGCGGAGGGCGTCTCGACCGCGTGCACGCGCACATCTTCGCCGCCGCGATGCGTGGTGCGGGGCTCGATGACACCTACGGCGCGTACATCGACGACGTGCCCGCCATCACACTCGCCTCACACAACATGATGTCGATGTTCGGACTGAACCGCCGGCTGCTCGGGGCCATCGTGGGGCACCTGGCCGCTTTCGAGATGACCTCGTCGATTCCCAACAAGCTCTACGGCGACGGACTGCGACGGCTGGGTTTCGGCGCCGACGTCACCGACTACTTCGACGAGCACGTCGAAGCGGATGCCGTGCACGAGCAGATCGCCGCGCGCGATCTTGCCGGTGCCCTGTCGGAGGATCGGCCCGATCTGCTTCCCGACATCATGTTCGGCGCCGCCGCCTGCCTCACGGTCGACGGCTGGGCCGGTGCGCACATGCTCGGTGCCTGGTTGCAGGATCAGTCGTCCCTGAGGCCGAGGTCATGACTTCTGCTCGCGACGTGCCGACCATCACGGCGTACCCGGACGGACCGCTGATCCTTCGCGGCGACGTGGAGCTGCTGTCGTCGGACGGTGAGCCGATCGAGCGTCATCGTCGCTCGGTGGCCCTGTGCCGATGCGGGTTGTCTGCGATCAAGCCGTTCTGCGATGGCACGCACAAGGCCGCGGGGTTCCGCACCGAGGAGTGACCCAGGTTCGTCCTCAACCTGGACGCAGAAAACCCCCGATTTCTCGGGGGCTTGAATCTGTAGCAGGAGCGGGGCTTGAACCCGCGAGCTCACGATTATGAGTTCGGGTCTGATGCAGGAACAGGTGACATCTAACGTGGCTAGCTGAGAGGGCTGGCCTGGAAGGATGTCATCATGCCCAAGTCGTTTCCCAAGGAG
>NZ_JBIUWD010000014.1:0-5526 GCF_044743285.1 Microbacterium sp. NPDC087665 | reverse complement strand
GTAAGATAGAGAAGTTGCCCTGCGGGCCTGGTTGTGATGACTGGGTCGTGGGAGCATCCGATCCTTGAGAACTCAACAGCGTGCACTTGTCAAATGCCAAATAACCTCGACTCCACTTCGGTGGGGTGAGATTCCTTTGGATCAAAGACCAACCTCCTTGTGGGGTTGGCAACGGATAAAGTCAGCAATGAATTTGTCTCTTTGGTCAGCATCAAACTCGCTGCTCTCGCCTTATTCCGGTGATTGTATGCATTTCTTTTTTACGGAGAGTTTGATCCTGGCTCAGGATGAACGCTGGCGGCGTGCTTAACACATGCAAGTCGAACGGTGAAGCAGAGCTTGCTCTGTGGATCAGTGGCGAACGGGTGAGTAACACGTGAGCAACCTACCCCTGACTCTGGGATAAGCGCTGGAAACGGCGTCTAATACTGGATATGTGACTCGACCGCATGGTCTGTGTCTGGAAAGAATTTCGGTTGGGGATGGGCTCGCGGCCTATCAGCTTGTTGGTGAGGTAATGGCTCACCAAGGCGTCGACGGGTAGCCGGCCTGAGAGGGTGACCGGCCACACTGGGACTGAGACACGGCCCAGACTCCTACGGGAGGCAGCAGTGGGGAATATTGCACAATGGGCGCAAGCCTGATGCAGCAACGCCGCGTGAGGGATGACGGCCTTCGGGTTGTAAACCTCTTTTAGCAGGGAAGAAGCGAAAGTGACGGTACCTGCAGAAAAAGCGCCGGCTAACTACGTGCCAGCAGCCGCGGTAATACGTAGGGCGCAAGCGTTATCCGGAATTATTGGGCGTAAAGAGCTCGTAGGCGGTTTGTCGCGTCTGCTGTGAAATCCGGAGGCTCAACCTCCGGCCTGCAGTGGGTACGGGCAGACTAGAGTGCGGTAGGGGAGATTGGAATTCCTGGTGTAGCGGTGGAATGCGCAGATATCAGGAGGAACACCGATGGCGAAGGCAGATCTCTGGGCCGTAACTGACGCTGAGGAGCGAAAGGGTGGGGAGCAAACAGGCTTAGATACCCTGGTAGTCCACCCCGTAAACGTTGGGAACTAGTTGTGGGGTCCATTCCACGGATTCCGTGACGCAGCTAACGCATTAAGTTCCCCGCCTGGGGAGTACGGCCGCAAGGCTAAAACTCAAAGGAATTGACGGGGACCCGCACAAGCGGCGGAGCATGCGGATTAATTCGATGCAACGCGAAGAACCTTACCAAGGCTTGACATATACGAGAACGGGCCAGAAATGGTCAACTCTTTGGACACTCGTAAACAGGTGGTGCATGGTTGTCGTCAGCTCGTGTCGTGAGATGTTGGGTTAAGTCCCGCAACGAGCGCAACCCTCGTTCTATGTTGCCAGCACGTAATGGTGGGAACTCATGGGATACTGCCGGGGTCAACTCGGAGGAAGGTGGGGATGACGTCAAATCATCATGCCCCTTATGTCTTGGGCTTCACGCATGCTACAATGGCCGGTACAAAGGGCTGCAATACCGCGAGGTGGAGCGAATCCCAAAAAGCCGGTCCCAGTTCGGATTGAGGTCTGCAACTCGACCTCATGAAGTCGGAGTCGCTAGTAATCGCAGATCAGCAACGCTGCGGTGAATACGTTCCCGGGTCTTGTACACACCGCCCGTCAAGTCATGAAAGTCGGTAACACCTGAAGCCGGTGGCCTAACCTTTTTGGAGGGAGCCGTCGAAGGTGGGATCGGTAATTAGGACTAAGTCGTAACAAGGTAGCCGTACCGGAAGGTGCGGCTGGATCACCTCCTTTCTAAGGAGCATCTGACTCATCACGAGTCCAGAACCCAGTTCGAAGGCGTCTGTTCTTCGCTGGGAGCTCATGGGTGGAACATTTGACATGGTGCGAAGGATGTTGTTCTTCTCTAGTACACCGCTTGCGGTTGGAACGGGGAGGGTGGCGGATGTCGCACCTGCACGCTGTTGGGTCCTGAGGGACCGGATACGAGCCTTTCGGGGTTTGTGACCGTACCTCTGGACCTCTTCTGGTTTCCCCTGTGTGGGGTTGCTGGTGGGGGTACCGCCCGTACTTTGAGAACTACACAGTGGACGCGAGCATCTTGCAACTGACTTCGGTCGGTTGCACAAGATGATCTTAAAGATCATTAGTCAATTTCATTCTGAACCTTTCGAGGTTTGGAGTCGATTCTGATTCAAACTCATGTGATTTATCAAGTCTTTAAGAGCAAACGGTGAATGCCTTGGCATCTGGAGCCGAAGAAGGACGTAGCAATCTGCGATAAGCCTCGGGGAACTGATAAGCAAGTTTTGATCCGAGGGTGTCCGAATGGGGAAACCCCGCTGGGCGGCGTGCCGACCTAGTGACTCCCGCCTGAATATATAGGGCGGGTAGAGGGAACGTGGGGAAGTGAAACATCTCAGTACCCACAGGAAGAGAAAGCAACCGCGATTCCGTTAGTAGTGGCGAGCGAAACCGGAACAGGCTAAACCTAGCGTGTGTGATAGCCGGCAGGTGTTGCACGTTGGGGGTTGTGGGACTTTTCAGTCATTTCTGCCGAGATGGCGGCGTTACAAGAAGGTATAGACGAACGGTCTTGAAAGGCCGGTCATAGAGGGTGCCAACCCCGTAGTCGAAATGCCTCTCTTGACGCGAAGAGTATCCCAAGTAGCACGGGGCCCGTGAAATCCCGTGTGAATCTGTCAGGACCACCTGATAAGCCTAAATACTCCCAGATGACCGATAGCGGACAAGTACCGTGAGGGAAAGGTGAAAAGTACCCCGGGAGGGGAGTGAAATAGTACCTGAAACCGTTTGCTTACAAACCGTTGGAGCAGCCTTAGTAGCTGTGACAGCGTGCCTTTTGAAGAATGAGCCTGCGAGTTAGCGATATGTGGCGAGGTTAACCCGTGAGGGGTAGCCGTAGCGAAAGCGAGTCTGAATAGGGCGATTCAGTCGCATGTCCTAGACCCGAAGCGAAGTGATCTATCCATGGCCAGGTTGAAGCGACGGTAAGACGTCGTGGAGGACCGAACCCACTTAGGTTGAAAACTGAGGGGATGAGCTGTGGATAGGGGTGAAAGGCCAATCAAACTTCGTGATAGCTGGTTCTCTCCGAAATGCATTTAGGTGCAGCGTTGCGTGTTTCTTGCCGGAGGTAGAGCTACTGGATGGCCGATGGGCCCTACAAGGTTACTGACGTCAGCCAAACTCCGAATGCCGGTAAGTGAGAGCGCAGCAGTGAGACTGTGGGGGATAAGCTTCATAGTCGAGAGGGAAACAACCCAGACCACCAACTAAGGTCCCAAAGCGCGTGCTAAGTGGGAAAGGATGTGGAGTTGCCTTGACAACCAGGAGGTTGGCTTAGAAGCAGCCACCCTTGAAAGAGTGCGTAATAGCTCACTGGTCAAGTGATTCCGCGCCGACAATGTAACGGGGCTCAAGCACGCCACCGAAGTTGTGGCATTGACATTATTGGTAGGCCTTCGTGGTCCAGCCGTGTTGATGGGTAGGAGAGCGTCGTGTGGCCAGCGAAGCGGCGGTGTAAACCAGCCGTGGAGGCTACACGAGTGAGAATGCAGGCATGAGTAGCGAAAGACGTGTGAGAAACACGTCCTCCGAAAGACCAAGGGTTCCAGGGTCAAGCTAATCTTCCCTGGGTAAGTCGGGACCTAAGGCGAGGCCGACAGGCGTAGTCGATGGACAACGGGTTGATATTCCCGTACCGGCGAAGAACCGCCCAAGCTAATCCAGTAGTGCTAAGTGTCTGAATCCCAGTGACTGATCCCTTCGGGGTGACGCGTTGGGCCTAGCGCACGACCCCATTCTGGTGCGGTTAGCGTATTAACAGGTGTGACGCAGGAAGGTAGCCCAGCCAGGTGATGGTAGTCCTGGTGCAAGTGCGTAGGCCGAACGGTAGGCAAATCCGCCGTTCACATAGGCTGAGACACGATGCGAATAAAAAGTGGGTGATCCTATGCTGCCAAGAAAAGCATCGACGCGAGGTTCTAGCCGCCCGTACCCCAAACCGACTCAGGTGGTCAGGTAGAGAATACCAAGGAGATCGAGAGAATCGTGGTTAAGGAACTCGGCAAAATGCCCCCGTAACTTCGGGAGAAGGGGGGCCTTCGACGTATTAGGACTTGCTCCGAAAGCGTTTGGAGGCCGCAGAGACTAGTGGGTAGCGACTGTTTACTAAAAACACAGGTCCGTGCCAAGTCGCAAGACGATGTATACGGACTGACGCCTGCCCGGTGCTGGAAGGTTAAGAGGACCGGTTAGCCGCAAGGCGAAGCTGAGAATTTAAGCCCCAGTAAACGGCGGTGGTAACTATAACCATCCTAAGGTAGCGAAATTCCTTGTCGGGTAAGTTCCGACCTGCACGAATGGCGTAACGACTTCCCAACTGTCTCAACCGCGAACTCGGCGAAATTGCATTACGAGTAAAGATGCTCGTTACGCGCAGCAGGACGGAAAGACCCCGTGACCTTTACTATAGCTTTGTATTGGTGTTCGGTGTGGCTTGTGTAGGATAGGTGGGAGACTTTGAAGCGTGGACGCCAGTTCATGTGGAGTCATTGTTGAAATACCACTCTGGTCACTCTGGATATCTAACTTCGAACCGTAATCCGGTTCAGGGACAGTGCATGGTGGGTAGTTTAACTGGGGCGGTTGCCTCCCAAAAAGTAACGGAGGCGCCCAAAGGTTCCCTCAACCTGGTTGGTAATCAGGTGTCGAGTGTAAGTGCACAAGGGAGCTTGACTGTGAGACTGACAGGTCGAGCAGGGACGAAAGTCGGGACTAGTGATCCGGCAGTGGCTTGTGGAAGCGCTGTCGCTCAACGGATAAAAGGTACCTCGGGGATAACAGGCTGATCTTGCCCAAGAGTCCATATCGACGGCATGGTTTGGCACCTCGATGTCGGCTCGTCGCATCCTGGGGCTGGAGTAGGTCCCAAGGGTTGGGCTGTTCGCCCATTAAAGCGGTACGCGAGCTGGGTTTAGAACGTCGTGAGACAGTTCGGTCCCTATCCGCTGCGCGCGTAGGAAATTTGAGAGGATCTGACCCTAGTACGAGAGGACCGGGTTGGACGAACCTCTGGTGTGTCAGTTGTTCCGCCAGGAGCACCGCTGATTAGCTACGTTCGGGATGGATAACCGCTGAAAGCATCTAAGCGGGAAGCCGGCCTCAAGATGAGATTTCCATACCTTCGGGTGAGAGGCTCCCAGCCAGACTACTGGGTTGATAGGCCAGATGTGGAAGCACGGTAACGTGTGCAGCTGACTGGTACTAATAAGCCGATGACTTGATAACACACCCGTTTGTTGGTGCTACGCGTCCACTGAGTGGTTCTCGATGTACGGTCGAGAACCGCATGACAATGACTTTGTTATGTGTTTGATTGAAACATCAATAGTGTTTCGGCGGCCATAGCGTGAGGGAAACGCCCGGTTACATTCCGAACCCGGAAGCTAAGCCTCACAGCGCCGATGGTACTGCAGGGGGGACCCTGTGGGAGAGTAGGACACCGCCGGACTTC
>NZ_JBIUWD010000013.1:0-6307 GCF_044743285.1 Microbacterium sp. NPDC087665 | reverse complement strand
TATCGGAGGAGACTGACCATGAGTTTGAAACCGGTTGTCCGATCAATGAAGGACTCGCTCGACGGGATGCCGATCCACATTCGGCAACTCGCCGACCTCTTTCGCGCGCACGGACAGAAGCAGCGGCGAAACAGCGATGGTGTCGAAGACGTCGACGCATACAACCACACCGTGACGTCGCGGAACGACAACACCAAGACGACGGTTTGGGACCCGGAGACTGGTCGTCCGGTGGTTGAGCGAGGCACGATCTACGAGGATTTCGGCAGCAGTCCGCGCGGTGACAACGCGACCGAGATCGGGCGGCTCGGCGACGTGGGTGATGACGGCGGTCACCTGGGGGCTCATCGGTTCTTCGGCGACACACCTGACGAGGGAATCGTGCCGCAGGCAGCCAACCTCAACCGTGGCGCATGGAAGAAGATGGAGAACGAGTGGGCTGATTGGGTGGGGAGCGGACACCAGGTCGACTACCGTATCGACGTGGACCCGCCTGGGGCGGTACGACCGGACAACTTCAAAGTCGAATACGTTGTCTCCGATCCGGCTACAGGTGAGATCGTGTGGAACAACAAGGAGACCTTCCCCAACAGCGCGGGTGGTACGTTCGATCGCGTCTACTCTGCTGACATGAACTGAGAACGAGACGAAGGGCGACAATGTCGAGCGATGCCACTACCGGACTTATCCGCGCACTGGTCGAGAACCTGGAAAATGCTCAGGAGGACTGGGAGTCGTTCGCGATGATCGTCTCGTTCTTCGAGGGAGAGTTCAGCGGCGCCGCCGGGTATGCGTACTCGCCGGACGGATCCATCTCAGCCGTCACCGTGGACCCGTGGGCGGTCAAGCCCGCTGTAAAGGACTACACCGACAGCCACTACAAGCCGGGTGCGCCGCTGCCTGTCAAGTTCCTCGTTCAGTTCGACCGCAGCCAGGGTCGCTTTGAAGTCACCTTCGAAGACACGGATGACACACGGTGGCAAGTCACTCCTCGCACGTTCAAAACGCTTCGCGAAGAGCTGCGCCCGAAGTTCGACTGACCTCAGGGGGCAAAGTCGCCCTTGGCGATGATCTCCCGGAGGTAATGCATGTCAGACAACGTCACTGCCGATCTCATTCGCAACCTCGTCGACACGATGAGCGGCCCCAGCGTTGATGGGGACGGGTGGGCGTCGATGGCGATGATTCTTGAGTTCCCCGACGGTAAGTTCAATGAGGCGCACGGCTACCTTTACTCGCCCGATGGGACCATATCCGCAGTGGCTGCGGATCCATGGGCGGTCGCAGCGGCTGTGAAGTCCTATACGGATAGCTATTGCCAGGCTGGCGATGCCTTGCCCCTGAAGATCTTGGTCGAACTCGATCGCACGTCAGGGAAGTACAACGTCACCTTCGAGGACGCCGACGAGAGTCGCTGGAAGATGACGCCCAAGAACCGCAAGGTATTCCGCGAAGAACTGCGTCCGACGCTCGGCTGACCTCAGACCGTCGCCGGCGCATGGGTAGTGCTACCCGTTGGACGAACCGGGGTTTCCGGTTAGCCTCGTCTCAAGAGGTCGACCAGTGACCTGAAGACGATCATTTCAAGGGGGCGGTTCTCATGGCCGGACATGACTTTGGTGCAACATACAGCGAGATGGAAGGCGCGGCAGCGCGTCTGCGTGACGGGCGCAGCACCGTCACTGACACTCTGAAGGAACTCCAGGGCGTCATCGACGACCTGGTCCAGGACGGGTTCAAGACCGAGAACGCGTCCGACGCGTACTCGACCGCGTACTCCGAGCTCACGGCATCCCTCGACGACGCAGCCGAGGCCGTGAACGACATGGCGCAGGCTCTGGACCGCATGGCGGACTCGATCCGCGACAAGGACTCGGAGCTCGCGGGCGGCTGACCCCTCTCGTACTTCTCAGGGCTGCGGCCCGGTCTCACGACCGGGTCGCAGCCCTTTTGCATGTCGGGGGAAGCACTGAGGAAGGGGAGTGATGGGTACCGCTCCCCATAGGCCGCACGAGGTTTATTGGCTAACCTCATCTCAAGAGGCCGGTAAGGGCCTGAAGACGATCATTTCGGGAGGCGGTTCTCATGGCCGGACATGACTTTGGTGCAACATACAGCGAGATGGAAGGCGCGGCAGCGCGTCTCCGCGACGGGCGCAGCACCGTCACTGACACCCTGAAGGAACTCCAGGGCGTCATCGACGACCTGGTCCAGGACGGGTTCAAGACCGAGAACGCGTCCGACGCGTACTCGACCGCGTACTCCGAGCTCACGGCATCCCTCGACGACGCAGCCGAGGCCGTGAACGACATGGCACAGGCGCTCGACCGCATGGCGGACTCGATCCGCGACAAGGACTCCGAGCTCGCGGGCGGCTGACCCCTCTCGTGCTTCTCAGAGGTCGTGGTGCCGGTCGTAAGATCGACACCACGACCTCTGCCTTTGCCCGCGACGCACGGCGCGCGGAGATTAGAATCGGGAACATGAGCGGAGCACAGAGCTGATGAGTGGCGCACAGCCCTACTGGTACAACCTGACGACGCAGTCGGTCGAGCGCGCAGACGTGCGCCCCTCCGAAGACACGATCGGTCCGTTCGGCACGGCAGCAGAGGCAGAAGATTCTCCGGCCGTGCTGCTCGAGCACGCACGCGCGTGGCTCGAAAGCGAAGAGAGCGAGCCGTTCCGCGCGCTCGCGGAAGAAAGCGGCGACGACGCCGATCTGGTGTGACACGCGTCATGGGGGGAGCGCGCCGCGCGGCGGCAGCATCCGTCGCCGTGCTCGCCCTGGGGCTGGTAGCGTGCGCTCCGGCGATGCCGGAATCGGTCGTCGCGGGCACGAAGATCACCGCGGGGTGGACGGGTGAGCTCACCTCGGTGAATGCCGCCGCGTCTCCGACGCCGGGCAACATCGACATCGCCGAGACCATCCGAGGTGGATTCGGTGATGTGATCGACGGAGACTTCGTCGCCGACGAGGGCTTCGGCACCGTCACGATCGTGAGCGACGACCCGTTCACGGTGCGCTACGACCTCGCCGAACCCGCCTGGTCGGACGGCATCCCCCTCGATGCAGCCGATCTGGTGCTGGGCTGGGCCGGAGCATCCGGATACTTCGACGAAGAGGGCCAAGCCGCGGCGGATGCTGCGCCCGAAGTCTCGAAGGTCGACGAGTTCGCGCGGGCCATCGAAGTGACCTACCCCCAGCCGATCCTGGGGTGGCAGTCGGCTGTCACGGTGCCCGTCGCCGCGCACGTCGTCGGGCAGCGCGCGTTCGGTACGGACGACGCGATGGAGGCCAAGCAGGAGATCATCCGGGCGATCCAACAGGGCGACGATTCGGCGCTCGCCGACATCGAAAAGGTGTGGAACGAGGGGTTCGACCTGCCGGAGAAGGGGGAGATCCCCGCTGATCTGCTGCTCTCCAGTGGGCCGTTCCGCCTGGACAAGGTCGACGGCGAGGGAAAAGCGCAGACGGTTTCGCTGGTGCCGAATGCCGCGTATCGCGGACTCGTGAGCCCGCAGGTCGCACGCATCGATTTCGTGCCTCCCGGAGACGACCCCATCGCGGCCGTCGGAGACACGCTCGACGTCGCCCAGGTGGCGCCTCTCGCCGCCAACTGGGAACCGATCCACGAGCTCGAACGCCAGGACTTCACGATCGACACCTCGAACGACGGCACGATCTGGGCTCTGATGCTCAACCCCGTCGGTGCGTTCTCGCATCAGCCCGCGCGCATCGCCTTCATCCACGCCGCACCCTCGGCCGCACTCGTCGCCGGCGGCGCCGGCGAATGGGCGTCCGCTTACACGGGCACCACGTCGATGGTGTCGGTGCCGGGGTCGCGCGCCTACGAAATCGTCAACGAAGACTCGGGCTTCGCCGACACACTCGGCTCACCCGACGATCCTGCGGTCGAGCGCGAGACGGCGGGGGTGGCGGCCGGCGCACCGGTGTGCGTGCTCTACGACCGCGGCAGCGAGTTCGCCGCCGGAGCCTTCGCCGCCCTGCGAGACACCGCCGCAGAAGCCGGGTGGAGCGTCGTCGACTGCGGCTCTGACGACTACGCCGCAGCCCTCGAACAGGGCAGCTGGGATGCCGTGATCACCCGCGTGCCGATCCCGCAGACCCCCGCCCAGATCGCCGAGCAGTGGGGCACCTACGGCGAAGCATCCATCACCGGCGCCACCGACCCGGAACGCGACGTGCTCATCACCCAGCTCGCGCAGACCGCCGACGTGTACGAAGCCCGCGACGTTCTCGCGCAGATCGAAGCATCGATCGTGCGGTCGGCCGTCGCGCTGCCGCTCGCGGTGAACCCGCGCGTGACGATCCTCGACAAAGACGTCACCGGCATCGCGCCGCGCAACGGCGCCGCCGCTCCGCTGACCTACGGCGTCGCGCAGTGGGCGGCCGTCCCCAAATAGCGGATGCTCGGCGGGCCTGTGGTGCCCGGTCGATGTACGTAGTTTCCACATAGTTCCTCGGCTCGCCGCCGCTCGGCTCCCGGAGACCGTAGGTTCCTCTGCGGAGGTGCCGCCGTGGGACTGATGTTGCCGAACGAACTCGTGTGGGTGTTGGAGAAGCTCGGCTTCGAGTGGCCCGACATCGATGAAGACGAAGTGCGCAAGGGCTCTGTGCTCGTGCGCTCCTTCGGAACTGATCTTGAAGATGTCATTCAGGCGATCGATGCTGCGACAGGAAGTATTCTCAATGTCTTCGTCCGGTGATACTCAAACTGATCTGCTCACCGCGGCGATCACCGCCTTCGTCGGCTATGGCTCTCGGCGCACTCCGGGAACTGACGATGCCGCGGTGTTCGCGCTGGCGCCTAGTGATGGCGCCCAGCTTCTGGAGTTGGTAAAGCGGATACT
Source organism: Microbacterium sp. NPDC087665 (assembly GCF_044743285.1). Lineage (NCBI taxonomy): Bacteria > Bacillati > Actinomycetota > Actinomycetes > Micrococcales > Microbacteriaceae > Microbacterium > Microbacterium sp. NPDC087665. The sequence goes on along the minus strand of NZ_JBIUWD010000013.1, from coordinate 1,435 downwards.
GAGAGCCAGTGACACGGTCAAGCTCGGCGACGATCCATTTGAGAACGGAAGCCTCGCTGGCCCGTTCGCGTCGGAGTTCGAGAAGATCTGGCCCGGATTGAGCAGGGAAGCACTAGATGTTCTCGCCTGGCGCTGGGCGTACCTTGAGTACTTCTGATGCGGGAGATCACGCCTCATCCGAGCTCTCAGCATTGAGAGCGGTTGCCTACGATCCGAGGAACCTCAGTGAGGCTATCGTCATCTTCCTCCGCGCTCGTCCGAACAAGAACTTGGAAGAGTTCAGATCGAGGTTCGGATCGGACACGGAGGTAGCTTTCGCTGCTGTGCGGGAGATCGTGAGAGAGACCGAGCAGATCAGTATCGATTGGACGGGTAAGTCCTTGATCGACATCTGGCACGAAGTCAAAGACGTCATGCACGACCGGCATCCTGAGCTGTCTGAGGATGCGCTCGTCAAACTCGGCAACTACTTCACCTACCTCGTGCGGTGAAGCACCCACAACGGGCGTTGAACACGTATCGATCATGAGCAACGAAGCGGATGACCTGGGGGAATCGGAGCTCTTCAGCGACGCTGATCTCACCGCGGCGATTCTGGCATTCATCGGATACGGGTTGAGGCGTACTCCCGGGGCCAACGATGCCGCGGTGCTCGCTCTGAAGCCGGCGGGTGCTCGAGCCGAAGTTGGAGAAGTTGGAGAGCGGCCTCACCGTGACCTTCGCCACCTGGATGAGTGGCACGGCTGCACTACTCCCGGTGGTCGATAGTGTGATCGTCGCGAACAAGCGAGGCGCTACCGGCGTGATGGGTTTTGCGCAGTTCATGGAGCAGGCGGGCGACAGGGTCGTGCGGACCGAGCTCGCGCCCATTCGCTACTACGTTCCCGACACCCTCGAACTCAGTGGCGAATAGCTCGTCTTGTACAGGGAAGCGACCAAATGACGGATGACACTCACGACAGCATCTTGACTACAGCCATCCTCGAGTACCTCAGCAACGGGCGGTCATCCTTCCCGAGGTCCGACGTCGACGCAGTCGTCGCCTTCGCCAATCGGGCCGGTGCAGATCCGGATGCGGTCCTCGCGCACGTGCGTGCGATCACGGACGAGTGCCTGGCGATCGGGATCGACTGGACTACTCGCACCCTGGTGCAAGGCGGCGATGAGGCCCGCGGGGTGATGGCGGCGAGGCATCCGGAACTGTCCGACGAAGCGCTCGATGCCCTGCGATGGATGTTCACCTACAACTGGCGGTGAACCGCTCGGCGCGAAACGGGTAGTTCTCCCCGTCGCGGGTATGCGCCCTCGGCGCATAGAGTCTTCTCTGGGAGGGTACGCCGTGGGGATGATGTTGCCGAACGAGCTGATCTGGGTGATGGAGAAGCTCGGTTTTGATTGGCCGGATATCGATGAGGATGAGCTTCGTCGTGGTTCG
>NZ_JBIUWD010000012.1:0-16521 GCF_044743285.1 Microbacterium sp. NPDC087665 | reverse complement strand
GAGACCTTCGTGTGATCGAACAGGAACCTAGACAGCTCCCACTCGACACCGAAGGTCTCTCCTACGTCAACAACGATCCGGGTCAGTACAGCTAGGCGCTCACTGCGGGCAGGCGGTCACTGCGGGCGACCACTCGCCCGCACGTAGCGATGCTCGGGGCGGCCCGTCGTGCCGTAACGCAACCGCACCTCGACCTGGCCGCGCGTGGCGAGCGAAGCGAGATGCCGCTGGGCGGTGGCCCGTGAGATGCCGATGCGCTGCGCGATCTCGGCCGCCGACGCCTCGTCTTCGTCACCGAGGCCATCCAGGATGAGCTGCTCGGTGACCGAGCGCGACACAGTCGCCGGCTCCGCCCCTCCCGCCATGATGGAGCCCGCGCGATCGATCTGGTCCTGCGTGAGCGCCCCCTCGACGACGAGCACGTTGCGCATCCGCGCGTAGCGCTGCAGCCGATCGACGAGCACGGAGGCATCGAACGGCTTGGCCAGGTAGCTGAGCGCCCCGGCACGGATCGCTCGCCGGACGGTCGCGGCATCCGTCGCCGCAGAGAGTACGAAGGCATCAAGATCCGTTGCCGCGGCGAAGGCGATGCCGTCGCCGTCGGGCAGGTAGGCGTCGACCAGGAGGAGATCGGGCTGGTGCACGCGCACCGCCTGCCGCGCCGCCTCGAGCGTGTGCACCGGATCGAGCGGAGCGAACCCCGCCACACTCGCGACGGTGTCGCGATGCAGGCCGGCAACGCGGAAGTCGTCATCGATCACGAGTACCCGGATGTCGTCGGTCATCGTTCCTCCTGGGCTCGGGGGTCTGCATCATGGGTCGGGGCGGCCACCGCTGCGGGGATGCGCGCGCCGAACACGGCACCGGCCTCGCCGCCGCCTGGCGAGATCACCCACACGTCGCCACCGCGGCGCCGGGCCAGGTCGCGGGAAAGGGGCAGTCCGAAGCCGTGACCGTGGATCGGTCCGGCATCGCGTGATTCCGCCTCCGCGGGTGCGGGTCCGGAGTCGGGCGCGAACGGATCGCGTCCGCGCGGCACGATACCGCCGCCGGAATCGGCCACGGTCAGCACGAGCGTGTCGCCGTCGGTGAGCACCGAGACCTCGACCCACCGCGGTGCGTCACCGGCGACCGCCGCGGTGATCGCGTTGCCGACGAGATTGCCGAGCACGGCTCCGACGTCTTCGGCCGCGATCACCTCGCCGAGCACGAGCGTGTCGTCGGCGATGCGCAGCGCCACGCCCTTCTCCCCGGCGGCGAGCGCGGTCGCACCCAGGAACGACTGGAGGAAAGCATCGGGCACGCGTTCGAGCCCCTCGATACCGAACCCGACGCTGCCGCGCTGCGTCAGCTCGTCGAGGAAGGCGCGGGCCTCGGCGACCCGCTGGGCGTCGATGAGGCCCGAGACGACGTGCAGCCGGTTGGCGAACTCGTGTCGCTGCACCCGCAACGCCTCGGTGGTCGCACGCACGGTCTCGAGGCGCCCGGCGAGGGCTTCGATGTCGGTGCGGTCGCGCACGACGACGACGACTCCGAGCGGCCGATCGTCATGCACGACCGGCCGGGCGTCGAGATAGAGCACCCGGTCGCCGACGACGGCCTCGACGTTCGTCGCTCGGTTCGCGACGGTCCGTCGCACCGCGTCGTTCACCTCGAGCTCGTCCATTCGGTGCCCGAGGGGCGACGGCAGCCCGAGCATCCGCTCCGCCGCGCTGTTGCACACCCGCACGATGCCCGCGGCATCCACCGCCAGCACGCCGTCACCGACACCGTCGAGCACCGCCGCCTGGTTCTGCACGAGCGCGACGAGCTCTTCGGGCTGCACGCCGAGCGTGAGCCTCTCGAACCGGCGTCGCAGCAGCAGTGTGGCGAGGGCGGCGAGCAGGATCGCGCCGGCCGCGGCGACCGCGATCGTCGCGAGCAGCGCGGGCAGGTCGTCGAAGACGCTCGCGACCTCGAAGCCCACGCTCACCTCGCCCACGGGCGCTTGCCCGGGCGCGGCGTAGATCGGCACCTTCGCCCGGGCGGACTCGCCGAGCGTGCCGACCTCCCAGTCGACGACCTCCTCGCCCTGCAGAACACGCTCGAACGGGGTCGACACGACCTGCCCGAGCAGGCTCTGGTTCGGATGCGCGAGACGGATGCCGTGGTCATCGGTGATGACGACGAACAGAGCGTCGGTGCGGTCGGCCACCCCGACGGCGACCCGCTGCAACGGCCCGTCGCGCAGATCGGCCGCCGCAGGGGTGCCGGGATCGGCGGAGAACTCCGCGACCCGCGACTGCACATCGGGGTCTTCGGCGACCGTGCGGGCGATGTTGAGCGCTGCGGCCTCGGACTCGGCACGCAGCTGCTGCACGCCGAGCCAGCCGAACACGAGCGCGCACACGGCCACGACGGCGGTCACCGTCGCGAGCTGCACGAGCAGGAGGCGAGTCGCGAAACGCACCATCCACCTCCTTCGGCCGCACGCTGAGCACAATGCGCAGAACACACGCTACGCGCACAACGTGCGGCAATGCGACATAGCGCGCGTCTCGATCGCGATCGCCCTACTCTCGCGGGATGCGCCTTTCCCGGCGCACGTTCTGACGCACGACACGACGAAGGAGTCGCATTGGACGTGGCAGCTATGGTCCCGCTCGCAACCGAGGAGGGCTACGACACGGCCTTCCTCCCACCCGAGGGCGTGCTCGTCATCCTCGGATTCACGATGGTGCTCGTCTTCATGGCGCTCATCATGACGCGGCGCCTGACGCCGATGGTCGCCCTCATCCTGGTGCCGACGGCGTTCGGTCTCTTCGCGGGAGCGGGCCTCGGACTCGGTGAGATGATCATCGACGCGATCTCCGACATGGCGCCCACTGCGGCGCTGCTGATGTTCGCGATCATGTACTTCGGCATCATGATCGACGTCGGATTGTTCGATCCCCTCATCCGCGTCATCACCCGTCTGCTCGGAGACGACCCGGCGAAGATCGTGCTCGGTACGGCCATCCTCGCCGCTGTCGTCTCGCTCGACGGCGACGGCTCGACCACGTTCATCATCACGACGTCGGCGATGCTGCCGATCTACCTGCGCCTGGGCATGAACCCCGTGGTGCTCACGTGTGTGGCCGGCCTCATGAACGGCACGATGAACATCGTGCCGTGGGGCGGTCCGACGGTGCGCGCAGCGACCGCCCTGGGACTCCAGCCCACCGATATCTTCGTGCCGATGCTGCCCTCTCTCGGGGCGGGGCTCATCGTCGCCCTGCTGTTCGCCTGGTTCCTCGGACTCGGCGAGCGCAAGCGCATCGGCCAGGTCGATCAGAGCCGCATCGGCGGCGGAACGAGCGGTGAAGCGCGCATCTTCCGCAACACGGGCGCCAAGCCCGGAGCCCGCGCCACGCTCCGCACCGGCAACATCGTCACCGTCGCCGGCGGACGCGGAGGGATGCCCGCAGCGACCGCGCTCGTCGACCGCGAGGACACCGCGATGGCCGACACCATGCTCGACCCGAACCGCGCGACCCTCCGGCCGAAGCTCATCTGGGTCAACCTCGCTCTCACCGTCGCCGTGATGGTGCTGCTCGTGACCGACATCTTCCCGCTCGCGTACGTCTTCATGGTGGGAGCAGCGGTGGCACTGGTCATCAACTTCCCCAAGCTCAAGAGCCAGGCCGATGAGATCGTCGCGCACGCACCGAGCATCGTCGGCGTCGTCTCGATGGTGCTGGCGGCGGGTGTGCTCGTGGGTGTGCTCAACGGCACCGGCATGGTGGATGCCATGGCGAACTGGATCACCACGGCGATCCCCGACTCCCTCGGCCCGTTCCTCGCCGTCATCACCGGTGTGCTGTCGATCCCGCTGACGTTCTTCATGTCGAACGACGCGTTCTACTACGGCATCCTTCCGGTGCTCGCGCAGAGCGCCGAGCACTTCGGGATCAGCCCCGTCGAGATGGCACGCGCCTCGATCATCGGGCAGCCGGTGCACCTGCAGAGTCCGCTCGTGCCGGCCATCCTGCTGCTCGTCTCGCTCGCGAGCGTCAACCTCGGCGACCACCACAAGAAGGTGCTGTGGCGGGCGTGCATCGTCTCTCTGGTGATGCTCGCGGTCGGCGTGCTCGTGGGGGCGGTTCCCTTCGCATCCTGAGCTCAGGAGCGAGCAGCCATCCCGGGAGCACGGTCAGGAGGCCAGCGAGGCTCCCGGGATCGCGGCGAGCAGCTCCTTCGTGTACGGGTGCTGCGGGTCGTCGAAGATGCGCTCGGGCGTTCCGCTCTCGACGATCACGCCGCGCTGCATGACGTGCACCTCGTCGGAGATCATCCGCACGACGGCGAGGTCGTGGCTGATGAACAGGTAGCTGAGTCCGAGGCGCTTCTGCAGGTCGGCGAGCAGGTCGAGGATCTGCGCCTGCACCAGCACGTCGAGCGCCGACACGGCTTCGTCGAGCACGACGAGTTCGGGCTCGAGTGCGAGTGCGCGGGCGATCGCGACGCGCTGACGCTGGCCACCCGACAGCTCGTGCGGCAGCCGCTCGGCCATCGCGGCGGGGAGGGCCACCTGCTCGAGCAGTTCGAGCACGCGGGCGTGCCGGGTGGCCGGGGTGCCGATGCGGTGCACGCGCAGCGGCTCGGCGATCGACTGCTCGACCGTGTACCGCGGGTCGAGCGAGGCGTAGGGGTTCTGGAACACCGGCTGCACCCGTCGGCGCAGCGCGAACAGCTCTTTGCGGCGCAGGGTGGTCAGGTCGAGGCCGTCGAACAGGATGGACCCGTCGGTGACGTCTTCGAGGCCCAGCACCATGTTGGCGGTCGTCGATTTGCCCGAGCCCGACTCCCCCACGATAGAGACCGTGGTGCCGCGGCGGATGGCGAAGCTCACGCCGTCGACCGCGGTGAAGCTCGTCGGCTCTCCGGCCTTCGGCGAGCGCAGCGCGAACTCCTTGCGCAGATCGCGCACCTCGACGAACGGCGTCTCGGATGCCGCGGCCTGGCGCTTCGGCAGGGCATCGCGCCGCGAGGCGAGGCTGGGCGCCGCCGCCAGCAGCTGCTTCGTGTACTCGTGCTGCGGGTTGCCGAGCACCTCATCGGACGTGCCCTCCTCGACGATGCGTCCGCGGAACATCACCACGATGCGATCGGCGCGCTCGGCGGCCAGCGCCAGGTCGTGCGTGATCAGGAACACCGCCGTGCCGAGGTCGTCGGTCAGTTCGTCGAGCTGGTCGAGGATGCGGCGCTGCACGGTCACGTCGAGGGCCGAGGTGGGCTCGTCGGCGATCAGCAGGCGTGGCTTGCACGCCAGGCCCATGGCGATCAGCACGCGCTGGCGCATTCCGCCGGAGAACTCGTGCGGGTACTGGCGGGCGCGGTTCGCGGCATCCGTGATCCCCACCATCTCGAGCAGCTCGACGACACGGGCGTCGGTGGCGTCGCCCGTCGTGCGCCCGTGCACCTCGAGCGCTTCGCCGATCTGATCGCCCACGCGCATGAGCGGGTTGAGGTTCGACATCGGGTCTTGCGGCACGAGGCCGATGCCGGCGCCGCGCAGGGTCACCATCGCGTTCTCGGTCAGCTCGGTGAGTTCGCGACCGTCGAAACGGATGCTGCCGGCGGTGATGACACCGTTCTCGGGGAGCAACCGGTTGACCGCGGCCGCGGTGGTGGACTTGCCGGAGCCGGACTCGCCCACGACGGCGACGGTCTCACCCGCGGCGACATCGATGCTGATGTCGCTGATGGCGGTGACCAGCTCGGAACCGGTCCGGAAGGCGACGGCGAGGCCGCTGATGCTCAGCACAGGCTCGGTGATGCTCATGGTGTTCTCGTTCCTTCGGTGTCACGGGATGTCTGGTCGCCCAGAAGTTCGGGGAGCGCGGTCAGCCACAGCGCCTCGGTGGTAAGGGGTGCAGCGGTGGCGGGTTCGGCGGCGAGCAGCCGGTTGCTCAGCACCACGACGGCGGTGCCGGCTGCGGGCAGGATGCCGAGGGCGCAGCCGGTGAAACCGGGGTGCCACAGCATCCGCTCTTCTCGGCCGTCGAGGGCGACGGTGCGGCTACGCCATCCGAGGGCCTGGCCGGCATCGGGTCCGTCGCGGAACAGGTCGGCGACGGCATGCGGATGCCAGAGGTCGGTGTGCGCCTCGGGTGCGGCGAGGGCGGCTCCGAGTGTGAGCAGGTCGTCGGCGGTGCTGAAGAGTCCGGCGTGACCGGCCACCCCGCCGAACGCGTGGAAGCAGTTGCCGTCGTTCGCGGTGCCGGCGATCTCGCCGTCACGCCAGGCGAAGTCGCGCGAGGACGCGGGCGAGAGCACCGGGTACGGCTCGCCGGTGGCGACCATGCGACGCTCGGCGGCATCGCCGATCGCACTCGACGCGACCGGCGCCGCGACCGGACCGTAGCCCGTGCGCCGCAGACCGAGCGGCGCGGTCACGAGCTCGCGCACGGCGGCGTCGAGCGGAGCATCCGCCACGATCGAGACGATGCGGCCGAGCAGCAGGAAGCCGAGATCGGAGTAGTGGCGGGCATCGTCGAGCAGGTAGCGCAGGGGCAGAGCGTCGATCGCGGCGGCGGGGTCGCCGGGCGTGAGGTAGAGCGGCTGCCACTCCCACAGCCCCGCGCGATGCTGCAGCAGGTGACGCAGCGTGGTGCCGGGGGCGCAGGGAGAGTCGGGCAGGTAGCGGGCGACCGGGTCGTCGAAGCTGGCGTCGCCACGACTGACGAGCGCGAGGAGCGCGGTGGTGGTCGCCGCGACCTTCGTCACCGAGGCGACGTCGAAGGCCGTGTCGACCGTGACCGCTGTGCCTGCGGTGTCGGCTCGGCCGCCAGCGGCGAGATCGCGACCCTCGGACGTGAGGATGCCGACCACCGCACCCGCCGGGGCGGCGGTACCCGCCGAGAGAAGCGCCTCGACAGCGCGGTCGGCGCTCATGCGTGCACCGCCCCACGGCTGTGCACGTCGGCGAGCACGCCGGCCGCGGCACCCGGAGCCAGCCCGTGGATGCCGAAGCCCGACTCGGTTCCGAGCTCGAGCGTGTCACCGGTCGAGCGGATGCCGCCGACCACGGGCGAGCGGCGCAACCACAGCGCCGCGTCGAGGTCGTGCACGACATCGGGGGCGAAGGCGGCGGCGAGGTGAGCTGCGGCGGTGACGCCGACGTGCGCCTCCATCATGCAGCCGAACACGACGCCGAGACCGGCCTCGCGGGCGGCACCGGCCGCCACGGCGGCCTCGGCGAGCCCGCCGGTCTTCGCGAGCTTGATGTTGACGAGATCTGCCGCGCCGCGCTCGGCGATGGCCCGCACGTCGCGCGCCGTGCGCACCGCCTCATCGGCCATGATCGGCGTGCCAACGGCAGCCGTCACCCGGGCGAGCGCGTCGAGGTCGTGCGCGGCGACGGGCTGCTCGACGAGTTCGACGTCGAAGCCGCGGTCTTCGGCGGCGCGGATGATGCGGATCGCCGTCTCGGCATCCCAGGCCTGGTTGGCGTCGATGCGCAGCGACACCTCGGAGCCGATCGCCGCGCGCACGGCGTGCAGTCCGGCAACCGTGTCGTGCGCGGCCGAGGCCTTGATCTTGAGGCACCGGAACCCGGCGGCCACGTGTTCGGCCGCGCGGTCGGCCAGCTCGGCGGGATCGGCCGCCGACAGCGTCATGTCGGTGCGGATGCGCGAGGGCGCAGCCTCCGCGGCGAACATCTGCGCCACCGGAATCGCACGCGCCTGCGCATCGAGGTCGGCGAGTGCGCACTCGACCGCGCTGCGGGCCGCGGCATTGCCCCAGACCGCGCGAGCGATGTCGGAGGCGAGAACGGGGTCGCCCGCGTCACGCCCGATGACGACGTCACCGAGGGGACCGGCGGCCACGGCCGCGACGCTCTGCGCGCTCTCGCCGGTGACGCGCCAGCTCGTCGCCGCCTCGCCCCAACCGGTGCGGCCGTCGGCGTCGGTCGCCTCGACGAGCACCACATCGATCTGGTCGGTGCGGCGCACCGCGGTGACGAAGGGACGCACCAGCGGGGAGGCAACACGCAGCACGCGCAGTCGCTCGATGACGCTCATGTCCACTCCCGCCGCATGCGCTGCTCGGGCTCGCCGAAGTCGGCCTGGGTGCGAGTCGCGCCGTCGGGGAGCCAGCCGCGCGACTCGTAGAACCCGATCGAGGGAGCGTTCGCCGCGAAGACCCACAGGGTGGCCGCGGCGGCTCCCGCTGCCCGCAGCTCATCGGTCGCCCTCGACAGCAGGAGCGTTCCGACGCCTCCGCCGTGCGCGCGCGGGGAGACGTACAGCGAGTGCACGGCACCCTCGACGGCACCGGCATCCGTTCCCGTAGCGACCGCGTAGCGCGTGATGCCGACGACCCGGCCGTCGCCCTCTGCGGCATCGACAGGGGCATCGATAGCGGCATCGACGTCGACATCGACGGCGACGGCGACGAGCACGACGCCGGTGGTGTCCGCGAGCACACGACGCCACAGCGCCTCGGCGCGCTCGTCGGTCATCGCGTCGATCGCCGATGCCGGCAGCACGCCGCGGTAGCTCTCGCGCCAGCAGTCGAGGAACACGTCGAGCACCCCGGACAGGTCGTCCGGGGTGGCGCGACGCACCTCGAGGTTCACGATGCCGCGGCCTCCGCGAGCACCAGCGAAGCGATGCCGGAGACCGGCGCGGGCATGACCAGCGGGCCTGCGCCCGGGGTGATCGCGCCGAGGATGCGGGGCTCGCGCGCGCCCGTGCCGCCCGGGACGATCGCCGAGATGCCGTGCATCGTGCACCAGCCGATCAGCGCGAGCAGGATCGCCTCCTTGCTGTCGGCGGGCGCGCCCAACTCGTCGGCGAGCACCACCCGGGTGAGGGGCAGTGCGGCGCGCAGTCCGTCGAGGAGCAGCGGGTTGCGGCATCCGCCTCCCGACACCGCGAGGAACGCGATCTCGGCCGCGGCCACATCGCGCGCCACGGTCTGCACCGTGAGCTCTGTGAGCGTGCGCACCACGTCTTCGACCGCGATCTCGCGGCCCTGGGCGGCGAGATGGTCGTGCACGTAGCCGAGGTGGAAGTGCTCTTTGCCGGTGCTCTTCGGCGGGGTGAGGGCGTAGTACGGATCGGCGAGCATCGCGGCGAGCAGCGCCTCGTCGACGCGTCCCGTGCGAGCGATGCGCGCGTCGTCGTCGTAGCCCAGCGGGTTGAGGCCGTGCTCGACGATGACCGCGTCGACCAGCGCGTTCGCCGGACCGATGTCGTACGCCACGAGACCGTCGGGGCGCACCACCGTCATGTTCGAGATGCCGCCGAGGTTGAGCGCGGCCGAGATGCCGGCCTGCGAGCGCAGCAGCAGCTCATCGAGGAACGAGACCAGCGGGGCGCCGTGCCCACCCGCGGTGATGTCGCGGATGCGGATGTCGGAGACCACGGGAGCGCCCACCTTCTCGGCGATCCAGGCGGGCTGTCCGATCTGCAGGGTGCCCAGCGCGTGCGCGCCGTCGACCCAGTGGTACACCGTCTGCCCGTGCGAGCACACCGCGTCGACGCCGCCGACGCTCGCCGCGATGTCGGCGGCGACTTCGGCGAACGCCTGGCCGATGAGGGTGTCGAGTTCGCACACCTCGGCGAGCGTCGTCTGCGCCGGGGGCAGCGCGGCGATCAGCCGCGCACGCAACTCGGGAGAGTACGGGATGCTCGCCTCGGCGACGACGGTGCCGCGCAGCTCAACGCCGGTCGCGGCGGGGGCAGTGCCCGGGATGCCGTCGCCCGGAGTGCCGTCGCCCGGAGTGCCGTCGACGGCAGTGAAGTCGACGATCGCCGCGTCGATCCCGTCGTGCGAAGTGCCCGAGATCAGTCCCAGAACGCGCATCAGTTCTCCTCCAGTGCAGTCCGCAGCCGGCCGTCGGCGGCGGTGAGTCGTGCGGTGGCCGCGGCGAGATCGTCGCCACGGCGCAGCATGATCGACGCGAGCTTCACGTCGTACGCGGCGGTCTCGAGCGCGTCGACCGCGGTGTCGCGATCGACGTCGGCAATGGACTGCACCATGCGGATGGCGCGTTCGCGGAGCTTGTGATTGGTGGCCTTGAGGTCGACCATCAGGTTTCCGTAGGCCTTGCCGCCGCGCACCATCACGATCGTCGAGAACATGTTGAGCACGAGCTTCTGCGCCGTGCCCGACTTGAGTCGCGTCGATCCCGACAGCACCTCGGGGCCGACCTCGACCTCGATGCCGTACTCGGCGGTCTCGCTCAGCACGGTGCCGGTGTTGCACGAGAGACCGACCGTGAGGGCCCCGCGCTCACGCGCCCGACGGATCGCCGCGACGACATAGGGCGTGCGACCGCTGGAGGCGATGCCGATGACCGTGTCGAGCGGGCCGATGTCGGCGGCGTCGATCGCGGCGCTGCCGCCCTCGGCGTCGTCTTCGGCACCCTCGACCGGGTTCACGATCGCTCCCGCTCCCCCGGCCATGATCGCGAAGACCAGCTCGGGCGGGGTGCTGAACGTGGGCGGGCACTCCGAGGCGTCGAGCACGCCGATGCGTCCGGGCGTTCCCGCGCCCACGTAGACGAGCCGGCCGCCCTGCGCCATCCGATCGGCCGTCGCCTCGATCGCCGGGACGATCTGCGGCAGAGCGCGCTGCACGGCGGCGGGAACCGTCGCGTCGGCGTCGTTCATGGTCTGGGCGATCTCGGCCACGCTCATGCGATCGAGGTCGGCGTACCGGGGGTCGCTCGCCTCGGTCGCGAGCATCCCGAGATCTTCCGCGTTCATCGCTTGCCCCTGTTCCGAGGATCGAGACTGTCGCGCAGCCCGTCTCCGAGCAGGTTCAGGCCGACGACGAGCAGCACCACGATCGCACCGGGGGCGATCATGGTCCAGGGGGCGATGGTGACGAGCGTGCGCGCCTCGAAGATCATCGATCCGAGCGACGGTGCGGGCGGCGGCGTGCCGAGCCCGAGGAAGCTGAGCGAGGCCTCGGTGAGCACGGCCCACGAGAGCGACAGGGTGACCTGCACGATGATGATCGAGGTGATGTTCGGCAGCACGTGGCGGAACATCGTCGCCATGCGGCTCTGCCCGGTGCTCTTGGCGGCCTTGACGTACTCGACCTCGCGCAGCGACAGCACGGGGCCGCGCGTCACGCGGATGAAGATCGGCACGTAGACGATCGCGATGGCCACCGCGATCGTGAACCAGTTGCGCTCGAAGACCGAGGCCAGCGACAGGGCGAGCAGCAGCGGGGGGAACGCGAACAGCACGTTCGTGACCGCGGTGATGGCTCCGTCGGAGACGCCGCGGTAGAAGCCGGCGATGAGCCCGCAGATCGTGCCGACGACGGTGGCGAAAGCCACGGCGACGACCGAGATCAGGGCGGAGTTGGCGACGCCGGCGGCGACGCGCGAGAAGACGTCGCGGCCGAACTGGTCGGTGCCGAACCAGTGCACGCCCGAGGGGGCCTGCAGGCGCGACGGCGGGTCCTGGGCGAGCGGATCGAACGGCAGCAGACCGAACGCCGACACGATGCTGAGGATGCCGAGCAGCACCACGATGATGAGGCCGGTGAGCCCGCTGCGGCTGCGCAGCAGCAGGCGGGCCCGCTCGATGGTGCGCCCGCCGCCGGGGGCGAGGGTCGGGGTCTGAGAGATGTCGGTCATGCGGCACGCACCCGAGGATCGATGACCCGGTACAGCAGGTCGGTGAGCAGGTTGACGATGACGAAGGCGAGGGCGATCACGAGCACGGTGCTCTGCACGAGCGCGTACTCCTTCTGCTGGATGCCGAGGAGCACCTGTCGTCCGATGCCGGGGAGCGAGAAGATCTGCTCCACGACCACCGCACCGCCCAGGAGGTAGCCGAACTGCAGGCCCGTCATGGTGACGATCGGCACGAGGGCGTTGCGCAGCACGTGTCGCAGCTGCAGTCGCCGGGGCGGCACGCCCTTGGCGCGCGCGGTGCGGATGAAGTCGTTCGAGCGGATCTCGAGCACCGCGGTGCGCGTGGTGCGCATGATCGGTGCGGCGATGCCGAAGCCCAGCACGATCGACGGCAGCAGCATCTGCTGCAGGTTGAGCAGCGGGTCCTGGAAGAGCGGGGCGAATCCCTGCCCGTTCGGGTTGAAGCCGAACGACGAGGCCAGCACGGCGAGCAGCGCGGTGCCGAGCAGGAAGGCGGGGATCGAGAGTCCCGCGAGGCCGACGACCTGGCCGAAGCCGTCGCGGACCGAGTCGGGCTTCGATGCCGACAGCATGCCGAGGGGGATGCCGATGGCCAGGGCGATCACGATCGAGAAGATCGCGAGCTCGAAGGTGACCGGCAGGGCGGCGGCGGTGAGGTCGAGGACGCTCATCTGCGCCCGCGAGGAGAACCCGAGGTTGCCGGTGAAGATGTTGCCGAGCCAGGAGAAGAACTGCACGAAGAGCGGCTGGTCGAGGCCGTAGTAGGCCTCGAGCGCTGCGCGCTGGGCGGGCGTGAGCGCGGCGGCCTCGGTGCCGAGGCCCGAGCTGATCTGGTCGCCGGGGATGGCGCGCAGCATCAGGAAGACGAAGATGGCGACGCCGAGGAGCGTGCCGAGGGCTGCGAAGATGCGGCGCAGCACGCTGCCCGTGAGGATCTGTCTGAACATGCGAGTGTGTGGGTGCCTGTCGTCGGGGATGGAGCGGTGCGGGCTGTCGCGCCCGCACCGCTCCTGTCCGCTACTTGATGGAGGTGGTCCGCAGGTACTGCAGCGAGCCGTTCACCATCGGAACGAAGCCGTCGACGGTGGATGCCGTGGCCGTGTAGGTGTAGCTCGTGAACAGCCAGATCCACGCGGCATTGTCTTCGAGGTTCTCGGAGACCTGCGCGTAGATGTCCTTGCGCGCGTCGGCGTCGGCGGTCTGGCGACCCTCGGCGAACAGGGCGTCGAGCTCGGGCGAGGAGTAGCCGGCGACCTTGTTCAGGTTTCCGGTGCTGGTGAAGTAGCGACCGTACATGCCGTCGGGGTCGGGGCGTCCGCCGTTGAGGGCGACCGCGGCGTCGAAGTCACCGGCGATCCAGCGGTCGACATAGGCACCGGACTCCAGCACCTCGATGTCGAGGGTGATGTCGGCGTCGGCCAGCTGGGCCTTGAGGTTCTGCGCCTCGTTCACCGAGGTGGCGTACTCGCCCTGCGAGACGATGGTCTTGACCGTGACGCCGTCGCTCTTGCCGGCTTTGTCGAGGTACTCGGCGGCCTTGTCGAGGTCGCGCTCCGGGCAGGGGCGCGCCTCGGGGTCGGACTTGTACGCGGGCGAGGTGATGGGTCCGGTGACCTCTCCCTCGCCGAGGGCGGCGGTGTCGAGCACCTCCTGGCGGTCGATCGCGCACTGGATGGCGAGACGCACGTTGACGTCGGCGAGGTCACCGCGTGTGGCGTTGAGCTGCAGTGCGTGGTAGCTGAGCTGCGGGGTGGTCGCGACCGTGACGTTGGCGCCCTCGGCGGTCTGAGCGACCAGCGGGTCGTCGAAGACGGCGAACTGCACGTTGCCGGACTGCATCGCCGAGACGATCGACGACTCATCGGGGATCACGCGGAACTCGACGGTGTCGAGCAGGGCGGTGTCGCCCCAGTAGTCGTCGTTCTTGGCGAGCGTGAGCGACTGGCTCGGCTTGCGGTCGTCGAGCAGGAACGGACCGGTGCCGTTGGGGGTGGTGTTGAGCGCCTCTTCGGTGTCGTCGGACGAGAGCATCGCCATGTTGATGACGGCGAGGTTGGCGGGGAGCGCGGCGTCGGGAGCGCTGAGGGTCAGCGTGACGGTCGTCTCGTCGGTGGCCTCGACGGCGGTGACCGAAGCGAGAGAGCTGCGCGCGACGGCGGCGGTGGCCTCGGCGGCGATCGCGTCGAGCGAGTACTTGACGTCTTCGGAGCCGAACGTGCTGCCGTCGGCGAAGGTGACGCCCTCGCGGAGCTTCAGGGTGACGGTGAGGCCGTCTTCCGAGACCTCCCACGACTCGGCGAGACCGGGGACGACGTTCAGGTCCTCATCGAACTCGGTCAGCGTGCCGTAGAGGTTCTGCAGCACGTTGACGGCCTGGAACTGCGTGGCCTTCCACGGGAACAGGGTGTCGGGATCGCTGGTGACGCCGATGACGAGGTCTCCGCCGGCTGCGCCCTCGGACGGGGCCGGGTCGGATGCCGGGGCGGAGCACCCGGTGATGACGAGAGCCAAAGCGACTCCCGTGGCAGTGAGAGCGCCGAATGACGCCCGCCGTGCTGTGCTCATTGCTGTTACCTCCTGGCTGGGACGCGTCGCCATGGCGTCGGGAAGGCCATCGGCCTGGGAGCCCCGGGAACGTCGTCGGTCGTGGTGGTACTAAAAGTACACGAAAGTCACTTCATATGTAACAGAATTTCCCCTAGGGTATGAATCACCGATCGGAGACCACATGCCCTCTGCATCCGCCCGCGACGACGCCGGCGTGCACCCCGTGCTCGTGCGCATGCGCGCCATCCGCCCCGAGCTCCGTCCGAGCGAACAGCGCATCGCCGATCTGTTCCTCGCGCGGCCCGCCGAGACCGCGGGACTCTCGATCGCCGAGCTCGCCCTGCGGTGCGACACGTCGACCACCTCCGTCGTCCGGTTCTGCAAGAGCCTCGGGTACGAGCACCTGCGCGATCTGCGCAATCACGTGCTGCGCGAGGTCGAGCGCGAGACCTTCGACACCGCGGCCCTCCCCGATGTGTCGGGCGACATCGACCGCAACGACACCCTCGCCGACATCGTCGCCAAGGTGTCGCTCGCCGAGACCCTGTCTCTCGCCGACACCGCCAAGGTGCTCGACACCGAGGCCCTGCGCGCCTCGGTCGACGCGATCAACGCCGCGACCAGGGTCGACATCTTCGGCGTCGGCGCCAGCTCGA
This sequence comes from Microbacterium sp. NPDC087665, assembly GCF_044743285.1. Lineage (NCBI taxonomy): Bacteria > Bacillati > Actinomycetota > Actinomycetes > Micrococcales > Microbacteriaceae > Microbacterium > Microbacterium sp. NPDC087665. The sequence continues at coordinate 1,674 of NZ_JBIUWD010000012.1, read as the reverse complement.
TCGTCGGCCTCGACCTGCAGCGCAAGCTCACCCGTATCGGCCGTACGGCTCTCGAATGGTCCGACCCGCACGCCGCGTGGACCTCGGCCGCCACCCTCGGCCCGGGCAACGTCGCCATCGCGGTCTCGCACACCGGATCGACGACCGACACGATCGAGTTCCTCCTGCTCGCCCACCAGGCCGGCGCGACCACGATCGCGATCACCAACCACGCCGGCGCCCCGCTCGCCGATCAGGCCGACATCGTGCTCACCACCGCCGCCCGCGAGACCGGCTTCCGATCCGGCGCCCTCGGCAGCCGCATCGCCCAGCTCATGGTGGTGGACTGCATCTTCATCGGCGTCGCCCAGTCGAATTACGACCGCTCGATGGAAGCCCTGCGCAACACCTACGCCGCCGTGCACCACACACGAGCGGGCGGAGCGTGAGCGGCTCCCCTCCCGCCCGCACTTCGCGCACCGGGTCGAGCGCCAGGATCGGGCTGTTCGCCGCCTTCGCGAGCCTCGGCGTCACGGCATCCTTCGTCCCCGCCGTGCTCCCGGCCGCCGAACGGGCGATGTCGGCCGATCTCAGCACGGCCGTTCCCGTGCTGTTCGCCGGCCTCCTCGTGGGCGTGCTGCTCTCGGGACCCCTGCTCGTTCGCCGCCCGACCCGCCTCACCCTGATCCTCGGGAGTGGCCTGCAGGCGCTCGCGATCGTCGTGGGCGCGTGGGCCGGATCCGCTCCGGTCTTCCTCGCCGCGGCCGCTCTCGCCGGTCTCGGATTCGGCCTCGTCGAGGCGGCGGGATCGGTGGCCGCGAAGGCCGCATCGACCGGCAGCGCCACCGGCCTGCTCAGCGCCCTCATGGGCACGGTCGCCGTCTGCGCCGCGCTCACCCCACTCGTGATCGCCGCCGGCGCCGGGACCGGGATGCTGCCAGTGCTCAGCATCCTCTGCGTCGTGCCGCTCACCACTGTCGTCCTGCTGCTCGGCTCCGGTGCCGCACGCCCGGGATCCGCGCCCTCGACGCCCCTGACACCTTCGACACCCTCGAGGAACCTGCGCGCCCTGATCCCCCTCCTCCCGTTCGCCCTCGCCCTGCCGCTGTACGTCGGCGTCGAGACCGTGCTCTCCGGGTGGTCAGCCGTGATCCCCGAGCGCGCACTCACCCTCGATCCCTCGGCGGCGGCGCTGGGCACCACGGCCTTCTGGGCGCTGATGGCCGTCGGTCGATTCGGCGCGGCTGCTCTGCGGCGGCGCGACGTGCGCCCGCTCGTGATCCTCGCGACCGGCACGCTCGGCGCCGCGGCGCTGATGACCGCGGCCGGCCTGTTGATCGGGTCGTCGCCGGTGTGGGCGCTGGCCGCACTCGCGGCATCCGTCGTGCTGCTCGCTCCGAGCTACGGCCTGATCCTCGGACTCGCCCTGGATCGCCTCGACCCCGCCCGCAGCGCCGCGGCGACCGGCACGCTCGTGGCGTGCGGAGCCGTCGGCGGCACCTTCGTGCCCACCCTCATCCTGTTGATCGGGCGCGACCCGGTCGCGAGCGTCACCTTCGTGGTGTCGGCGGCGCTGTGCGCCCTCGTGCCGGTGCTGGTGGCGCTAGCTGTACTGACCTCGACCGTTGTTGATTCGGTCGATGGGGGTCTTGCCTCTGATGCCGAGGTGGGCTCGTTCTAGGTTGTAGTAGTCGA
>NZ_JBIUWD010000011.1:0-68477 GCF_044743285.1 Microbacterium sp. NPDC087665 | reverse complement strand
CGAACCACGACGAAGCTCATCCTCATCGATATCCGGCCAATCAAAACCGAGCTTCTCCATCACCCAGATCAGCTCGTTCGGCAACATCATCCCCATCGCAACACCTCCTACACAGACTGTAGGTAGCGAGAGGTTATCCACACCATGGGTAGCACTCCCCACGGCACGGCATCCGGCAGACAGGGCCTACGAAAAGGGCTGCGACCCGGCCGTGAGACCGGGTCGCAGCCCCGAGAGGTACCCATGCACCGCTCCCCGTGCGATCACCCGTTGGCCGGAGCCTCCGGCACGAACGGCATCTGCATGGTGACTGCCCGCCCGGCTTGCACGAAGATGCCACGACCGACCGGGAAGTCCGACCGCTTGACGCGACCGAACGCGGTCTTGAAGATCGCCTCGCCGTCGTACGTGTCGGGCTTGAGCACGATGCCCTGACGGCCCGTCTTCCACTCGCCCAGCACGCCGATGCTGCCGCTCGCGCGGCTGATCTCGGCCTCGCCGATGAGCAGATGATCACTGTTGTTCATCGCCTGCAGCAGGGCGCGCATCGGGCGATCGGCGGGGCCGTCGGCCAGGTGCGGCATGTCTTCGATGACGATCAGGATGCGCCCGCCGGTCGCCTCGCTCACGACCAGCTCGGACAGTTCGGTCGCGAGGTCCTTCTGGTCTTCGGGGCGGATGGCGCTGCGCGTCCACGGACGGAAGTCCTTGAGCTCGGCGCGACGATTGCCGAAGTGGTACATGCGCATGTTCGGGTCGAATCGTTCCATCGCGACGACGAGCGCGCGCAGCGCGTTCGTGCGACCGGATGCCGGCGGACCCGAGATCACGAACGAACCGATCGGCTCGAAGCCGTGCGGGGCGAGCGTGTCATCGGCGACACCGAACACGGGCATCCCGTCGACCTGCGCCGGCATCTCGTCGGCCGGAACCATCGTGGGCAGCGCACCGATCTCGGGGAGATCGCGCACGCCCTCTTTACGGAGTCGTTCGCCGAGCACGGCGAGCGCCTTGGTCTGCTCGACCACGTTCATGGTTCCGCCGAGCACCGCGATCTGCGCCTCGTGACCATCGACGACCGCACGGCCCGGCCCGGACTGCTCGTCGAGCACGTCACGGGGAGCGCCCAGCAGCATGTACTGGCTCGGGTCACCCATGCGCAGCACCACGCGGCGCGAGATGTTCGCGGCGACCGCGCTCGGCACGGCGTTGCCGCGGTCGGCGGTGATCACCGTGTGCAGCCCCAGCGTGCGACCCTCGCCGAGGATGCGCATGAAGATGCGGTAGAACGGTCCGCGACCCGGCGCGACCTCCCAGTCCTTCTTGAACTCGGGGTAGTTGTCGATGAGCAGCAGAATGCGGGGCATCCGCGGGTCACGCAGCTCGCGGTACTCCTGCACCGACGCCGCACTGGCCGCCGAGAAGGCGGCGGCGCGACGATCCATCTCGCCGTCGAGCGTGCGCAGCAGACGCTGGATGCGCTCGACATCGGCGCTGTCGACGACCGAGCCGACGTGCGGCAGGTTGGCGAGCGCGCCCAGCGCTCCCGACGCGAAGTCGAGGCAGTACACCTGCACGCGGCCGAGGTCGGGTCGCATGCCGGCAGCGGTCGCGATGGTCTTGAGCAGCGTCGACTTGCCCGAGCCCGACGTGCCGTAGATCACCAGCGAACCGTCGCGGTCGGGGGCGAACACCGCCGCCTGCTGCTGCTGCTTCTCGGGCACATCGAGCATCGCGATCGGGATGCGCGTGTCGCCCTCGTTCGGCAGGTCGCTCAGATCGACGAGCGGCGCCAGGTCATCGAGCCACGGGCGACGTGGCCGCTCGAGCCTCGCCTTGTCGGCGGCGTTGATGAGCGTCGACACGATGCGCTTCTGGTCGTTCGGACCGAGGTCTTCGAGATGCGAGTCTGACTCGGCCGGGCGGTCGAGCTCCCACTCGCCGGTGGCACCGAAGCGCAGCTCGGACACGCGCACATCAGCCGCGGCCGACTCGTCGTCGGCGGTCCAGCCACCGGCGTACGCCGACTGGAACGGAATGAGGCGGCCGGGCCCGGTCTTCGCGATGGCCCGACCAGGGATCGAGGCCGAGAAGGTCGAGGCGATGCCGTCGTCGACCACGTCGCGCGAGTCGGCCTCGTCGGCCATGCGCAGCGCGATGCGGAGGTTGGTGTTGGCGCGCAAGTTGTCTTTGATGACACCGGCGGGACGCTGGGTCGCCATGATCAGGTGGATGCCGAGCGAACGACCGCGCTGCGCGATGTCGACGACGCCGTCGACGAACTCGGGCATCTCGGATGCCAGGGCCGCGAACTCGTCGATCACCAGCACCAGCGCCGGCGGGCACTCCGGGTCCTGACGCTTCTCGAGTTCGAGGAGGTCCTTCGCCTTCTTGCGGTTGAGCAGGTGCTCGCGGTGCTGCAGCTCGGCCCGGAGGCTGGTGAGCGCACGCCGCACGAGGTGCGGGCTCAGGTCGGTCACGAGACCCACGCAGTGCGGCAGCTCGACGCAGTCGGCGAACGCGGAACCACCCTTGTAGTCGACGAAGAGGAACGTGACGCGGTCGGGGCTGTGCGCCGCCGCCATGCCCAGCACCCACGCCTGCAGGAACTCGGACTTACCGGCACCGGTCGTTCCACCCACCAGCGCGTGCGGCCCCTGGGTGCGCAGGTCGAGCGCCATCGCGTCGCTCGCACCCTGACCGATGATCGCGCGCAGCGTGCCCGACTTCTTCAGCCGCGGGCGCGGAGCGGTGCTGCGATCGACGATCGTGTTGTTCTGCCGCCAGCGCTCGATGACCACCTGGGGGTCTTCGGCGATCGCCGGATCGACCAACTGCAGGAACATGACGGAGCTGGGGATGTCGGACGAGTCGTGCACCACGGTGCTCGCGTCGACGACCGGAGCGAGACGGCGCGCGAGCATCTGCATGTACGCGTTCGACACGCCCTCGACGCGCACGTGCTCGAAGTTCTCGCCGTTGCGCACGAGACCGACGTGGGCGTCTTCGAGCCCGGTGGTGACATCGATGTAGCTGCGGCACACGGCGGGCAGCGACTCGACGGTCGGCGAGACGAACACCGCATGCACGCCGTGGTCGGCGCCGCGCTCGAGCACGTCCGTCAGACGGCCGCGGTCGACGGGCGCATCGCTGCTCACGAAGACGATCACCGAGATCGGGGGCGTGCTCTTGTGCTCGGATGCCGCGCGCGCCACGTCGGTGCCGTACTGCAGCGGGTTCCAGTCCTCCTTGAACGGACCGCGCGGCTCTCCCCCGCCACTGGATGCGACCGCGCGGGAGACGTACTCCTCGAGCGAGCTCAGCAGTGCGGCACCCGTGGGTGCCGAATCGGCGAGCGCCATGTCCTGGAAGGGGCTCTTCTCACTGGAGGTGTGCGGCATCCATTTGAGCCAGTCCAGCTCGGGAGTCCACGCGGAATCCGCGAACGCGACCGCCACGACGTCGTTCGGCGCGTGCAGACCGAACAGCTGCACCGCGATGCCGCGCATGGTGTCGGCCACCGGACCCTGCGGGCCCGCGATACCGATCGACCCGGCATCCGCCAGCGTCTCGAACACCGGCACGTCGTCGACGAACTCGTAGCGCTCGCGCAGGCGATCGACGCGGTCGATGAAGTCGGGCAGACCGTCGGGTGCCTCGGCGTCGTCGATCTTGTTGCGCGCCGGAAGCGTGCAGCTACCCAGCCGCAGCCCGAGGAAGTTCCAATGCTCGGGCCGCCTCGTCCACAGCACCGGCCCGAGTCGCATGGCGTGATCGAACACCTCCGCCACGGGCGGGGCTTCGGCGTTGCGGGCGCGCTCCTCTTCGGGCTTGCCGTGGAAGAAGTCCTCTTCGAGCTGTTCGTACTGCCGCTCGAAGAGCAGGAACTCGTGGTTCTCGCCCTTCTTGCTCTGCGCGGCCTGGTTGATGATGTTGCCGAACGCCATCAGCGGCGTCATCACGATCATGAGCAGCGAGCGCGGGTTGCCGTTCAGGGCGTACAACGCCATGCCCATGAGGATCGGCGCGATCAGGATGGGCCACGGGAACATGCGCCCGATCTTCTCGGTGGGAAGCCGCGGCACCTTGAACAGCGTGCCCGGGTAGCGCACCTCGACGCGCGGGCTGCGGTTGAACATGAGTCCGCCGCCGCGCTCGATGATCGGATCGTCGGTTCCGGAGCCGTCGAAGGAGCGCGCCAGGCGCAGCACCAGAGTCGTGCCGCCGATCACGAACGGCTCACCCTCTTCGACGCGCACGCGCTGAACCGCGAGCCCATCGACCAGCACACCGTTGGCGGAGTTCAGGTCGACGACCTCGATGTGCGTTCCGACCTCGAGACGGGCATGCCGCTTCGACACCATCGGGTCGGCGAGCACCACATCGTTGCCCGCTTCACGGCCCAGGAACACGGGGCCCGCGGCGATCGGGAACTCCTGGCCGACCAGCGCGCCGGAGATCGCGACCAGCACGCCCACGATGTCGCGCTGCCCGCCGAAGGAGTAGTCGGGGCCGTAATTGATGATGGATGCTGCGAACCCCGAGCCGATCGGAGCCTCGCCGATCGGAACGTCGGGCTGCAACGGCACCAGGCGCTCACCGGTGGGCGGAGCGACGGCCAGAGTGAGCACATCGCCCTCGGCGACGGGGGTCGACCGGGTCGGGTCGGCGGCCGCCACGTGCTGCGCCACATCGCCGGCGGTCGCCGTGGAGTCGGTCTTGATGACGATGTCGACGGGGTCTCCGCCCTGACGATGCAAGGTCAGCTTGAGCCTCATTGGTGTCCCCCGGTCTCGCTGAACAGGCCAGCGACGATCATCGTTCGTTCACAGACGTTCACACTCGCACCACGGCCGCCGTGCGGTCGCCGAGCCGGATCGTGTCGCCATCGGTGGTCACGACGGGCGTGCCGGCCGTGACGCTGTAGTCGGTGCCGCCCCGGGTCAGCCCCGACCCGTTGGTGGAGTGGCAATCGGTGATCTCGAGCCCGCCCTCGACGGGTCGCACGAGCATGTGGGTCTTCGAGAGCGACCGGCTGTCGTCAGGCAACGCAATCGCGCGCGCCCCCGGATGCACGGCCGCGTCGGGGTTGCGACCGAGCAGCACGGGTTCGGTGATCAGGATGCTCTCGCCGGTGTCGAGGCGCAGCTCGAAGCGAGGCGCTGGAGTGGGCGTCGGCGTCGGCGTCGGCTGAGGTGCCGCGGGCGTGCGGGTCACGGGCTGCGGGGCCGCGGGCGTCGCGGGCTGCGGCGCCACCGGCTGCGCCGCAGGCGCAGGAGCAGCGACGGGCGCGGGCTGCGCCACGGGAGCAGGCGCCTGTGCCGCGACCGGCGCGACGGCGGGCTGCGCGGCGGGCACCGGGGTGACGGGTTGCACGGAGAAACCCGGTGTGACGGGCTGGGCGGGAGTGACCATCGGGGCCGGACGCGGCACGGCCGGCAACGCGACCGGCTCGGCCGGCTCCGGAATCGCAGCGGCGATCTCGGCGGCGTGTGCGGCAGCATCCGCTCCGGCCGCACGCTCGCCGTCGGCGACCCGATACCCACCGAGAACCGGCTTGCCCGCCTCGCTCGGCACGGCTTCGGCCGCCGGGGTGGCCAGCGAGAGTCCGACGGTCGGGCGCTCGTGCGCCTCGTACGGCCGCGCCACTCCGAGCACACCCGCACTGACCCGGCTGCCAGGCCGGTATGCGGGCTGGGCGCCCGGCTCAGCGGACGTGGCCAGAGACGGAAGGGCGGAACGCTCGGGCGTCGGCTCGGCCTTCACGACCTTGCGCGCCACGCGCATGCGCTTCTCGTCGTAGGGGTTGAGACCATTGCGCACATCGACGAGCCAGATCTTCGCGGCCTTGTCGTGCAGACCGCGACCGCGTGCCTCGGGATCGAAGGTCGGCGAGATCAGGATGAGCGCCGGGCCGAACAGCGGCACGATGCCCGCCGCGCCGACGATCAGGAAGCGCAGGAAGATCGCACCCACGCGCGGGCGTTCGAGCGTGCGCACATTCACCGTGCGGATGCCTGCGATGGCCTTGCCGATCGTCACACCCTTGGTGCCCTGGAGGATCAGCTGCACGACGAGGAAAACCAGACTGAGCAGCAGCGTGACCGCGGCCATCACGACGGCGAGCACGAAGTCGGGGTGGTTGATGAACCCGTATGTCGAGATCGACCCGGTGGCGAGCTTGATGAGCAGCGGAACCGCGCCGATCCAGAGCGGCAGCTGCAGCAGCACCCAGATCACGGCATCGATCGTGGCCGCGAGCGCGCGACGCCCGAAGGGGGCGCGCAGCAGGCCGAGGGCCGCGGCGTACGCGGGGTCGGGTCGACCGGCGGCGTCGAGCCCCTCGATCGCCTGCGTCTTCTCGTCGATCTCCCAGATCATGCCGTCGGATGCCTCCCCCGTGCTCGTCGCGCCGCCTGCGGCTGTGGTCAAGATTAGTCAGTTACGTGCGGGGCGGATTCCATCCCCCGATGATCCGTTCCGCCGCGTCAGTCGACGCACCCTCGCACGGGCTCGGAGACCCGCCCGTCATCCCGCCGCAGCATCACGTCGATGCAGACCGTACCGGAGCCCGCCGCGAACTGCGCCTGCGGCACGTCGGACTGCTGAGGGTCGACAGCACCCGAGACATCGACGACGTTCCAGATGAACGAGTCGCCCTCTCTCGGGTCTTCGTACGTCCACGTGAAGCTGACCTGATCGCCCGTGCGTTCGCCGGTCAGCTCCTTCACCTTCGGCACGAAGTCGGAGTTCACGTCTTGCGGCTCGGTCGTCTCGATCACTTCCGGCGGCTCGATGTTCGAGACCAGCAGGTTCAGACCGACGATTCCTCCGACGACGAGCACCACGGCGGCCGCGGCGAGCGTGATCCACAGCCCCTTGCGGCTGCGCGGCCGGGCGGGATCGGATGCCCCGGCGACGGGTGGCACCGGCGGTGCCGCAGCATAGGCATCCGGAGCATAGGCCGGGGGCGCGACGGGAGCCGCCGGGGCGAAGGCGGGTGCACCGGGCGCCACCACCATCGGCGGCCGACGGATCGTCTGGTCCTCCGCCGGGGGCGGCGGGCCGACCGGCGCGACGCGCATCTGCGTCGACTCGTCGACGGGGTTCGCGGGCGGCGGCGGATCGAAGCGCGGGACATCCGGCAGCGGAGTCGACGGATGCTTGCGCTCGGTCGTCGCGGACGGACGGGTGTGCGCGGCGGCGTCGGGCTCGATGCTGACGATCTCCCGCACCCTGGTCAGGCCATCGCCGTCGTCATCGAGGTCTTCCTGCGGGTGATCGTCGACGATGTCGATCGGGGTGACCGAGTGCGACAGCTCGATCTGCACCTTCTGCAGCGCTCGCGCGAAGGCCACGGCACTGGGGTACCGGTCGTCGGGGTTCTTCGCCATCGCGCGCTCGAGCACGCGCTGCAAGCTCGCGGGCGAATCCGGGCGGCCGAGCGACGGCAGTGCAGCGCGCTCGATGCGCTCGATGAGGTCGGCGCTGGAGTTGCGCTCGCCCGGCCGCTCGAACGGCGAGCGTCCGGCGAGCAGGGTGAACAGCGTCGCCCCGAGCGCCCACACGTCGGTGCGCGGGCCGCTCTGGGGGATCTCGGCGAACGACTCGGGCGGAGACCACGGGATCGACATGCCGGATGCCTCGCCCGTCGCCCCGGTGGTCGAGGCGATGCCGAAGTCCGTCAGCGCCGGGCGGTTGTACTCCGTGACGAGGATGTTCGCGGGCTTGATGTCGCGGTGCAGCACACCGGCACGGTGCGCGGTCTCGACGGCGCCCGCCACCTGCACACCGACGCGCAGCGCCTCGGCCACCGAGAACGACTCCTTGCGCGCGCGCAGCTGCAGGTTCGGGCGGGGGCAGTACTCCATCACGAGGTACGGGCGGCCGTCGCCGGCGACACCGGCCTGGTAGATCGTGACGATCGCGGGGTGCGTCGACAGCATCGCCATCACGTTCGCCTCGTCGGCGAACTCCTGCGCGGCCGTGCTGGAGATGCGGTCGGCGAGCAGCACCTTCACCGCGACGCGACGGCGCGGCATCTCCTGCGCATACAGGAAGACGTCGGCGAAGCCACCCGCGCCGAGAGGTTCGAGATAGGTGAACCCGGGGAGCGCGGGCGGCGGTGACGTGGGTCGGGTCACGGCAGATCCTCGAACGCGACGGTCACCCCGTCGCCGAGATCCACCACGTCTCCGGTGAGCACGAGCGTCTGCTCGCCGGGGTGCAGGCGCATCGGATCGGCACCCGGACGCAGCAGCGTCGATCCGTTCGTGGTGCGAAGGTCGATCACCACGACGGTGTCGCCCTCGGGCCGGATCTCGAGGTGGCTGCGCGAGATGTCCTGCTGCGGGCTCTCGACCGCGATGAGGTGCGGAAGGTTCTCGCCACTGGCCCGCGTCGACCGCGGGCGACGCCCGATGATGACCGTGCGATCGAGCGCGACGACCTGTCCGGTCGAGACGCGGATGCGGCCGGTCGCACCGGGCACCGTCGGCAGCACCGGCAGCACCTCGGTCGGGGCATCGTTGTCGACGGGCGGCTGCTGGCGCAGAGCGCGCAGCTCGGCGGCCGAGATCGTCGCGCCGTCGTGATCGCCCGCCGCGGGCGGTGGGGTCGGCAGCGGGGGTGCCGTGGGAGCGGCGACCGACGGCACGGAGTGCACGGTGGCGCCGAACAGCTCGTCGAGTGGATCCAGCTCCGAGTCATCGACCTCGGCGGCCTCTTCGGGGGCGGGAGCGATCGTGACCTCGGTCGGCAGCAGCGTGGCGCCGTCGACGGTGGGGATCGGTTCCGAGTCGGTGACCTCGGGCTCGGCAGGTGCCGAGTCGTCGGCTGCGGGCTCGCTGATGTCGAGTTCGTCGGTCTCGGGCTCGGCGCTCTCCGGCTCAGTGGCCTCCGGCTCGCTGATCTCGGGCTCGCTGATCTCGGCATCCGCCGGCTCGACGTCGGTCGTCGGCTCTGCGGCGCTCTCGAGCGGCTGCCCCTCGGCATCCGCATCGTGCTGCGCACGGACCTCGGGCACGGACGCGGCGGCAGCGGGCACGGATGCCGTTACCTCCGCGGGCGCGGGAACGGATGCTCCGAAGATGGCCAGCATGGGTGCCGGCATACCGGCGAGCACGGCGGCCGATGCCCCGGCGGCATCCGCTTCGACGATGGGCGCGGGTCCCGGCGATTCCACGAGCGGACGCTCGTCACCGGACTCGAGCTGGGCGCTGACCGCTGCCGCACGCACGATTCCGCTCTGCACCGGAAGCGCAGCCCCGCCCTCGACGGACTCGACCGTGATCTCGATGCGCGAGGCGCCGCCCACGAACCGCTCGCTCCACGTCGTGACCTCGGCGCCGGACAGCTCTCGCGACTCGGTCGCGGTGCTCACCCGGGCCGAGACGCCTCCGCGCAGCGCGATGCGCACATCAGAGCCCTCGGCGACCGCCGCGACGAACGGAGGCAGCGACGAGAACGAACCGCCCGCGTGCGCGGTGAGCACATCGACCACGGTCGCCAGGGTCTTCTGCTGCGGCATCCGCTCCCACAGCCGCGCGACCACGTCGCCCGGCACATCGGGCGGCAATGCCACGAGGGCGCCGGGGATGACGATCAGGTACCACTGCCCCGGTCGGTAGATGGTCTGCATCAGCGAACCCCTCCTGCTGCGGATTCACGCGGACGCGTGTCCATGTCGATGTCGGAATCGGTCTCGAGGAGCGTGCCTGGCCGCGACGCGACGGAGACGGCATCCACGATGACCACGGTGATATTGTCTCGCCCGCCCGCGCTCACGGCATCGTCGATCAGCAGATCGGCGGCCTTCTGCGGGTCGGGCGTGGTCTGCAGCACCTCGCGGATGCGGGCATCCGACACTTCGGAGGTGAGTCCGTCGGAGCACACCATGATGCGGTCGCCCAGCTCGGCGGGGAACAGCCAGTAGTCGGCATCGCCGGTGCTGCTGGCACCGATCGCCCGGGTGATGATGTTGCGGCGACGATCGGTCGCGGCATCCTCGACCGTGAGCTCTCCCGCCTCGATGAGCTCCTGCACCACCGAGTGGTCGACACTGATCTGCTCGAGTTCACCATCGGCCAACCGGTAGGTGCGCGAGTCGCCGATGTTGACCGCCAGCCAGTAGCCCATGCCGTCGACCGCCGCGATGACGACACCGCTCAGCGTCGTGCCCGCCCGGCCGTTGCCCGAGGTCGACAGATCTTCGACGCTCGCCCGCGCCCGCGAGAGCGCGAGCCGCACGTCGTCGAGTTCGAGCGACGCCTTGCCGATGCATCCGGAGAACTCCGCGATCACCGCCGCGCTCGCACGCTCACCCGCTTCGTGCCCGCCCATGCCGTCGGCGACGACGAACACCGGGGCGCTCGCGAGATGCGCATCTTCGTTGAGGGCGCGGCGGAGTCCCGGGTGCGTCGCCGACCCCGTCGAGACGAGCAGCGCGGGCCTCATGCGTACCCACCGATCGTGACGATGCGATCGCCGATCTCGAGCGCGTCGCCGAGCCGGACCGGCACCCGCTGCCCCGGAGGGCACGCGATGCGGGTTCCCTCACGCACGATGGTCATGCCGTTGGTCGAGTGCCGATCGAGCACCCATCCGCCCGACGGCTCGGCCGCGGCCTCGAAGTGCGTCTTCGAGAGCGAGAGGGTCTCGTCGCGCACCGGCACGATCACCGCGCCGTCTTCGGGCGCAGGATTGCGGCCGAAGATCGTACGGCGCGAGATCGAGACGCGGGTGCCGTCGTCCCACGTGAACACCAGACGGTGACCGGGGATGCTGATGCGGGTGCTCTCGAGGTCGTCGGAGTCCTGCAACACCTGCTCGGACGCGGCGACCGGGGCGGATGCCGTCGGCAGCGGCGGGATCACCGGTGCGGGTGAGACGATCGGCGCCGGCTGGATCGAGGGCGGTACGACGGGCACGGCGTAGGGCGAGGCGGGGGCCGCGGGTGCGGCGTAGGGCGAGACCGGAGCGGCCGGCGCGGCGGGTGCCGCGGGAGCCGCGGGAGCCGCGGGAGCGGCGTACGGAGAGACTGGAGCCTCGGGCGCCGCGTACGGAGAGACCGGAGCTGCCGGAGCCGCATACGGCGAGGCGGGCGCCTCGGGCGCGGCGGGCGCGGCATACGACGAGACATCGTCCGGCCGCACCGTGGCATCGAGATCGGCCGCCGGCTGCGGCGCCGGCGTCGCACGCGGGGGCGGAGCATCCTGCGTGACACCGGGCACGAACGCGATCAGCGCGTCGTCGTCGGCGGGCGGCGTGTACGCGGTCGGCGCGGACAGCTGCGCGGGAGCAGCGGGTTCCGCGGGCGTGTACGGCTGCGCGGGAGCAGGGGCTGCGTACGGCTGCGCGGGAGAAGTGGGAGTGGGTGCGGCCGCCCAGGGCTGCGCGGGAGCAGCGGGCGCGTACTGCTGCGCGGGGGTGGCGAGTCCGGGCTGCGATGACGGGTGCGGGATGCCGGGGATGGCCGGGGCCGCGGGCACGCCGGACGCGGCCGGATAGGCGGGGGCTCCGGTCGGCTGCGCGGCCTGAGCGGCCGGCGCGGAGGCCGGTGCAGCCGGAGCGGCGGGAGCGGCGGGAGAAGTGCGCGCATCGAGCATCACCGACTTCGACACCTTGTCGTGCCACCCCTGGAAGCGGCCGGTGCCGTCGAACAGCGGCGTGAAGTACCCCACCACGATGCTGCCGGCGAGGCCGAAGATGATGTTGCGCAGCAACGCGCGGCCGAACCCGAGAGCGGCGCCGCTCGTCTCGTCGGCCAGGCGCAGCCCCTGGGCGCGCATGCCGATCGAACCGGCGCGCGTCTGCATGATCGTGTAGACGACGAACCAGCCGAGCAGGATGACGCTGACGATCGGACCGCCGATGAGCAGGATGCTCAGCATGGCCTCGAGTCCCCCCGACAGGGTGGCCGCGACGACGAGAACGACACCGAGCACGATTGCCAGGCCGCCGGCGATCAGGGCATCGATGAGGTAGGCGACCGCACGCCGGTTTATCGGCGCGATCTGACCGAACGGGAGCATGGTCATGAGGTCTCGCTCTCGACTGTGGGGGCTGTCGTGGTGTTCTTGCTCTTGATGGTGCCAGGTTCGCGGCCGACGCGCGCGGCTGCGGCATCCTTCAGGTTCTGGAATCCGTGCGAGACGGCCGTTCCGCTGAGCAGGGAACGCAGGCTCACCCGCGCCTTCCAGCGCTTCCAGAAGCCGGCCTCCTTGCCGAGGCCGCCGACGATCGCGTCGACCTCGCCCCAGAAGGCGTCGACCTCGCCGTCACTCGGTTCGGTGGGTCCGAAGACCTCCGCGTCGGCACGCTCCGCCAGCGCGGTGGCCTGCGGCACGGCCAGGCTGGTCGCGACGACCGCGGCCTCTTCGACGCGCGTGCCGCCGGGGGTCAGTCGCGCGCCGTAGTCGACGGCGCGGTCGGTGAGTTCGTCCCAGCCGCCGCTGATCCGGTCGGCGGTGCGTGCCGCCGTTCGGCGTGCACGACGACGAGCGGCCTTCCAGGCGCCGATCACGATGAACGGCGAGGCGAGGATCGCCAGCACGGCGAGCGAGATGCCGCCGATCGCGAGGATCAGTCCGAGGATGCCGAACAGGTTGAGCGTCTCGTCTTCGGACTTGCGGTCGTCGGGCAGCGTCGGCGGAAGGTCGACCGGCTCCTGCGGCGGGGGCGGCGGCTGCAGCACCTGCGGCTTCGGGTCGACCCGCGGCTTGGTGTTCTGGTCGTTCGGCACCTGGTCTTCGGGCGGCGTCGGGTTGAAGGGCAACCAGCCGAGACCGTCGAAGTTGACCTCGACCCAGGCGTGCACGTCGTCGCCGGTGGCGGTGAACGTCGCCTCTCCCTTGTCCTCTTCGTCGGGGTAGTACCCCATGACGACGCGAGCCGGAATACCGACTTCGCGCGCCAGCAGCGTCATCGCCACGGCGTACTGTTCGTCGTCGCCGATCATCTGGTCGCCGCCGAGCAGCGTCGTCACGCGCTCCGAGGTGTGGCCGGCGCGCGAGAGCACCTCGCCCTCGAGGCCATGGCTGAAGAACCCGCCGACGGCGAGCATCGTCTCGAGCGCACGCACCTGCTCGATCGGCGACTCGGCGTCGGCGACGGTCTCGGCCGCCAACGACGTCAGCTCTTCGGGCACGTTGCTCTGCTTCGGCTGGGCGACCTTGCCGAAGTCGACATCGGCGAGCTGGTCGTCGTCGAGTTCGTTCGGCATCACGGTGTCGACCGTGTAGGTGTCGCCGTCGGTGAGCTTCGGCGTCGCTACCGCGGTGCCGGTCGCGGGGTTGTAGTACGTTCCCCGTCGCAGCTCTTCGGCGCGGTCTCCCGTGAACGAGATGTTGTTCACGGCACCGGCATCCGGCAGCCACACGCCGTTGTACTCGTTGATCTCGACGCGCAGCGCGACGGGGATGCCCTCGGCATCCGGAGACATGTTGGATCGCAGGGGCGTGAACGCACTCGAGGAATCGGGTCCGCCGTCGGTCACGTTGTAGACCATGCCGTCGTACTGGTCCATCACGGCGATGCGGATGCGCGCGCCCTCGGGCAGCCCCTGCACCGTGAAGAGCGTCTTCTCGGTCTGGTCGCGCACGTTCTTGCGGAACGCCTGCAGCGGGCTCGGATAGTCGCGGATGTTGAACGGCGGGATGATCACATCGCGGAAGACGTGCCGGGTCTGGGTGGGGGCGGCGATCGCCGAGCTCGCGACGCCGACACCGCCGGCGATCGCCAGCACCGCGGCTCCGGCGATCAGTCGGCGCAGACGCATCTGCGCCGCACGCGACGGATCGATCTGCCCGACCGAGATGGCCGAGTTCTGCGGTGCCCAGAGCTGGCGCAGCGCGAGCCAGGCGATGGCGCCGACGGCGAAGAGCAGACCCTGCACCAGCGGGAACGCGGGCTCGGGGGTGCCGAGCGCGATCACCATCACCAGCAGAAGGCCGGCGGGGATGAGAGCCCACGCGACGACCGGCAGGCGCAGAGCGAGCGAGGCGGTCACGGTCGTGGCGACGAGGGCCAGCAGGAAGGGCACGAGCAGGTGCCCGTCGGCGGCGGCGACCGGAGCCACAGTCGTGAGCATCTGCTTCCACGCCGTCACGGTGCCGACGGCGAGCTTCTCGAGCGTCTCGAGGGTCGGAACGAAGCCGAGGATCGTCGTCTGCGGCAGCGCGAGCGCGCCTCCGAAGACGAAGTACGCGGCGACCGTCAGCCCCGCGATGATCAGGATGCCCCAGCGACGCCACGTCGTGACGGCGGCGATCACGAGACCGAGCAGCACACCGCCAACGACGGCCGGCAGGAACGACGGGCCGGCGAACGTCGGCCAGAAACCGATCAGTCCGACACCGACGAGCACGGTCGTCGCGACGAGATCGAGCACCCACCGTCGCAGGGGCACGGTCGTTTGTTCGGGGGCGAGGGCGGTCATGCGAGCACCTTCTGCAGTGCGAGGGGAATCTGTTCCAGGGCACCGACGGTGACGACGTCTGCGTCGCCGATACGGCGCAGCGCCGGGGAGGAGACGGTGGTGTCGGTGACGACGGCGAGCACTCGCGCGCCGAACGGCACCCGCGAGCACGCGAGCCGCAGGTCGTCGGCGCGTACCTTCGCCCCGCACACGAGCACCACGACGCTCGCGAGGGGCATGGTGCGGGCGAGGATGCCGGCGAGATCGGCGATGCCGCCGTCGCGCGGCTTGCTGTTCTCAACGCCCGAGAGCGAATCGAGCAGCTGCTTGCCCGTGCCGGCCGGCAGTTCGCGCCCCTGCACGCGCATGTCGACGCGCTGGGAGTCGCGGATCGCGCGCAGACCGATCGACCCCGCGGCCGAGATCGCGAGCTCGAAGTCCTCGGCCGTGGAGTAGTCGCCGCTCGACCGCGACAGACCGATCACGAAGTGCGAACGCCGGGTCTCTTCGTACTGACGCAGCATCATCGTGCCGGTGCGCGCGGTGGACTTCCAGTGCACGTGACGCAGGTCGTCGCCGGGCTGGTATTCGATCAGGGCGTGGAACGACACGTCGTCGCGCGACAGGTCAGCCGCCGGCATCCCCTCGAGATCGCGCAGGAAGCCGAGCGACTGCCCGTCGAAGACGATCGTGCGCGGGTGCACGAAGAGATCGACGGGATCGTCGCGGCGGTGGGCGCGCTCGAACAGGCCGAGCGGATCGCCGCGCACGACGCTCACGGGCCCCACCTTCACGACGCCGCGCCGCTGCGTGGGGATCGCGAAGAGCTCCTCCGCCTCGGCACCGGGCGCGAGGCGCTGGATGCCGAACTCTCCGCGGCCCGAGCCGACGGGCAGCACGACTCGAGACGGCAGGATCGCACGGGTGCCGTGGTTGGCGAGCGTGAGCGCACCGACCGCGCGCTCTCCCACCACCACGCGCGTGCGGGCGAGATCGAGCGACACGTCGTACGCCGTGCGGCCGATGAGGAACAGCGCGCACAGGGCGACGGTGATCGCGATGACGACGGCGGCGATCGTGAACTCCGCCCAGCCTGCGATCTGCCCGAGGATCCAGAAACCCACGGACAGCGCCATCAGCACCCAGGCGAGGGGCCGGATCGCGCGAGCGACCAGTTGGAGGCGCGTCAGAACACGGGCACCGATGACCGCCGCGACGTCACGCCATCCGGCGTCGCGGGTCGTCGGCGCATCCGCCGTCTGAAGAACCTCCGTGGTCATCACGCCGCCGTTCGCGCCTGCGGTGCTGCCACGCCCTCGAGCACACGGGCGATCACGGTCTCGCTGCTCGTGCCCGCGAACTCGGCCTCGGCGTCGAGCAGCAGACGGTGCTGCCACACCGGGCGCGCGAGGGTCTTGATGTCGTCGGGGAGCACGAAGTGGCGACCGTGGGCGGCGGCCCACACCTTCGCCATGCGGATCATCGCGAGCGCACCACGCACCGAGACGCCCAGGCGGGTCGCCGCGTCGGTGCGCGTCGCCTCGGCGAGCTGCGCGACGTACCGCAGCACAGCGGGCTCGACGTGCACGGATGCTCCGAGGTCGGCCATGTCGGCGACGGCGCTCGTGGTGATGATCGCGGGAAGACCGGCCGACGGGTTGCGGTCGGATGCTCCGGCGAGGATGTTCTCGGTGACATCGAGGTCGGGGTAGCCGATCGACGTCTTGATCAGGAAGCGGTCGAGCTGCGCCTCTGGGAGCTTGTACGTTCCCGCCTGCTCGATGGGGTTCTGCGTCGCGATCACGAGGAACGGGCGACCGGTCTCGTGCGTGACGCCGTCGACCGTCACGCACGACTCCTCCATGACCTCCAGCAGAGCCGACTGCGTCTTGGGCGACGCGCGGTTGATCTCATCGGCGAGCACGATCGACGCGAAGATGGGGCCCCGGTGGAACTCGAACCGGTGCTCCTTCTGGTCGTAGATCGTCACACCCGTGACGTCGGACGGCAGCAGGTCGGGCGTGAACTGGATGCGCGCGCTCGTGCCCTGCACGGTCGCGGCGAGCGCCTTGGCGAGGCTCGTCTTTCCCGTCCCCGGAGCATCCTCCAGCAGCACGTGCCCCTCGGCGAGCATCGCCGAGAGCACGAGCCCGACGATCTCCTGCTTGCCCTGGACCGCCTTGTCGATGTTCTCGACGAGACGGTGGAAGGTCCCCTGGAACCAGGTGGCCTGCTCGGGAGTCATGGTCATGAGTGTGTCGTTTCCCTGTTCTCGTGGTGCGGAATACAGAAAGTGCTCTACTGCCAGGTGCGGTGCTCGTACGCCTTGCCGTCGAGCACCACCCAGGCCTCGATCGTGCCGCGGCGCATGCCGAGGTAGCACCCCAGCTGCTGGTCGAGGTTGCCGTTGCCGTCGGTGGTCACGGTGCGCCCGCCGAACGTGCCGCCATAGGGGGCGGGCGCGTTGCTGGCGCACTGCAGGTACATGCTCGTGTTCGCCGGGAAGTCGCGCCCGGTGACGTAGAAGTACGCGCAGGTGCCGTCGTTGCAGTTGTCCTGCCCGTTCGCGTTGCCCGTCGACGTCACCCACGCCCGGGGATCGGGCTTGGGTCCGGAGTTCGCCTCCGCCGAGCGACTGATCTGCTGCCCGGCCTGGTCGGTCACCTGCACCTCGATCGTGTGGCGCTGGCTGTAGCCGTCGCCCACCGTGCGGTTACCGCTCACGCCGACGTTCTCCCAGCCTCCGCCGTCGATGCGGATGCGCACGCTCGAGATGTCACGGCCGTTCGCCGCGGGCCTCGCATCCCACGAGACCGTCACGCTCCGCGCGTTCTGCGAGGCGTTGACCGTGGGTTGCTTCAGCGGACCGTACGGATTGCCGACGACCTGGTTCGACGCGTCGCTCGCATAGGTCGACCCGTCGACCGTCGCGACAGCCCGCACGCGCACCTGGTAGTTCGTGCCGTTCGCGAGGCCGGTGACGACGCTGTTGCCGGGCATCGCGGCCCAGCTGCCGCCACCGTTGACGGAGTACTGGTACTGGATCTCAGAGTCCTTGGCGCCGTTCTTCGCGCCGGCGGTCCAGCCGAGCGTGAGCGAGCGGTCGCCCGGCGTGACCGCCGAGAGCGTCGGAGTGCCCGGCTTGTTCACACCGCGGCGCGGTGCCGACATCGGGCTCCACTCGCCCCAGCCCGCCTTGTTGGTCGCGCGGATGCGGTAGGTGTACGGCGTCTCCGACGTCGCGACCGTGACAGCCTGCGACTTGGCGGATGCCCCGGGCGTGATCGTGTTGCGCAGCGTGTTGCCTTCCCAGACCTCGAGCTGGAACGAGTCGATCGCATCGCCGTTGGGATTGCCCGGCACCCAGTTCACCTGCATCTGCGCCTGGTTGCCGACGCCCTGCAGCTGCGTCACCGTCGGCGCCGCCGCGGGCATGGGCGGTCCTGCGGGCACTTCGGATGCCGACCAGTTGCTCCAGCTCGACGGCTCGGGTGCACGGTTGTGGGCCTGCACGCGCACCTGGTAGTTGCCGCCGTTCTCCAGACCCTCCCAGGTCATCGAGTTGCCGGTCACCTGCTTCTGCGTGATGCCCGACGGCGGGGCCGGCGAGATCTCGAGCGTGTAGCTCTCGACCGGGGAACCGGGCGTGGTCGGGGTGACCCACGCGACCTTCAGCGACTTGTCACCGAAGGCGAGGGTCGGAGGGTTCGGGGTGTCGGGACGAGCATCCGGTCGCGCGACGGCCGACGTGCCCGAGGGCTTCGACTCTCCGACCCGGTTCGTCGCGGTCACCTGGAAGGTGTACTCGACGTTGTTGGTGAGACCGTCGAGCGTGCACGTCGTCGAGCTGCACTCCTTCGAGTACGGGTTGCCGCCGACCGACCTGACCGTGTACTTCGTGATCTCGGCGCCGTTGTTCGAGGGCGCGCTGTACGAGACGACGACGGTGCGGTCCTGCACGCTCGACACCACCGGGGCGCCGGGAGCATCCGGAATGCCCTGCACGGTGACGACGATCTGCCCGTTCGCCTCGCGCTCGGGATCCTTCGTCGCATCCTGGATGCGGTAGCGCACGACCATCGTTCCGACGAAGTCCGCGGCGGGGGTGACCACGACCTCGTCGCCCTTGACGGCCGCACCGCCGGAGCCCGACTCGGTCGCGGCGTTCATCAGCTTGAGCGGCTTGTCGGGGAACGGGTTGACGTCGTTCGCCAGCACGGGCACGGTGACGCTCTTGCCCTGGTCCGCCTCGGCGACGGTGTCGGTGTTGGCGACCGGCAGAGGTCGCGTCGACGCGCCCACGCGCACGGTGACGGTGCCCTCGACGGGCTTGGTCGTGCCGTCGGTGACCTCGAGCTTGAGCGATGCGACGGTGCCCTTCTCGACGTCGGACGATGCCTCGACGAGCAGTTCGGTGCCCTCGACCTTGGCGGTGATGCCCTTGCCCGCTCCGCTGACGTACTTGTATTCGTGCTTGCCCTCGTCTTCGGGGTCGGGGTCGGTCGTCAGCGCCGCCAGATCGACGCGCGACGCCTCTTCGCCCGGCGCCACGATGACCTCGGTGCCGATGAACTCGGGCTGCTGGTTCTCGGGCGGCAGCACGTTGATCGGAATGCTGAGCGTCGCCTTGCGCCCCTCGGGGTCGTCGGGGCCGGTGCCGTCGGTGACCTCGAACGTGATCGCATCCTGCCCGAAGTAGCCGTCGGCAGAGGTGTAGACCAGCGTCGTCTCGTCTTGCACGAGATCGTCGCCGTTGGCGTGCACCGCGTTCACCTTGGCGTGCTCGGTGATGCGTGCGGTCCCGCCGCCGGCGACGGTGACGTACTTCGAGAGCGGGATCTCCTTCGTCTCGCCGCTCATGACCTCGATCGGCTTGGTCGAATCGAGGATCGGACGCAGGTCGGATTCGGCGGGGACGAAGATGAAGGCGGATGCTTCGAGGTCGTCCTGATCGGTGAGCGTGTAGCGGATGAGCTGCAGCTCCTCGGTGACCGCGACCCGCACCTTGCCGTTCTCGAGCTGAGTCGCACCCTCGCCGAGCGTCACCGTGAGGCGATCGGTCGTGCCGTCGGGGTCTTCGTCGTTCTTGAGGATCTCGATGTCGGCGTTCATGGTGCCGTCGGTGAGGTCGGTCGGACGCACGCGGTCGTCGCGGGCGATCGGAGCCAGCAGCGGCACGTTCTCGTCGACGGTGATCTGCAGCGCCGCGGTCGCCGTAGCGCCCCGCGCATCACGGATCGTGTACTGCAACGAGGTCTCGAGCGCGCGATCCGGCGCCTGCACCAGCACGCGATCACCCGAGACGCGGGCGGTGATACCCGTCTCGGTCGGCACCTCGAGGCCGTCCTTGACGAGGCTGATCTTGTCGCCCTCGGGATCGGAGTCGTTCTCCATCACCGGCACCGCGATCTCTCGACCGGGGCGCACGACGACGGCATCCTTCACCGCGTACGGCTTCTGGTTGGTCTTCTCGCTGGGGGCGATGCCGACGCGGATCGTGGCGATGCCCTCCTTGCCGAGACGGTCGCGCACGCGGTACTTGAAGACGTCGACACCCGTCGAGTCGTCGAATGCCTCGTAGGTGAAGTAGTTCTGCGCGGTCTCGGTGATGCGGCCCTTGGTGGGGCTGGACGCGATGTCGATCAGCTCGACGGAGTCACCATCGGCATCGATGCCGTCGAGGGGAACGGCGATGTTCGCGGTCGACCCGGCCAGCACGCGCGAGACGATGTCCTGCGGACGGGGAGCGGCGTTGGTGTCGACGTCGACGGGCAGGATCTGGATCGTGACGTATCCGGCATCCTTCTGCTGGCGCGAATCGACGGCCTCGTACGTGAGGTAGACCGTCTTGGCCTCGGGGCCGGCCTTGAAGCGGATCGTGTCCTGCGAGACGAAGGCCTCGCCGTCTTCGGGCTCGACCAGGGGCTCGACCAGTTCGGGCATGAGGTGCAGCACGTCGTCGTTCGGATGCGTGTCGTTGTCGAGCACCGGGATGGTGACGACGTCGCCCGCGCGGACGATCGCCGTGTCATCGTTCACGACGGGCTGGAGCAGCTCGTCGGGTGCGGGGATCGGGATGACCACGACCTCGCCCTCGGCAGACTTCGAGCCGTTCGAGATGCGGTACTTGATGCGCGCCTGGTCGGTGAGCGCGCCCTGGTCGGTGATGCGGAGCGTCTCGTGGTTGATGACCGACACCGAGATGCCCGAGTTGTCTTCGATCGACACCGACTGCACGACGAGGATGCCGCCCGCGGGGTCGACGTCGTTCGCGAGCACGCCGATGAGCACGTCGCCGCCCGTGGGCAGCAGCGCGACGTCGCGCACCGCCACCGGCGGGAGGTCGGTCTCGGTCGCCTCGAGCACGTCGACGCGCACGATGCCTTCGCCGTTCTCGGGCCCGGCGGTCGCGAGATACAGCACGTAGTAGGTGCCGGGGGCATCGGCGGTGAAGCTGAAGGTCTTGTTCGGGAAGTCCGGGAGCACCGTCGCGCCGGAGACCTCGTTGACGCGGCCGAGTCGCAGCGGTTCGCGGCCCGAACTCGTGTCGTTGGTGAGCGGCGCGACCGTCACCTGCTCGCCGACCCGCGTCACGACGTGGTCGGCGTTGGTCTTCGGCTGGGTCGAGCCCTCAGGACGCACGTCGAGCGACACCGTGGCGGTGGCCGTCTCTCCGTAGCCGTCGGCGACCGACACCTGGATCTCCTTGCGACCCTGCAGGCTTGCCGTCGCCTTGTAGGTGATCTGACCGTCGGTGCTGAAGTCGACCTCGTCGCCCGGCGCGGGCACGACCTCTTTCAGGTAGACGTCGTCGCCCTCGGGGTCGATCCAGTCGGGAAGGATGTTGTACGAGATCGTGCCACCGGTCTCGACCGTGAGACTCGTCTTGCGCTTGGGCACCGGGGCGGTGTTGATGCTCTCGTCGTACACGGTCAGGGTGACCGTCGCGGTGTCTTTACCCGTGCGGCCGTCGTCGGCCTCATAGGTGAAGCTCGTCGAGCCCGAGGCATCCTTCGCGACCGCGATCTGCAACGATCCGCCGTTCTGCACCTGCTGGATGTCGCCGATCGCGGGCTGGGACTCGGCGAGCGTCGCCACCAGCACGTCGCCGTCGGGGTCGTTGTCGTTGTCGAGCACGGGCAGCATCGTCGTGACGCCCGGGCGCACGCCGAACGTGTCGTCTTCGGCGATCGGAGGGGTGTTCTCCTCTTTACGCTCGGGGAGCGTCGTCTCGACCGTCTCCTCGGTGGAGTCGTCTTCGTTCTCGGTCTCGCCCTCGGGCGGCGTGAGGTCGTTCCAGTTGTCGACCTGCTGCAGGCTCTCGTCGGCCAGCCACGCGGCTCCGCCGACGGCGTCGTTGAGGATGATGACGTCGCGGTTCACGCGGAAGACGAGCGCCTTCGAGTCCGCGGCGCCCTCGACCTGGGCGTTGACGTCGTTCGTCGAACCGGGGCACTCGCGAATGAACGTCGCCGTGCCGGCCCACGCACCGTACGTGCAGCCGCGCAACCAGACCGGGGCGGTCGGTGAGCCGTTGCCGCCGGCATCGACCTGGCTGGACTCGCCACCGTCGAGCGGCACGGACACGAGGGCACCGGGGGTGGCGACCGCCACGGCATCGGTCTCGGCGGATGCCTGCTGCAGCACCGCCTTGCTCGAATCGGCGACCTCAGTGCGGAAGCCGCCGGGGGTCGTGACGACGCCTGCCACGGGGTCGAGCACCACCGGGGTGCGACCGACGGCCGTGATCGTCGACGTGCCCGAGGAATCGAGCTCGCCGACGGAAGCCGTCGTGGGATCGAGCGGCTCTCCCTCATTGTCGACGGGGACGGTGACGACCTCGCCGCGCTCGGACGAGAGACCGAACACGGTGCCGTCGGTACCGACCGCGACGTCGGCGCCAGCGCCGAGCTCGGCGACCGGATCTTCGCCCTCGGGCTCGAACGAGGGCACTCCCTGCACGGGAACGACCCACAGCTCGCCGGTCTTCTTGTCGAGGATCGCCGTCGTGCGGTTGCCGAGCGCGACCTTCGACGCCGTGGGGATGGCGGCCGAGTCGCCGAGCGAGACGCGCGCGGGATCGATGGCCGTCAGCGTGGAGGCGTTCTCGTCGACGACGAGGATGTTCGCGGCATCCTGCAGGATGTCGTAGTTCTCACCCGTCGTGCGGAGCCCGCCGTCGAGAACCGTCGATTCGTGGTTGAAGTGCCCGACGAGCAGGCCCGACGTCTTCGTGATCCAGACGCCGCCGTCGTTCAGGTCGACCTTGGTGGTGGGAAAGCCTTCGTAGGTGAAGGCCATCGTGGTGATGGCGATCACACCGACCGTGACGCCGGCGGCGGACGCCAGCGTCTTCGGTCGCGATCGCATCCAGGACAGCGCCTTCATACCGTGATCCCCCCACAGGTCCGTGCTCGACAGGGTGCCGCGCGGCCTCAGGCCGTACGGCGCACCCCCTCATCCTAACCGCGCGGTGGAATACCACCGTATGGGGAGAGATACCCATACGACGCGCGGGGAGGGCGTCTTGCTGGGTTGAGGTCGTCGAGAAGAGCGCTGAACGCTGCGCTCACCCTTCGCTGATGTCGAGCGTCGGATCGATGGTGACGACGAACTGTCCGGACGCGTCCTTGCTGACCGTTCCGATGACATCCACGGGATATCTCTGCTTCACCCCGTCGCGCTCGAACTCGACCGCGGATTGCTGGACCGCCACCCATGCTCCATCGAGCTGAGTCAGGGACACGATCAGATTGGTCCACGAGATCGATGCGGTGTCGAGCTCACCGTCGGAGGCACCCTGCTCGACCGCCTCGACGAGATCGGCAGGGCAGGACGGACCGACGAGCCGTTCGGCCGTACAGGATTCGAGGAGCTGCTGAAGCCCGGGCGCCATGGCGGCCTCGACCGACTCGGTGACCCCCTCGCGGATCCGAATCTCGAAAGAGATCGAACTCCCGTCGTACCGGACGCCATCGGCCAAGTCGGCGTCGGTCTCATTCGCTGTCACGGGGAACTCGAAGGGGAACGGTGCAGTGTCGAACTCTCCCGCGACCGAGCCGAGCGCCGTGATGCCCAGCTCGTCGTCGTACTCGAACTCGTAGATTCCGGGGAGCAGGACAAGATCGTCGTCCTCGCCCGGCTCCATGCCGCGCGCGTCATTGATGCGGATCGTCGACGACGGATCAACGACCCTCACGCGTGAGCCGGCCCAGGCAACGATCTTCGGCTCGTCTCCGGAAGACACTTCGAGGTCCACCCGCCGTGGGACATCCTGCCCTCGCACCGTGTACTCGACCGTCACGACGGAGTCCCCGACGAATCCGCCGACGCTGACGACGCGAGGGTTCTCCGGACGTATGGCCTCGGAGTAGAACTCGTTGTCGAGTCCGCCGGGAGTGACGAAAGTCGGATCGAGCATGAGCTCGCCCGCGCCTTCGGCGTCTCCTTCCGCCAACAGATCGAAGAACTCTTCAGCGACCTGCCGTTGTTCGGAGTCACCCTCCGGGCTCGAGGAGACGCATCCGGTGAGTCCCAGCGCGCCGACCATCGCCAGAATCGCGCCTGCCCGCCGCACGATCGCACCAGCCGGCACCGCGTGGACTCCGCGACGCAGCGCCCCACCAGCCGAGATGACATCAGGCATCGCGCACTCCCTCCGGTCCGTCAGGACATACTTCCGGGCAGATCGCCCAGGATGAGCACGACAACGAAACGCCCCCGAACATGTTTCCGGATCGACGATAGATGATCCTGAGCCGAGTCGACAGCCACTCACGTCGATGTACCGGCGCTCTGAAGAGACTCTCGCACGGGTGATTCGTGACAACCAGGCGCGCCGCGCGGAACCGACAACCGCGCTCAGCCGAAGACGAGGAAGCCCAGCGACACCAGGCCGACGAGCGAGACGACGCACGCGCCGCCGAAGGCGAGCAGCGTGTACCGGCTCCAGCGAGCACCCTGCTTCGCCACCGACAGCAGATCGGGGTTCTCCACGCGCGTGGGCGCCGCGGAACCGTGCACGACCGGCGGGGCCGACGGAGAGAGCGGTGCGGGGCGCGGCTTGTAGATCGACGGAGCCGCGACGGCCGGCCGCTCGAACGAGACGGACCCCCGAGGAACCGTATCTTCCTGCACGGAGTCGTCGATCGGATCGGACTCCGAGAGCCGACGCCGCAGCAGCCCGCGCCCGGCACGCGCGACGACGACCGTCTTCTCCTCGGGCGTCTCGGCACTGCGGGATCGATCGATGACGACGGTCGACTCATCGACCTGCTCGTGCACTGCAGAACCGGATCGGTCGATCATGACCGTCGACTCGTCGACGGTCTCGTCGGCCGGCTCCTGTGCCGCACGACGGGAACGATCCACGACCACGGTCGATTCGTCGACCGCGTCATCCGCAACGCGGCCTGCCCGATTCACGACGACGGTCGCCTCATCGACGTCGTCATCGGTGCTGCGAGCACTCCGGTCGACGACGACGGTCGCCTCATCGACCTCGTCGGATGCCTCGGCAGACGCCGTTGCCGCGGCATCCTGCTCCCCCGCCCGGCGCCGATCGCGACGCGTCAGGATGACGGTCTCGTCGACGTCGTCGTCGAGGTCGCCCTGGCCGCCGTTCTCGGGGAGGGTCATCTGGCCCGCACCGGGATCGTCGTGCCCTCGAGCATCGAATCGGTGCCGACCGACACCGCCATGCGGCCGGCCGTGTCGTCTTCTCTGCCGGCCCGCACGCCGCCCGAGACGACGTCGATCACGACGACCGAGACGTTGTCGCGGCCACCGGCCTGCAACGCCCGACGCACCAGGGCGGATGCCGCGGTCTCCGGGCGGCCGCACATCGTCAGCGTGGCGCGGATCGCCTCGTCGCTCACCTCTCCGCTGAGACCGTCGGAGCACAGCAGCAGCCGCTCGCCGTCGATCACCGGGAGCAACCAGCTGTCGGCCGCGCTGTCGGCGGCGCCGATGGCCCGCGTGATGATGTTGCGCTGCGCGAACGTGGGCAGGTCTTCGGCACGGAGTTCACCGGCGTCGACGAGCTCCTGCCCGAGCGAGTGGTCGATCGTGAGCTGCACGAGCTCGTTGCCGTGGTGCCGGTACACGCGCGAGTCTCCGACGTTGAAGACGAGCCAGTGCGCGACGCCCTCGTGCTCGACGAGCGCGACGCCCGAGACCGTGCTGCCCGCGCCCTGCTTGTGCGCGGCGGCGATGTCTTCGACCACGGCGGCCGCACGGGTCAGCGCCCGGCGCACGTCGTCGACGGCGACCTCGGTGCCGCCCAGCGGCTCGAAGGCGGCGACCACCGCAGCGCTCGCGCGGTCACCCGCCTCGTGACCGCCCATGCCGTCGGCGACGAGGAACACGGGCGACGCCGCGAGGATCGAGTCCTCGTTCGCGGCACGCTTGAGCCCGGTGTCGGTCAGCGAGGCGACGTTGAGGACGACCGACGATGCGCTCACGAATCGCGCTCCGCGATCACGTGCATGCCGACCTCGCCCAGGATGAAGCGGCCTGTTCCGATCACGCTCTCGCCCGGATCGAGCAGCACCTCGGCGCCGTCGTCGGCGACCACGACGACACCGTTCGTCGCGTGCAGATCGGTCAGGCGCCATTCGTCGTCGGTCACGACGAGTCGGGCGTGCGTCTTCGACAGGGTGCGCGTGCCGTCGGAGATCGCGAGCCGCTGCTCGCCCGCCTCACCCGTGGGGTTGCGGCCGATCACGACGCTGGCCCCCGAGAGGGCGAACGTGCGCCCGTCGTCGAGCACGAGCGAACGGCGGATGCCGCGCTTGCGTGCGACGATCACCGTCTCTTCGAGGTCGTCTTCGATGACGACGCGTCGCGGTGAGATGACGGTCTCGGCGACTTCGTCGGGCAGACCGCCGAGCGGCGATGCCGGCGTGGGCACGAAAGGAGCGGGAGCCGCGGCCGGAGCCTGTGCCGCTGCCGGTGCCGGAGGCGTCGCGACCGGCTCCGTGAGAGGCATCTGCGGCGCCGGCGCGGCAGCCGGCTCGGCTGCGGGAGGGGCGGGCTGGCGGAAGGTCGGCGGCACCGCACGCACCGTGTCCATGTTCTCGACCGCATCGAAGGGCACGTTCTCGCTCGCCGGCGCGGGGGCCGGCGAGGCCGACGGCGTCGGAGCGAACGCGGGCGGCAGCGGCGCGAACGCCGGGGGCAGGGCCGCAGCGGGAGGCTGGGCCGCAGCAGGGGCCGGCGACGGAGCGGAAGGCTGGGCCGCAGCAGGGGCCGGAGCGGGCGGCTGGGTCGGAGCGGCGGGAGACGGCGGGGCGGGCACGAAAGGCTGAGGCGCCGCTGCCGGAGCGGGCGGTGCGGCCGCCGGGGCCGAGGGTGCTGGAGCGAACGCGGCCCACTCGGGAGGCATCGTGGACTGCGGACTGGACTGGGGAGTGGACTGCGGCGTCGCAAGAGGCGCCAGGGTCTCGGGCGCGCCCGGGGTCGAGGGGCGCGCAGGCGGCACGAACCCGCCGGTCGGTGCCGCGTTCGCGTGCGCCGATGCCGGCTTCTGCGGTGCGAACGAAGGAAGGGGGTACTCCGCAGCGTCGCCCTCGGGGCCGAACGCGGGCTGCGGGGTGCGGCGCGGGCCCGGCTGCAGCGCGGCGAGACGATCGCCCTCGGGATACGGCGGGGCACCACCGGCGAGGATCGTGGCCCACAGCGGCGGCAGCAGGATCGCGAGCACCGTCATCCCCGCGCCACGACCGAACTGCTGGTTGATGCGATTCGTCGCGATGACCTTGAGGTACACCCCGTAGATGTTCACGAGCGGGATGAAGTAGTAGACGACCGACCAGGCCGGCACTCCGCCGCGCGCCAGGATCTCGGCCTCGTTGAGAACGGGCACCCAGCCCTTCCAGGCCTCGCCACCGATGCGCGGGAACAGTTTCGACAGTGCCACCGCGTACCAGACGTAGATCCCGATGGCGATGACGAGGGTGATGCCGACGGTGATCAGGACCGACGCGAACAGACCGGCTTCGGCCGACGGTGTCATGAGTTCCCCTTCTCCCGGTCGCGTGGCGAACCGGCTACTGCGAGCGTACCGATTGCGAGCCTCCGCCCGAGGAACGGCAGCCCGCCCGTCGGGGTCGCGCGGTGCACGAGCGATGCCGGGCGCACGCGCACGAGCATCCGCCGCCAACGCTTCTCGGCTGCGGTGAGCGCCTGACGCTCGGAGTCGACGAGCGCCCAGGCGGCGACGGCATCCGCATCCGACGGCGGATGCTCGGCGAAGACGCCGCGATCGACCAGCACCGCCAGCCGCACGGCGGCCGCACGATCGGCGGACTGCGCGCGCTGCACGCGCGTGCCCTGCGCGGCCATCGTCACGTCATGGTCGGCGTACAGGTCGACGAGCTCTTCCCAGGCCCCCGCGAGGCGAACCTCGGGATCTTCGGCAGCCCGACGCGTGCGCATCCGACGACGCTTGGCGAACAACAGCACCAGGAACGGCAGCGCCAGAAGCACGAGGGTGAGCAGGCTCAGCCCCACACCCCGCAGGATCGGCAGCAGCACGGCGAAGAACTCCGACTGCGCGGCCTCGAGAGGAGGGGCGTCGTTGTTCGAGTCGCTCTGCGCCTGCGGCGGGTCGAGCGCTTCCGAGCGCGGCTGTTCCGGGACGGTCGGATGCTCGGGCAATTGCTCGCCCTCGGTGATCGCGCTCGGCAGCATCGCGAACTGCGGCGTCACGTCGATCGGCATCCATTCCCCGCCCGGGGAGCGCACCTCGACCCACGCACCCATGTTCTCTCCGGTGCAGCTCTCGGCGCAGGCGGGGATGCCAGGCACCTCTTCGGCGCCGCCCAGACGGGCGCCGATGACCACACGCGATTCCAGACCCCAGTGCCGCGCGAGCAGCGCCGTCGCAGTGGCGAACTGTTCGTCGTCGCCGACCGCCGAGACGAGCAGCTCGGGCGCGGCGTCGGATCCGGCACGCCGCTCCTGCTCGACCATGGCCGTGAAGACCTCTTCGATGCGGGCCGCCGAATGCCCCGCGTAGCTCGGCGCGAAGCTGTATCCCTCGGACTCCTGCAGCGCCGCGACCCAGCCCGCCGCGGCGGTGTCATCGAGCAGCGCGTGGCTCAGGTAGCCGCGCGCTCGCAGCCGATCGATCAGCTCGACGAAGCCCGCGCCCGTGCGCGGCTGCTCCTGCATCTCGGCCCACTCGACCAGCATCGGGTAGTCATCGGTGTCGAGCGTCGAGTCGCCGCCCTGCAGCGACGTGATCCCGTCGCTCTTCGCGGGGGCATCGACGAGCACCGAGTAGCGGTCGCCGGGAACCAGCCCGTTGCCGCCGCCCGGGGCCTCGGCCACCGTGATCGCCGTGTCGCCGTCGGCATCGACGTGGAACCCGTCGGCGAGAGCATCCGCTCGCGAGCCCGCGAAGTCCGGAGCCTCGGCAAGGCCCGCCGGCGCCGGCACCCAGATGCCGCGGTACGCGTCGCCGACGGTGATGTCGAGCGTGACGCGACCGCCCGCGGGCAGCGCCGTGCGGGGAAGCCTGCTGAAGCGGTCGTCTTCGGAGATGTGAAAGTCGTCGCCGTCGTACGCGTCGAGCGTCACGAGACGGATGCGGTCAACGGACCCGGCATCGCCCTGCACGCGGATCACGGTCTCGTCGAGGCGATCGCCGGCGAACCAGGCACGGTAGGCGCCGAGCGGACTCGTCTGCTGCTGCACCACGACCATCGGCTCGATCTCGTCGCGCAGCACCGACCGGTCGGTCCAGCCCGCAGCCACGGGAGCGGCGGCGAACCCGGCGACCAGAGCCACCACGACGAGCGCGGCCGCGAGCAGGTGGCGCCGCACGGCCAGCCACACCGGAGTCGCACGGCGGGAGATGTTCGCGGCGGCGACGATGCGCAACGCCTGCGCGCGCTGGATACGGGCACGGCCGACCAGCCAGACCAGACCGGCGGCGAACACGCCGACGCCGATCAGCCACTCGCGCGGAGCCGGCAGTGCGACTCCG
Source organism: Microbacterium sp. NPDC087665 (assembly GCF_044743285.1). NCBI lineage: Bacteria > Bacillati > Actinomycetota > Actinomycetes > Micrococcales > Microbacteriaceae > Microbacterium > Microbacterium sp. NPDC087665. The sequence goes on along the minus strand of NZ_JBIUWD010000011.1, from coordinate 39,069 downwards.
AACACGACGACCGCCGAACTCGTACCGCTCAGACCGAACGCGATCCCGAAGACGCTCATCGCCACGACGACGGGCACCGCGGCGACGGAACGACGACCCGGGTGGAGGGCGAACGAGGTCGCGGCGAACGCGCCGAACAGCATCACCACGAGGAACGGGATGAGCACCGCCTGGTACTCCCCCAACGGCGGGTTGAGCGTCAGCATCTGCTTCCACCCCAGCGCGACGCCCAGCACGGCGTCACGCAGACCGCCGAGGAACGCCGGCACCGAGGAGAGCGCCGACGGGATCGCCAGGGGCACCGCGACGACGAGATACGTGCCCGCTGCCACGAGGGCAGCCAGGAGCATCCCCCATCGCAGCACGCGCGCGAGCACCGCGACGGCCATCCCGAGCAGCCCGCCCACGAGGCCGACCACGAGCGCTCGGGGGCTCTCGTACACCGGCCACGCCGCCGCTGTCGCGAGGGCGATGCCGACGACGACGTAGCCCAACGCCCAGAGGGTGAGGGCGGAGATCGTGAACGAGGAGCGGCCGATCGCCGACCGCTTCGCCTGCCCGGGGGCGCTCATCGCAGTGCCCCTCGCGCCAGCATCTGCGGCAGATCGCCGAGAGCACCGAGCGTCATCACCGAGATCTCCCGTGCCGAACGCATCGTGGGCTGCTCGCCGAGTTCGCTGCGCACCGCCACGGCTTCGACCGCGGCGGGCAGCTTCACGGCCGCGTGCCGGAGACGCTCGAGCGGCATCCGCGAACCGGTGAGCAGGAATCCGATCGACAGGTCGGGGTACGACTGGGCGGTGAGGGTCGTGACCGCCTCGAGGCGCATCACCCGATCCGCCGCGTCGATCGTCGAGATCGCGTCGAGGAGGGCCTTTGGGGTGACCGTCGGCAGGGTGCGGATCGACAGCACCTCGGTGCGGCTGTGCTCGGGGATCTCGTTGCTCACCACGAAGAGCACGTCGCGCCCGTCGCGCACTCCCTGCACGGCGAGCGACGCGGCCGCGCTCACGGTGTTCTCGAACTCGTCGTCGGTCTCGTACGACTCCGCATCGAGGTCGAGGATGATCGCGATGCGCGCGTGCCGGGACTCCTCGTACTGGCGCACCATGAGCTTGCCGGTCTTGGCCGTCGACTTCCAGTGCACGTGACGCTGAGAATCGCCCACCACGTACTCGCGCACGGCGTGGAACGAGAGGTCGGCATCGACGAGCGTCGTGCTCGGCGTGCCGTCGAGATCGCGGATCAGACCGGCGCTCGTACTGGGGATCCGCACGGTCACCGGGTGCACGTGGATGCGCTGCACCTCGGGCCAGCGCAGTTCGCGACGCAGGATGCCGATCGGATCGCCGCGCGTGATGGTCATCGGTCCCACGTCGATCACACCGCGCTTGTGCGCGGCGATCGTGAGCTGCTCGCGGTGGTGGGCGGCCGGACGCAGCAGAGGAACGTGCGCTTCGACGAGCCCCTCCCCGACCGGTACGTCGACGACACCGGGCAGCGAAAGCCGGGTGCCGTTGTTGCGCACGTCGAGCGTGGCGCCGATCTCGGCACCCGCGACGACGCGGTCGCGATCGAGGGTGAGCTGGATCGCGTAGTCATGCGCACCGAGGATGAACGGCACGCAGACGATCAGCAGCACCAGGGCGATCGCGGCGACCGCCCACGCCTCGATCCAGCCGAACATCAGCCCGGCGACGACGCCGAGCACGAGCGCCGCAGCCACCAGCATCCCCGCCGCCGTCACCGTCTCGCGCAGCCACGCGACCGTGCGACGCGTCGCGCGACGCGCGATGCGCGCGGCTCGGCGCATGCCGAACACCGCTCCGCGGACGGGACCGCGGCGCGTGGTCGAGTAACGCGTCACCGTCGACGTGCGGGTCGACGTGGAAGTGCTCGCCGAGGTGCGCGTCAGACGGGATTCGGTGCTGAAGCTCACGCAGTGCCGTTCTCGCGCGGAGGCTCGACGTCGAGCAGGATCTGCCCCACGACGGCGACGGCGGTGACTCCGTCGAACTCGGCCTCGGGTTCCAGCACGAGCCGGTGCGCCAGCGCCACGACGGCGAGCTCGCGCACGTCGTCGGGGGTGGCGAAGGTGCGACCGTTCTTCGCGGCCCAGGTCATCACCAGTCGCGACAGGGCGATGGCCCCGCGCACGCTGGCGCCGAGGCGCACTTCGGATGCTCGGCGGGTGGCGTCGACGATGCGCATGATGTAGTCGGAGACGAGCGGGTTCACGTACACGCCGCGCGCCATCTCGGTCATCGTGAGGATGGTGTCGGTGCTGACGATGCCGTTGAGCACCCGCGTCGGCTGCGCGGCGCCCTGCAGGATGCGCATGGTCGCCGCGTCATCGGGGTAGCCGATCGACGTCTTGATCATGAAGCGGTCGAGCTGCGCTTCGGGCAGGCGGTAGGTGCCGCCCTGCTCGATCGGGTTCTGCGTGGCCATCACGAGGAACGGCGAGCCGACCGGGCGGGTGACGCCGTCAACCGTGACGGTGCCCTCTTCCATCACCTCGAGCAGTGCGGACTGCGTCTTCGGGCTCGCACGGTTGATCTCGTCGGCGAGCACCACGTTCGCGAACACCGGGCCCGCGTGGAACTCGAAGACGCCTTCCTTCTGGTCGTAGACGGTGATGCCCGTCACGTCACCCGGAAGCAGATCGGGGGTGAACTGGATGCGCGTGCTCTTGCCGGAGATCGTCTGGCCGATGGCGCGCGCGAGCGCCGTCTTGCCGGTGCCCGGGAAGTCTTCGAGAAGGACGTGCCCTCCGCTGATCGCCGCCGCGAGCACGAGGTCGACGACGTGGCGCTTGCCGAGCACGACCTGTTCGACGTTGCCGGTGAGGATCGAGAACGTCTCGGCGAACCAGGATGCCTGTTCGGGAGCGATGGTCAGGGGTGCTGAGGTAGCGGGCATAGGGCAACCGTATTCGTCGAGGGATCAGGGACAGACAGATGCCACGCGGTGCGTGATCGGGTTGAGCTGGGAGTAGGCGCCGTTCCACTTGAGGGTGACGTCGAACGCGCCGGGGGCCTCTGCAACGGGGGCGGGGGTGACGGTGAGCGGGTCGTACGAGCCGCGAGCCGCGTTCGAGACGGTCACGACGTCGGCAGGGTTCGCCGGCAGGCACGCACGGAACTCGACGTTGACGATCGTGGGGGCCGTCTCGGCCGAGACCGGTACCGCCGCCGAGCAGTAGACGGTCACCGTCGAGTGGCACGCCCTGGCGTTCACCTGGCCCGGCGACGCGTTCTCATCCAACGAGAAGCTCTGCTTCCACCCGCCGTACATCTCGTACTGCGGAGAGAATCCGTCCTTGACCGTGATCGACGGACCCGACTCGAGCGGGTAGGAGTAGCGCGCGCCGTTGTTGTCCGGCGCCTTCTTCACCCGGTAGCTGGCGTTGCCGGCGGGAGCGTCGACCGAGGTGAAGGTGAACACCTGTTTCGGCGATGTCTCGGACACGCCGTAGCCGTTCGAGGCGCACGCCTTGACGTTGTACATCTGATACTCGACGAGGCCGGTGAGCGACGGTGACGCCGACTGCGCCTCGGCGCCCGACACGATCAGCCCGCCGTTGCCGTCGGCGGAGCACGATGCCGTGCCCGACCGCCAGGCGACGTAGACGACGTTCACGCCCAGGGCGCTGCCGTTGGCCTGAGCGGCGCCGGCACCCGGAGACGTCACACTGATCGAGGTATTGGAGGAAGCGCCCGCGTCGGTGCCGGCCGGGTCGAAGTACACCGTGCCGGCGGCGGTCACCGAGACCGGGAACGCACCGCCCTCATTGCCCGTGTTGCCCGTGGGCGGCTGGAACTGGCTGATCGGCACGATCGTCAGGGTCTGGGCACCGGGGGTGAGGGTGAGCTCGGTGGAGGTCGTGTCGCCCGTGCGGTTGATCACGGCACCGGTCTCCTGCACGCGGAACGACCGCGCGTCGGCCGGGGCGTTGATCGCCAACGTGACGACGCCGCGGCCGCGTTCAGTGACGCCCGCACGGTAGATCGGCGTCGCCGAGGCGTTCGACACCACCGGTGCCGCATAGGCCCAGCTGGTGTGCGGCGATGTCGCCACCGACGCACCGACGGCGTTGACAGCGGACGCGGTGAAGACGTGCGGCTCGCCGTTGACGAGGTCGTTCACCGTGCACTGGTAGACACTGGCTCCGGTCGGAACGCACGTGGCGTTCGCCGGTGCGCCGTCTTGCATGATCGTGACGCTGCTCACGGCGGGGTGGGCGCGGCCGGCCTCACCGAGCGGCACTTCGAGCACGACGCTCGTCTGCGTGTAGCCCACGGTCGTGACGCTCGCGGGAGCCTGCGGGAAGCCCTGCAGGTCGAGCGTGAGCGTGCCCGTTCCGGTGCGGTCCTGCGCGTCGGAGACGACGTAGGGGATCACGCACTGACCGCCCGGCGCCTGCCCGCCAGCGGGCCACGTCGCCGTGAGGGCCTTGTCGCCGGACACCGTGACCGACGCGACGTCGCACCGCGCACCGGTTCCCAGCGACACCAGACGCAGGCCCGACCCGGGCTTGCCCGCGAACGGGTCGTACTCGCCGGCGACGTCGATGACATCGATCGTGCAGCTCGCCGTGGTGACGGTGCACTGCTTCGTGAAGGTGGCGCCGCGCGGAGCATCCGGCGGCGCGGCACCGACGACGAGACGAACGGTCGCCGACGGCTGCCCGTACTGCGCGGCCGTCACGCTGACCGTCTCGGCCGTGCCGGCGCGCGCGTCGGCACGCGCCTCGACCAGGAGCTTCGAGCCGGTCTGGGTCACGACGAACGCCGATCCCGAATACTCGGTGCTGAATTCGAGCGAACGGGCGTCGCCCTCGCGTCCGCCCTCCCAGCTCGCCATGTTCGCGTACAGATCGAACTCGGTCGACCCGCCGGGTGCGATCGTGTGGGCGATCGACGAGAGCAGCAGCTGCGGCTCGGCGGGGCGGATGCTGATGGGCACGTCGATGTACGACCACCGCTCCTGCCCCTGCAGCCGCACCGGCACGAGGCAGGTGTCGGACCACGGCGATTCGCGCCCAGCACTGTAAGTCGCGCGGGACGAGCCTTCGGCCACGCAGGTGGCTGCGGCGCGCTGCGCCGTGAAGTCACCCGAACCGACCTCGACCGTGTCGGAGGCGGGCAGATCGACGTAGTCGCCCACGTCGAAGGTGGCCGAAGCATCCTCATCGACGACGACGGGCTTCGCACCCGACTTGATCTGCACCTGCATGTCGTCGAACGCGGGGATGTGCAGGAAGCCGTAGGCGACGACGTCACGACCACCCGAGGCAGAACCGGTGAGCTGGAACGGGACGAGGGCGCCTTCTTCGGGCGCTTGCCCGATGATGCGGTTGCCCTGCACCGAGTAGCCCGGCTGATCGCCCCAGAGGCTGAGCTTCAGCGAGCTCGCGTCGCCCGACGGCCAGCTCACGCGGTCGGTGACCACATCGATGCCGCGGTCGGCGAGGTCGTCACGGTCGCGGGCCGTCAGCACGGTGTCGGCGACGGTCGGCTGATCGGTGACGGCGCCATCGGTCACCGAGACGACGATGAGACCCTGGGCGGTGCTCGCCGTACGGCTCGACGTGACCGTGTAGAAGTAGGAGTTCGTGCCGGCGACGTCGCCCGCACGCAGCACCACGCGGCCGTCGGCGAGCGAGGTGTCGGTGTCGATGAGCGCCTTCAGGCGCTCGTAGAGCGGGTTGCCCGGCACCGGAGGGGCATTGGGCACGAGCTCGGTGATCTCGAGATCGCCCTGGGCCGGATCGAGATCGTTCGCGCGCGGATCGAGCACCACCGGTGTCGACGACCCCGCCTCCACCCGCACGTAGTCGCTGAAGGTGACGGGTGCGGCGTCGTCGAGATCTGCGTCGAGCACGCCGATGCGCACGAGACCGGTGCCCTCTTCACCCTGCGGGTCCCTCACCGTGTAGCGGAAGCTCGCCTGCCCGCCGTCGACCCCGCCGGCGGGGGCACGGTAGACGATCGCGTCGCCGCGCGCAGAGACGGTCGCCGTGCCCGCGCCCTTGCCCGGCTGCTCGATGTCGGTCAGTACGACCCGGTCGCCGTCGCTGTCCATACCGGTCGCGGGCACAGCGAGCGAGACGGTCTGTCCGCTGAGCACACGACCCGTGAGCGTCGTCGGCGTCGGGGCGCGGTTGGTTCCCGGCGGAACGACCGTCACCGTCACCGCACCGTCGTCGGACAGCGCGGGGTTGCGTTCGAGAGACACCGAGTAGGTGAGTCGGTAGGTGCCCGGCGTGCTCGGCGCCAGATAGCGCAGCGCGTTGCCGTCGGCGAAGACCAGCTCGCCGTCTTCACCCGAGCCCGTCACCTCGGGCAGCACCACCAGCGGCTCGCCGCGGGGGGCCACATCGTTCGCGGTCACGTTGATGCGCGTGAGCGATCCCGCACGCACCGTGATGGCGTCGGCGAAGACGATCGGACGCGTCACCGTCGAGGGCGGAGTGAGGAACACGGTCACCGTGCCCTTCACCGCAGCGCCGGAACCGTCGGCCACGGTCACGGTGGCCTTGCCGATCACGCCCGGCTCGCCGTCTTCGGTCGTGCCGTTGACGCGGATGCTCTCGTTGTTGACCGCACGCACGCTCAGCTGAGGCGTCGAGCTGACGGCATCCGACAGCATGAGCACGCGCCCGCTGGTGTTCTGCACAGCGCGCAACACGTCGACCGTCGTGTCTTCGCCCTCGCGCACGAACGCGGTGAGCGGTGCCATCGTGAGCGCCGACGATCCGTCGACGGCGGTGATGCGGATCACGGCCGACTGCTCGGCCTGCGTGGTGACGTCTTGCGCCGTGTAGGTCACGACGTACTGCCCCGGCTCGGCGACGGTCAGTTCGACCTCGCCCGATGCCAGGTTCGGTGCGACCTCGAGCCCCTGCGCCGTCGCGGCGGTCTGCACGGCATCGACGAGACGGTACGAGCCGGAGCCGCCCGAGAGGTGATCGGAGATGCGGATCGACTGGGGTTCCCCCACTCGCGCCGTCAACGCCACCGGCGAGGCCAGCATCGCCGGGCTGCCGGTGACCTGCACGTCGAGGGTCTTCTCGGCCACCGCGCCATGCACGTCTTCGACCACGACGGTCACGGGGATGATGGCGTCCGCCGCGTTCGGGTCGGTGTGGCGGATCGCCACCCGCCCGTCGGCCATCGGAACCACCAGCACGGGGGCGCCGGAGTCGGTCTCGTACGCGTCGGCGAGCACGAAGGGGTCGCCCTCGGGGTCGACCCATCCCGAAAGGGCCGGCACGATCGTGCTTCCGCCGGGGAGCAGCTGCGGCGTCGGCCATTCCTGCTGGCACGCGTCGACGCCGCACCAGACCGGCGCCGAGTTCACGGTCGGGTCGACGACGGTGAGGGTGACCGTGGCGGGCGGCGAGACCGCCGCGCCATCGCTGACGGTGTACGTGAAGCTCGTCTGGCCCGAGGTGGCTGCCACATCGACCACGAGCGATTGCCCGTTGGCCACGAGCGACAGCTCGCCGAACGCCGGATCCGCCAGCCCCGACGACACCGACTCGGCGTCGATCGTGAGCACGTCCTTCTTGTTCGGGTCGTGGTCGTTGAGAAGCACGGGCAGGATCACCTGTTCGCCGGCGCGCACGCCGAACGCATCGTCGACGGCGACGGGCGGCAGCTGCTCCGCCACGTCTTCCACGATGATCGTGCCTTCTTCTTTCTCGGTGTCGTCTTCGATCGCCCACTGCTCGAGCGGGATGAGCACACCGTCGGGTGCCGTCCACAGCAGACCCGTGCTGACTTCGCTGAGCACGGCACGGTCGCCGTTCTCGCGGAAGACGGGTTCGATCGTCGCCGAGTCGAGCGACTCGTCGGGAACCTGCAGCGGCGTCGATTCGCCGTCGACCCAGAGCGTTCCCGCACCGGTGTCGAGCCAGGCGGCGTACGTGTCGTCGCCGACGACGACCGGCGTCGCCGGGACACCGGATGCCTCGGCGATCCGCTCGGATTCTCCCGACGCGAGCGCGACGGAGACCAGGCCGTCGGAGTCCGCCACGACGACGGTGTCACCGTCGGCTGCGCCCTCCTGCAGCGTGGCGGTCTCGGTCACATCGAGCTCGACCGGTTCTTCACGCCCCGAGACCCACAGCTCGCCGGATGCCGGCTGCAGCATCGCCCAGCGGTCGCCGACGACGGTCAGCGCAAGGCCTTCCCCGCCCTCGGGCGCCTCGGCGACGGTCGACCCGTCGCCGAGGAAACGGTGCTCGTCGATGTCGAATCGACGGACGGCGCCCTCTTCGGACGAATACAGCGCCAGGATGCCGGCGGGCGAGAGCCCGATCGCATCGGCCGTGTACGACGGCGGGTCTTCGCCCTCGGCGACCTCGACCTCGGCGAACGGATCGACGAGAGCCGTGCCTGCGCCCGCGTCGAGCGTCGTCACCGACACCTGACCGGTGTCGGTGCGGTACGCCACATACGGGCCGGCCGAGATGATCTCGCGGGTGCCCGCGGGCGTCGGCTCCGAGGCGAGCGGCACGCCTTCGTCTGACGAGTCGGAGAGCAGATTCGCGGGGCTCGCGGGGTTCAGGTCCCAGCGCTGCCGGTTTCCCTGGGCATAGAGCACGGCGGACGAGCCGCTCTGCCACACCGCTTCGGGATCGTCGACGTTGCGCACGGTGTCGATCTCGGCCAGGTCGGTGTTCACGCGGGCGTACTGACCGCTGTCGCGCATGACCCACACCGCGGATTCGAGGCGCGGGACCTCCTGCGACTGGTATCCCTGTGCCGTCACGGCGAGCGTGACCACCACGGCGAGCGCGGCGAAGCCGGATACGGCGGCGATGATGCGGCCGCGCGGGCGGGGGGTCGCATACGCGCGGTCGCGGTCGCCGATGGCCATCAGAGGATCCCGGTGAGGAAGAGGATGCCGGCGCCCGCGCCCGCGATGACCACGGCGCCGATCACGGCACCGATCACCCCGGCGGCGAGCGGCGAACGGGTCGGGCGACGGCTCGGCGTCGGTAGATCGTCACGGTCGCGCGCGGCACCGTGCTGCTTCGACGCGCGCACGGCGCGGCGTGAGTCAGGGGCGACCGTGGTGACGACCGGACCGCGCTGCGCAGCATCCGAGAAGCTCACCGGGGCGGCAGCCGCCCATTCGGCGGAGGCCGCCTCGAAAGCGGTCGGCACGATGCCGAGTTCGTACTGGGCCTGGCGCAGACGATCGGCGAACGCGGCCATGCTCGGGAATCGCCGGGCGGGATCGCGCTCCATGGCCGTCGCGAGGATGCCGTCGATCACCGGGGGCACACCCTCGATCGGGGTGTACTTGGCCTTGACGATGCGCTGCGTCAGCTGATCACGCGTGTTGGATGCCCGGTCGGGGCGCTCGAACGGGCTGCGGCCGGCGAGCAGGGTGTACAGCGTCGCACCGAAGCTCCAGATCTCGCTCGGGATCGACCCCGACACGCGTTCCTGCAGCACCTCCGGCGCGCTCCACGGCACCGACATCGCGATGGTCTCGGGGTCGCCCTCGTCGAGCACCGCCGCGGCGATTCCGAAGTCGGCGAGCACCGGGGTTCCCAACGAGCTGATGAGCACGTTCGACGGCTTGATGTCGCGGTGCAGCAGCCCCGCGCGATGCACCGTCTCGAGGGCGCCGGCGATGCGCACTCCCACATCAAGCACCTCGGCGAAGGGCAGCGGGGCCTTCTTGTAGCGCGCGCTCATCGTGTCGGGGCAGTACTCCATCGCGAAGTACGGACGGCCATCCGACGAGATCGACGCCTGGTAGATCGTGACGATCGACGGGTGCGCGCTCAGGCGGGCCGAGATGTCGGCCTCGACGTTGAACGAGCGCAGTACTTCGGAGTTCACGGCATCCGCCAGCAGCACCTTGACCGCTGCCACGCGCCGCGGCATGTCCTGCTCGTAGAGGAAGACGTCGGCGAATCCGCCGGATCCCAGCGGGCGCACGTAGCTGTAGCCGGAGAGCACGGGAGGCGTGGAGGCAATGCGCTTCGCCACTCGGCCTCCTCCGGGGTGTGATTCGAAGGGGGTCGGGTCGACCGCGCCGCGAATCGCGCACGCAATCTGTTCCCCCGCGCATGAGTATAACCGCGACTCGGAGGGTGCTCAGGCGCGCCAGCATCCTTCGATGTGGTCGTCGACCATTCCGGCCGACTGCATGAGGGCGTACATGGTGGTGGCGCCGACGAAACGGAAGCCCCGCTTGCGCAGCTCTTTGCTCATCGCGGTCGACTCGGGCGTGACCGCCGGCACGTCGGCGAACGACGCCGGACGGGAAGCGGATGCCGGGGGCGCGAACGACCACATCAGCTCGTCGAGCTCTCCCTCGGCCATGCCGCGCACGATCTGCGCGTTGCCGATGGTCGCCAGGATCTTCGCGCGGTTGCGGATGATTCCCGCATCGCCCATGAGCCGCTCGACGTCGTCGTCGCCGAACTCTGCGACGACCTCGGGGTCGAACCCCTCGAACACCTCGCGGAAGCGCGGCCGCTTGCGCAGGATCGTGATCCACGAGAGTCCGGCCTGGAAACCTTCGAGCGCCATCTTCTCGAACAGCGCCCGATCGCCGTGCAGCGCCGTTCCCCACTCCTCATCGTGGTAGCGGCGGTACTCGACGTCGTCACCCACCCAACCGCAGCGGGCGCGTTCGTCAGGACCGGTGATCAGCGAGCTCATGCCGTCAGGCTATCGGCGCCCACCGACACCCGCGGCGGGACGCTTCGACAGGCTCAGGACGTCTGGGTCCCTGAGCCTGTCGAAGGGCCCGCCACGAAGCCGCGTCAGTCGGCGAAGGTCGCCGCGTCGATCACAAAGCGGTAGCGCACATCCGAGGCGAGCACGCGCTCGTAGGCGGCGTTGATGTCGGATGCCGGGATCACCTCGATCTCGGCGGCGATGCCCTTCTCGGCGCAGAAATCGAGCATCTCCTGCGTCTCGCGGATGCCCCCGATGTTCGATCCCGACAGCGACTTGCGACCCCCGATGAGCGAGCCCACGTTCACGGGGAGCGGCTCGGCCGGGAGACCGACGCAGACCATCGCGCCGCCGACATCGAGCATGCCGAGGTAGGCGCGGAGGTCGATCGTCGCGCTCACCGTGTTGAGGATCACATCGAACGAACCGCGCAGCTGCCGGAAGGTCTCCTTGTCGCTCGTCGCGTAGTAGTGGTCGGCGCCGAGACGCAGCCCGTCGTCTTTCTTGCTCAGCGTCTGCGACAGCACGGTCACCTCGGCGCCCAGCGCGTGCGCGATCTGCACGCCCATGTGACCGAGGCCACCGAGCCCGACGACCGCCACGCGCGTGCCCTGCCCGACCTTCGCGCGGCTCAGGGGCGAGTACGTGGTGATACCGGCGCAGAGCAGCGGGGCCGCGACGTCGAGGGCCAGGGCATCCGGAATCCGCACCACGAACGCCTCGGTCACCACGACCTGCTCGGAGTACCCGCCCTGGGTGACCGTGCCGTCGCGATCGGTGCTGCCGTAGGTGAGGATCGCACCCTGCGAGCAGAACTGCTCTTCGCCGCGCTGGCAGTTGCGGCACTCACCGCACGAGTTGACGAGGCATCCGACTCCCACGCGGTCGCCGACCGCGTGCTGGGTGACGTCGGAACCCACCGCGGCGACGGTGCCGGTGATCTCGTGACCCGGAGCGAGCGGGTACTGCTGGGGGCCCCATTCGCCGCGCACCGTGTGGATGTCGGAGTGGCAGATGCCCGCGAAGGCGATGTCGATGAGGATGTCGAGAGGGCCGAGATCACGGCGTTCGATCGTGGTCTTCTCGAGGGGAGCGGCTTCGGACGGGGCGGCATAGGCGTTCACGCGGGTCATGCAGACGACGTTACTCGCGCCGCCTGTCCCCTCTTCTCAGCGTCGCGGTGCGCGTATCGCCAGCGTCAGCAGACGCGCGCCGAAGCTCGTCACGGCCACGCCGACGATCGCGCAGAAGGCCATCGGCGGCCAGGCCCAGATCTCGGTGTTGCGCCAGGGGATCGTGTCGGTGAGCACCCAATCGACGCGGATGCCGACGACCACCACGGCGACGAGGAAGACCGCGCCGAACAGGATCACCCCCACGCAGGCGATCACCCGCTTCGTATGCGACGGCGGCGCGATCGGCGCGTCGTCATCGGGCGTGCCGTCTTCGAGCGACCAGTAGTCGACCTCGCGACGGAAGTGCCGCCAGAGAAAAGCTCATACCCGCGACTATCGCGTCTTCCGCGACCTGCGCCGAGTCGATACGGTGGGCACGAGACTCTGGAGGGAAGTCCCATGCGCCGCTCATCCGTACCCGCACGACTCATCACGATCGCCATCGCACTCGTCCTCACTCCGATCGGGGTCGGGCTGCTGACCGCCGGCGGACGAGCCTGGGTGCTGTCCTTCTTCCGATACGCCCGCACCGACATCGACCTCGGCCAGATCGGCGGGCCACTCCTGCTGCAGGTCTCGGGCATCCTGCTCCTGATCATCGTGGTGCTCACCGGCATTTGGAGTTCTGCCGGCCTGCTCGCCGTCGGTGCGCTCGCGCTGATCCCCCTCGTCTTCGCCGTCTTCCCGGCCGCTCTCATGGGCGTGACCCGGGTGGTGCAGCTCCCCCTCGAAGTGATCGACACGTTCATCTATGGCGTCCCGTTGCTGGTTTTCGCGGTGCTCGGCACGATGGGACTCGTGATCGCGCTGGTGCGACGACGACCCGAGCCGAAGGGTGCCGCGCTCGGTGCCGTCGGCATCGTCCTCGCGCCGATCCTGCTCGCCGGAGGCGCATGGCTGCTGGCCTGGGGACTCGGGCGCGGAACACTCATGTCGTTCCAGCGGTTCGAATTCGATCTGCAGCCGGATGCCGCGGCAGCTGTCGTGGTCGGCATCGCGCTGATCGTCGCCGGCGTGGGCGTGACGCGGTGGTCGCCCTTCGCGCTCGTACTCCCGGCCGTCGCCCTCCTCGTGCTGAGCGTGCTGATCGTGCTGCCCGGCGACCTGATGTCTGTGTTCTTCGGGTTGCCCCGCGAACTCAGCACCCTGCTGTCGACGTTGCTGCTGCTCGGTGCGGGCACGGCATCCGCCCTGATCTACCTCGCCTTCACCGCGGTGCTGCTGCGGGTGCGCGCGCAGGCCAGACTCGCGCCGGTCACGCCCGCGGTCGGGCCGACCGACGGGGACCCGCCGCAGCAGGACCCGATCTACCCGCCGTCTCCGGCGCAGTACTTCCCGGGGACCGGAGTCGGCCCGGGCATGCAGTCGCCGGCCGTGCCGCCCTACCCGCCGGCGCCGGGCGCCGAGGGCTCGCGTTCATAACTCCTCAGAACCACCCGCGATCCGACCCCGGTCAGGCCTGATCAGCACGAATCGGGTCTACTTTGAGGAGTTATGAACGACGCGCCACTCAGCGCTTCTTGGCCTTGAGAGCCTTCTCCTGGATCGGCGCCTCGCCCGATGCGGCGAGCTCGGCGTAGTACGCGCGAGCCTCGTCCTGGCGCACCTTCTCGGCACCCGAGGCGATCGGAGCGCGCACGTGCTCGGGCTCGTAACCGAAGGCGCCCACGAGGTCGAGCGCATACGGACGCAGCCGCGCGCAGAGCCGATCGATGTAGCGCGACACCGCGGCGGCGCGCTGCGTCGACAGGCGGCCGTTGATGAGGTGCCAGGCGAGGTGCTTCTCGATGAGCTGCAGGCCGAAGAGGTCGCGCAGCCAGGTGAGCACCTTCTTGGTGTCTTCGTCGTCGATCGAGCGCACCGCGTCGGTGAATGCCTCCCACTGCAGCAGCTCGCCGTGCGCGCGGGCCGCCTCGATGAGCTCGGCCTGGTTCTCGTTGAACAGGCGAGCGCCGAGTGCCTTGTCCTTGGCACCCGGACGCAGGCGTCCGGCGATGTCGGCGACCATCTGCTGCACGCGGTCGGCGAGCAGCTCGTGCTGCTGCTCTTCGCGCAGGCCGTTCTCGACCGAGCGCGACACCTGACCGAGGTCGGCGACGGCCTGACCGAACTGCCGCAGACCCGCGCCGTGGAAGAGCTTGCCCGCGGTCATGCCGACGGCGAACTTCGCGATGGCCGCGGCATCCTTGCCTTTGAACTGGTTGGCGTAGTCGGTGAGCAGACGCTTGCCGACGAGCTGCAGGAGCACGTTGTTGTCGCCCTCGAAGGTGACGTAGATGTCGAGGTCGGCCCGCAGCCCGACCAGACGGTTCTCGAACATGAATCCGGCACCACCGCAGGCTTCGCGTGCCTCTTGCAGGGTGTCGAGCGCGTGCCAGGTCGACAGCGGCTTGAGCGCCGCCGCGAGGGTCTCGAGGTCTTCGCGGTCGCTCGGGGTGTCGGTGCGACCCGAGAACACCCCATCGAACTTCTGCAGGAACTCGTCGTGGGCGAAGATCTGCGCGTAGGTCGTCGCGAGGCGCGGGAACAGGCGGCGCTGGTGCTTGCCGTAGTCGAGCAGCACGACCTCCTGGCCGTCTGCGCCGTCGAACTGGCGACGCTGGGTCGCGTAGGTGATCGCGATCTGAAGTCCGAGAGCGGATGCCCAGCACGCCGCGCCGTCGAGAGACACGCGGCCCTGCACGAGGGTGCCGAGCATCGTGAAGAACCTGCGGCCGGGGCTGTCGATGGCGCTCGAGTAGGTGCCGTCGGCAGCGACGTCGCCGTACTTGTTGAGCAGGTTGGTGCGGGGCACGCGCACGTGGTCGAAGCTGAGGCGACCGTTGTCGATGCCGTTGAGCCCACCCTTGAGTCCGTCGTCTTCGCGACCGATGCCGGGCAGGTCGTTGCCGTCTTCACCACGCAGCGGCACATAGAAGCAGTGCACGCCGTGGTTGACGCCGTTGGTGATGAGCTGCGCGAACACCGTCGCCGCGACGCCGTGCAGTGCGGCGTTGCCGAGGTACTCCTTCGTCGCCCCGCGGAACGGGGTGTGGATGACGAACTCCTCGGTGTCGGGGTCATAGGTCGCCGTGGTGCCGACGGCCGCGACGTCGGAGCCGTGGCCGATCTCGGTCATCGCGAACGCGCCGGGGATCGAGAGGTCCATCACGCCGGGCAGCCACTTCTCGTGGTGCTCGGCCGTGCCCAGCTGCAGGATCGCCGAGCCGAACAGACCCCACTGCACACCCGACTTGATCTGCAGGCTGGGGTCGGCGACAACCAGCTCTTCGAATCCGGCGATGTTGGCGCCGTTGTTCTCCTCGCCGCCGAGCGACTTCGGGAAGGCGCGGTGCACGGCCTTCTTCTCGACGAGCAGGTGCAGCTGCTCGAGCACGCGCTCGCGGTGCGCGTCTTTGCCGAGGCTGTCGTCGCGCCAGAACGCGGAGTCCTTGATCATCTCGCGCGCCTGCCGCCGGGTGTCACCCCACGTTCCCATCAGGAGGTCGTTGACTCGCGAGACGTCGAACGTCGGGCTCGTGGCCTCGGCGATCGGGCTCTTCGTGGGGCGGACGGCTGCGTCGACCATGAGCGTTCCTCTCAGAGAAGAAGTGGGGTTGCTCTCATGGTAGGACTCCGACAACTTCGGGCGAAGCCGTCTGTTCATCATCTCCAACCTCAGCGCGGGTGGTGCCCTCTCGTCGTTGTCGGTTGCTCACAGTCCCCCGCCTTCGCCACCGCGCGAGCACCCATGTCTGCGCCCGCCGCCAGGTGACGTCGCGCACGAAGATCATGTCGCTGAAGATCATCACCAGCGAGAAGAACGGCAGCGACATCAGGATGCCGATGCTGGCGTGCATGCCGGTGATCGCGATCAGCCCGACGATCCGCGTCCACCTATTAAGGAGAGTCAGCGGGAACAGCAACTGCATGTAGACGCTCATCCACGAGGCGATCAGGATCGCCGGCGTCACCTGCCAGGCGATGTCGTTCAGCCAGGGGATGAGGATGAACTGTTCCAGACGCAGCGGGTAATAGGCGGCGATGCCCTCGGTCCACATCGTCCCCTGCAGCTTCCAGAGCGCACTGGTGATGTAGATGATGCAGAGCTGCGCACCGATCAGGATGACCGCCGTGTTGTTGGCGAGCACCGGAACCCACCGGGGCAGGGTGCGCCCGCGCAGGGCGAGCGGATGCTCCGTCCCGGTGATCCGCCGACGGCGGGCGTCGAGCGACCAGCGCCGCGAGGTGTCGGCGAGCAGCAGGAAGAGGAGCATCACGCGGAAGGTCTGGTAGTGCCCGGTGTTCAACACCAGCGGGTTCGTCGAGGCGTAGCCGAGCCACAGGATCACGAACAACGGCGAGATGATCCGCATCCGCCAACCCAGCAGATAGGCGACGGCCACCGCGAGGAGCACCGCGAGCTTCAGGTAGGTGAGCCAATCGGGATCGCTGCGGGAGAAGAGCAGCGAGATCGGCCAGATGTAGTCGTTCACCCCACTCGGCCGATACTGCGCCTCCCCCCAGCGCGATCCCTCGCCGAACGTATAGGAGTAGTCCGGCAGATAGAGCAGGATGCTGACGATCGTGAGAGCGGCGAACCCGATGCGCATCACGGCGAGACCGTAGGTGGCGTGGCGTCGATCGAGCAGCCACTGCAGAAGAGAGTCCCAGATTCGGGTGACGGCGCTCATCCGGCATCCTCCTCTTCACCCGTCAACGAACCGCTCACGCCCGCCGCGTCGGCCCAGTGCAGGAACGTGCGCGCGAACGCCTCGTTGCTCTGCTGCGACCATTCGAGCGTCGGCCGCCAGCCGAGCTGCGTATAAGAGGAGTCCGGCCGCACGGCATCCGGATCGAACCGGTCCTCCCACCGGATCACCGGACTGTAGACCGACCGGGTCTGCACGGCGAGGATCTCGCCGTCGTCCGACCACAGCGCCTGCGCCGCCTGAGTCGCATACGAGACGGTGTAGTTCGTGGCGCGGATGAACGCACGAACGTCGACGGGGTTCGCGCCCTCGGCGGCGAGGAGCGATTCGTTCAGGGCGGCGAGGTCACCCGAGTCGTGGAAGTTCTTCTCCGCGATCTGCTTCTGCTCGGACGTGAGCTTTCCGTACGCGGTCATCAACTGCTCGGCACCGATCACCGTGAGCTGCTTGCGCAGCACCCGCCGATACGGCTCGGCCAGTTCGATGGCCGTGACATCGACCCACTTCGTCTCCACCCGGTCGCCCTCCGGCGTCTGCACCCAGGCACGCACCCAGAGATTGCGATCGGAGCTGGCCGGATCCGGGGCGAAGATCCGGTAGTCCTGCACGAAGTACGGGCGGATGTACGCATCCGCCGTGTGCCCAGGCAAGGCCCCGTACTTCACGTCGGACGACGGCACGTTGTAGACGGCGGTGAGAGCGATATGCGTTGCGGCGAGGAGCAGCGCCATGGCACTGGCGGCCTTCGCCGCCGTCGGAATCGGCTTGGCCTTCATCGACGTCGTGGTCATCTGCGTCCTCTGCTCGAGCCGGTGGCGGAGACGTGCGGTGGCACCCGGGGCGGGGGCCCCGGGTACCACCGTGTCGACGGTCTACGTCTTCGACGTCACCGTCGCCCGCCTCCGTTGCGACCCTGCGGCGAGCGCGGCCCCGATCAGGAGCAGCATCGCGCCCCAGGCGAGGTACGGTCCCGGATCACCACCCGTCGTCGCCAGGCCGGCCGGAACCGGAACCACGCGGAACTGGATCGCGATCGACCCGGACTCTGCCCCGGTGAGCGTCACTGTGTGGATGCCGAGATCGACGTTCGCCGGGATCGTCCAGGTGAACGTCACCGTGCCCGCCGCATTCGCGATCTGCGTTCCGAGTGCGACCGGGTCCGACGTCATGACACCTGTCACCACCTCGCCCGGCTGGAACCCGGTGCCCGTCGCCGACTGCATCTGGCCGGGCTCACGAACCGGATAGCGGATCGTGATGCCGAGCTCGGAGCCCGTGTCGGTACCGGTGTCGGTGTTCGTGTCGGTGTCGGTGCCGGGGTCGGTGTCAGTACCTGGGTCGGTTCCCGGGTCGGTATCCGTACCTGGGTCGGTTCCGGGATCGGTGTCCGTACCAGGATCCGTTCCGGGGTCCGTGTCGGTGTCGGTGCCGGGGTCGGTTCCAGGATCCGTGTCGGTGTCCGTACCGGGGTCCGTGTCCGTGCCGGGGTCCGTTCCCGGGTCGGTACCGGGGTCCGTATCCGTACCCGGGTCAGTATCCGTGTCCGTGCCGGGGTCCGTTCCCGGATCAGTATCCGTTCCCGGGTCGGTACCGGGGTCCGTATCCGTACCGGGGTCGGTATCCGTGTCCGTACCAGGATCCGTTCCGGGGTCCGTGTCCGTACCGGGGTCCGTGTCCGTGCCGGGGTCCGTGTCCGTACCGGGGTCCGCACCAGGATCAGTATCCGTGCCGGGGTCGGTGTCGGTGTCCGTACCGGGATCCGTTCCGGGATCAGTGTCCGTACCGGGGTCCGTGTCGGTGTCGGTGCCGGGGTCCGTTCCCGGGTCGGTACCGGGGTCCGTATCCGTACCGGGGTCCGTGTCGGTATCGGTGCCGGGGTCGGTTCCTGGATCCGTGTCGGTGTCCGTACCGGGATCCGTTCCCGGGTCAGTATCCGTGTCGGTGTCCGTACCGGGATCCGTTCCCGGGTCAGTATCCGTGTCCGTACCGGGATCCGTATCCGTACCGGGGTCCGTATCCGTGCCAGGGTCGGTATCCGTGTCCGTACCAGGATCCGTTCCCGGGTCCGTATCCGTACCGGGGTCGGTGTCCGTGTCAGTACCGGGATCCGTTCCGGGATCCGTTCCGGGATCCGTGTCCGTTCCCGGGTCGGTGTCCGTTCCCGGGTCAGTACCGGGGTCCGTATCCGTACCGGGATCCGTCACCGGATCGGTGTCGGTGCCGGCCGCTTCGACGACGAGCGGAGCATCCGCCGTGTTGTCGGTCTCGTCGGTACCGACGACCGTGTAGTCGCCCGGCGCTGCCGTTGCCGGCACGGTGAGGGTCGTCCCCGCGGGGACGTTCCCGTCTTCGTCGGTGGTGACGGTCACGGGCGTGCCGACCGCCGTTCCGCCGGCGTTCTCCAGCTGGAACGTGACCTCGGTGAGGGGCGGCCATGCACCGGAGGTGATGGTGGTGGTGGCCCCCTGCGCCACCGGACTCGTCACCGAGAGCGTCGGAGCCCAGGGCGCGACGAGGAGTTCGTCGTCGCCACTGTTGCCGTCGGGGTCGGTGCCGATGACGGTGTAATCGCCAGCCGGAGCATCGGCCGGAACGGTCAGCGTCGTACCGGCCGGAATCGCGCCGTCAGCATCCGTCGGCACCGTCACGGGTGCGCCGATCGGGTCGCCGTCGGCGTTCTCGAGCTGGAACGTCACCTCGGTCAGAGGCGGCCATCCGCCCGACGTCACGGTGGTCGTCTGCCCCGGCTTCACCGGACCGGATGCGGCCACCGTCGGCGTCCACGGCACTACCACGAGCGATCCCTCGGCGGTCAGCCCGTCATCGGTCTCGCCGACGACGACATAGTCGCCCGGGACGGTCGTCGACGGAACGGCGAGGGTCGTGCCGGTCGGGATGTTGCCCTCGGTATCCGTCGTCACCGACACCGGCGTTCCGAAAGGAGTGCCGTCTTCTTCGGTGAGCTGGAAGGTGACGATGGTCTCGGCAGGCCATCCGCCCGAGGCGATCGTCGTCGTCTGACCGGGCTTCACCGGCCCCGAGGCCGTCACGACCGGAGTACCGGGCACGGCCAGGACCGTTAACGTTCCGGTCGCGGTGTTGCCGAATTCGTCCTCACCGAGCACGCTGTACTCGCCCACCGGAGAGCCGGCGGGCACCGTGAGTGTGGTTCCTGCCGGGATCGCGCCCGAACCGTTCGTCGTCACCATGGCCGGTGAACCGACGGATGCTCCGGACGGAGCCTCCAGTTGGAACGTGACCTCGGCGTTCGCGGGCCACCCGCCCGAGGTGAGCGTCGTGCTCTGCCCGACCTGGATCGGGCCGGTGGCCGACACCGTCGGCGCGTAGGGCTCGACGACCAGGGGCGCCGCGACCGTGTCGCCGCTGCCGGTCGCCGTAACGGTGTAGTTGCCGGCGGGCGCGGTGGGTGGAACCGTGATCGTGGTCCCTGCCGGGAAGTTGCCGCTCGCGTCGGTCGTGACCGCCACCGGGGCACCGACCGCCTCGCCGGACTCGTTCTCGAGCTGCAGCGTGACACCGGTCGTCGCCGGCCAGCCGGCAGAGGTGACGGTGCTGGGTTGCCCGGGTTTCACCGGGCTCGTCGCCGAGATCGTCGGTGCCAGCGCGTTGGGTCCGGCCTGGGCATGGGCGAGCACGATCGTGCCCACACCTCCACCGCCGGCGATCGCGCCGACCGTGAGCACGAACGCCTCCTGACTGTAGATCGGCCCGTTACTCGGTCGCACGTTTCCGCGAAGCGAGACGACACCGTTGAGCAGCGTGACCGCCGGGGCGATCGCAGTGATGATGCCGGTGACGGCGTTCGTGACCGTGGGCACCACGGCGTTCACGACACCGTTCGTGCCGAACAGCGCGTTATTGATCGGTGTGGCCAACGCGCCGAAAAGCGTTCCGAGCGAGATCGGGACATTCAACCCGGCGGCCTTGACCGTGATGGTCGCCGACGCGGTCGGCGGGACCGCGACGATGCTGCCGAGCGTCTGGTTCGGCACCGAGATGATGATTCCGGTTCCCACATCCGGGAATCCGGTGGAGCAGGTGGCCCCCGTGCCGACCAGGCAGACCGTGCCCGAGATGTTCAGGGTCGCCGCATTGAGCGTGGTCGTGAGGGTCGTCCTGACGAGGTTCGGCACCGTGTTCAGCAGCGTGCCGACGCGCGTGATCAGGTTCGTGAGCACCGGCGCCGACAGCACCTCCTCGTTCACGTTGAGGCTGTTGAGTCCGCGGTTGGTGGTGTTCGTCAGCAGCGCGTCGAGGTTCGCCGACACCACACCCGTGCGCAGGTTGACGGTGACGATTCCGTCGCCGAGGGGAGTGTCCAGGAGCGTGTTGAGTGCCTGGTTCACCTGCGTCTGGATCGTGATGTCGAGATTGGGGTTGCCGACGATCGGGGCGAGAAGCGTGTTGAGGCTGGCGAGTGCGCCGGCGAGAAGGCCGTTCGGCCCGGTGAGGGTCCCGACCGCCGCATCGACGGTAGCGGCGACTCCCCCGGCGCCGGTCAAGGTGTTCGTCAACCCTGCGACGGCGGGAAGCTGCAGGCTGAGGTTTCCTCCGGCGACGTTGTAGTCGCGCGCCACCGATCCGTCGGCCGCGAGGGCGACCTCGGCGCTGATCGCGCTGAGGGTCACGTCGAGGTCTGCGACGACGCCGGTCACGGTCGAGCCGAGCAGCCCCTGAAGGTTCAACGACGCGTTCGAGGGGTAGGTGCCGGTTCCTGTGGTGTCGATGATGCCGTTGTCGCTCACGGCTCCGGCCGCCGCACGCGAGGTGCCCGCGTTGGTCGACTGCGAGTACTGGTTCACCGCCCCGAGCGAGAGGAAGTTCGAGAGCGGAACGCTGAGACCGCTCGGGATGCCGAGACTCAGCGCGTTCAACGCGGTGAGGTTCAGCGAGCCCGTCGACGTGTGCGGTGACGGATCGACGCCGTCGTGGGTGGTCTGCACCCCCCGAAGCGCCACGACGCTGTCGAGCGAGACGCCTCCCAGCAGCAGACTGCCGCTCAGGAACCGTGAACTGGACGCGGATTCATCGCCCGGTGCGGCCGTGGCAACGGCCGGCACCATCACGCTTCCGACGACCACTGCGGTGACCGCGGCGATCGCTACGACCCTGCTTTTCCGCAGAGTCGTCCTCTCCGTACTGAACATTTGCCCTCCCGTGATCTGGACTAGGTCCGTCATCACTAGGCCCCCCCAGGAATCGGCAACGTTGCCGACCGAGCGCAAGTAGAAGATGTTCTACGGCAGACTCACAGGAATGTCTAGGCCTTCCGGATATGTCGAAACCGGAATATGGCGCAGAACGAACACACCGTTCGCCGTCTGTCATCGGCATGGAGGCGCGTCGGCGCTCGGATTCAGCGCCGCGTCAGCGAGAGTGATCGGTCAGTTCGCGGCGATGATGGCGAGCACGGAATCGCCGAAGGCTTCCCGCTTCTTCTCTCCGATACCGGTGATGCCCTCGAGGTCTGCCAGGGCTTTCGGGCGATGCTCCGCGAGTGCTCGCAGCGTGGCATCTCCGAACACCATGTATGCGGCGCGGCCCAGGTCACGGGCGGTTTCCGCTCGCCAGACGCGCAGCGCTTCGAAGAGCGCCCGGTCGGCCGGATCGACGGCATCGGCCGAGGTGGACTTGCGCGCTCGGGTCGTCGTGGCGCGACCGATCGTGTCTTTGCGCAGCGGCACCTGCATCTCGCCGCGCAGCACGGCTGCGGCCTGTTCCCCGGGAGCCAGGGTGCCGTATTCCCCCTGGGCCATGAGGATGCCGCGGGCGAGCAACTGCCTCACGACACTGCGCCAATCCTGATCGGAGAGATCGGCGCCGATGCCGTAGGTCGCGATCTTGTCGTGCCCCTGCTGACGCATGCGCTCGGTCGATGCGCCACGCAGGATGTCGATGAGGTGCCCCGCACCGAACGACTGATTGCGTTCGCGCTTGAGGCGCACGATCGTCGAGAGGAGCTTCTGCGCGGGCACGAGACCGTCGAACGTCTCGGTCTCTTCGAGGCACGTGTCGCAGTTGCCGCACGGCTGGGAGTCCTGCCCGAAGTACCCGAGCAGGTTCTGCCGACGGCACTCGACGGTCTCGCAGAGGGCCAGCATGGCGTCGAGGTGCTGCCCCATGCGCATCTTGAACGTGCGATCGCCGGGGCTCTGGTCGATGAGACGTCGCTGCTGCACGACGTCGCCGAGTCCGTAGGCCATCCACGCCACCGCCGGTTCGCCGTCGCGACCGGCGCGACCCGTCTCCTGGTAGTAGCCCTCGACGGACTTCGGCAGATCGATGTGGGCGACGAACCGCACGTCGGGCTTGTCGATGCCCATGCCGAAGGCGATCGTGGCGACCATGACGACCCCGTCTTCACGGAGGAAGCGCGACTGGTTCGCCGCGCGCACCTCGGCCGGCAGACCCGCGTGGTAGGGCAGCGCATCGAGGCCCTGAGCGGCGAGGTATGTGGCCGTCTGCTCGACCGACTTGCGGCTCAGCGCGTAGACGATTCCCGCCGGCTGACCGCCGGCCACGGCCGACAGATCTTGCGACTTGATGAACGACACGAGTTGCTTGCGCGGGTCGACCTTGGGAACGATCCGGTACTGGATGTTCGGGCGGTCGAAACTGGCCACGAAGTGCTTCGCGGTGCCGAGTTGCAGACGCTCGGTGATCTCTTTGTGCGTCGCCGCCGTGGCGGTGGCGGTGAGCGCCATGCGCGGAACACCGGGGAAGCGCTCGCCCAGATCGCCCAGCCCCAGGTAGTCCGGACGGAAATCGTGGCCCCACTGCGACACGCAGTGGGCTTCGTCGATCGCGATCACGCTGAGCGTGCCGCGCTGCAGGAGCGCCGTGGTCTGACGATTGGACAGCCGCTCGGGGGCGACGTAGAGGAGGTCGATCTCACCGGCGAGATACGCGCGTTCGACCTCGGCGCGCTCGTGCGAGGCCTGGGTCGAGTTCAGGTAGGCGGCGTTGACGCCGTTCGCCCGCAATGCGTCGACCTGGTCGTGCATGAGCGCGATGAGAGGGCTGATCACCAGGCCCGTGCCCTCGCGCACGAGGGCCGGCACCTGGTAGGTGATGCTCTTTCCGCCACCGGTCGGCATCAGCACCACGGCGTCGCCCCCGGCGATCACCTGGTCGACGATGTCGGCCTGGTCTCCCCGGAAAGCGTCGTACCCGAAGACGGTGTGCAGGGCCTCGCGCGCCGTCGGGTAGCGGCTCGGCGTCGCCTGGCGAGTCGCCGGAGCGGATGCCGTCATCACCGGCGGCGACACCGGCGTCGTCGGCCCGGGACCCCAGTCGAGGGGCGGCTCGAAACCGGCACCCTGCGGCTCCCAGTCCATCGGCTCGGGCGCCTCGGTCGGCTCCCAGCCGTCGCCCCACGGCTCGTCTGCGTACGGCAGATCCGCGTACGGGTCACGGGGAGTCTGGGGCATCCCTCCAGCGTAACCATCCCCACCGACCTCGGAGGTTCTTCTCCACAGAACTGGTCACCGCTCTTCGGGGTGCCGGGCAAGCTCCGCTTCAAATGCTCGAGTGATCGCCGCTTCCTCAGGTAGAGCTTTCTGCGCTTCCTCGGTGAGTTCATACCTGCTCACCGCGACGGGCTGCGTCGTGGAGGCCAGCGCGTAGCGGACGACCGTGTCGCTCTTGCCCGCGACGAGAAGGATCCCGATCGTGGGCTGATGCTTGGCGGGAACGCGGAGCCTGTCGTCGACGATCGCCACGTAGAAGCCGAGTTGACCGGCATCGGCGGGGGTAAACTTCGTGGTCTTCAGCTCGATCACCACGTAGCGCAACTGCTCGACGTGGAAGAACAAGAGGTCGACGTAGAAGTCGTCGCCGTCGATGTCGAAGTGGACCTGGCGCCCCACGAACGCGAAACCGGGGCCGAGCTCTCGCATCGTCTCGAGGATCCGATCCACCAGTCGCTGCTCGAGTTCGCGCTCGGACGCATCGCCGCCGATCGCGAGGAACTGCAGAGCGTAGGGGTCTTTCATGATTTCCTGCGCCTGATCCGAGTCCGCGCGGGCGAGCGCCGCATCGAAGTTGGTAGGTGCTGCAGCCTCGCGCTCGTGCAGGCCGGTGGTGATCTGATGGGCGAGGATCGCACGGCTCCACCCGTGATGCACGTCTTTGGCGGCGTACCACTCGCGCAGATCTTGATCGTCGAGCTTGTCGAGAAGCTCGATCACGTGCCCCCAGGGCAATTCTCCAACGGCTTGTTGGCGAATTGCTTCGGCGTCGGGCCAGGCTTCGGCGAAGCGGCGCATGTATCGGAGATTCGCAGCGGAGAAGCCCCGCATAGTGGGGAACTCGGCGCGAAGGTCTCCAGCCAGTCGATCGAGCACTTTGGTGCCCCACGCTTCCGCCGACTTCCGGGCTCGGATCGTGTGCCCGATCTGCCACCAGAGATGCAGCAGTTCGTTGTTCGCCTTCCGCTGCACGCGCAGCCGGGCCCCTTGAACACGATGCTTCAGGGCCTCCAGCGTGGCGGCGTAGTCGTCGGGTATCAGCTCCTGTTCCATTTGGAGATCGTCACACGGACGACCGACACCCTTTGCAGTTATCCACAGTTCACCTCGGAGCCGCGGCATGCGGCGACGCGTGCGACACCACCACGAGCTGGACCGCCGGCCTCGCTTTCCTCGTCTTCGACGGCATCCTCTTCGTGACGGTCATGGTGCCATTCGTGCTGCGGACGAGCCGGTGGGAGCGCGCCTGGTGGCTCCCCGCGGCGGGCATCGCCGCGCTGCTGGTCAGTGCCCTCATCGCCTACGTCGTGATCCGCATCGCCCTGCCAGTGCTCTGAGCCGACGCCGGTGTCCCCGACCGGGCGTAGGTTTGAACCACACGCCCGAAGGAGCATCCGATGACCGACATCTCCGTCACCCGCAACGCCGACGCCTCGCGCTACGAGATTCACTCCGACGGCGCGCTCGCGGGCTTCGCGGAGTACGAGGAGCGGCACGGCGCTGTGCGCTTCACGCACACCGAGGTCGACCCGTCGTTCCAGGGGCAGGGCCTGGCCGGAAAGCTCGCCGCCTACGCCCTGGCCGATGTCGCCAAGAGCGGCGAGGCGATCGTGCCGCTGTGCCCGTACATCGCCCGGTACCTCGAGACTCACGAGATCGAAGGCGCGGAGATCCGGTGGCCGGGAGTCCGATGATCGGCCAGCGACGCCTCGTCCTTGAGCCGCGCGAGGTACCCCTCGGCGGGGTTCGCGGCATGAACGTGCTGCGCGCCCTCCCGCACCGCAATCTGCCGACCATCGGCGCCTGGTGCTTCCTCGACCGCTTCGGTCCGGCCGACACCCGCATGCGCGTCGAACCCCACCCGCACATCGGGCTGCAGACGGTGACCTGGCCGCTCGTCGGCGAGATCCGTCACCGCGACTCGCTCGGCAGCGACGCCGACCTGCGTCGCGGTCAGCTCAACCTCATGACCGCCGGCAACGGCATCTCGCACTCCGAATACTCGATTGGCGACGAGCCGATCCCCCTCGACGCCCTGCAGTTCTGGGTCGTGCTGCCCGAGTCCGCCCGCCACGGCGCCGCCGGCTTCGAACAGCACACCGCACTCCCCGCGCTCACGGTCACGGCCGACACGGGAGCGGATGCTTCGGCCACCGTCGTGCTCGGCGAATTCGCCGGAGTCGCATCGCCCGCCACCGTGCACACCCCGATCGTCGGAGCCGAGATCGTAATCCCGGCCGGCACCCGCGTGCGCCTGCCGCTGCGGGCGAAGTGGGAGCACGCGCTCATGCTCGTCGAGGGCGACGCCGAGGTGGCGGGGCATCCGCTCGCCCGCAACGACACCCTCTACCTCGGCGACTCGCGCGACGAGGTCGAGGTGCAGAGCACCGAGGGTGCCCTGCTCTTCCTGCTCGGCGGCGAACCGTTCGACGACGACATCGTGATGTGGTGGAACTTCGCCGGCCGCAGCCACGACGAGATCGCCGAGGCGCGCGAAGACTGGGAGGCGGCATCCGTCCGCTTCGGTTCCGTTGACGGCCACGACGTGCGCATCCCCGCCCCGCCGCTGCCGCCTGTGCGCCTCATGCCGCGCAGCCGCAAACTCTGACCCGCCGGCTCACCGCGGCGCGGCGTCCGTCGTTCGGGAGGAGATCTGCCGTCGGGAGGATGAAAGAGACGGATGCTCCCTCCCGAGTGCCGATCTCCTCCCGAATGCGAGTGGTCACGACCAGGGAGGTCGACCTCTCACGCCCGCTCGGGCGTGTGCACCCGCGCGAGGAACCGATCGGTGCGGGGCGACGGCCCCCGCGGGTCGAGCAGCGACACCACCACCGTGACTCCGGTGGCCAGCGGGATCGTCCAGGCGGCGGGCTGAGCGAGATACGGCGCCGCCACTCCCACGCCGTCGACCGCGGCGTGCACGAGCAGCGCGAGGCCGCACGCGACTCCGCCGCAGACCATCCCCGCGACCGCACCGCGCGCGGTCAGTCCGCGCCACCAGACGCCGAGCAGCACGACGGGTGACAGCGTCGACGCCGCCACGACGAACACGATGCCGACGCTCGACACGAGGCCGGCCGGCACCGTCAGCAGCGCGATCGCCAGCGGCACCACCGTGCACAGCACGGCCGAGAGACGGAACGAGCGCACCGACCCCGAGAAGACGTCCTGGCTGATCACACCCGCGAGCGAGACCACGAGCCCGGCCGACGTCGCGAGGAACGCGGCGAACGCGCCGGCGACGATGAGCGCGGTCAACAGCTCGCCGACCGGTCCGGGGAAGACACGCGACGGCAGTTGCAGCACCACGGTGTCGGCGAGGCCGGGCACCGCCAGGTCGGGGGCGGCGATGCGCGCCAGCAGGCCCATGGTGCTCGAGACCGCGTAGAACGCGCTCACCATCGCGATGACGATCACGGTCGTGCGTCGCGCCGAGACTCCGGTCGGGCTCGTGTAGAACCGCACGAGAACGTGGGGAAGGCCCATCGTTCCGAGCAGCAGCGCCAGCAGCAGCGATGCCGTCTCGTAGGCGTCGAAACCCGAGGGTCCTGCTTCGGCGGGGAAGACCAGCGCCGGGTCGAAGTCGTGCGGTCCGCCGCTCAGCGCGAAGGCGATGAACACCACCGGAACGAGCAGCGCGGTCAGCTTCAGCCAGTACTGGAACGCCTGCACGTACGTGATCGCGCGCATCCCACCGGCCGCGACGGCCGCCGCGACCAGCACCGCGATCGTCACCGCCCCCACCCACTCCGGCAGACCCGCGACGACGACCAGCGTGATGCCCGCGCCATGCAGCTGCGGCACGATGTACAGCCATCCGATGATGAGCACGGCGAGGCTGGTCACGCGGCGAGCGCCGATGGATTCGAGACGCGCCTCGACGAAGTCGGGGATCGTGTACGCGCCGCTGCGCCGCAGGGGCGCGGCGACGAAGGCGAGCACCAGAAGGTAGCCGGCGGCGTATCCGATCGGGAACCAGAAGCCGCGCGCCCCGTCGAGCAGCACGAGACCGGAGAGCCCGAGGAAGGTGCCCGCCGACAGGTACTCCCCACTGATCGCCGAGGCGTTCCAGACCGGGCGCACGGTGCGGGAGGCGACGAAGAAGTCGCTCGTGGTGCGGGAGATGCGCAGACCGTACACGCCGATGAGCAGCGTGGCGATGATGACCAGCGCGACGCCGATCAGGTCGAGCACCGCGTTCATTCGCGATCCCGCAGAGCGCGGTAGCGGCGCTCGTTGCGTGCGGCGGTGCGCACGTACAGCACGGCGAACACCAGGATCACCGGATAGAACGCGAATGCCTGCAGCAGCCACGACAGCGGCAGACCCCACACCACGATGCGATCGATCTCGGGGATCAGCGCGATCGTCAGCGCCATGGCCACGACCACCAGAACGAAGCCCGCGACCGTGCCCAGCGCCAGTCGGAACTGGCTGCGCATGAGGGCGCGCGCGTAGACCGCATCGGCCTCGTCGACCGGCGAACCCGGCAGGGCGATCCCGCGGGTGTACGTCGACGGTCGGCGCGGCGGAGCATCCGCCGTCACGCGCACCCGCTTCGGCGCCTCGGTCATCCCGCCCCCTCGCTGCGCACGAGTGCCTCTCGTACTGCGGCGACGAGCCGTCTACTCACCGGCAGCACGACCGCGCCGACCGACACCGACGGGTCGCCACCCGACAGCCGAGCTTCGGTGACGGCTGCCGTGCGTACGAGCGAGGAGCGGTGGATGCGCAGGAACCCGGCATCCGACCAGCGCGCTTCGAGTTCGGAGATCGGGATGCGCACGAGGTAGCCGGTGCCGTCGTCGACGTGCAGTCGCGAGTAGTCCCCCTGCGCCCGCACCCAACGGATGTCGCGACGATGCACGAACCGCACGGTCGATCCGACCGACACCGGCAGCACCTCGTCGTCGGCATCCGTCCCCGTGTCGCCCAGTTCGAGCACCCGGTCGACGGCGCGCCGCAGGCGTTCGGTGCGCACCGGTTTGAGCAGGTAGTCGGCCGCGCGCAGCTCGAACGCCTCGACGGCGCGCGCCTCATCGGCCGTGACGAAGACGACGGCGGGCGGTTCGGCGAGCGAGAGGAACGCCCGCGCGAGCTCGGTGCCCAGAAGGCCGGGCATGTGGATGTCGAGGAAGGCGATGCGCACCGCGCGCTGGGAGAGCTGACGCAGCGCATCGGCGCCGGTCGTCGCGGTGAGGATGTCGCCGATGCGGTCGTCGGTGCGCAGCAGGTGCACGAGCTCGTCGAGCGCTGGCCTCTCATCGTCGGCGACGAGCACGTCGATCATGACCGCACCTCAGCAGTATCGGGATCGTTGAGCGGCTGCGACTTCGGCACCCGCATGCGCACCAGGGTACCCGCGCCCGTGTTCGTCTCGACGACCAGACCGCCGTCGGCACCGTACAGCTGGCGCAGCCGGGTATCGACGTTGCGCAGGCCCACGTGCACGCCGTCGTCGCCGGCGGTGAGCGTGGCGCGCAGAGCATCCGGATCCATTCCGATGCCGTCGTCTTCGACGGTGATCTCGGTGTGCGTGCCGTCGTCGCGCGAGGCGATCCTGATCTCACCGCCGCCCTCACCCGGTTCCAGACCGTGCCGTACCGCGTTCTCGACCAGTGGCTGCACCGACAGGAACGGGATCACGGTGGCCAGCGTCTCCGGGGCGATCTGCAGAGTCACCCGCAGTCGCTCACCGAACCGTGCGCGTTCGAGTTCGAGGTAGGAGTGGATGCTGCCGAGCTCCTCCGCCACGGTCGTGAACTCGCCCTGTCGCCGGAACGAGTACCGCGTGAAGTCCGCGAACTCGAGCACGAGATCGCGCGCCCTGGCCGGGTCGGTCGTGATGAACGAGGCGATCGCCGTGAGGGCGTTGTAGATGAAGTGCGGAGAGATCTGCGCGCGCAGCGACCGCAGCTCCGCCTCGGCGAGCTGGGTCTTCGAGGCGTCGAGTCCGCCCAGCTCGACCTGTGCCGCGCACCAGTCGGCGACCTCTTCGGCGGCCCGCACGAGCCCCGCCCGCACGGGGGCGGCGAACGCCACGACCACTCCGATCACGCGACCGTCGACGAGGATCGGAGCCCCGACGCCTTCGAGATGGTCGTCGCGTGCCGGCGAGGGGAAGACCTGACGTCGCCCCGACTCCCGGACCTGCGCCGCGATGCGCACCGCCGCCGCCTCGAGCCCGTCGGTCGCTCCGTCGTCCGACACGGTGTCGTCGTCACTGACGATCGCGACGGCAGCGCTCCCCAGCAGCACCCGCAGGTGCCGGGCCGCCTTCACGACCTCCGGCGCCGAGAGACCCGCTCGCAGATGCGGCGCGGCGAGGCTCGCATGGTGCAGCGCCCGTAGCGCCGCCTGCTCGGCCTCGCTGCCGAGATCGGTCGTGCCGCGGGCGAGACGGCGCGCGAGCAGCAGCAGCACCGTCAGCACGATGCCGCCCACCACTCCCAGCACAGCCGCCAGAACCACGTCGGTCATGGGATCAGCCTAGGCACCCTTCGTCTCGTCGCTGCGTGGTTCCTGAGCGAGCGAAGCGAGACGAAGGGTCAACAGCACCGGGCACCGGGATTGCGATCCTGGTCGTCCATCCGCTGCCGCCAGAACTGGCGTTCCGTCATGGGCTCCTCGTCGGGGTGGTGGCGACGGTGATGGGCGACGTAGGTCGCTTAGGCGGTGTCGCCCATCAGCGTCGTCATGTACCAGCGGATGCCGCGTCCCACCCGCGCCACGGCACTGAGCAGTGCACGCAGCGGCGTGGGCGCGGCATCCGTCCGATCGATCACCATGTCAGTGGCTCGATGCCTTGCGCTCGTCGGCCAGGATCGGCTCCCACTCCTTCTCGAGCTCGCGTTCCGCGGCGTTCGGCAGGAAGCCGGCCGGGGCGAAGCGGCGCGAGGCGACCACCGGCTCTTCGGTGTTCTCGCCGCCGCCGTTGCGGATCGCCTTGATCGTGACGACGACCGCCGCGATCATGACGACGAGCGCGAGGGTCACGAAGATGATCGAGAGCGTTCCCTGCACGGCCGTGTTGCGGATGACCGCCTCGAGCACGTCACGTTCGCCGAGCGAGGTGTCGCCGGTGTTCAGCGCTTCGAGGTAGCGGAAGTGGTTCGCCCAGTATCCGATCGCCGGGACCGGCGAGAAGATCTTGTACAGCGACGCGGTGACGGTGACCACGGCGGTGAACGCGAGGGGCAGAGCGATGATCCACAGCCACTTGATGTAGCTGCGACCGCGCTTGGCGACGATCGCCATGATCACGGCGAGCGCGATCGCGGCGAGCAGCTGGTTCGCGATGCCGAACAGCGGGAAGAAGGTGTTGATGCCGCCGAGCGGGTCGGTGACGCCGAGGATGAGGATCGCTCCCCACCCGGCCACCATGATCGCGGTGCAGATCCACACACCGGGACGCCACGAGACATCGCGGAACTTCGGGAACCAGGCGCCGATCGAGTCCTGCAGCATGAAGCGGGCCACGCGGGTGCCGGCATCGACCGCGGTGAGGATGAACAGCGCCTCGAACATGATCGCGAAGTGGTACCAGAAGGCCATGAGCGCCTGCCCGCCGAGGGCCTGCTGCATGATGTGCGCCAGTCCGAGGGCGAGCGTCGGGGCGCCACCGGTGCGCGACACGA
Source organism: Microbacterium sp. NPDC087665 (assembly GCF_044743285.1). Taxonomy (NCBI): domain Bacteria; kingdom Bacillati; phylum Actinomycetota; class Actinomycetes; order Micrococcales; family Microbacteriaceae; genus Microbacterium; species Microbacterium sp. NPDC087665. Next base: position 7,364 of record NZ_JBIUWD010000011.1, on the reverse strand, counting down.
TCGATTCCTCGCCGACAGCGGCGGCCGTGCTCGTGAGCATCTCGGGTGTGAGGTTCACCCCGGTCAGGCCCAGCGAGTTCACGAAGGCGACCGCCCCTTCGACGGTGCCCTGCGTCACCGCCGACGGCGCGTTCATCGCGAAGTAGATGCCCTGGTCGATCGAGATCGCGGCGACGAGCGCCATGATCGCGACGAACGATTCCATGAGCATCCCGCCGTAGCCGATGAAGCGCGTCTGGCGCTCCTTCTCGACGAGCTTCGGCGTCGTGCCGGAGGCGATGAGGGCGTGGAAGCCCGAGAGCGCTCCGCAGGCGATCGTCACGAACAGGAAGGGGAAGAGGGGTCCGGCGAACACGGGACCCATCCCGTTCTCGCCGAACACGCTGACAGCGGGAACGGTGATCTCGGGGCGCACGAGGATGATCGCGCCCGCGAGCATCACGATCACGCCGATCTTCATGAACGTCGACAGGTAGTCGCGCGGGGCGAGCAGCAGCCACACGGGAAGAACTGCGGCGATGAAGCCGTAGATGATGATGCCCCAGGCGATCGTGGTGCGGTCGAGGTGGAAGATCGCCTGGCCCCAGTCGGTGCCGGCGACCCAGCCGCCGCCGATGATCGCGGCCATCAGCAGCACGAACCCGATGATCGAGACCTCGGTGACCTTGCCCGGGCGCAGGAAGCGCAGGTAGATGCCCATGAAGATGGCGATCGGGATCGTCATCGCGACCGAGAAGACGCCCCAGGGGCTTTCGCCCAGCGCGTTGACGACGACGAGCGCGAGGATCGCGACGATGATCAGCATGATGAGCAGCGAGGCGATGATCGCCGCGGTGCCGCCGATCTTGCCGAGTTCCTGACGCGCCATCTGACCGATCGTGCGGCCGCCGCGGCGCATCGAGAAGAACAGCACTGTGTAGTCCTGCACAGCACCCGCGAGCACGACGCCCACGATGATCCAGATCGTTCCGGGCAGGTAGCCCATCTGCGCGGCGAGCACGGGGCCGACGAGCGGACCGGCGCCGGCGATGGCGGCGAAGTGGTGGCCGTAGAGCACCCGGCGATCGGTGGGGACGTAGTCCTTGCCGTCCTGCTTCACCTCGGCGGGTGTCGCCCGACGGTCGTCGGGTCGCGTGATGTACTTCTCGATCACCTTCGAGTAGAAGCGATAGCCGATCAGGTAGGTGCAGACCGCGGCGAACACGAACCAGATCGCGTTGACGGTCTCGCCCCGCACGACGGCGAGCATCACCCAGGCGACGCCGCCCAGCAGGGCGATCGCGACCCAGAGGAGGATCTTCGGCAGTGTCCAGCGGCTCGATTTCCGGTGGTGCTCCTCGGCGAGGGCGACCGGGGGAAGATCCGGGTCGGTGACGATGACGGGCTCGTCGTCGACGAGTCCAGCGCCGTCGCGGCGGCGCGACGAAGGTGCGGTCATGGGGTTCTCCTCGGGGTGCGCATCGTTGCGTCCTCCCACGCTAGGAAGCACGCGCGGGGGTCGAAGGGTGGGAGCGGATGCCGTGCGACGAGCGGCGCAGACGATGCGACGAACGGATGCTGCGCCGAGGGTTTTGCACGGCCGCCGGGCGGGGCATCCGCCCCATCCGCGCAAGTAGGCTGGAGCCGTGGCCCGAACCCCTGTCCTGCCGACGCGCGTCCTGCTGATCTGCGCGGCGATCGGTGTCGCCACGGGGCTGATCGGCGGCATCGCCGGCTGGGTCACTCCTCTGCTTCTCGCGAGTCCGCTGCTGTTCCTCTACGGGCTTGTACTCGGGTCGCACGTGCTGCCGGGGATCGTCGCGCAGGAGGTGCTGCGCCGGCCGTTCGTCGCGCTCATCACGCACCTGATCGCCGCGCTCGTCGCGAGCGCGTTCAACCCGGCGTGGGCGCTGCGATTCATCGGCACGGCGCTGCTGTTCGGAGCGATCCAGGAGGGCGTCGCGGCATTGACCCGCTACCGCGCCTGGGGCGCCTGGCGGTTCTTCATCTCGGCCGCGCTGATCGGCGTCGTCGTGGCCGTCGCCGTGTTCTTCGCCGCGCACCTGGGCACCATGCCGCTGTGGGCGCAGATCACGTACCTGGCGATCTCGGTGCTCGGGCCCATCGCCTGGACGGCCGTCGGTCTCGCGATCGGCACCGCGCTCACCCGCGCCGGCGTCGCCCGCCGCTGAGTCCCCGTCATCGCCGGGCTCCCTCGTAAGCTGGAGGATGTGACTAATATTCCGGATTCTGCTGCGCTCTCGGGCGATGCCATCTACGAAGTGCCGGCGCTACTACTCAAGCTCGCATTCACGCCGGTCGGAGCGAAGCCTGGCACTCTCATCCTCACCCCCAAAAGTATTCGGTTCGTCATCCACAAGACCAGCGAGACCCTGTTCGCGTTGCCGCTCTCATCGATCACCGGATATGAGAATAAGTGGGCGCCTGTTGCGTACTTCTCGCTGCGCACGTCAGAGAAGAACTACAAGTTCTACTTCCAGGGAGGCACGACGTTGGAAGAAGGAAAGCTCAGCCACCAGGTCGGCGAAGACCTTGAACAGGCCCTGAACAGCCTCATCCGGTAGCGACTACCGGCGCACGTTACCGACGAAGGTAAGGCTCGGCTAAGTTAGAACAGTACGATCCACCGACCCGGGGTTCCGCTGTGCGCTCATCCACGCCTCTTCTCCGCGTGCGTGATGTCTCTCTCACACACGCGGATGCCGCGCACCCCTCGCCGCGCGATGTCACGTTCGACATCCACCCGGGCGAGGTCGTGCTGCTGCTGGGGCCTTCGGGGTCGGGCAAGTCGACGCTCACGCTCGCGCTGAACGGCCTCATCCCCCACGCTCTGCCCGCCACGATGACGGGAACGGTCGAGGCGGGCGGCGTCGATACGGCATCCGCGCAGACCGCCGAGCTCAGCACGCGCGTCGCCATGGTCTTCCAGGATCCGGATGCGCAGATCGTCACCGGCACCGTGTACGACGAGGTCGCCTTCGGTCCGGAGAACCTGCGGTTGCCGGTCGACGAGGTGCGGGCCCGCACCGAGGACTCCCTGCGCCGCGTGGGGTTGTGGGAGCGCCGAGTCGAGAACCCCGACCGACTCTCGGGCGGCGGACGGCAGCGCCTCGCGATCGCGTGCGCGCTCGCGATGGGCTCTCCGCTGATCGTGCTCGACGAACCGACCGCCAACCTCGACCCGCAGGGAATCGACGACGTCTACGCGGCACTCACCAATGTGATCGCGGCGGGGGACCGCGCGATCCTGCTCGTCGAGCACAACCTCGATGCCGCGATGGGTTTCGTCACGCGCACCATCGTGCTCGACCGCGAGGGCCGCGTCGCCTTCGACGGACCGGTCGCCGAGATCATCCGCACCCACACCGACGAACTCGTCGCGATGGGCGTCTGGTTGCCCGCGGCGACGCTGGCGGCATTGCGACTGCGCGACGAGGGCATCCGCTTCGATCCCCTCCCCCTGACTCCTGACGAGCTCGCCGCGCAGCTGCCACCGGCATCCGCCTCGGTCGATGCGCCCGCCGCGGCGTCCACGACCGTCGACCCGATCATCCGCGCCCGCGGCCTGACCGTGCGACGCGGTCGCACCGAGATCCTGCACGGCATCGACCTCGATCTCGAACCGGGCAGCCTCACCGCGATCGTCGGCGCGAACGGTGCCGGCAAGACGACCCTGATCCAGGCGCTGGCGGGCGTGGTCGCGCCGCCCAAGCGCCGGGTCGACGTCGACGGCATCGATCCGGGCAGCGCGTCTCCGCGTGACATCGCCGCGCGCATCGGGTTCGTCTTCCAGAATCCCGAGCACCAGTTCATCGCGCACTCGGTCTTCGAAGAGCTCGCGCACGGCCTGCGCCTGCGACACGTGGCGGATGCCGAGATCACCGAGCGCGTGACCGAGATGCTCGAGCGCTTCGGGCTGGAGCACAAGGCCGACGTGCATCCGTTCCTGCTGTCGGGTGGCGAGAAGCGCCGCCTCTCGGTGGGGACGGCGCTGATCACCCGGCCCCGCGTGCTCGCGCTCGACGAGCCCACCTTCGGCCAGGACCGCGCGCGGGCGACCGAGCTGCTCGCGCTGCTGCAGGGACTCCGTGCAGAGGGCACCACGATCGTCATCGTCACCCACGACCTGCAGCTCGTCGCCGAGCACACGACGCACACGGTCGTGCTCGCCGACGGACGCGTGCGGGCGTTCGGCCCGACGGCCGAGCTGTTCCGCGAGGAGCGCATCTTCACCGACGCCGGCCTGCGGCTGCCTGCTCTGCAGCGCATCCTCGCGGGGAACGGTTCCGCCCGCGAGCGGAGGGCCGAGGCATGAGCACCACCGCCTTCGATCCGTACGCCACGATGACGGTGACCTCACGGCATCAGTTCCTCTACGCCCTGAACCCGCTCGCGAAGATCGCCGGTTTCGCGCCGGCGATGGTCTTCCTCGTTTTCGTGCGCGATCTCGCGACGCCCGCCGCCTTCCTGGTGATCGCCTATCTGCTGCTGCTCATCGGCGCGCGCATCACGTGGCGTCTGCTCGTGCTGCTCGCCGTGCTTCCGCTGGGGATGGCGGTGATCGGTGTGAGCTTCTCGCTCTGGGTCGACACCGCGCTCGTGAACGGCACGGCGCCGGTCGTGCAGATCGGCGACTGGACCCTGTACAGCGGGGCCCTCCAGCTCGGTTTCGCCACCGCTCTGCGTCTGGGAGCGATCATCGCGCTGGCGCTGACCGGCGGCCTCACCACGACCGGACCCGACCTGGTGCGTGCGAGCATCCAGCAACTCCGCGTGCCGTACCGCATCGGCTACACCGCCCTGGCGGCATTCCGATTCGTGCCGCGGTTCGGCCATGAGCTCTCGGTCATCCGCGCCGCCCATCGCGTGCGCGGGCACCACGGTGGGCGCGGCCCGTTCGCCCGCATCGCGCGCGGCTGGGGGTACATCGTTCCGCTGCTCGCCGGCGCGATCCGCCACGCCGAGCGCGTGGCGCTCGCGATGGATTCCCGGGCCTTCGGCGCCCACCCCACCCGCACCGAGCGGCACCTCGTGCCGTTCCGCACGCGCGACACGATCTTCATCGCTCTGAGCCTCGCGGCGTCCGCAGCGATCCTCGTGGCGTTCTTCCCCTGGCAGTTGCCCTGATCCTCTCCCCGAACCGTTTCCGAAAGGCGATCGCATGGCGTTCAGCAAGCTCGTCAAGCCCGAATCCGCAGAGCTCCTGCACCTCACGGTGCTGCGCACCGAGAAGCTCTCGGCCCACTGGATCCGGGTGACTCTCGGCGGCGGCGAGGTCGAGAAGTTCCGCCCGATGGGGTTCGATCAGTGGTTCCGCCTGTTCCTGCCGATCGGCGGTGACGCCGGCCTCGACCGGGTGCCCGCGAAGGCGAACAGGATGTTCGGATACCTCAAGTTCCTGCGCATCCCCGACGGCGAGCGGCCGGTCATGCGCAACTACAGCGTGCGGGCATACCGGTCGGCCGAGGGCGAGCGCGGTGCGGAGATCGACGTCGACTTCGTGCTGCACGGATCGGCCGCCGACGGGACCGCCGGTCCGGCATCGCGCTGGGCCGAGACGTGCGCGCCGGGCGAACACGTGCTCATCATCGACGAAGGGCTGACCTTCAACCCCGAGCGCGGCACCGACCGGGTTCTTCTCGTCGGCGATGAGACGGCGCTGCCGGCGATCTCGTCGATCGCGGCATCCATTCCCTCGACGGCGACCGGAACGGCGATCATCGAGGTGCCGTCCGAAGAGGATGCTCTCGCCTTCCCGCATCCGGAAGGGCTCACGGTCGAATGGATCGTGCGCCCGCACGACGAGCAGCCGGGCGCCCTCGCCCTGCGGCGTCTCGCCGAGCTCGAGCTGCCCGCCGCGCCCTTCCACGCCTACGCCGCCGGTGAGCAGTCACTCGCCTCGGGCGTGCGCAAGCACCTCGTCGGAGAGCGCGGTGTCGACAAGAACGCCGTCAGCTTCTGCGGATACTGGAAGATCGGCGCGGCATCACCCGCCTCGAAAGCTGCGCGCGACGTGGCTGCGGAGCCGCTGCGATGAGCGGAACGGATGCCGTCGCCTCCCCGCAGCCGACGACGAAGAAGCGGTCCCGTTTCCCGACGGCGCTGCTGCTGACCTGCGCGGCGCTCGGTGTCGCCGGCGCCGTGCTGCTCGCACCGGCTAACTGGCTCTCCACCGGCATCCTGGCGGCGGAGCCGCTGTTCTCCGTCGCGATCGCGGGACTCTGGTTGCTGCCCTCGGTCGTCGCGCTGCGCCTGTTGAAGAAGCCGTTGGTCGGCATCCTCGTCGGACTGTTCTCCGGCCTGGTGCTCATGCCGATCTCGGGTTTTGGATACATGAGCGTCGTCTCGAACGTGTCGTGGGCGGCGTTCGCCGAGCTGCCCTTCCTGGTCGTGCTGTGGCGGTACTGGCACACCTGGCAGCACTACGCCGGAGCGATCGTGCTCGGCTTGGTCTACCCCCTGTTCGCGTGGGCGTTCTTCCAGCTCGGCGCTCAGGTGCTCTGGGTCCAGATCGGATTCTTCGCTCTGACGCTCGCCAGCTGCGTCGGCGCCACGGCTCTCGGCATCCTCATCGCCGATCGCCTGCGTCGCGCGGGCGTCGGCATGCGAGGCTGACGGCCGAAGCATCCGTGTCGCAAGGTTGCGACATCGTTGCCACACCACTGCGACACCCGCTCGATACGCTCAGCTCATGACTTCCGCGCACACCGCACAGCACAGCACACCATGAACGCGAGAATCACCAGCGGTTCCTCGCCCGTATCGACCATGAACTGAAGAACCCGCTCACAGCGATCCGCGCGACGGCGGGCGCGGCGCAAGTCGGCAAAGCCAACGCATCGGCGCCGGCGCAGCCTCTCGGCGAAGACACTTGGCGTACCGTTCGCGCGAAGTACTCGGATGCGGGTCCTATCGAAGTCAGACTTCGGGAGGACAACGGCGGCGCCGTGCTCGAGGTCGCCGACTCCGGGCGCGGAGTGCCCGCGGCCGAACTGCCGACGGTATTCGACGAGTTGGCCAGAGCGCAGAACGCACGGGACATCAGCGGTTCCGGGATCGGTCTGACCTTGGTCGCGACTGTCGTGCGCCGCCATGGCGGTGACGTCTCGATCCGCTCAGTCGAAGGCGCCGGCACGATGGTGACCATCCGACTGCGTTGACCGCGGGAAGATAGCGCATGCTCGTTGCTCGGGGCACGCGCGCGTGGTGCACGCATTGCGCGTTAACGAAAAAGAGCCACCCAACATTGGGTGGCTCTTAATCTTAAAGGAAGTCCGGCGGTGTCCTACTCTCCCACAGGGTCCCCCCTGCAGTACCATCGGCGCTGTGAGGCTTAGCTTCCGGGTTCGGAATGTAACCGGGCG
>NZ_JBIUWD010000010.1:0-104413 GCF_044743285.1 Microbacterium sp. NPDC087665 | reverse complement strand
GAACTCCTTGGGAAATGCTTTCGGCACGTTGACCATCCTCCCGCGAGAACCAAAATCCTCACAGCGCTGGAGTCAACCAAACCGACAGCATTCCCGGATGCTGTTACGGAGCCTCGCAGCGGCGGTCGAATAAGGACCACCCAAACTTCAGTAGTCGATACGAAGCTAGGAACGGTTCCGCAACACGCTCCGGACTTCCTGGAGCTCTCCCTTCGCCAACGCCTGTGCGTCGGTCGGCCGGCCCGAAGACTATCCGCTGGAAAAGCGACCAACCGAGAACATGAGCGTCAGCGCTCATCTCGCGCCATAATCGTCGGGCCGCGTCGTGAGACGTCGTGTCCGCGAAAGCGATGTCAGCGGCAGCGCCAATGACATCAGTGAGGTTGAGGGCCGCCCTGGTGCTCCTGACCGAGGCAGCATCACTACGGCGTTCGCGTATCCATAGCTGCTGATCGTCGAGGCTCGCACGGTCGGCGGCGTTGAGTTGGGCGCTCTGGAGAAAGCCGTAGTATTTCTGTCCGGACCAGCGCTCGAGTTCGTGACTCAGAGCAGTGGGCGGAGGATCTCGTCAACGTCGGCCATACCGTAGCGGTCGCGGAGGTCGTCGAGGATCGCTGCGGGTGCCACGTCATGCCGTGACGCGATCGCCTGGAGCGCCTTCACGCCTGCCTTGGGATGGGCGGCAACTGTGTTTGCCGCGAACTCGACAGGGCTGACGGTTTCAATGTCCGCATCGAGCAGCACGGGAGATGTCCGGAATCCGGCGCGTCCGTCGTTCGTGACGATCGCGTCAGCCTTCCCGATGATCGCGGCGTGGGCGACGTGACCGTCATCTGGGTCGTTCAGGTCGTACGCGTACTCGCGGTCCTTCGGTGCGTTGACAGTTGAGCCGGGAAACGCCTTGCCCATCTGATCGGAAAGACGATCGCGGTAACGATCGCTGTCCTCTTGTTCAATGCCACGCTTCTTGTCGATCCGTTCGAGAACGTAATCGAGCTCGAACAGGATGCCGGACCCCCAGATCGGTGCGTAAGCGCGCTCAGCAGCAAGCTGCAGGAGAAAATCGCGCTGGAGGCTCGGGGATGAGGGCGCAGGTATCGAGGACGGCCTTGTACACCCGATGAGTGTGGCACACGCATCGGGTGTACTCAGATCACCGGGCCTTACGAGCCTCGGCGAGGAGCGCGTCGACGTTTTCGAGATCCACGTCGCCGTACCGCGCAGAGCTCTCGGCGATGAAGGTGTTTCGGCGACCCTGGATTTCGTCCCGGTAGGCCAGCACATCGGAGAGGAACAGCTTGCGGCGCACGGCGCCAGGTACGTGAGCGGGAATCTCTCCCGATTCGATCAGCTGCACGACGGTAGGTCGGCTGATTCCGAGGATCTCGCCGGCCTGTTGGGTGGTGATCTCGCGATCTCTGGCGGACAAGCTCACGGACTGACCTCGGTTGAGGGCTTCGACAGCTTGCTTCAGCACGTCATAGAGCTGCTCATTGAGTTCGACGCGGTCGTGCTCGCCGGCGCCGCTGAGGAAGAATCCGGCGGCGGGCGCTGCGCCGCGCTTCGCTTCATGAGCTTCCATGAAGCTCAGGACTGTAGCGAAGCTCTCTGCCTGCTCAGGCACTGGAGAGACTGTCACGTCTTGTGCTCGTGCGGCGCTCATGGCTTCATCCGTTTCTCGGTTTGCATATCGCGGTTGCGATGAACTGATCTTCACAGCTTAGATCAGAAACGAAAGAAGCGAAAGAAGTGAAAGAAGAGAAGTGAACGTAAATCCTGACGTAGATCGGCTCGCGTTTTTCTAGGTGCTTGAGCTGGTGGTCAGTGGTCTTCTCCGGCCGCGCGTTCTGCGATACGAAGAAGGAGATCGGCGAGGTGAATGATGTCGGCAGCTTCGCTGGGGTCGTCGAAGTGGACGACTCGATGTCCGGAAGCGTTCTTGAACGCCCCGATCGTTCCGGCGAACAGTGACGCGATCGCCTGTTTCTCGGCAGGGACTTCGCCGGTGGCGAGGGGGCCGTTGCTTGGGCTGAAGGCGGTGTGCATGAGCTGCACGCCATATGTCTCGGGGCCGAGGTGGGAAAGGTCGCGTACACGGATCTCGACCTGGCGGGTGGCCTCAAACACGGCGGTCTGGTAACTGCCTCTTTCGAAGTTCAATCGGGCTTCCGATAGTGCCGGGTGAAGGTCGGCGTGCAGACGCATAGCGGCTTCCACGTGTGCAGCGCTTCCACGGCGAGCTGCCGCTCGTCCTTCGGTCGTGAGTCGATACTCTCCCGTGCTTCCGCTGTTCTCGGCGGCCGGCCCGATGAGTCCGCGTGAGATGAGCCACGCACACGCGTCGGCGAGGAGCTGAGGGAGATCTAACGCCTGGTAGGCGTTTGACGTTCCCTGGCGACCCTTCTGGCGACTCTGCTCGTAAGTACTAGCATCGGCGTGAGCGCGGAGGTTAGGGATCGAGAACTCGCGCTGCGCGAGATTGCTCAGCCCTCCTAGTAGGAACATTCCAACCTCTGACGGTTCCATCCGCTGGAGGGCCGAGATTGAGATCTCTTGCCCTGCGAACACGATCGTCTCGCCGTCTTCTCGTGAGCTGTCTGAGTCGACCACGCTGCTCCATCCGTCGATTCCGTTTGAACTACGAGCGTAGTGACCGGCAGTGCGACTCCCGGGGGCATGACTGGCTGCTCGCTGGAGTGCTACTGAGCAGCGTCTCGAGCTTGTAAAAGGACATCTACGACAACGGGCGCCTCGACGGTGACGATGCATCGACCCAGCGCGCCGAGCACCGGCTCCCCGAGCGTGGCTCAAGAACTGAAGGAAGCGTCTATCGGCGATCGCGCAAGTAGGTGAAAAGTCGATTCGGCCTGACGGTGAAAGTGGCTAGCATCACGCCAGCAAGCACTCCTCCGAGCGCTATGGCGGCATTTCCGGTTGAAGCGGGAGCTATGCTCGCCGGCCCCGCGGGTATGACGTCTGCGGCAATGGTGCTTCCGGCCCAGGGGCCGGCCGCCGCGGGCAACGCCCATATCAACGTCTCGATTACTACGATCACCGTTAGGGGATCGGCATACGAGACACATGGTGCCCTCATGCTTTTCCCGACCCGATGGGATGGGTGGCGTCTCAGATGCGGTGTTCGAGATCGGTCTCACTTCGGTAGGTGTTTGTGAGACCCAATGGGGGAAAGGCGTCGCCCTCGCCGAGGCATAGAGTTGATCGGCCCCACTCGGGGCGATCACCCCCTTTGGAGCATCTGTGACCTCCGTCGACGACCGCGCGCGCTACCGAACGAATCCGTCCGTGCTCGCCGCTCTGAAGAGTCCCCGTCTGCTCACGCGCGAGGTGCTGGCCGGGCTCGTCGTGGGTCTCGCGCTGATCCCCGAGGCGATCTCGTTCTCGGTGATCGCCGGAGTCGACCCGGCCGTCGGCCTGTTCTCGTCGTTCATCATGGCGATCGCGATCTCGTTCCTGGGCGGACGCCCGGCCATGATCACCGCCGCGACCGGCGCCGTCGCGCTCGTGATCGCTCCCGTCGCCCCGACCTACGGCATGGACTACTTCATCGCCACCGTCATCCTCGCCGGGGTCTTCCAGGTACTGATGGCGGTGCTCGGCGTCGCCAAGCTCATGCGCTTCATCCCCCGGAGCGTCATGACCGGGTTCGTGAACGCGCTCGCGATCTTCGTGTTCAGCGCGCAGGTGCCGCAGCTGATCGGGGTGCCCTGGCTCGTCTATCCGCTCGTGGCCCTCGGCATCCTCGTCATGATCTTCATGCCGCAGATCACCAAGCTCATTCCGGCGCCGCTCGTCTCGGTCATCATCGTGACGGCCGTCGTGTTGGTGTTCGCGATCAACGTTCCGACGGTGGGCGACCAGGGCGCCCTGCCGCGCAGTCTGCCCGAGCTGTTCATCCCGAACGTGCCGTTCACGTGGGAGACCTTCACGATCATCGCTCCGTATGCGCTGGGTGTCGCGCTCGTCGGACTCATGGAATCGCTCATGACCGCGAAGCTCGTCGACGAGATCACCGACACCCGCTCGCGCAAGACCCGCGAAGCCTGGGCGCAGGGCGTCGCCAACATGCTGTCGGGCATCTTCGGCGGAATGGGCGGATGCGCCGTCATCGGCCAGACCATGATCAACGTGCGCTCCGGCGCCCGCACCCGCATCTCGACCTTCTTCGCCGGGGTGTTCCTGTTCCTGCTCGTGGTCGTCTTCGGTGACTTCGTCTCGACCATCCCGATGGCCGCGCTCGTCGCCGTCATGATCATGATCTCGATCAGCGCGTTCGACTGGCACAGTATCCGTCCGTCGACCCTGAAGCGCATGCCGAAGAGTGAGACGTTCGTGATGGTCGTGACCGTCGTCGCCGTGGTGCTCACCCACAACCTCGCGATCGGGGTCGTGGCGGGTGTGATCACGGCATCCGTGCTGTTCGTGCGCCGCGTCGCGCACGTCGTATCGGTGACGCGCACCGTCTCGGCCTCTGCCGACGGCGATGGCGAGGTCGCCACCTACGTCGTCGATGGGGCGCTGTTCTTCGCGTCGAGCAACGACCTCACCACGATGTTCGAGTACACCGAAGACCCCGCACGCGTCGTCATCGACCTGTCGAAATCGCACGTGTGGGATGCCTCGACCGTCGCCGCGCTCGACGCGATCGAGACGAAGTACGCCAAGCACGGCACGACCGTCGAGCTCGTCGGATTGAACGAGGCGAGCGGCACGTTCCACGGGCGCTTGACCGGGCAGCTGGGCGGCGAGGGGTAGCGCGTTCCGGTTCGCGCTCACCACGTGCAGGGAGTAAGCACGCCCGCAGGGAGCATCCGCCCGTTTCGCCCTGCGGGTGGCGTGTCTCCCTGCATTACGTCGACCGGCCCTCGACCTCCGAGGGTGATTTAGCGTGAGGGTATGACTGCTGAACCCCGCGTGTACGTGATCCACGAGAACGCCGAATGGTTCCCGCCGTTCGCCGCGGCCTTTGAGGCTGAGGGCGTGCCGGCGCAGGAGTGGCTGCTCACCGACGGGTCGATCGACCTGAACGCCGAACCGCCCGCCGGCGTGTTCTGGTCGCGGCTCAGCGCCTCGGCCCACACCCGCGACCACGGCGACTCGAAGGAGTACGGCCGTGCCGTGCTGCGGTGGCTCGAAGCATCCGGTCGCACGGTCGTGAACGGCAGCCCGGTGCTCGAACTCGAGGTCAGCAAAGCCGCCCAGCACGCGGCGCTGCAGCGCGCGGGCATCGAGGTTCCGCGCACGGTCGCCGTGTTCGGCACCGCCGCGCTGAAGGAGCGCGCCCGCGAATTCACCGCCCCCTTCATCAGCAAGCACAACCAGGGCGGCAAGGGGCTGGGCGTGCGCCGCCACGACAGCCACGACGAGTTCGACGCCTGGGTCGACGGCCCCGAGTTCGAGCCCTCGCCCGACGGCATCACGCTGCTGCAAGAGAACCTCTTCGCCGCATCGCCGTTCGTCACGCGCGTCGAGTTCGCCGGAGGAGAGTTCGTCTACGCGGTGCGCGTCGACACCAGCGCGGGCAGCTTCGAGCTGTGCCCCGCCGAGGCGTGCGCGCTGCCGGGCGCCGACGGCGTCGAGCCCGAGCCGCTGTTCCGCATCCGCGAGGAGATCACGGCGCAGCATCCGCTCGTGCAGCAGTACCTGGGGTTCCTGCGCGACGCGGGCATCACGGTCGCGGGCATCGAGTTCATCGAGACCGTCGACGGCCGCCTCGTCACCTACGACGTCAACACGAACACGAACTACAACCCCGACGTCGAGGCCGGCGCCGCCGTCTCGGGGCCGGGCACGATCGCGCAGTACCTCGGCGGGCTGCTCGCCCGCGACGCCGCACCGGTCGGGGTCTGACCCGGCCGCATAACTCCTCAGATTCGGGCCGTCGTGCCCCCGAAAGCCCTCGGAACGCTTGTTCCGGGGGCTTTCTTGAGGAGTTGTGAACCGAGCCTGCCGGCCGTCGCCCGATCCGCCCGGGTTCGTAACTCCTCAGATTCGGACCGCAGGCGGCCGCCTGGGCTCTGAATCCGCGGTTCAGACCCCGATCCTGAGGAGTTATGCATGGCCGAGCGCGCCGAGAGGGTGGCACCAACTCAGGAAAATCGGGCTCCGGATCCACCGAATCCCCGAAATCAGCCCGGTTGCCGAGCATCCGTCCTGAGTTGGGCCCGGCAAATCGGCCACCGGATGCCGCGCACGTCCGTCTGTGACCGAACATGACGGCCGGGCGCGCGCCGCGCGCAGACCTTGTCTAGCGTCGGGGTGATGAGTGACAGCCCTGCCTCCGTTCCGCACGACGTGCTCGATCCCGTCTACGACTGGACCGGGTTCGGTTTCGACACCCGCCAGGTGCACGCGGGCGAATTCGACGAGCCCGCCTACGGCTCGCGCGTCGCGCCGATCTACCTGAGCGCCGCGTTCCGCTTCGACTCGTTCGACGAGAGCACGCGCCGGTTCGGCGGTGAAGACGGACAGATCTACTCGCGCAACCTCAACCCGACCAACGGCGTCGCCGAGCGGCGCATCGCCGCTCTCGAGGGCGGCGTCGGCGCGATCGTCGTGTCGTCGGGACAGGCGGCGATCAGTGCCGCGATCCTCGCGATCACCGGCCAGGGCGAGCGCTTCGTCTCGACCGCGAGCATCTACAGCGGCACGCGCATCCTGTTCGGTCGTTCCTTCTCCCGCTTCGGCGTGGGCGTCGACTACGTGCAGGACCCGACCGATGAGGCCGAGTGGGAGGCCGCGATCGGCCCCGACACCAAGGCGATCTTCACCGAGACCATCCCGAACCCCAAGAACGACGTGGTCGACATCGCCGCCGTCGCCCGCATCGCCGAGCGCCACGGCATCCCCCTCATCGTCGACAACACGATCGGCACCCCGTATCTGGTGCGCCCGCTCGAGCAGGGCGCGCACATCGTGGTGCACTCGGGCACCAAGTTCCTCACCGGGCACGGCGCCGCGATCTCGGGAATCATCGTCGACGGCGGCACCTTCGACTGGGCCGGCAGCGCCCGCTCGTACACGGGCATCACCGAGGCGCCCGCACCGGGAGCGCCCTCCGCGCTCGAAGCCCACGGACCCCGTGCCTACGAGCAGTTCGTGCGCGGCGGCATCGTGAACGACCTCGGTCCCGCGCTCTCGCCCTTCCACTCGTTCCTGCTGCAGCAGGGCATCGAGACCCTGTCGCTGCGCATGGAACGGCACGTCTCGAACTCGCGGGCGATCGCCGAGTTCCTGTCGCAGCATCCGGCCGTCGAGTACGTCGACTACGCGGGGCTCCCGGGGCATCCGCAGCACGAGATCGCGCAGCGCACCCTCGGCGGGCGCAGCGGCTCGGTGTTCGCCGTCACGGTGCGCGGCGGACGCGCCGGCGCCGAAATCTTCATCGACAGCCTGCGCGTCTTCAGCCGCATGACCAACATCGGCGACGTGCGCTCGATGGTGCTGCACCCCGCCACCACCACTCACCTCTCGTTCACCCCCGAACTGCGGGCGCAGCTCGGTATCGACGAGGGGCTCGTGCGGCTGTCGGTCGGCATCGAGACGGTCGACGACCTGATCGCCGATCTCGACAGCGCGCTCGCCGCGGTGACGGCGCACGTCGAGCGTGCGGATGCTTCGACCGCTGCCGACTGAGTCCCGTCAGCGACGAAGAATCTGCTCACTCCCGTCGCACTTTCTGTCGGTTTCAGCCCGTTGAAGCGACAGTTTTTGCGACGGGAACGGGGTTCGAAGGCCCCGCGCTCGACTAGCGCACCGCGAGCTCGTGCAGGCGCGTCCAGTAGTCGTGCAGGCCGTGCTCGGTGAGGGTGCTCGATGCGCCCAGGGTCTCGAAGAGCGCGCGCACGGCGTCGCGGGCGAGCGGGGCGAGGCCGACGGCGAGCAGTTCGGCATCGGCGACGGATGCTTCGCCCTCCGCCGCACGACGAACGAGCGAGTCCGCGGCGGCCGACGCCACGGCCGAGCGGGCCGCCGCATCGGCGAGCACCCGCAGGAACTGGGGGTCGTCGGCCGCGCGCTCGGTGTTGCCGTGCTGCTGGCGGCGGGTGCGGGCGGCGGTCTGCGCGGCACCCGTCTCGGTGACCTCGGCGATGAGTTCGGCGTGGTCGAGCACCAGCCCGAGCGCCCGTGCCCCTGCGCCCTCGTTCCACGGTGACCCGAACTCGGCAGCGCGCGAGCGGGACGACGGTGTGGGAACAGCGGAGGCGGGCATGATTCTCCTGGGCGAGAGAGGCGGGCGAAGCGGGCGGAAGATCCGACTGTATCGAACGGCATCCGTCCCGAACGTCATGCGGCGTTATCGTGAGCGCTTCGACCGGCCCCGCTGGATACGCTGAAGCCATGACCTCCCGTCCGTTCGGCTCCCTGGATTGGGCGCGGAGAACCCCCGGTGTTCCGGCGCTCCTCGACGAGATCCGCCAGGCGAGCACCGCTGATTCCTCCGAGCTCCCGAAGAGCTTCTTCACCCGTCTCGCCGCCGCCGGCTTCGGCCGCATCCGCGTGCCGGTCGCCGAAGGCGGCCTCGGCGGCGACGTGCTCGACCTGCTCGACGCGCTGCTCGCGATCGCGGCGGCCGACTCGAACCTCGCGCAGAGCTGGCGCACGCACGTGCTCGCCACCGAGCGCCACGTGAAGTCGCCGGCGGGTGCACTGCGCGACCGCTGGATCGCGCGCGTCGCGGCCGGCTCGATCATCGGCGGCGGCTGGACCGAGGCCGACGGCTCCGGCCCGAGCGTGTTCACGACGCGCCTCTCGACCGAGAACGAGACCGGCACCCCGCGCCTCACGGGCCGCAAGTTCTATTCGACGGGCAGTCGCTATGCGGACTGGCTCGAGTACAGCGCGGTCGACGACGCGGGCGACCTCGTGATCGCCGCCCTGCCGGTGGATGCTCCGGGCGTCACCCTGCTCGACGATTGGACCGGCTTCGGCCAGCGCGCCACGGCCAGCGGCACGACGGTGCTCGACGGCGCCCCGGTCGACCCCGACGACGTCGCCCCGTGGCAGACGCAGCACCTCGGCACCCCGGGCTGGCAGCAGATGATCCTGCTGGCGGTGCTCGTCGGCATCGGCGAGGCGACGCGCGCCGCGGCATCCGATCTCATCGACCAGGTCGACCGCGCGCACGGCGGATCGCCGATCCTGCTGCTCGAGGGGTATGGCCGCATCAGCGCGCTGGTCGCCTCGGCGCGTGCGTCGCTCGGCGAGATCGGTCGCCTCAGCGAGATCGCGCACCAGGCGATCGTCGCCGGAGAGACGGATGCCGAGACCCTCGCCGATGACGCCGTGAACGCGGTCTTCCAGGCGCAGGCCACGATCGTCGAGCAGGTCATCGAGGCCGCCGATCGGTTGATGGCGCTCCCGGCCCTACTCGATGACGTCGCCGAGATGCAGGCGCTTCGCCAGTCGCTGCGGCTCGACCGCTACTGGCGCAATGCCCAGACCCTGTCGACGCACAACCCCGTGCTGCACCGCCTGCGCGCGATCGCCGACCGCGAGATCTACGCGATCGACCGCATCGCCGACCCCGCCGAGCGCGAGATCGCCGTGGCGCAGTCGATCGTCGACGGCATCCGTCCTCTGGCCGTCGTGCGGATCGATGCCGCGCTCGCCGCCCGCCTCACCGCCGACCCGCGCTCGCTCGACGCGGTGGCCGCGGCGTTCGGCGGCCGCGAGCCCGCGCTCTTCCAGTTCGATGAGCGGCCCGGAGCGCACTTCGACGCGGCGGTCGCGATCGCCACCCTGCTGCACCGGCTGCCGTCGGCCTGGTTCGCGATCGGCACGGCCGATCTCGCCGACACCGGGCATCCGTACAACCTCGCCCGTCGCATCGCGTCGCTCGAGCAGCTCTCGGGCGGTCGTACCGCCTGGGTGCTGAGCGATGGCGAGACCGAGACCGACGAGCAGCGCGACCGCATCCGCGTGGTGCAGCAGCTGCTGCGCACCTGGCCGCAGGAGAGCATCGCCGCGGATGCCTCGGCTCCGCACTTCGCGCAGACCGAGGGCATCCGTCGCATCAACGCCGACGGCGCTTACCCGACGGCCGGGCCCCTCAACGTTCCGAGCAGCCCGCAACATCTTCCGGTGTTCGTGTCGTCGCGACGGTTCGACGACGTGCACCGTTACGTCGATCTGCTCGTGCGCGACGACTCCTGGGTGCTGCCCTACACGGACGCCTCGGGCCACCCGCTCGCGACCACCCACGTCACGAGCGACGTCGACGGACTGCTCGCGATCGCGGTATCCCTTCCCCCGCTTTCGGATGCTGCCACGGATGCTGCGACCGACGCCGCGCCACTGACCCTGCGCACCCGGCTGCGGCTGCCCGCGCCTGCGTTGTACGAGCTGCCCGGAGCATCCGCCCGCTTCGAGCGCGGTAGCGAGACGGAGGCATCATGACCGACGACACCCGACTGCTCACGGTCAACATCAACGTGCTCGGTGTCGGCCAGCGGCCCGCCGCGTGGCGCGCGCCCGACATCCGCCCCGATGCGATCGTCGACCTCGCGCACTGGCAGGAGGTGGCGCGCATCGCCGAGCGCGGCCTCGTCGATGCGATCTTCCTCGCCGACCGCCCCGCGATCACCGACCCGCGCAGCCGCCCGGTGCAGTACCTCGACCCGAGCGTGCTCGTGCCGGCGATGGCCGCTGCGACCGAACACCTCGGGTTCGTGGCGACGGCATCCACCACCCTCAACGAACCGGTCGAACTCGCCCGCCGCCTCTGGGCGCTGCACACCGCGACGCAGGGCCGCTTCGCCTGGAATGCGGTGACCAGCTGGGACGTCGAGGCCGTACGCAACTTCGGTATCACCGAGGTGCCCGCCCGCGAGGTGCGCTACGCCCGCGCCGAGGAGTTCGTCACCGTCATCAGGCGCCTGTGGGAGACCGCCGGATCCTCCGACGTCGTCGACCACGACGGGTCGTTCTCGGTGCACGCCGCACTCGAGATGGACGCCCTCGTGCCCGACCGGCCCGCCATCGTGCAGGCCGGTGGATCAGAGCCGGGCTGGCGACTGGCCGGACTCGTCGCCGACGGGGTGTACTCAGTCGATCATGACCCGGCATCCGCCGCCGAGCACCGCCAGAAGATCCGCTCATACGCCGTCGAGGCAGGGCGCTCGGCTGACGACGTGCGCGTCTTCCCCGGACTCGCCGTCGTGATCGGCAGCACCGAGCAAGAGGCCTGGGACCGCTTCGACCACTGGGAGCACCTCGCCCCCGCGACCTACAGCCTCAACGAACTGTCGAAGGCGCTCGGCGCCGACTTCTCGGGCCTCGATCTCGACGCACCGGTGCCCGCGCAGATCCTCGCGGACGCCGAGGCACAGGACGCCGGCTGGTCGGCCGCGTACCGCCGGGTATTGATCGAGCGGATTCGGTCGGAGGGCCCCACTGTGCGCCGGCTGCTGCGCGACTTCGGTGGCTACGGGCAGCGGTTCCTCGCCGGCACGCCCGAGCAGATCGCCGACACGATGGAGGAGTGGTTCCGGGCGGGGTCCGCCGACGGGTTCAACATCATGCTCGACCTGTTCCCCTCGGGGCTCACCGACTTCGTCGATCAGGTCGTGCCCGAGCTGCAGCGCCGCGGCATCTTCCGCCGCGAGTACGGCCAGGGCGGGGTGCTGGAGCGCTTCCGCCGGCCGTGAGGGGGGGGCCGCCCCTGCGCGTTGGGCGGAGAACTCGGCGTTGGGCGGATGCTTCGCTCGGAGTTCTCCGCCCAACGCGGAGAAGTCCGCCCCACGCGTCACCATCGCCCCTCACCTGAGAGACTGTGAGCATGACCGACACGGCCGCCAAGCCCTCCGTCCTCTTCGTCTGCGTGCACAACGCCGGCCGCTCGCAGATGGCCGCGGGGTTCCTGCGCGACATCGCCGGCGACCGCATCGAGGTGCGCTCGGCGGGATCCATGCCCGCCGACCAGATCAACCCGATCGCGGTCGATGCCATGGCCGAGCTGGGTATCGACATCACCGCCGAGCAGCCCAAGGTGCTCACGACCGAGGCCGTGCAGGCATCCGATGTCGTCATCACGATGGGATGCGGCGACGCCTGCCCGTTCTTCCCCGGCAAGCGCTACGAGGACTGGAAGCTCGACGACCCCGCAGGCCAAGGCATCGATGCGGTACGCCCGATCCGCGACGACATCCGCGCACGGATCGAGCAGCTCGTGAGCGAACTCGTCTAGAGCGCCCCTCTAGCGCGCCCCTCTGAGAGCACCCTGCCCAGAGACTCCTGCCGAGCCCGCGAGTTGCGGCGCGCAAGAACGGTGGCACCGATCACGGCGGCGATCAACGAGCCCAACAGCACGCCGATCTTCACGTGCTCGTCTGCGACCGAACTCGCACCGTACGCCAGTTCGCCCACGAGCAGCGACACCGTGAAGCCGATCCCGGCGAGGAACGCCATGCCGGTCATGTCAGGCCAGCGCAGCGACTCGTCCAGCCGCAGGGAGCGCACACGGGTGAGCAAGAACGTCGTCGCGAGGATGCCGATCGGCTTGCCCGCCACGAGACCCACGATGATGCCGATCGTGATCGGATCACGGAGTGCCGAGGTGAGACCCTCTACTCCGCCGATCGTCACGCCCGCCGCGAAGAAGGCGAAGACCGGCACGGCGAACAGCGTCGCGACGATACCCCAGCGGTCGGCGAAGTGCGCGGCCATTCCGTCGTAGAGCGGTTCGCCCGCATCGTCGCTGCCGCTGCGGACGCGGGCCTTGAGCGTCGGCACCACGGGTACGACGAATCCGAGGAGCACCCCGGCGACGGTGGCGTGCACCCCGGCGGCGTGCACGCACACCCAGACGGCGATCGCCAACGGCAGGAGGATCCACCACGATCGCACCCCGTTCTGCGTGGCCAGCGCGAAGCCGGCCAGAGGAAGCAGCGCGAGCACCAGCCACGGCAGGCTGATGGTGTCGGTGTAGAACGTGGCGATGATCGTGATGGCGATGAGGTCGTCGATGATCGCGAGGGTCAGCAGGAAGACACGCAGTGCCGGGGGCAGGAACTTGCCGACGACGGCGAGCACCGCCACGGCGAAGGCGATATCGGTGGCGGTGGGGATCGCCCATCCGCTGAGCGCCTCCTCGCCGTTGCTCGCGTTGATCAGCACGAAGATGAGGGCGGGCACGGCCACTCCGCCGACGGCTGCCGCCACCGGCAGTATCGCCTGGCGCGGATCGCGGAGGCGTCCGGTGACGAACTCCTCCTTCAGCTCCAGCCCGACGACGAAGAAGAAGATCGCCAGCAGACCGTCGGCGGCCCATGCGCCCACACTGAGTTCGAGGTGCAATGCGGGGATGCCGAAGGTGAAGTCGCGGATCGACTCGTACCAGGGCGACGCGGGGGTGTTGGCGAGGATCAGTGCGGCGACGGTGGCGGCGAGCAGCAGTGCGCCGCCGAAGACATCGCTGCGCGCATTGGAGCGGATGCCCCGCCACAGTTCATGCGGAGCGAACGAGAAACGGGAAGAAGAAGTGGACACGAAAAGACCTCACGCGGGAGAAAGGGGAAGATGGCACGCGCGATCGCACCCCTTCCGGAGCGCGACCTAGGTCCGTGGTGGCGGGCAGCCCGCGATCTCACCGTGTGAGAGCGTGCCCCACACGCTCGTCCAGCCGTTCGTGCCGGGGTGCATGATCACACGCATCCATTCCCGCATCGGGGTCGCCGAGGGCAGACGACGCGGCGAGGGCGTCGACCCGGCGATCAACAGCGGAGGCACACATCCAGTCTACTGACGGGGGCTCCGGGGTCGCTGAGCTTGTCGAAGCGTCCGCCCCGCCGCACTCAGACCTGGTCGAGGCGCCCGGCTCCGGCGAAAGCGGGCGTGCCCGTGGCGAATGGCGCCGAGGGGCCGATGCCGAACGCGGCGCGTGCGCCGACGGCATCCGTCCCTGCGCCGAGGGCGACGACCGTGTCCCAGACGGGCACGGCGGCACCGTCCCACACGACGTCCACTCCGGGTTCCGCAGAACCAGATGACGACAGCAGCACGGTGACCGGCTTGTCGTCGACATCGACCGGCAGCGTCAGCGGCCCGCCGATGTTCGGGTACGAGGGGTCGCTGATGCGCACAATGCGGGTGTCGTCGACGTACACCCCGCCTTCGGTGTCGCCGACGATAGCGTCGAGCGGCCAGGTCTCGAACAGCCGCGAGATCAGCGCCAGCACCGCGGCAGAAGTCCCCGCCACTCCGACCCGTCGCGCGTGCAGATTCGACAGCGTCGCGAGGGTGCGGGCGAGGTTGATCGGATGCTGTCGCTCACCGATGATCGGCACCACCACGACCCGCCGCGTGATCGCGAGCAGGGCGCCGGCGGCGGCGGTGCGGTCGGGCCCGGGGCCGTCGAGGTCGCCGAGCAGCAGCACGTCGGCCGCGGCATCCAGTTCGGCGCCGAGGAGTTCGCGCGACGCGCGGCTCTCTCCGGCGCGCACGGCGAAACCGGCGAGGGTGGCGTCGTCGACGCGCAGCAGACGGGTCATCGGCGGGCCTCTCTCATCCAGCGGGTGAACGGCTGGTCGCCCGGGTCGGCGAGCAGTCCGCGCGTGCGCAGCACCGGTGTCACGTGCTCGGCGAACTCGCGCAGGCCCCACGGGTTGGTGTCGAACAGCAGGTTGAAGCCATCGGCGGCTCCGGCATCGACCCAGTCCGTCATGATGTCGACGAGGCGTTCGGGCGAGCCGACGAACAGCTGGTGTCCGAAGCCGGCGAAGTATCGCAGCAGCTCGCGCACGGTGAGGTTGCCGGCGGCGCCGTAGGCGGCGATCGCCTTGCGGAACCCGATGGGCGCGGCCGAGGGGTCGCCCGACAGTCGGCGGATCTCGTCTTCGGCGGGCGCGTCGAGGTCGAGGCGTGAGCCGTCGATGCCGAACATCGCCGTGAAACGCTTGAGTACATAGCCGTCCGGCCCGCGCTCGTGAACCAGTTCGAACCGGCGTTCAGCCTCTTCCTCGGTCGAACCCACGACGAGGTGGATGCCGGGCAGCACGAGCGGTGCCGGGCGTCCGAGGTCGGCGGCGCGCTGGCGCAGATCCCGGCGGTTGTCGGCAGCAATCTCTTTGACGGTCTCGGCGGCGAAGACGGCCTCGGCGCTCGCGGCGGCGAGTTGGCGGCCGCGGGGTGATCCTCCGGCCTGCACGATGAGAGGCGCGACATCGGGCAGCAGGGCCCGGATCGCAGGGTCGACGCCCAGATCGGCACGGCGGATGCTGTCGCCGAAGTACTCGCCCTCGTGCAGGTAGTCGGTGTCGTCGCGCACGGCATCGACGAACCCGGAGTACGCCTCGACGAACTCCTCGGCGCGGGAGTAGCGCTCTTCGCGACCCGGGTCGGACTCGTAGCCGAAGTCGGTGATCGCGGGCCCGGTCACCCCGGTGACCACGTTCCAGCCGAACCGCGAGCCGCTGAACGCGCTCACCGTCAGCAGGCGGCGGGCGAGCTCGACCGGGTCGTTGGTGCTCGACGAGACCGTCGAGATGATGCCGAGGTGCTCGGTCTCGGCGGCGACCGTCGCCAGGGTCGCGAGGGGTTCGAGCAGCCTGCTCGGGCGGATCGCCGGGTTCGAGGCGAGCCCGGGGGTGTCAGCGAGGAAGATCGCGTGGATGCCCGCGTCCTCCGCGGTGCGCGCCGCGTCACGCCAGAAGTCGGCGCCGAAGATGCGCAACGGGTCTTCGCCCGGCGCACGCCAGGCGCCGGCATCCGTTCCGTAGTCGTAGACGTTCGCGCCGATCACGAGGGGGCGGGTCATCGGGCGTGCTCCTTCTCGGGGGCGGCGGAGGGGGTGGCGGATGCCTCGGCGGGTGCCGGTGCCGAAGTCGGTGCCGACGCGGGTGCCGATGCCGAAGCGGGTTCTGGTGCCGGTGCCGCGAGCCGGCCGGTGCCGACGTACCAGATCTCGGGCAGGTCGCCGCCGCTCAGGGAGCGTTCGCCGAGCGCGCGCGCCTTGAGATGCACGGGGTTGTGATTGCTGAGGGTGCGGGCGTTGCGCCAGTGCCGGTCGAGGGCGAGGCGGCCGTCGACGAGCGATCCGCCGCCGAGGTCGAAGACGCTCTGCGTCGCCTGCAGCACGAGTGCCGGCACCGTCACCTGGGCGCGCGTCACGGCGAGGTGGCCGTCGCCCGTCTGCGCTGCGAGGGGGCGTTCTAGGTCGGCGCCGAGCAGCACGGCCGCTGTGCGCACCGAGGCGACGATGCTCTGGGCGAGGCCGTCGAGCGTGCCGATGCGCTCCTGCAGTTGGGGGTCGTCGGCCGGGATCGCGGTCGACGCGTGGCTGAAGTTGCGGGTGCGCGAGCGTAGCCACGCGATCGCATCGTCACGGGTGCGCAGCGCGATGCCCGCCAGCGTGGCGAGATGCGTGAGCTGCAGCACGGCGTCGAGGTTGCCGAGCCGGTCGGTGCGCGAACCCTCGCCGACGCGCACGCGCTCGGGGTCGACCGCGACGTCGGTGAACTCGACGGTTCCCGAGGTGGTGAGGCGCTGGCCGACGCCGTCCCAGTCGTCGTGCAGCACGATGCCTTCGGCATCCGCCCGTACGATCGCGACCAGGTGCCGGCTGTCGTCGTCCGACGCGAGAACCGAGATCCAGTCGGCATAGCCGGTGCCCGTCGCGTAGGCCTTGCGGCCGTTCAGTCGCAGGATGCCGTCGGCATCGGTGCGCAGGGTCGTGCCCACCGTGCCGATCTCGCCGGCGCCCTCGGTGGTCGCGCCCGCGAAGAGCCGCCCGGCCGCGATCTCGGGGGTCGCGGCATCCGTCTCGCCGCGGGCGATCGCGCGGGCCGCACGGTCGCTGGTCGTGAAGTGGGTGCGCAGGCTCTGCGTGACGTTCGAGTCGGCGCGCGCCAGGAGGATCTGCAGGTCGACGAGCTGCGGGTAGCTCAGCCCCGCACCGCCCGCGGACACCGGAAGCCGTGCCGCCGTCAGGCCCAGGGCGGCGAGCTCGCGCACATCGGCGCGCAGGCCCCGCTCGGGGTCACCCTCGTGGTCGCGCGCCGCCGCGGCGGCAGCGATGCGGGCGATGACCTCATCGATCTCGGCGGCGTTCGGCAGGGCATACCCCACGTCGGCGACCGAGGTGAACGCGAGCAGATCCTCCGGCATCCGTCAGCCCTGCCGGCTCAGTGCTGGTGCTCGTGCGCGGGCTCCGCGAGCTTGAACGCCAGGCGTCCGTGCGCGAAGCCCCCACCCGCGCGGATCGCGGTCGCGACCCAGGCCGCTTCGGCGAGTTCGGCCTCGTCGGCGCCCGCCGCGACGGCCTTCTGCGAGTGCGCGTCGATGCAGTACACGCACTGCGTGGTGATGCCCACGGCCAGCGCGATCAGCTCGCGGTACTTCAGCGGGATCGCTCGCGACTCGTCGGGTGCGAACACGGCGCTGTCGAACGCGGCGAACGCGGCGAGGACGTCGGGGGTGTGCTGCTTGTAGACCTTCGTGTAGGTCTTGTCGGCTTCGCTGTCGAAGTAGGCGCTCATAGTCTGCTCTCTGCTCGTGCGGTCCTGCCGGCGGGCGCGTGCGCGCCGGTATGCCGGAGGAGGGAGGGTCTACCGCGACGCTAGAACCCCCGGCATCCGACCGCATCTCGAAGTGCAACACGGGGTCATGCGGAGGGGCTGTCCACATAACTCCTCAGAAATTTGGCTCGTGAGTCGTATGTGGCCCGTGCGGCTCTCATCTCGAACGATTTTGAGGAGTTATGAACGGCGCGAGTCGGCCTCTCCCGCCACGCGTCAGTCCTCGGGCTCGTCGCTCAGGCGACGCGGCCCCGCACCCTGACTGCTGAGGGCGTCGTCGGGGTTCAGCAGGCCGCACGCCTTCATCGACAGGCATCCGCAGCCGATGCATCCGGTCAGTTCGCGTTCCAGCCGCTCGATGCCCTCGCGGCGCTTCTCGAGCGCGCGCTTCCACCGGCGCGAGGCCCGCTGCCAGTCCTCGTGCGTCGGGGTCTCGGTGAGCGGCACGTCGGCGAAGGCGCCCTGCACGTCGGCGAGCGGGATGCCGAGCCGCTTCGCGACCGAGACCAGCGAGACACGGCGCAGCATGTGCCGCGGATAGCGGCGCTGATTGCCCGGGGTGCGTGTCGAGGCGATGAGGCCGAGGCTCTCGTAGAAGTGCAGAGCGGATGCCGCCACCCCGGTGCGCCGCGTCATCTCACCGATCGTGAGGTAGTCGTCGGCCGCATGCGTGGGCTGATCGGGAGTGGTCATCGGAGTCCCTTCTCGGCGTCGGTGCATGTCGCGGCGATTTGACCTCAAGTGTACTTGAGGTTTTAACGTGGAGTCCGACCGGAAAGAAGATGTGATGACCTATGTGATCGCCCTGCCGTGCGTCGACGTGAAGGATCGCGCGTGCATCGACGAGTGTCCTGTCGACTGCATCTACGAGGGGGAGCGGTCGCTGTACATCCACCCGGACGAATGCGTCGACTGCGGTGCCTGCGAGCCGGTCTGCCCGGTCGAGGCGATCTTCTACGAAGACGACCTGCCCGACGAGTGGCAGGACTACTACAAGGCCAACGTCGAGTTCTTCGACGAGATCGGCTCGCCCGGCGGAGCGGCGAAGGTCGGCATGATCGCGCACGATCACCCGTTCATCGCCGCCCTTCCCCCGCAGGAGGCGCACGCATGACCGTCGTCGACCCGCGCATCGCGATCGTCGGGGCGGGCCCGGCCGGCATCTACGCCGCCGACATCCTGCTCGGTCTCGTGCCCACTGCGTCGATCGATCTGTTCGAGAAGCTGCCCGCGCCGTACGGTCTCGTCCGCTACGGGGTCGCGCCCGATCATCCGCGCATCCGGGCCATCACCGACACGCTGCACGGCGTGCTCGGCGACCCGCGCATCCGCCTGCACTGCAACGTCGAGATCGGCACCGACATCCGCATCGACGACCTGCGAGCCGCGTACGACGGCGTCATAGTCGCCACGGGCGCCGACCTCGACGTGCGACTCGACATCCCCGGCATCGACCTGCCGGGATCGTTCGGAGCCGCCGACTTCGTCGCCTGGTACGACGGGCATCCGGATGCTCCACGGGACTGGCCCCTCGTCGCCGAATCGGTCGCCGTGCTGGGCGCGGGGAACGTCGCCCTCGACGTCACCCGCATTCTCGCGAAGCACGCGTCCGCGCTGCGGCACACCGACACCCCCGACCACGTGCTCGCGAGCCTCGAGGCCGTGCCGCTGCGCGACGTGCACCTGTTCGCACGCCGCGGCCCGGCCGATGTGCGCTTCTCGGCGCTCGAACTGCGCGAGCTCGCCGAGCAGCACGACGTCGAGGTGATCGTCGATCCCGCGGAGGTCGCGCTCGATGCGCACAGCGAACGCATGATCGCGCAGTTCTCCCAGCGGCGCATCGTGGTGCGCACGCTCACGGAGTGGGCCGCGCGCGATCGGCAGGAGACGCCGGCATCGCGGCGCATCCACCTGCACCTGCGCCAGCGCCCGGTGCGGCTGCTCGGAGACACCGCGGTGACGGGCATCGAGATGGAGCGCACGGCATCCGACGAACTCGGTCGCATGGTCGGCACCGGCGAACTGCTCCGCTACGACGTCGGCGCCGTCTACCGCGCGGTCGGATACCGCTCGTCGCCGGTTTCGGGCATGCCGTTCGATGCCGGTACCGGCGTCGTGCCGCACGCCGAGGGGCGCGTGCTCGACGCGCAGCGACAGCCGATTCCCCGGCTCTACGCCACGGGGTGGATCAAGCGCGGGCCCGTCGGCCTCATCGGATCGACCAAAGCGGATGCCGCGCAGACCGTGCGACACCTCATCGACGACCTCGCCGCAGCCGACCCGATGCCCCGCGACGGAGACCCGACGGCACACCTCGTCGCCGCCGTCGACATCGAGGGGTGGCGACGGATCGACGCGGCCGAACGCCACGCCGGAGCCGAACGCGGACGCGAGCGTACCAAGCTCGTCGACCGTGCAGAGATGCTCGCCCATGCCAGCCACGAACAGATGACGGAGATCGTCCGATGAGCACGAACCCGGTGCCGACCCCCGTCGGCGAAGGACTCAAAGCGGCCTTCCGCAACCACCCCGCCGGAGTGGCGATCATCACCGCCTCGACCCCCGACGGTCCCGTGGGGCTGACAGCATCCAGCGTCGCCTCGGTGGCCGTCGACCCCGCCGCGATCGTGTTCTCGGTCACCCGGGCGACCGGCAGCGCGGGCGCCATCCTCAACGCCGATACCTTCGTCGTGCACCTCATCGACGACGAGCATTCCGAACTGGCGCAGCGCTTCGCCGTCAGCGGCTCGGAGCGATTCACGCCCGACCAGGGATGGAGCGCCCTGCCGACCGGCGAGCCCTACCTGCCCCTGGCGCGCTTCGCCCTGCGATGCCGGGCGCTGCAGACCGTGCCCGTCGGAACCTCCACCGTCGTCATCGCCGAGGTGATCGAGGTGCTCCCCGGCCCGCAGGGCCGCCCCGTCGTCTACCTCGACCGTCGTTTCCACCCGCTTCACACCTGAACGCCGCACCCCTGAAAGGAACATCCATGTCCACTCTGTACACGCTCCCCGAGCTTCCCTACGACTTCTCGGCCCTCGAGCCGCACATCTCCGGCAAGATCATGGAGCTGCACCACTCCAAGCACCACCAGGCCTACGTGACCGGCGCCAACACGGCGCTCGAGCAGCTCGCGACGGCCCGCGACGCCGGCGACCTCGCCAACGTCAACAAGCTCGAGAAGGACCTCGCGTTCAACCTCGGCGGACACATCAACCACTCGGTGTTCTGGCAGAACCTCTCGCCCCAGGGCGGCGGAAACCCCGAGGGCGAGCTGGCCTCGGCCCTCGAAGACGCCTTCGGGTCGATCGACGCGTTCCGCGCGCACTTCACCGCCACCGCCCTCGGTGTGCAGGGCTCGGGCTGGGCCGTGCTCGCCTGGGACAGCATCGGCGCACGCCCGGTCATCTTCCAGCTGTTCGACCAGCAGGGCAACGCGCCGCTCGGCGTCATCCCGCTGCTGCAGCTCGACGTCTGGGAGCACGCCTACTACCTCGACTACCTCAACGTGCGTGCCGACTACGTCAAGGCGTTCTGGCAGATCGTGAACTGGTCCGACGTGCAGCGCCGTTTCGAGGCCGCCCGCACCCAGACGCCGGGCCTCATCACCGCCGTCTGATCGCCGCTGCGCGGCCCGGGTCGCGCCCGGGCCGGCACTTACTCAGGACAAACTGCCGTCGCGGGGGCCGAAACGCCCCCGCGACGGTCTGAGGTCGGGGTTTTTCCTGAGTTAGTGCCAGCGCCGGCGGCTCACAACTCCTCAAACTCGGGCCGGAACCGCCCGGATTCGGCCGGAATCAGCCCGGGAACGCCCGTCCTTGAGGAGTTATGCAGCGAGTCCCGCGGCTCACACCCGCGCGGTCGAGCCGCGCACGACGAGCGCGTAGGGCGATGCGGCCGGCGGGGGAGTCGCGGCATCGCCCTCGCCGAGCCGCGCGAGCACAGCCTGCGCCGCACGCTCACCCTGCTGCAGGGGGAACTGGTCAACCGTCGTCAGGCCGAAGAACTCGCCCATCTCGTGCCCGTCGATGCCGATGACCGACAGATCTTCGGGAACGCGGATGCCGAGCTCCCGCGCGGCGAGGATCGCGCCCATCGCCATCTCATCGGATGCCGCGAACACCGCGGTCGGGCGTGACTCGTCACTCGTGAGCAACTCCACCGCGGCCCGATGTCCGCCCTGGATCGTGAAGTCCGCCGACGCGAGCATCTCCGGGTGCAGCGGGATGCCTGCCTCGGACATCGCGGTCTCGAAGCCGCGGCGGCGGTGCGTCGGAACGCGGAAGTCGGTGTCGAACTGCGGCCCGGCGCCGATGTAGGCGATGTCGCGGTGACCGAGTTCGATCAGGTGCGAGGTGGCCAGCCGCGCCACGGCGAGCTCGTCGACCGTGAGGGTGTCGAGCTGCGGATGCGGTCCGCCGATCGCGACGATGGGGAGCCCCAGGTCGAGCAACTGCCGGGTCTCGTCGTCGTCGAGTGCGATCGACACGGCGATCACCGCATCGACCCCCTGGCGGCGCAGGAACGTGTCGAACACGTGCCGCCGCACCTCGCGGTCGGGCGTGATGTTGTAGAGCGTGATGTCGTAACCGGCGCGCATGAGCGCCGTCGACACCCCCGACAGCACGGTGCTGAAGAACCAGCGGTCGAGGAACGGCACGATCACACCGATGTTGCGGGTGCGTCCGGATGCCAGACCCGAGGCGCGAGACGAGACGACGTACCCGAGCGAGGCCGCTGCCTCCTGCACGCGCTGCCGCGCCTGCTCGGAGACCATGCCCCGCCCGCTCAGCGCGCGCGAGACGGTCGCCGTCGAGACGCCCGCGACGCGGGCCACATCATCGATGCTCGCCATCTCGCTTGCCTTTCGGTTATCGGAACGGATGCCGCAAACGGATGCCGGGGCCGCACCGTGCGATGCGACCCCGGCCCGGGATCAGCCCCGCGTGAACCAGACGGTCGTGTCGATCGGAAGCTCCGACCCCGCGAAGGGCTGGCTCTTCACGAGGAACGTGGCGTCGCTCGGCAGCGCGAGCGGAGCCGTGCCGAGGTTCGCGACCACGTGCACATCGCCACGGCGGAAGGCCACGGAATCGGCACCGAAGTCTTCCCACACCAGAGAGCCCGAGCCGAAACCGTGCGCGCGGCGCAGGGCCAGCAGCTCGGTGTACAGGGCGAGCGTCGAGTTCGGGTCGGCGAACTCGACGTCGCGGGCGTACGTCGCCCACTCGGCCGGCTGGGGCAGCCACGACAGGGCCGTGTCGTTGAAGCCGAAGGCGGGAGCATCCGCCTCCCAGGGCAGCGGCACGCGGCATCCGTCACGACCGTAACGTTCGTGCTTGGTGCGGAACCAGGTCGGATCCTGGCGGTATTCGTCGGGGATCTCCATGGCCTCCGGCAGGCCCAGCTCTTCACCCTGGTAGAGGTACGCCGAACCCGGGAGCGACAGCATGAGCGTCGTCGCGGCGCGCGCACGGGCGAGGCCGATCACGGCGTCGGGCTTGTTCGGGGTGTTCGGTCCGATGCCGTCGCCCTGGGGGTTGTCGACCGTGAGGGCGAGGCGGGTGGCGTGGCGCACCACGTCGTGGTTCGACAGCACCCAGGTGCTGGGGGCGCCCACGGCCCCGAAGTCGTCGAGCGATTCGCGGATGACGTCGCCGAGTGCCTTCGCGTCCCACGCGGTCATCAGGTAAGGGAAGTTGAAGGTCTGGTGCATCTCGTCGGGGCGCACCCACAGCGAGGTCTTCTTCAGCGTCGGCAGCCACGCTTCGCCGCAGAGGGCGCGGTCACCGTCGTACTCGGCGAGCAGCTTGTGCCAGTCGCGGTAGATGTCGTGCACGCCGTCCTGTCCCCAGTAGGGCACGTTCGCCTCGCCACCGCCCATCGAGTCGGCGTCCGACGGAGGGGTGTAGTCGGGCAGACCGTCGGCCTTGATCATGCCGTGCGCCACGTCGACGCGGAAGCCGTCGACGCCGCGATCGAGCCAGAAGCGCAGGATCGAGCGGAACTCCTCGCGCACCTCTTCGTTGTTCCAGTCGAAGTCGGGCTGCGTGGCGTCGAAGATGTGCAGGTACCACTGCCCGAGGGCGCCGTCGGCTTCGGTGACGCGCTGCCACATGCCGCCGCCGAACACCGACTCCCAGTTGTTCGGCGGGAGCTCGCCGTTCTCGCCCTTGCCGTCGCGGAAGATGTAGCGCGCACGCTCGGGGCTGCCGGGGGCGGCCTTCAGCGCCTGCTGGAACCAGATGTGCTGGTCGGAGGAGTGGTTCGGGACCAGGTCGACGATCACGCGGATGCCGCGGGCGTGGGCAGCTTCCAGCATGGTGTCGAAGTCGGCCAACGTGCCGAACAGCGGGTCGACGTCGCGGTAGTCGGCGACGTCGTAGCCGGCGTCGCGCTGCGGGCTCGTCATGAAGGGGCTGAGCCAGATCGCGTCGACCCCGAGGTCTTTCAGCGAGTCGAGACGGCTGGTGATGCCGGGGAGGTCGCCGATGCCGTCGCCCGAGGCGTCGGCGAAGGATCGGGGGTAGATCTGGTAGATGACCGCGCTGCGCCACCACTCGGAACCGGGGGCTGCGATCTGCTCAAGCTGTGCCATGCGACGAGCCTACTGCAAGCGCTTACAGTGCTGCGTGATGGCCGGGCGGACGGGCCCGGGAGTAGTCTGACCGCACCATCACAAGGAGGCGCCGTCATGGTTCCGGAGATCAACTACTGGGCAGTACTGCTCGCCACGCTGTCGAGCATGATCGTCGGCTCGATCTGGTACGCGCCGAAGGTGTTCGGCACGCGCTGGTCGAAGCTCGCGAACGTCGACATGGACCGCCCCGCCGCGACCGCGGCATGGCCGATCATCACGACCGTGATCGTGAGCTTCATCACGTCGTGGGTGCTGGCCGGAGCATCCGCCATCGCCTGGCACTTCTACGGCGGGTCGTGGTTCTGGGGCGCGATCGTGACCGCGGTCACGCTGTGGGCGGGCTTCACGGCTGCACGGTTCATCACGCACGATGCCTTCGAGGGGCGCTCGACGAAGCTCACGACGCTGAACATCGCGCACGAGCTCGTGACCGTCGTGGTGATGGCCGTGCTCATCGGGGTGTGGCCTCCGGCGCTCGCGGCGTAGCTCGCCTCGATAGCGCGCGAGAAGATTGCGAGTGTGAATATATAGCTGTCATGTGAGGACACTCTTTGATACGCTGACGCGGCATCGATCGTCGGTGCGTGTCGAGCGGG
The DNA here is from genome assembly GCF_044743285.1 of Microbacterium sp. NPDC087665. Taxonomy (NCBI): domain Bacteria; kingdom Bacillati; phylum Actinomycetota; class Actinomycetes; order Micrococcales; family Microbacteriaceae; genus Microbacterium; species Microbacterium sp. NPDC087665. The sequence goes on along the minus strand of NZ_JBIUWD010000010.1, from coordinate 79,646 downwards.
GGTCGCGCATGAGCGGTTATCGGGTGGATCCGGGTGTCGAGTATCGGGTCGACCCCGATGGGGTCCTGGGGCTTCTCGCCGGACTGGATGAACTCGGCGGCAGCTTCGAGTCCGCGCATCGCGAGATCGACCAGGCGGCCGCCGAGGGGCCCGCGGCGCTGACGGTCGACGGGCGCACGACGGTCGCCTCCGCCTGGCGCACCTTCATGGAAGACCGGCGGATGGTTCCCGGTTCGATCATGTACTCGATCAACTCATCGGCCCGGGCCGTCGGTGGAGCCACGGTCGCGATCATCACGGGCGACGAGCAGATGGCCCGCGACACGGTCGCCGCGAACTTCGGCGTGGATGTGTCGCAGTGAGCGCGGTGCGGGGTGAGCTGCCGCACGTGATGGATGCCGCGGCCGTCGAAGCGCTGGGCAACAAGGTCTTCGACGCGGCGAATCTGCTGAGCGACACGGCGCGCGACGCGGCCGACCGCTGGTTGCGCCTGCCCGAGGTGTTCGACGTCTCCGACGCCACCATCGCGGTGACGATGCTCGACGGGCCGATGACGACGGCCGCGGACTTCCTCGAGGCGATGACGAAGGCTCGGCAGGTGCTGGTCGAGTTCACGATGACGACCATCCCCTCGCTCACCCGCCGTCGCGAAGAGCTCGCCGCCCGCATCCTCGAGGTGAATGCGCAGCGAGAGGTGGCGCAGTCGGCGCTCGAATCGTCGGATGCCGCGTACTGGTCGGCCTACGAGACCGACCCCGCGTCCGAGACGACGAGACGCGCCGGCGAGGCGCAGACCGAGGCGACGGATGCCTGGCGCGACGCCGACAGCGCCGTCGGCGACCTCGAAGCCGACATCCGCGTCTTCCGCCTCGACCTCGAGGCCGCGGAAGACTTCCTCGCCTCCGACCTGAAAGCCATCAGCGGCGGCGACGATCCGCGCGGTGCGTTCGGTGCTCATCTGACCATCTCGCAGACGTTCTGGGGAGAGAGCTCGTCGGCGTACCCGGGCGGGCCGAGCACCAGCACGGGACTGGCCGACAGTCTGCGCGCCGATCTCTCGACCGCGGTCGCCCACGCGATCAGCTGGCTCGGCACCACCGATGCAGACGCCGCGAAGACCTGGATGGAAGACCATCCCGACTTCGCCAGTGCGGTCGCCTTCGTCGATGTGAATCGCGCCGCCGAACTGTGGAACCGCTTCGCGAACACCTCGACGCGCGACGGCGACGGTGCGTGGAGCGACGGCCCGCTCGCGCAGATCTTCGCGGTCGCACCCTCGGCGATCGGCAACCTCAACGGCATCCCGGCGAGTGCGAAAGACGAGTTCAACAGGGCGGAGTTGGAACGGATGCTCGCGGGCGACTTGACGGAGGAGCAGCGGGGGCAGTTGGAAGGGCTGCGGAAGGTGCTCGACGACTCGGCTAAGAAACCGGGCCCTCCTGTTGTGATGCTGTCGCTTTCTCTTGAGACCGATGACGGCAGCCCACGCGCGAGTATCGGCTTCGGCGATGTGGACACCGCCGACCAGATCACGACTCTCACGCACGGTATCGCGACGGACATAGCTCAACTTGGAGAGTGGTCCGACAGCGCCTCTGCGATGCAGCAGCAGACTGCGTGGGAACTCGAGAAGCGGGGTTCCTCGGCGACGAATGCTGTTGTCGTGTTCATGGACTGGGACTCGGGCGGCCCGGGCAACGTGTGGGGGATCGAGCGCCCCGATGCGGGTGCGGAACGGCTCGCTCAGTCGTTGCGCGGATACGGCGTCACGAACGCCGGAGCGCAGCTCGACCTCGGGCTCCATTCCCTCGGCACGACGATGGGCACGCAGATGATCGCCGACAACCCGGGACTCGTCGACAACGCCTGGCTGTATGGATCCGCCGGGGTGGCGCCCGAGACCGCCGCCGATCTCGAGAACCAGATCCGTCGCGGGCTCCTCACGGTGCACGCGACGCATGCGACCGACGACATCATCGCCGACAAGGGGCGCATGCCCGCGTCGGACCACCCCGAGAACCCGCTCGACATCGCCGGCGTGCAGGACTTCGAGTCCGACGGCGGCTGGGTCAAGGGATACGGCGACGGCGTGCGCGAATGGGGCATGCGCGTCGAGGGCCACAACTCCCAGGCCAGCAAGGAGGCGATCTACCTGCTCGACGGTTTCGAAACGCAGCAGACCGGTGGAATGGCGCCCTCCTTCATTCCCCAGTGGGATGACGAGGCGGTCGGCTACCTCGACCCCCGGTCGCAGTCCTTCAAGCAGACGATCGTCGACCTCGCGGAGTCCATTGTCGCCGAGGATGGCGCACGGAAATGAATCGGAAGGCGAGAGCGGCTTTCGCCGCGATAACGGTCCTCGCCCTGCTGATTGTGACGGGATGTGGAGCATCGATGGCTGACGAGGAACTGTTCGAAGAAGCACGAGAAGCCAACGTCGCATTCAAGAGCGCGGTTGCAGGAGCGCAACTGCAGATCCTCGATGGGGACTGGCGAAATCTCGACTACGGCGACTCCCCTGACGAATGTGGTGAGGGTCGGTATGAGTTCGCGATGACCCGCGGCACTCCGGAGGGGTGGCGTATCGGCGAGACCCCGATGGCGACCGCCGACCGAATCGCCGGCTGGCTGGACGAGAACGGGTGGACGGGCGTCAAGGCCCGCGGCTATTCCGGCGACATCGCCGATGTGGTGGTCGAGGCGAAGTACCCGTCAAAGCACGTCGAACTCCTGATCGTCGACATCAGTCCCGGCGAGCTCTTCGATTCTGTGACCATCTATGCCACCTCCACATGCGAGCCGGGTGACTACCTTCGAGTGTTCGATCTCGTGTACGCGGACGGCGACCTTTCTGGTCCGCCCGTCGAGATGCTTCCCGAGCTGGAGCATCCGACGGCGGAGCCCAGCTTCGGCTTTACGAAAGACGGCAAGCGCCGTTTTGGCGGCGGGGACGAGTGAGTCTCGGATCAGACTGGGACGACCCGCTCAACATCGCCGGTGTGCAGGACTTCGAGTCCGACGGCGGCTGGGTAAAGGGCTACGGCGAAGGCGAGCGCGAGTGGGGCATGCGCGTCGAGGGGCACAACTCCCAGGCCAGCGAGGAACCGATCTATCTCTGGGAGGGTCTCGAGGCGGAGCCCTACATCCTCCTCAAGTGGGACGACGAGGCGGTCGGCTACCTCGACCCCCGATCGCAGTCGTTCAAGCAGACGATCGTCGACCTCGCGGAGTCCGTCGTCGCCGCGGATGGCGTGAGGCAATGAGCCGCGCGATGCGGTTGGCGTTCGCGAGCACTGCTGCCGTGGCGCTGCTGGGAATGAGCGGATGTGGAGTGACGGTGACTGGCGCAGAAGTGTTCGAACAAGCACGGAAGATCGATTTCGCCTTCAAAGCGGAGGTGGCTGAGGCGCAGCTACAAGTCTGGGATGGCGACTGGCAGGTGATCGAGTACGGCGACGGCCCGAGATCGTGCGGTAACGACTCCTACGAGTTCAACATGACTCGGCGCACGCCGGAGGGCTGGCATCTCGACGGCACCCCGATGGAGGTTGCTGATCGCGTCGCCACATGGCTGGACGAGAACGGGTGGACGGGCGTCAAGGCCCGCGGCTATTCCGGCGAGATCGCCGATGTGGTGGTCGAGGCGAAGTATCCGGCGAAGCATGTCGATTTGCTGATCATCGATATCAGCCCGGGCGAGCTCTTCGACTCGGTTGCTGTGTATGCGACGTCGACCTGCGAGCCGGGCGATGCGCATCAGATCTCGGAGATGCGGCGACCTGGTAAGGGCGAACGTGAAAAGTTGCCCGCGACGGAGCATCCCACCGACAAGCCGAGTTTCGGTCACACCGAAGATGGCAAGCGTCGTTTCTGGGATGACGAAGAGTGATGCTCGGATCAGGCCGAAGCAACCCGCTCATCCTTCTCCAGCGGGATGCGCCCATCGTCGAGGCGGATGGCGCAAGGAAGTGAATCGGAAGGCGAGAGCGGCTTTCGCTGCGATAACGGTCCTCGCCCTACTGATTGTGACGGGATGTGGAGCATCGATGACTGACGAGGAACTGTTCGATCAGGCGCGCGCGACGAACTTCGCTTACAAGGCGGCAGTGGCTGACGTGCAGTTGCGAATCCTGGATGGTGACTGGGATCTGACGGGATATGGAGACTCTCCTGATCCGTGCGGTGAGGATGGGTACACATTCGACCTGACGCGCCGAACGCCGGAAGGGTGGCGTATCGACGGCACCCCGATGGAAGCTGCAGACCGGATCGCCACCTGGCTCGACGAGAACGGATGGACGAGCGTCGAGGCCCGCGGATACTCCGGAGAGATCGCCGATGTCGTGGTCGAGGCGAAGTACCCCGCCAAGCATGTCGACCTGCTCGTCATTGATATCAGCCCGGGGGAGCTCTTCGACTCGACCACCATCTACGCGACCTCGACATGTCAGCCCGGCGACTATCTGGATATCGTCAAGAAGCAGATCCCCGGGTTCGCCGACTACCACCCGATCGAGCTGAAGAGTAATCGGGCGACGGAACACCCCACTGCGCCGCTGAGTTTCGGCTATAACGATGACGGCACGCCTCGATACTGGGACGGCGAGATCCAGTGACGCTCATCGACAATCGTCGTTCGATGATCGCCCTTGCGGCTGTCGCGCTGAGTGGTCTGCTGGTGCTTGTGGGATGTGGGGCCCCGATAACGGATGAAGAGCTTCTCGACCGAGCGAGGGACGTCAACCTCTCGTACAAGGCGGCAGTGAGCGATGTGCAACTACAGATTCTGGACGGCGATTGGCAGTTACGAGGGTATGGAGATGGCCCGAGATCGTGCGGTGGCGACGGTTATGAATTTGATCTCACTCGACGCACACCGGAGGGGTGGCATCTCGACGGCACCCCGATGGAGGTTGCTGATCGCGTCGCCACGTGGCTGGACGAGAACGGGTGGACGAGCGTCAAGGCTCGGGGTTACGACGGGGAGATCGCCGATGTGGTGGTCGAGGCGAAGTATCCGGCGAAGCATGTCGAGTTGCTGATCATCGACATCAGCCCCGGCGAACTCTTCGATTCGGTTGCCGTGTACGCCACCTCGACATGCCAACCGGGCGACTCACACCGAGTGTTCGATCTCGTCTACGCGGACGGCGACCTTTCCGGTCCGCCCGTCGAGATGCTTCCCGAGCTGGAGCATCCGACGGCGGAGCCCAGCTTCGGCTTCACGAAAGACGGCAAGCGTCGCTTCTGGGATGACGAGAAATGATGCGGACGACGAGACCCCGATATTGCCTCTATCCCGGCGTTCCCCGAACTGAGAGGATCATCGAGTGACCCCCGGGTCGCCCGGGTGCGTTCCCCCACCGCGCACGGAGTTCGACGAGAGGCTTCCCCCATGTCTCCTTCCCCTCGCCGCGCAGTCGGTTGGACGGTGGCCGTCGCGCTCGTCGCCGCCGCGGTGCTCGCGGGTGCGGCATCCGCTGCGTCCGGCGATTCGAATCCCGCGGAGGATGCTGCGCCCGCCCCCGACCCCTCGGTCTCGGTCGCGCTGGCCTACGAGTTCCTCGATGCGCGGGTCGACCAGTTCTGCGACGGCGCAGGGAAGTGCCTGCCGCGCAGCTACGAGGGCGGATTCTTCACCACGCCCAGCTGGGACTTCACCCCGTCGTTCGTCTACGACGACGCACTGGTCGTGATCGCGTACACCGCACGCGGTCTGCCCGACGACATCCGCCGTGCCGAGACCGTCGGCGAGACCCTGCTCTTCGTGCAGGAGAACGACCCGATCGGCGACGGACGCGTGCGCACGTCGTACGAACCGCACGGCATCCGTCAGGGGCGGATGGAGATCACCGGCCCCGGCACGTTCACGGGCAACCAGGCATGGGTAGGCATGGCTCTCGCGAGGCTCTTCCACGCGACCGGCGACCAGCGGTATCTCGACGGCGCCCTGCAGCTCGGCCAGTGGATCCAGACGAACACGGCCGACATGGTGCGGGCCCCCTACGGCTACACGGGCGGTCAGACGGATGCCGGTGTCTCGCTGACGTGGAAGTCCACCGAGCACAACGCCGACATCGCCGGCTTCTTCGGGCAGCTCGCGCAGCTCACCGGCGACCCGGTGTGGGGGGAGCGGGCATCAGTCGCCGCCGGGTTCGTGGCAGCGATGCAGAACGCCGACGGACACGTCGACACCGGCACGCTGCTCGACGGCAGCACCATCAACACCCACCCCATCCCGCTGGATGCGCAGACCTGGACCTCGATCGCCACCCAGGACCCGCGCTACGACGCGTCTCTCGACTGGACTCTCGCTCACCTGATCGGCACCGACGGCCCCTACTCCGGGCCGGGGATCAGCAATGTCGACGTCTCGAAGGTCTGGTTCGAGGGCAGCGGCCACCTGGCGCTGGCGCTTCGGCTGCGCGACCGCCCGGGCGACGCCGCGCAGGCCGAGCAGCTGCTGAGCAGCATCCGTCTCGCCCAACGCGATGCCCCGAACGGCGACGGCAAGGGCATCGTCGCCACCTCGACCGACGGCCTCGACTCCGGCTTCGGAGACCTCTACTACGCGAGCCTGCACTCCGGCGCGACCGCGTGGTACCTGCTCGCCGCGTCCGGCGACAACCCGTTCCACCTGCCGGCGGACTGACCGGGGTTCGCTGTCACCCACGCAGGAGTACGGTGGGCACAGGACCGCCGCGACGCCGTTCGCGCGGCGGGTCGTCCACTCATGATCGATCAGCTCGGCTCCCTCGCACCTCGTGCGGTGGCAGGAGACCGGCATCGAGCGCTCATCGAGAGGACACCGGGCATGATGCGGAACAGCAGACGCTCCACCGCCGTCCGCACCTTCGCCGCGACAGCGGCAGCGCTGGCGCTCGCCGCCTGCGCGGCCGTGTCCGCGGCACCGGCAGCGGCAGCGGGAGCATCCGTCGGCGATGACTGGTTCACGAGTCCGTCCGGCCAGGTCGACTACGCGGAGTCGGCCGCGCTCGCGTACGACTTCCTCGACGATCGGGTCGACGAGTACTGCAGCGCCGACGACCTGTGCCTTCCGCGCAGCTACCAGGGCGGCTTCTTCACGACCCCGACGGCGGATTTCACCGCCTCGTTCGTCTACGACGACGCCCTCATCGTGATGGCCTACGCCGCCCGGGGCCTTCCCGACGACATCCGACGCGCCCAGGCGATCGGCGACGCTCTGCTGTTTTTGCAGGCGAACGACCCGCTCGACGACGGCCGCACCCGCGCCTCGTACGAGCCGGCGAGCCTGCGCGACGGCACGGTCGAGATCGGTGGGGCGGGCGCGTTCACGGGCAATCAGGCCTGGGTGGGGATGGCGCTCGCGCGCCTGTACGACGTGACCGGCGAGCAGAAGTACCTCGACGGCGCCCTGCGGCTCGGCGAGTGGATCGAGACGAACGCTTCCGACACGGCACGCGCGCCCTTCGGCTACACCGGCGGGCAGGATGCCGACGGCATCCCGGCCACGTTCAAATCGACCGAGCACAACATCGACGTGACGGCGTTCTTCACCCAGCTCGCCCAGCTGACCGGGGACGAGGTCTGGGCAGAGCGGGCGACGATCGCCGAGAACTTCGTCGCCGCGATGCAGCAGCCCGACGGACACCTCGCCACCGGCACACTCCCCGACGGTGTCAGCGTGAACGCATCGCCGATCCCCGAAGACCCCCAGACGTGGAGCTCGCTCGCCACGGGCGACCAGCGGTACGACACGGCTCTCGACTGGGCGGTCGCGCAGCTGCCCGCGGCCGATGGGCCCTATCGGGGAACCTCGTTCAGCGACGCCGACCGCTCGAAGGTTTGGTTCGAGGGCAATGGCCACCTCGCGCTCGCGCTGCGATCGAGGGATGCTCCGGGCGACGTGCCGCGCGTCGACGAGCTGCTCGCGAGCGTCGAGCTCGCCCAGCGTGAGGCGCCGAACGGAGATGGCCGGGGCATCGTCGCGGCATCCTCCGACGGCCTCGAGACCGGCTTCGACGACCGCTACTACGCCAGCCTGCACACCGGAGCCACGGCCTGGTACCTGCTCGCGGTCACCGGACTCAACCCGTTCCGCCTCGCCGACGGGCAGCATCCGACCCACGAGACGCCCGAGGCATCGGCCCCGACCGCCGATTCGCCGGCGACGGGAAGCAGCGACGACGCCGTCGCCGTCTGGCTGCTCCCCGCGGTCGCCGTCGGTGTACTGGCCCTCGCCGCCGGCACCGGCATCGTGCTCCTCCTCCGTCGTCGCCACCGCTCCCGATGACTGCTTTCGAATCGCCCGAATCGCTGCATCTCGGCCGGGAACACAGCGATTCAAGCGATTCGAAAGCCCGGGGTCGACGGCAGATCAGCCGATGTTCACGGTGATCCGTGCCAGGTGGGCAGCCGCCTCTTCGGCAGACCGGGTGCGGCCGCTCACCCCGGGGCGCTGCTGCCAGGGCCGAGGGCCGTCGGCGTGCCGATACTCGACGCCCTTCGCCTCGAGGCGGGCGAGGTGCTCGGTCAATCGCGGGGCGAACTCGGCGTAGTCGCGGTCGCCGACGGTCCACAGGGCTTCCGCGACGGCGGCCAGCCGGGGGAACGCGCGATAGTCGAGGCCGCGCATCGAATCGATGTGCTCGGTCCAGAGGTTCGCCTGCCCGCCGAGCACGTGTCGCGCTTCGTCGGCGTCGAGCTCGGCGGGAACCGGATCGAACGAGTAGGCGGTCTCGACCGTGGTGACGGTTCCGGTCGGGATGGGCTCGGTGGCGAGATCCGATTCCCGGTAGTCGAGGTAGACGGTGTCTTCCGGGCAGGCGACGACGTCGTTGCCTGCGCGCGCGGCAGCGAGCGCCCCGACGCGTCCGCGCCAGGAGAGCACGGTCGCGCCATCCGCCAGACCGCCCTCGAGGATCTCGTCCCAGCCGAGCAGTTTGCGTCCGCGCGAGGCGAGGTGCTGCCCGATCCGGCTGACGAACCAGCTCTGGAGACCTTCCTCGTCGTGCACGCCGAGCTCCCGCATCCGCTCCTGGGTGCGTTCGTCTTCGACCCACTGGATCTTGGGGCACTCGTCGCCGCCGATGCAGATGTACTCCGAGGGGAATAGGTCGATCACCTCGTCGAGCACGTCGCAGAGGAACCGGATGGTCGACTCCTCGACATTGAAGATCACGGGGTTGACGCCCCAGAGGGTCCAGGGCGTCGCCGGTGCGCTGCCGCCCACGCCCAACTCGGGGTATGCCGCCACCGCCGCCTGCGCGTGACCGGGCAGCTCGATCTCGGGCACGACGGTGATGCCTCGGGCCGTGGCGTACGCCACGATCTCGCGGATGTCGGCCTGCGTGTAGAAGCCGCCGTGCGGTCGGCCATCGGCGTCCGACCCGTGGGCGGCGCCGAGCTGGGTCTCGGGGCGCCATCCGCCGACCTCGGTGAGCCGCGGATAGCGGGCGATCTCGACGCGCCACCCCTGGTCGTCTGTGAGATGCAGGTGCAGCGTGTTGAGGCGGTGCATGGCCAGCAGATCGATGAAGCGCAGCACGTCGCGGGTCGGCGCGAAGTGGCGCACGACGTCGAGCATGGCGCCGCGCCAGGGGAACTTCGGCGTATCCTGCACCCGGGTGACGGGGGCCGTCCAGCGGATGTCGGCGACGGGGGAGCGGCGATACACATCTGCCGGGAAGAGCTGCAGCAGAGCCTGCACGGCCCAGTGCCCGCCGCGTTCCGTCGACGCGGCGAGGCGGATCGAGTGCGGCGTCGTCTGCAGCTCGAACGCCTCGGTCGCGAGCGACGGATCGATATCGAGACGGATGCTCGGAGCCTCGCCGTCTCCCGACGACGCGCCCGTGCCGGCGACGGTCACGGGCAGCACGAAGCCGGTGGCGGCACGCAGTTGCTCCTGCAGCCGCAGGGCGGGCTGCGTCAGGTAGGGATGGGCGGACAGCGTGGTGTCGGCGGTGAGCTCGAACTCTCCGGGCGTGGTGGTCTGGGCGGCGGCGCGGGGTAGAAGGGTCGGCATTGTGGGCAACTCCCTGGTGTTTTCGGGCGGACGTGAATTAGTTGGTTTCATGCCCTAATAGTTAGTAAATTATGTGACCTAATTCGACGACCGATAATCACGCGAAAGGCGAAACAATGCCGTCATAACGCAGAAACCTAACAGCTTCACGAATATGAACATAATGATTGACAACGGATATGAAACAGGGGTGTACTAACTTCACCGCTCGGCACATCGACGTATCCGTCGCGGTACCCCCACCTACCAAGGAGAGTTACGTGGCAATCAGAAAGCTGGCGACGATCGGTGCCCTGGGCATCGTCACCGCCCTCGCACTCAGCGCATGTTCGGGTTCCGCCGGCGGAGGCAACGCCGGTGCTCCCAGCGACGGAAAGGTGCCTGAGGTCGACGGCACGGGCAAGAAGATCACCGTCTGGGTCATGCAGAACGACTACACGCCCGAGACGCTCGACGCGATCAACGCGAAGTTCACCGAACTCACGGGCGCCGAGGTCAACGTGCAGTCGCAGACCTGGGACGGCATCACGACGAAGATCACCACCGCCCTCGCCACCGACTCCCCGCCCGACGTACTCGATGTCGGCAACACCCAGATCGCCAGCTACGCCGCCAACGGCGGTCTGCTCGACCTCACGCCGTACAAGGACGATCTGGCGCAGGGGCAGAGTTGGCTCGACGGCCTCGTCGACCCGGCGACGATCGACGGTAGCCTGTACGGCGTTCCCGGATTTGCCGGCGCCCGCGCAGTCATCTACAACAAGAAGATGTGGGCGGATGCCGGAGTGACCGAGGCCCCGACCACGTACGAGGAGCTCACGGCCGCGCTTGACAAGGTGAAGGCCGCCAACGCTCAGACCTCCGACTTCTCGGCCTTCTACCTCCCCGGCCAGTACTTCTACGCCGGAATGCAGTTCGTCTGGGATGCGGGCGGAGACATCGCCACTGAGAAGGACGGCGAATGGACCGTGGGCTTCAGCTCCGATGAGGCGATCGAAGGCCTCGAAGCATTCCAGACCTTCCAGAACGCGTACTCCACCGCCGCGTCCGCGACGCTCGACACGTTCGAGCCGAACCAAAGCCAGCTCTTCGCCGATGGGAAGACCTCGGCGATCCTCAACACGAACACCGGAGCGATCCTCAAGATCAACCCGGCGCTCGAGCCCGACCTCGGCACCTTCCCGTTCCCCGGTATCTCCGGTGAGGCGCAGCCGGTGATGCTCGGAGGGTCCGACTGGGCGGTTCCGGTGAAGTCGCAGAACTCCGACCTCGCGCTGAACTGGGTCAAGATCGCCTCGAGCCCCGAGATCCAGCAGGACTACGTCTACGGCGTCGACGGGTGGATCCCGAACAGCGTTGAGGGCATCGAATTCGCGCAGGAGACGGTCGACGAGGTGCGGTCGAGCTTCTTCACCGCAGCGCTCACGTCGAAGGCGACGCCGGCCAACGCGAACTGGACGACCATCGAGAGCAACAAGGACATCAACAACCTGTTCTCGTCGATCGCGTCCGGCGCGAAGACCGCCGAGAAGGCGGCGAACGACTTCGACGCCGCTGCCGACAAGACGCTGAACATCAAGTAGTGCGAGAGGACGCCGCGCGGTCGCGCCGCGCGGCATCCTCCTGTTCCGCCCCTGGCTGCCCCGTGCGCGGCGCCTCCGACCCGACGAAAGGCCAGCCCTTGGTCACCACCTCCGTGGAGTCTCCGCCGACGGCTCCTTCCCGCCCCTCCCGGTCGACCCCGCCCCCGCGGAAGCGCCGTGCCGGCAGCCTGAACAGGTCATCCGCCCCGTTCTGGCTGCTCACCCCCGCCGGCCTCATGATCGTGTTCGTCACGCTCCTGCCCATCGGGTTCCTCGTCTTCACGTCGTTCACGAACTACAACCAGCGCACGCTCTTCACCGGCGCCTTCGACTTCGTGGGCTTCGACCAGTACGCGGCCGTGCTCTCGGATCAGGAGTTCTGGTGGTCGCTCACCCGCACCATCGTCTTCACCGCCGCCCTCGTCATCGGCAGCGTGGCGATCGGCGCGGGCATGTCGCACCTGATGACACGCCTTCCCTCCGGCATCCGCTACCTGACCACGGTCGTGCTGATCCTCGCGTGGGCCATGCCGAACGTCGCCTCGTCGATCGTGTGGTCGTGGCTGTTCCAGCCTCAGTACGGCGTGATCAACTGGCTGCTCACCCAGCTCGGCATCTTCGGTGACATGACCAGTCGCGACTGGGCGTCTGACCCGGTCCTCGTGTGGGTCTGCATCTGGCTGCTCGTCGTGTGGGGAGCGGTTCCCTTCATCGCCCTGACGCTGTACGCCGCCGAGACGCAGGTGGCCGTCGAGCTCAAGGAGGCGGCGCGCCTGGACGGTGCATCCGAGTGGCGAATCTACCGGGTCGTGGTGCTGCCGTCGATCGGGCCGACGATCCTGCTCGTGACGATGCTCTCGATCATCTGGGACTTCAACGTCTTCAACCAGATCTGGCTCATCTCCGAGGGCGGCCCCGACGGGGCCACCTCGACACTCGGTGTGTTCACGTACACCACCGCCTTCTCGGGCAACCTGCAGATCGGCGCCGGCTCGGCGATCGCGGTCGCCTCGACCATCATCCTGGCGGCGCTGAGCGCCGTGTACATCCGGCACCTCGTGCGTTCGGGAGAGGACCTCTGACATGACCGCTCGCACCCGCCGTCTACGCCGCGCCCCCTGGATCAGCAGCAGCATCGCCATCCTCTTCTGCATCGTGTGGGCTTTTCCCGTCTACTGGATGGTCAACACGGCCTTCAAGCCCCGGTCGGAGATGCTCAGCAGCACCCCGCACTTCTTCCCCGAAGCGCCGACGCTCGACAACTTCTTCACAGCGATCGGCAAGGGCCAGTTCCTCATCTACCTGCAGAACTCGGTGATCGTCGTCACCGGTGCGGTCGTGTTCGCGATCGTGCTCGGCATCTTCGCCGCCGCCGCTCTCTCGCGGTTCCGCTTCCGCGGACGCCGACCGATCCTCGTGCTCATCCTCATCGTGCAGATGCTCCCCGGCACCGCGCTGCTCATCCCCCAGTTCCTCATCTTCAACTCGATGGGGCTGCTCGGCACCTACTGGGGCCTGATCTTCGCGTACGTCGCGAGTGTGCTGCCGTTCTCAATCTGGGTCATGCGCGGGTTCTTCCTCGCCATCCCGATCGAGATCGACGAGGCCGCGCGCATCGACGGCGCTTCGACCTGGCAGGTGCTCACCCGCGTGCTCTTCCCCCTGGTGATGCCGGGCATCATCTCCAGTAGCGTGTTCGCCTTCATCGCCGCGTGGAACGACTACATCGTCGCCTTCACCTTCATGAAGGACCAGGTGAACTACACCCTCCCGGTGTGGCTGAACTCGTTCACCGTCTCGGTCGGCGGAGACATGGGCACCGACTACGGCGGGCAGATGGCCGCCGCCACCCTGTTCTCGCTCCCGGTCGTGGTGTTCTTCATGATCATCCAGCGCAACCTCGTCACCGGCATGTCCGCCGGCGCCGTCAAGGGGTGAACGCCGTCAACGGGGTGCGCGGGTGGGGCGGGATGGAATCCGTCTGGACGGAGCGCCTCCGCGGGGGACAATGGGCTGTGGCCGATCTCCGCATCACGACCAAGGCGCTCCCCGAGCACAATCGCGTGCGCAACCGGGCGATGCTGTTGCAGACGCTCTTCCACGAGGGGCCGCGCAGCCGGGCCGACATCGCACGCGGATCCGGACTCAACAAGGTCACCGTCTCGACGATCGTCGGCGACCTCATCGATCAGGGCATCCTCGTCGAGGCCGGGCACTCCACCGATGTGCGCGTCGGCAAACCCGCCACCCTGGTCGCCATCGACGACGACTCCCGATCGATCATCAGCCTCGATCTGTCGGATGCGCTGTCTTTCCGCGGAGCGGTGATGAACCTGCGGGGTCAGGTCTCGCACCAGAGCCAGCTCTCGATGCTCACGGAGCGCGGTGACGCCGCTATCGATCGTGCCATCGTCCTCGCCGAGGAGTTGCTGGAGAAGGCGCCGGCCCCCGTGCTCGGCATCGGCGTCGGTAGCCCCGGCATGGTCGACCGCGCCGGAGTCGTGCGGTTCGCCCCGCACCTCGGCTGGTTCGACGTCGACCTGCGCGGTGCGCTCGCCGAGCGTTTCGGCGTTCCGGTGCACGTCGTCAACGACGCGAACGGGATGGCGCTGGCGGTGCACACCTTCCGCGAGAACGACGGCCGCAGCATCCTCATCGTCACGATCCAGCGCGGCGCGGGAGCGGGTCTGATCGTCGGCGAGACTCTGGTCGACGGTGTCGACTTCGCCGCGGGCGAGATCGGCCACGTCGTGGTCGACCCGCGTCGCGAGACCTCCTGCCTGTGCGGCAGATCCGGATGCCTCGATTCGATCGTGGCCGTTCCGCAGATCCGGCGTCGGCTCGACGCCGGTGAGGAGCGCGACGTCGTGATGGAGGATGCCGCGGATGCTCTCGCCGCCGCCCTCGCGCCGATCATCTCGGTGCTCGGCGCGACCCATGTCGTGCTCGTCGGGCCCGACGACATCCTCGACGAGGGATTCGCCACGCGAACCCGCACGCACCTCACCGATCGCACCCTCCCCACCACGACCACTGTGATCAGCGTCGACATCGGCTCGGACGGCGGGCTGCTCGCGCTGCAGGGCCCTCTCGTCGCCGTGCTCTCCGCCGAACTGGGCATCGCGTGAGCGCCGGCCGCGGTGCCGAGAAAGCGCTCCCCGCCCACACCCGGCAGGCGAACCGCTCACTGATCCTGCGCACGCTCTTCCACAACGATCCGATGAGCCGTGCCGATCTGGCCAGGGCCACCGACCTCACCCGGGTGAGCGTCTCGCGCATCGTCGACGACCTCTCCGCAGAAGGGCTGGTGCACGAGAGCGGCCCGAGTCCGGAGGGCAGGGTCGGCAAGCCGAGCACCCTCATCGCATTGAACCCCGACTCGTACCACGTGGTCGCACTCGACCTGTCGGCGCATGCCGAGATCACCGGCGCGATCATGAACCTCGACGGAGACATCGTGCATTCGGTGAGCGTGCCGACCGACGGCGCTCGCGGAGCCGCGGTGCTCGTCAAGGTCTGCGCTCTCGCCTCGGCTCTCGTCAAGCGCTCGACCGTACGCGTGCTCGGCGTCGGCGTCGGCTCACCCGGCGTCGTCGGCACCGACGGCGTCGTGCGCGAGGCCGTGGCGTTCGACTGGCACGACGTCGACGTCGCCGCGGCGGTTGCGGCCGTCGTTCCCGTGCCCGTGCACGTCGCGAACGACGCCAACGCCGCGGCACTCGCCGCGCGCACCTACGGCCAACCCGGCGTCGACAACCTCGCCCTCGTGCGCATCGGCCAGGGCATCGGCAGCGGCGTCATCGTCGGCGGGGTTCTCGTCACGGGTGCCCGCTTCACCGCCGGCGAGATCGGGCACGTGCTCGTCGACGAGGGCGGAGAGGTGTGCCGGTGCGGTCGGAGAGGATGCCTCGAAGTCGTCGCGGCCGTGCCCTACATCCGGCAGCACCTGGCCGACGCCGAGACGTCGTCCGACGACGTGCTCGCCGAGGCGGGGCGAGCGCTCGGCCGGGTTCTCGCACCCGTCGTCGCGGCGCTGGGTCTCGAGCAGGTCGTTCTGTCGGGACCGCTCGACATCGTCGCGGGAGTGTTCCTCGACGAGACCAGGGCCGCCATCGAGCATCACTCCCTGGCGATCGTCACCGACGACTTCGAGATCCGTGTGGCGGTGCGCGGTGAAGACATCGTGCTGCTCGGCGGCACGGCGCTCGTGATCGCCGAGCAACTCGGCATCCGCTGACCCGTTTCGATTCGAACGACGGGCCGCAGCGACGGAAGAGGGGCGGATGCCGAAGCATCCGCCCCTCTTCTCGACGCTGCGACTAGGCGGCGGCGCGGGCGACCGCGGAGATCGCGCTCGCGAAGAAACCGATGCCGTCGATGCCGGAGCGCATGGCCACGGCCGTGTCGGGACCGAAGCCGGCCTCGGTCGCGTGCTCGGGGTGCGGCATGAGCCCCACGACGTTTCCCCGCTCGTTCGTGATGCCGGCGATGTCGCGCAGCGATCCGTTCGGGTTGACGCCCGCGTAGCGGAAGGCCACCAGGCCCTCGCCCTCGATGCGGTCGAGCGTCTGCTCGTCGGCGATGTATCCGCCGTCGGCGTTCTTCAGCGGGATGATGATCTCCTGGCCGCGCGAGAACGCGCTCGTCCAGGCGGTGTCGGCGTTCTCGACCGTGAGCTTCTGGTCGCGACGCACGAAGTGCTGGTGGCCGTTGCGGATCAGCCCGCCCGGCAGCAGGTGCGACTCGACGAGCATCTGGAAGCCGTTGCAGATGCCGAGGATCGGCATGCCCTTGGCCGCGGCATCCTTCACCTCGGTCATGATCGGCGAGAGCGCGGCGATCGCGCCGGCGCGCAGGTAGTCGCCGTAGCTGAACCCGCCGGGCAGAACGAGGGCGTCGATGCCCTCGAGGTCGTGCGAGCCGTGCCACAGGGCGACGGGCTCAGCGCCGGCGATGCGCACCGCGCGCTGCGCGTCGCGGTCGTCGAGCGAGCCGGGGAAGGTGACGACCCCGATGCGTGCCGTCATTCGACGACCTCGATGCCCACGACGTCTTCGATCACGGCGTTGGAGAGCACCTCGTCGGCGAGACGCTGGGCCTCGGCGAGCAGCTCGTCGGTGACCTCGCCCTCGACGGTGAGCTCGAAGCGCTTGCCGATGCGCACATCGGTGAAGCCCTCGACGCCGAGGCGTGCGAACGCTCCGGAGACGGCCTTCCCCTGCGGGTCGAGAAGTTCGGACTTGGGCATGACGTCGACGACGATGGTGGGCATGAACGGCTCCAGAAGTCGCGGGCAGGAAGGCGGCTTCAGTCTACCTTCCCGCGCCGGGCGTGCTTCGCCGTGCGCGTCAGTGCCTCAGCTGGAGTGGAAGACGGTGTGCAGGTCGCCGACGAGGTCGCGGCCACCGAGCCCGTCGATCTCGAACAGCACCGAGATGCCGACGACGTGGCTGCCGAGCTGCTCGACGATCTTGCGCCCTGCTGCGAGCGTGCCGCCGGTCGCGAGCACATCGTCGATGAGCAGCACGCGGGACCCGGCGGGCAGGTCGTCGTGCATCTCGATCGTGGCGGTGCCGTATTCGAGGGCGTAGTCGACGGATGCCGCGGGGCGGGGCAGCTTGCCCGCCTTGCGGATCGGGATGAGTCCCGTGCCGGCGGCGATCGCGGCGGCGCTGGCGAGGATGAACCCGCGTGCCTCGATGCCGGCGATCACGTCGAACTGTCCGGCGAAGGGCGCGATGATCGCCTCGGTGGTGACGCGCAGGGCCTCGGCGTCGGCGAGCAGCGGCGTGATGTCGCGGAAGATGATGCCGGGTTCCGGGTAGTCCGGCACGCTGCGGATCAGCGAGGCGGCGCGGACGAGGGCAGGGGAAAGATCGGCTTCGGGCACCGGGCAAGGCTACCCCTCCTTCGTAACTCCTCAGAAATGGCCCGATCCCGGTCGCTAGGAGGACTTTGAGCCTGGCCGAGGCGGATCTTGAGGAGTTATGCACCGTCGAACAGCCTCTTGACAATCGTGGGAGCGCTCCCATATCGTGGCCGGAACGTCGTGGGAGCGCTCCCATCGCGGAGACCACGGCTCACGCACCATCCCGACGCACCACCTCACCCGCACCACCACCGCACCACCTCACAAAGGAGTGAACTGTGAACACACGCGCCCGCAAGCGGATCCTCACGACAGCAGCCGTGGCATCCGTCTCCGTCCTGGCCCTCGCCGGTTGTTCGACCGGCGGCGGCGACACCGGCGAATCGAGCGGCGACGAGGACATCACCCTCACCGTCACCACGTTCGGCACCTTCGGCTACGAAGACCTCTACGACGAGTACGAGGAACTGCACCCCAACGTCACCATCGAGGCGACCAACATCGATACCGGCGGCAACGCCCGCACCGACGC
Source organism: Microbacterium sp. NPDC087665 (assembly GCF_044743285.1). Taxonomy (NCBI): domain Bacteria; kingdom Bacillati; phylum Actinomycetota; class Actinomycetes; order Micrococcales; family Microbacteriaceae; genus Microbacterium; species Microbacterium sp. NPDC087665. The sequence goes on along the minus strand of NZ_JBIUWD010000010.1, from coordinate 61,656 downwards.
CTTCACCAAGATCGCCGCCGGTTCCGGCCTCAGCGACGTCGTCGCCATCGAAGAGGGCTGGCTCGGCGCGATCATGGACGTCTCCGACACCTTCGTCGACCTGCGCGACCACGGCATCGAAGACCGCAAGGGCGACTGGGTCGACTGGAAGTACGGACAGGCGACGGATGCCGAGGGCCGCGTGATCGGCTACGGCACCGACATCGGCCCCTCGGGCATCTGCTACAACGGCGCCGCCTTCGAAGCTGCCGGCCTCCCGAGCGACCGCGAGTCGGTCGCCGGGCTCCTCGAGGGCGACTGGGAGAACTACTTCGCGGTCGGCGCCGACTACACGGCCAAGACCGGCAAGGCGTGGTTCGACCACTCCGGCTTCGTCTGGAACGCGATGGTCAACCAGCTCGACGAGGGCTACTACACCGCCGACGGCGAGCTCAACGTCGAGGGCAACGACGAGCTCAAGGAGCGCTTCGAACTGCTGGGAGCGGCGACCGAAGGCGGCCAGTCGGCCGCGCAGACCGCCTGGGACTGGAACGGCGGCAAGTCATTCGTCGACGGCACCTTCGCGACGTTCGTCTGCCCCGGGTGGATGCTTGGAGTCGTGCAGGGTCAGGTCGAGGCCGGTGGCGGCGACGCCACGACCGGCTGGGACTTCGCCGACGTCTTCCCCGGCGGTGCGGCGAACTGGGGTGGCGCGTTCCTGTCGATCCCCGAGACCTCGCAGCACAAAGAGGCCGCGGCCGAGCTCGCCGACTGGCTCACGCAGCCCGAGCAGCAGGTGAAGCAGTCCGCCGCCGCGGGCAACTTCCCCTCGACGGTGAAGGCGCAGGAGACGCTCGCCTCCGAAGCGACGCCGAACGAGTTCTTCAACGACGCCCCCACCGGTGCGATCCTCGCGGAGCGTGCGAAGGGCGTGGTCGCGCAGTTCAAGGGTGCCGATGACTCGGTGATCCAGGAGAACGTCTTCGGTCCGGCGCTCAGCGCGCTCGACCGCGGCGAGACCGACACGCAGGGCGCCTGGGACCAGGCGATCCAGCTGCTGAACGACCTGGTCGGCTGACCTGCCCTTCGACAGGCTCAGCGACCCATCGGTATCGGGTTGCTGAGCCTGTCGAAGCATCCTCCAAAGGAACCCCATGACTCTCACCGCACCGCCCGCGCAGCAGCGGGCGACGGCATCCGCATCGCCATCGGATGCTCCGCCCCGCCGCCCCTGGCGCCATCGCGTCTCGCGCTTCGACCAGCAGGCCTCGCCGTACTTCTACATCTCGCCGTTCTTCCTGCTGTTCGGGCTGGTCGGCCTCTTCCCCCTGCTGTACACGGTGTACGTCGCCGTGCACGAGTGGGACCTGCTGAAGGGCGAGGGCGACTTCGTCGGGTTCGGCAACTTCGTCGAGATCCTCGGCGACGGGATGTTCTGGAACTCGATCTTCAACACGGTGAGCATCTTCCTGCTCTCGGCGATCCCGCAGTTGGCGATCGCCCTCGTGATCGCCTACCTGCTCGACCGGGGTCTGCGGGCTCCGACGTTCTGGCGCATGAGCGTGCTCATCCCCTTCGTGGTCACGCCGGTCGCCGTGGCCATCATCTTCTCGAGCATCTTCAACGAGGCCGACGGTCTCGCCAACAACCTGCTCAACCTCATCGGCATCGCCGACCAGGAGTGGAAGCACAACACCGCCCTCTCGCACATCGCCATCGCGGTGATGGTGAACTTCCGCTGGACGGGGTACAACGCCCTCATCCTGCTCGCCGCGATGCAGTCCGTGCCGCGCGACCTCTACGAGTCGGCGGCCCTCGACGGAGCGGGCGCCGGGCGCCGCTTCTTCTCGATCACGATCCCGACGATCCGCCCGACGCTCATCTTCGTGATCATCACCGCGACGATCGGCGGACTGCAGATCTTCGCCGAGCCGCGCCTGTTCGACGTCTCGACGGCCGGCGGCATCGGCGGCAGTGACCGGCAGTTCCAGACGACCGTGCTGTTCCTCTGGGAGCTCGCGTTCTTCCGCCGCGATCTGGGCGAAGCATCCGCCGTCGCCATCCTGCTGTTCCTGCTGATCGTGGGGATCGGCGTGATCAACTTCTTGATCTCGCGACGGATATCCACGGGGGATGCCCCGAAGAGCCGTGCCGCGCGCCGCCGAGCCCGAGTGACCGCAACGACGACCATCGAGGAGGACGCGCGATGACCGCGACCATGGCGCTGAGCGTGCCCGAGAAGATCCGTCGCCGCCGCGGCACCACCCTCGGCAACGCGGGCATCGGCAGCCGCCCCGGCTTTCTCACGTACGGCCTGCTGGCCGCGTTCATCATCGGCAGCGTCTACCCGCTGTGGTGGTCGGTCGTCGTGGCGAGCGGCACGAATGCGACGCGCGGCGAGACCCTGCCGCTGATCCCCGGCGGCAACTTCTTCGTCAACGCGGCGAAGGTGTTCGATGCGATCCCGTTCTGGCTGGCGCTGGGCAACTCGTTCCTGATCTCCGCGATCATCACGATCTCGGTCGTCACGTTCTCCACTCTCGCCGGCTACGCGTTTGCGAAGCTGCGCTTCAAGGGACGCGACGGACTCATGGTGTTCGTGATCGCGACCATGGCGATCCCGACGCAGCTCGGCATCATCCCGCTGTTCATGCTCATGCGCGAACTCGGCTGGACGGGCTCGATCGGCGCCGTGATCGTGCCGACGCTCGTCACCGCGTTCGGGGTCTTTTTCATGCGGCAGTACCTGGTCGACGTGATCCCCGACGAGCTGATCGAGGCGGCGCGCATGGACGGCGCCAACCAGTTCCGCACCTTCTTGACGGTCGGCATCCCCGCCGCCCGTCCCGCGATGGCGATCCTGGGACTGTTCACGTTCATGACCGCGTGGACCGACTACCTGTGGCCGCTGATCGTGCTCTCCCCGCAGAATCCGACCCTCCAGACCGCGCTCAGTCAGCTGCAGTCCGGTTACTACATCGACTACTCGATCGTGCTCGCCGGTGCGGTGCTCGCGACCCTTCCGCTGCTCGTGCTCTTCGTGGTCGCGGGCAAGCAGCTGGTCAGTGGCATCATGGCGGGCGCGGTGAAAGGATGACCTCTATGACCCGTGCTTTTCCCCAGAACTTCTTGTTCGGCGCCGCGACCGCGGCCTACCAGATCGAGGGGGCGGCTTTCGAAGACGGGCGCACCGCGTCGATCTGGGATGCCTTCTCCCGCGTGCCGGGAGCGGTGATCAACGGGGACAACGGCGATGTGGCGTGCGACCATTACCACCGGTACCCGCAAGACGTCGCGCTGATGAAAGAGCTGGGGCTGCAGACGTACCGCTTCTCGACCTCGTGGTCGCGCGTGCGCCCCGACGGCGGCGACGTGAACCTGCAGGGCGTCGACTTCTACAAGCGCCTGGTCGATGAGCTGCTCGACGCCGACATCCTCCCCTGGCTGACGCTGTACCACTGGGACATGCCGCAGGCCCTGCAGGAGAAGGGCGGCTGGACCAACCGCGACACCGTCGACCGCTTCCTCGAGTACGCGGGCACCATGCACGACGCACTGGGCGACCGCGTGAACGTGTGGACCACGCTCAACGAGCCGTGGTGCTCGTCGTTCCTGTCGTACACGGGCGGCGAGCACGCGCCCGGTCACACGAGCGTCGCCGAGGGTCTGCTCGCCTCGCACCACCTGCTGCTCGCCCACGGCGAGACGGTGCGCGAGCTGCGCCGCCGTGACTCGTCGCTCGACATCGGCATCACCCTCAACCACACCGTCGCCGACCCGGCCGACCCGACGAACCCCGCCGACGTCGACGCCGCGCGCCGCATCGACGGCCAGTTCAACCGCTGGTTCCTCGACCCGATCTACCGCGGCCAGTACCCGGCCGACATCGTCGAAGACATCCGGGCGGTGGATGCCGATGCCGTCGCGACCTTCGAAGCGGCGATCCACGACGGCGACCTCGAGACGATCTCGCAGCACATCGACACGCAGGGCGTGAACTACTACCACGGCGATCTGGTCGCGGGCGAGGTGCCTGAGAACGCGGCCGTCGAGAGCGTGCCCGACACCGAACGCAAGGTGCGCAGCCCCTACCCGTCGTTCGAGAACATCCACAACGTCGAGCGGGGCCTTCCCCGCACCGCGCAGAACTGGGAGGTGCAGCCCGAGGGGCTCACCCGCCTGCTGCAGCGCGTCTGGACCGAGTACGCCCAGCCCGCCGGCACCGTGCTGTACATGACCGAGAACGGTGCCGCGTACGACGACGTCGCTGTGGTCGAAGACGGCGAGACCCGGGTGCACGACGACGACCGCGCCGAGTTCCTGCGCCTGCACCTCGGTGCGGTGCTCGATGCGGCCGAGGCCGGCGTCGACGTGCGGGGCTACTTCTACTGGTCGCTGTTCGACAACTACGAGTGGGCGTGGGGCTACGACAAGCGCTTCGGCATCGTGCGCGTCGACTACGACACCCAGGAGCGAACGCTGAAGGACTCCGCGCGGGAGTACGCTCGCATCATCGCCGCTCGCTCTCTCTGAGTCCGGGCGGCGAGGGCGGTCGGAGCATCCTCCGTCCCGCCGCCGGATCGGAGGAATGCTGTGTCGTCACGAGCGACGATCGAAGAAGTGGCCGCTGCCGCCGGGGTCTCCCGGTCGACGGTGTCGCGTGTCGTCAACGGATCGACGGCGGTGAGTCCCGAGGCGCTCGCCGCGGTGCACGCCGTGATCGAGCGGCTGAACTACGTGCCCAACCGTGCGGCGCGATCGCTCGCGTCGCGGCAGACGCACGCGATCGCCCTGATCGTGCCCGAAGACACCACCCGGTTCTTCGGCGACCCGTTCTTCGCGGCGATCGTCGCGGGCATCACGGGCACGCTCCGCAGCTCCGACTACCTGCTGAATCTGCTCATCGCGAGTGACGATCCCGGCGACAAGATGACCGGCTTCGTGCGCAACGGAGGCGTCGACGGCGCACTCCTCGTCTCGCATCACACCAGCGACGCGTTCATCGAGCGCATCGCCGACGCCGTGCCGGTCGTCTACGGCGGCCGGCCCGTCACCCGGCGCGAGACCGACTACGTGGTCGACGTCGACAACATCCACGGCGCGCGCGAGGCGACGCGCCGGCTCATCGACATCGGTCGTACCCGCATCGCCACGATCTCGGGCCCGCTCACCATGCTCTCGTCGGTCGATCGCGTGCAGGGCTTCCGCGAGGCGTTGGCGGATGCCGCGCTCACCCCGTTCGCCGAAGAGCAGGGCGACTACAGCGAGGCCAGCGGTGCCGAAGCGACCCGCCGCATCCTCGCGGCGGGTCGCCCCGACGCGATCTTCGTCGCGAGTGACCTGATGGCGCGGGGTGCGTTGACGGCGCTGCGCGCCTCGGGCATCCGCGTTCCCGAAGACGTCGCCCTGGTGGGGTTCGACGACTCCTCGGTGGCGCTCAGCTGCGACCCGCAGCTCACCACGATGCGTCAGCCGATGTACGCCCAGGGCGAGACGATGGCGCAGGTGCTGCTGTCGCGGCTCGCCGGGGGAGACCCGCCCCGCACGACGATCCTGCCGACGGAGCTCGTGGTGCGGGCATCCGCCTGACTTCTCGGTCGCCCGGCTCGCCTGGCACCAACTCAGGACAGTTGGGCCGCCGGGCCCGCCTGCGCCGGCGATTCCGGGGGTGCCGGAGCCGTTCGTCCTGAGTTGTGGCCACCGTGATGCGCGAAAGACACGGGTGCGGCCCTGTCGCCCCCTCCGGGACAGGGACGCACCCGTGCGCCTGTGGGAGGCCTCGGACGCGGGACGATGAAGTCATAGCTTGAATAGATATTCAGTGAGTAATCTATAGGGCGGAGAGCTCGATACGGAACACACTCGGGGAAATTGTGGGAGGGGGTGCCGCGTGGCGCGGTCCGAAGAACAGAACCGCCTCGCTCGCGAGACCGCCAAGGAGAACATCCTGCAGGCTGCGATCGAGGTGTTCGTCGAGCGCGGCGTCTCGGGAGCGAGCATCGCCGAGATCACCAAGCGCGCCGGGGTCGCCCAAGGCCTCATGAACTACCACTTCGGCACGAAGGAGCAGCTGATCGCCGCGGTCATCGACCGCTGGTTCGACACCGTGCTCGGCTTCGCGCAGATCGAGGGCACGCCCGACGAGATGCTCGCCGCGATCATCGACAGCGCGCTTCGCTCCACCGCCTACGCCGTGCCGCTGCAACGCGTCGTGCTCGCCATCCAGCAGCAGCCCGCGACGCATCGGCTGTTCGCAGAATCCGAAGAACGCCACGCCGATGCGGCCACCGCAGCCGAAGACGCGGTGCGCGACGTGTTCCGTGCGCGCGGAGCATCCGATCCCGCCCTCGAAGAGATCATGCTGCGCAGCACGCTCGAGGGGGTGTTCGTGAAGTACTCGGTGTTCGGCGACACCTACCCGCTCGACGACGCCCGCCGCTGGGTGCACCGCCTCTACGGTCTGCCCGACCCGGTCGACCCGCTGCCGGTCTCGCCCCCGCCCCGCACCGGCGAGCCGCGTCCGCGGGCGCGCGCCGCTGTCTGCGACGGCACCGGCACGGTCTGAGGGCGCGGCCCGCAAAACCCAGAGGGTCCCGGATGCTTCGGCTCAAGCATCCGGGACCCTCTGCCGTTCAGTCCGGGTCAGGCGGGGTCGCCGCCCAGCGGACCCACCGGCTCGAGCGGCTTGGGGTCGTCGGCGCCGGTCTTGCGCGCACGGGCGATGAAGTTGCCCACGTGGTAGATCAGCAGGGCCGCGACCGTGCCGAGCACGATGCCGCCGAAGGCGAAGTCGCCGAGCTGCATCGAGAAGCCGGCGATGCCGATCACGAGCGATACCGCGGCCGTGTACTGGTTGACCGGGCGCGAGAAGTCGACGCGGCTGTCGACCCAGATCTTGATGCCGATGATGCCGATCAGGCCGTAGAGCGCGGTGGTCGCGCCGCCGAGCACTCCGGCCGGGATCGAGTTGAACACCTCGCCGACCTTGGGCGAGAAGGCCAGCAGGATCGCGAAGATGCCCGCGACCCAGTAGACGGCGGTCGAGTAGACGCGGGTCGCCGCCATGACGCCGATGTTCTCGCCGTACGTGGTGGTACCCGATCCGCCGAAGCCACCGGCGATGGTCGTCGCGACGCCGTCGGCGATGAGTGCGCGGCCGGTGTGCTTGTTGATGTCGGGGTTCTCGGTCATCGAGGCGACACCGCGCACGTGGCCGATGTTCTCGGCGACGAGCACGAGCACGACGGGCAGGAACATCGCGATGGTCGACCAGGTGCTCGGCTCGACGAAGTTCGGGAACTGGAAGTCGGGCAGGCCGATCCATGCCGCCTTGTCGATCGACTCGGCGGGGGTGTCGCCGCCGCGCAGCGGGTTGGGCACGTCGAACGATCCGTTGAACGCGGCCCAGATGAAGCCGACCGCGACACCGAGGAAGATCGAGATGCGGCCGAGGAATCCACGGAACAGCACCGCGAACACGATGATCGCGACGAGGGTGATCGTGGCGGTGACCGGGTCGAGGGTGAAGTTGTTCCACGCGGTGGGGGCGAGGTTGAAGCCGATGAGGGCGACGATCGCGCCGGCGACCACCGGGGGCATGAGGGCATCGACCCAGCGCAGACCGGCGAACTGCACGACGAGTCCGACGACGGCGAGCAGGATGCCGACGGCCACCACTCCCGCGAGCGCCGAGCCCGTGCCGCCCGCGGCCACCGCGGCGGTGATCGGCGCGATGAACGCGAACGAGGAGCCGAGGTAGCTGGGCAGCTGGTTCTTGGTGATGAGCAGGAAGAGCAGCGTGCCGACACCGCTGAACAGCAGCGTGGTCGAGACGGGGAAGCCCGTCAGTGTGGGCACGAGGAACGTGGCGCCGAACATGGCGACGACGTGCTGGGCACCGATCGCGATGGTCGCGGGCCAGTTCAGGCGCTCTTCGGGCGTGACGACGGCTCCGGCTTCGACGGTGCGGCCGTTTCCGTGGATTTTCCACAGGGGCATGCGGGCTCCTCAGGGATTTCGGGGTGGGGGAGTGCTGGAGCAACACTACCGATTCCTGAGTGTTCCCTGGGTGCCCGGGGTGCCCTTCGAGGCAGTCATCCGGGAGGAGATCTGCATGGGGGAGGTCGAATACGCGGGATTTCTCCTCCCGAGTGCAGATCTCCTCCCGAGGGAGGGCGCGGTTCGGCCAGGGCGGATGCCGAAGGGTCAGGCGCCGAGGCGCTCGATCAGTTCGCGGTACCGGTCGGCGGTGCGCTCGACGATCTCGTCGGGAAGCACGGGGGGCTCGCCCTGCTTGTCCCAGTGTGCGGCGAGCCAGTCGCGCACGATCTGCTTGTCGAAGCTCGCCATGCGCTCGCTCGGGGTGGTGCCGGTCTTCCAAACCTCGGCGTCCCAGAACCGCGAGGAGTCACTCGTGAGAACCTCGTCGGCCAGCCGCAGGATGCCGTCGGCATCCGTACCGTACTCGAACTTGGTGTCGGCGAGGATCAGCCCTTTCTCCTCGGCGATCGCGGCGGCACGCGTGTAGATCGCGATCGAGGTGTCGCGCAGTTCGGCGGCGCGATCGGCACCGACCAGCTCGACGGTCTGCGCGAAGGTGATGTTCTCGTCGTGCTCGCCCATCGGCGCCTTGTAGGCGGGGGTGAACAGCGGTTCGGGCAGGCGGTCGCCGTTCTCGAGGCCGGCGGGCAGCGGGATGCCGCACACCGTGCCGCTCTCCTGGTACTCGGCCCATCCCGAGCCCGTGATGTATCCGCGCACGACGCACTCGACCGGCAGCATCTCGAGCGACTGCGCGAGCATGGCGCGGTCGGCGACGGCATCCGGGATCTCGCCCTCGGCGAGGTGGTTCGGGGTCTCGAGCTGCGCGAACCACCAGCGGCTCAGGCGGGTGAGCAGCGCACCCTTCTCGGGGATGCCGGGCGAGAGCACGAAGTCGAAGGCGCTCACCCGGTCGCTCGCGACGACCAGGATGCGGGTGTCGGCCGGGTCTTCCGAGGCGTACAGGTCGCGCACCTTGCCCGAGTAGAGGTGACGCCAACCGGGGATGCTCTGTGCCGTGCCTTCTGAAGGAGTGCTCACCCGCCCCATTATCCCGGTCTGCCGCAGTCCGCTCCACACGGGGTATCGTCCATCCGGCTTGCCGAACGCGTCGGAGAGGGCATATAGTCCACATGGACTAATCGAAGTGGAGCAGGTGATGACGAAGGATCCGGTCGACACGCTCACCCCCATGGGGGTGATGGTGCTCGCGCTGCTGCGCGAGGGCGACATGCACCCCTATGAGATGGTGCGGCTGCTGCGCACCCGCCAGGACGACCGCCTGCTCACCATCACCAACGGCACGCTCTATCACACGGTCGCGCGCCTGCAGAAGGCCGGCCTGCTCGACGAGATCGGCATCGATCGCGACGGCAACCGCCCCGAACGCACCACCTACACGCTGACGGATGCCGGTCGCCACACCGTCATCGCGTGGGTGCGACGCGAGCTGCCCCGCGTCGACAGCGACACCGACTTCCGCGTCGCGCTCGCCGAAGCGCACAACCTCGAACGCGACGACGTGATGGCGCTGCTGCACGAGCGTCGCGTCGCCCTCGTCGAGAGTCACGCGACGCACCGCGACGGGCTCCGCGCAGCGCACGAACGCGGCACTCCGGCGCAGGTGCTCGTCGAGATCGAGCGCCAGGAGGCGCTTCTCGACGCCGACGTGCGCTGGCTCGACAGTCTTCTCACCCGACTCGACGGCGACGCGCTCCCCTGGGGGCCCGACGCCTTCCCCGACTCAGACCGCTACATCGCTCAGCGAAAGGCTGCACAGCAATGACCGAATCCCGCCAGGCCGCCCCCGAGACGGGCCCGTTCGCCCTGGGGCAGGCGCCGAAGAGCCCGTGGCCCGCCCTCTGGGCGCTCGTCATCGGCTTCTTCATGATCCTCGTCGACACGACGATCGTCTCGGTCGCGAACCCCGCGATCAAGGCCGCACTCGATCCGAACACCAACAACCTCGACAATGTCGTGTGGGTCACGAGCGCGTACCTGCTCGCCTACGCCGTTCCGCTGCTGATCACCGGACGCCTCGGCGACCGCTTCGGCCCGAAGAACATCTACCTGATCGGCCTCGCGATCTTCACGGCGGCATCGTTGTGGTGCGGTCTGTCGAGCTCGCTCGAGGGACTCATCGTCGCCCGCGCCGTGCAGGGGCTTGGTGCGGCGTTCATGACGCCGCAGACGATGGCCGTCATCACCCGCACCTTCCCGGCCGAGCGCCGCGGTGCGGCCATGGGACTGTGGGGCGCCACCGCCGGTGTAGCAACGCTCGTCGGCCCGCTGCTCGGCGGCGTGCTCGTCGACAGCCTCGGGTGGGAGTGGATCTTCTTCGTCAACCTGCCCGTCGGCGTGATCGCGTTCATCGCCGCGTGGATCCTGGTGCCCAAGCTCAAGACGCACCCGCACCGCTTCGACATCCTGGGCGTCGTGCTCAGCGCCGTGGCGATCTTCCTCGTGGTCTTCGGCCTGCAAGAGGGAGAGAAGTACGACTGGGGCGTCATCTGGGGCCCGATCTCGGTGTGGGGCATGATCATCGCCGGTCTCGTGGTGCTCGCGATCTTCATCGTGCAGCAGTGGAAGACGAAGTCCGAGGCGCTCGTGCCGCTCGCGCTGTTCCGCGACCGCAACTTCTCGGGTGCGAACATCGCGATCGCCGCGGTCGGCTTCACCGTGACGAGCATGTCGCTGCCGCTGATGTTCTTCCTGCAGACCGCTCGCGGGCTCACCCCGACAGAGGCCGCACTGCTGATGATCCCGATGGCCGTGCTCTCGGGAGTGCTGGCCCCGGTCGCGGGCAAGATCCTCGACCGCACCGACCCGCGCATCATCCTCATCCCGGGTCTGCTCGCCGTCTCGGCCTCGCTGTTCTGGTACTCCGCGCTGGTGAACATGGACACCCCGATCTGGATGTTCCTGCTCCCCTCGGCCCTGATGGGTCTCGGCAACGCCGGCATGTGGGGGCCGCTCGCGACGACGGCCACGCGGATGCTCCCGATGCGCCAGGCCGGTGCGGGTGCGGGCATCTACAACACCACCCGCACGATCGGTTCGGTCGTCGGATCCGCCGCGATCGCGACGTTCATGCAGGCCCGCCTCGAAGCGAACCTGCCCGGTATGGACGACGCCGGCGGGTCGATCGGCTCGGGCGGGACGCTGCCGGATGCCGTCGCCGTGGGCTTCTCGTCGGGCATGTCGCAGGCGATCCTGCTGCCGGCCTGTGTGATCCTCGTCGCGCTCATCGCCTCGCTGTTCCTGCGCGGTGCGCCGAAGCATCCGTCCGTCTGATCGGATCGCGAACGCCCTGCCCCGCGACGGGCGGGGCGTTTCGCGTTGACTCAGAGGCTCTCTCGCAACGTTCGTTCGCACGACGGCCCGCGGTTCGGGCGGGCTCGAGACCGATGCGCGGACGCCCCGGATACCGGCGTCGGGATTTGCGATGTTCCGCGACTCCGGTATTCTCTGCTGCAACAGACGCTCAGGGGGGCCTGAGGCTGAATCGGAGGGGGCCGTCATGGCTGGACATGATTTTGGTGCAACATACAGCGAGATGGAAGGCGCGGCAGCGCGTCTCCGCGACGGGCGTAGCACCGTCACTGACACTCTGAAGGAGCTTCAGGGCGTCATCGACGACCTGGTGCAGGACGGGTTCAAGACCGAGAACGCGTCGGATGCGTATTCGACGGCGTACTCGGAGCTCACGGCATCCCTCGACGACGCAGCCGAGGCCGTGAACGACATGGCGCAGGCTCTGGACCGCATGGCGGACTCGATCCGCGACAAGGACTCCGAGCTCGCCGGCGGCTGACCCGGCTTGAGGGGAGGCGCCGTGGGGCTGGTCGACGATCAGCATCCGGGCCTTCCCTTCATCCGCTCGCATGTCGTGCGAGCGGATCTGTCTCCTCGGTCGAGGTGACGGGATGAGTTTCGGTGGCCGACCGCGCTGAGTTGCGTTGCGGTCTGCTCTGGGGTGCGAGGGGGTGCGTTATGGGCATGATGCTGCCCAATGAGTTGATCTGGATCATGGAGAAGCTCGGGTTCGAATGGCCGGATATCGATGAGGACGAGCTGCGTCGTGGTGGGGTGATCATCAGCACGTTCCGTGACGAGCTCGAGGACCGCCTGCAAGCGGTGGACCGGAAGGTCAACGGCGATATCGCCGCCGCGATGCGCGGCCAGGCCGGTCCCGCGTTCGTGTCGGCATGGAACACGAACCGGTCGCAGAACCTGCAGAGCCTGCTCGACCTGCTCGGTCCAGTGCAGCCGGGGCTGGAGATTGGTGCCGGAGTCGTCACGGGCCTGAAGCTCAAGGTCATCGCCGACATCACGTCGACGCTGCTGATCCTGATTCCGATGCTCACCAACCCGGTCACCGCCGCTGGTGCCGGGGGAATGCTGCTGCTGAAGAAGAAGCTGCTGGATGCGGCCGTCGACATCGCTGTGGAACAGGTGTTGAACCAGGTGTTGCCGATGGCGATCGAGCCGTTGGCGGAGGAGCTGCCCGGTGTGATCATGGCCGCGTTGGATGCTCCGATCGTCGAGGCTGTTGCCGGTGACCCGGATGAGTTTTACGCCGACCTGCAGGCTTTGGAGCAGGCCGAGGGTGACATGGAGATGTATGCCGGCGATATCGAATCGCTGATCGACCGACTGGGCGCCGATTTGTCGAGCCTGAATATCACGGGGGACTGACGCATGGGAGACAAACTCGGCGACGCCATCGGACCAGCGCTCCGGCGTTCCTTCGACGACACGCCCGTGCACCTCAAGGGTGTCCCGCGGGTCATCAACCGCCTGACCGACAAGAAGAGCAGAGACCGCGACGGCGTCCACGAAGTCGACCGCTACGACGGGTCGAACCATGACGTCTCACGCAGCCCTAACCCAAACCATCCTGGACGAGACCAAGGTGGTCGATACAACGGCGACGGCAGCAAGCCCTGGGACGACAAACAAGCACTTGGCGTTGAAAAGTACGCAAAGGAAGCAAACGTCGAGGTGATCACAACTGAAGTTCACGTCGTCTTCGACGGGTCACCACAGCCTTGGCGGACCTACGATGGACTAATCCGAAACGCTGATGGCCCTAACACCTACGATGGTCTAGAGATCAAATCTGGCAACGCAGCGGCCAGATATTTTAGTGAAACTCCTTCGAACACCCAGGGGGCCTTCGACCGAGCTGTGTTGGCGGGAACGCCCGCCCGAGGGAAGATGGATGGTATGGATATTCTCGTCACTAACGTCATCGTCCGAGTGGTGCCCTGATGAGGATGTACGGGCCATATGCGGAGACGACGCCGGGCAGCCAAACTGGTTGGATCGATGATAGGCGGCGGCCGATTCCCGATCACCTTAGGATGATGCTCGGTCATCTCGATGGCGAAGAGAATCTCACCTATGTCATCTGGCGGGCCCCCAACCCAGAGAGGCACTTCGTGAGGCACAGTGACATCGGAGATACATTCATTCAGGCGGCTGGTTCAGCGAGCGCGATGACTGTCGAGGTGAAGCAGCTCGGCGAGGACGGAAAGGCACATCTCTACACTGTGGGAAAGCCGCAGCCAACTGGAGACACGACGGTGCTAGTGCCGATCAACAGGGAACGCGCTGTTCGTATCTTCGAGAACGAGCTGTTCACCGCTGATGAGGCAGCAGAGATCTTCACAGCGTTCCACGGAGCAGACAGAGTGCCTGACAGCTGCACGCTGCGGGAGCTTGACCTTTCTACCGATCTCTCCGAGAAGCGCTAGGTCAATAATTCTGTGACGTCGTACTCTGGGCCATCAACGGTGGAGGACGCGCTGAGAGCGGATCAGTGAGTTTTCCACTAGGTCGCTGCGTCGTATGCGTTGATGACGTTGATTGGATGCCCCCGTTGGCAGGCATGGTGATGCTGTTCTCGGCGGCCCAGGCGCGAAGGTCGGCAAGGCCCTTACGACCAGTCGTTCACGTTCGTCCCTCTGCGTTCACTGGGCGGACCGGAGAAGGTCGAGAAGCTGAAGAAGCGCGAAACGATCGCCGCGATCCAGGTGTTGGTCGAGTTCCAGGGCGTTGTGGGCCACTGAGCACCGAGACTCCTTCCCCAGCTAGTGAGCCCCGAGGAGCACAACCGGGAGGCACGTGGGCGACGCGTCGAACCAAGGTGAAAGAATGATCGAGGTTTCAGACTTCGTGCCCCACGGCCCCGTGGAACCCGAGGTGATCGAAGCGTATCGGGGTCGCGTTCCCGACGAGGTGATCGAGCTCTGGGAAACCTACGGGTACGGCACCTTCGCGTGGGGCTTCCTGCGCGTCATCAACCCCGCGGTCTACGAGAAAGAGCTGGCTGACTGCATCGGTAAGACGCAGGGTGACGGTATCTCCATCCCGATCATGGTGACCGGTCTCGCCGACCTCATCACCTGGGAACCCAGCCTGGGCTTCGTCGGCATCATCTACCGCGAAGGACGCATCGCAGGGCTGAACAGCGAGTTGGGCCGCTTCACCCGAATGTTAAATCGCGCAGGGACCGACTACCTCTCGATGACGCTGAATTGGGACATCTTCCCGAAGGCCGTCGAAGCTCACGGTGAACTCCCCTACGACCAGTCATTCACGTTCGTACCTCTGCGTTCACTGGGCGGACCCGAGAAGGTCGAGAACCTGAAGAAGCGCGAAACGATCGCCGCGATCCAGGTGATGGTCGAGTTCCAGGGCGTTGTGGGCCACTGACGCGCGTCGGGCGAGCGGGCGTCGGTATGCGTACCCCCGCGCGCTCCACTCGCTGCCCGGTGCGATCCGGATCGCGGTCAGATCGAATCGACCTGACTTCCGCTCCTTTCGAAACCTTTGTCCGGCATGTGCCGGGGGTGGCCCCGCGACGGGCGGGGCGTTTCGCGTTGACTAAGGTAGACGGGCGGCGATCGACCGGTCGCCACCCCGATCCGAGGAGCATCCGTCGTGATCCGTAATCCATCTTCCCTGCGCGAGCGGCTCCGCCGGCTCGGTCGCACGACGAGCGCGATGGCGCTCACCGCGCTCGTCGCGGGCGCCGCCCTCCTCGGCGGAGCAGCCCCCGCGAGCGCCGCCGACGACGGCGAGACGTTCGTCATCGGCACCGACACCACCTTCGCCCCGTTCGAGTTCACGAACTCCGACGGCGAACTCGTCGGCATCGACATGGACCTGCTCCGCGCGATCGCGAAGGACCAGGGCTTCGAGGTCGAGATCCGCCAGCTCGGATTCGACGCGGCCCTGCAGGCCCTGCAGTCGAACCAGGTGGACGCCGTCATGGCCGGCATGTCGATCACCGACGAGCGCAAGGAGACGTTCGACTTCAGCGAGCCGTACTTCACCAGCGGCATCCAGCTGGGCGTGCTCGAGTCGAGCGACATCGAGTCGCTCGACGACCTCGACGGCAAGACCGTGGCGGTCAAGACCGGCACGCAGGGCCAGACCTTCGCGGAAGACAACCAGGAGGAGTACGGCTTCAAGATCACGCCGTACTCCGACACCACCGACATGGTGGATGCCGTCAAGGCCGGCCAGGCCGTCGGCTACTTCGAGGACTTCCCGGTGCTGGCGTACGGCATCCAGCAGGGGTCGGGCTTCCGTCTGATCGGTGAGCCCGAGCTCGGCGGCGAGTACGGCTTCGCGGTCAACAAGGGCATGAACCCCGAGCTGCTCGAGATGTTCAACGAGGGCCTCGCGAACCTGCAGGCCTCGGGCGAGTACGACGAGATCGTCGACACGTACCTGAGTGCGGGCGAAGCATCCACCCAGCCCACCGACATCATCTCGGTCGCCGTGAAGTACTGGCCGGCGCTGATGAGCGGTCTGTGGCTGACGATCCTCGCGACGCTCGTCGCCCTGGTCGCGGCCTTCATCCTCGGCATCGTGTTCGGCTTCGGACGCATCTCGAAGTTCCTGCCGTTCCGCTGGCTCGCGACCGCGTACGTGTTCGTGTTCCGCGGCACCCCGATCCTGGTGCAGGCCTTCTTCGTCTTCTTCGCCATCCCGCAGCTGTTCCCGGGTCTGCAGTTCAACCCGTTCGTGGCCGGTGCGATCACGCTCTCGCTCAACACGGGCGCGTACATGACCGAGATCATCCGCGGCGGCATCCAGGCGGTCGACCCGGGCCAGAGCGAGGCGTCTCGTTCGCTCGGCCTCGGCCACTGGAAGACCATGCAGAAGGTCGTGCTGCCGCAGGCGTTCCGCATTATGATCCCGTCGTTCGTGAACCAGGGCATCATCACCCTCAAGGACACGTCGCTGATCAGCGTCATCGGCCTGGCCGAGCTGACGTTCCAGTCGCGTCAGATCATCGCCTCGACGTATCTGTCGGCGCAGGTGCTGACGATCGTCGCCATCATCTACTTCGTCGTGATCACGCTGCTGACGCTGCTCGCGAACCGCCTGGAGAGGACGCTCAACGCATGAGCAAGATCGCCGTGCAGAACCTGCACAAGTCGTTCGGAAGCAACGAGGTGCTCAAGGGCATCGACCTCACGGTGGAGGACGGCGAGGTCGTCGCGGTCATCGGACCCTCGGGTTCGGGCAAGTCGACCCTGCTGCGCTGCCTCAACAAGCTGGAGGAGCCCACGTCGGGCAAGGTCGTCATCGACGGTGTCGACCTGACCGACAAGAGCGTCAAGCTCGATGAGGTGCGCCAGCGCATCGGCATGGTCTTCCAGCACTTCAACCTGTTCCCGCACATGACCGTGCTCGAGAACATCACGCTCGCGCCGATCGAGCTCGGTCGCCTCTCGAAGTCCAAGGCGCGCGAGCGCGCGATGGCGCTGCTCGAGCGCGTGGGACTCAGCGAGAAGGCGGATGCCAAGCCCGCATCGCTCTCGGGTGGCCAGAAGCAGCGCGTGGCGATCGCCCGCGCGCTGGCCATGGACCCCGAGATCATGCTGTTCGACGAGGCCACCAGCGCCCTCGACCCGGAGATGGTCGGTGAGGTGCTGCAGGTCATCCGCGACCTGGCCGAGGGCGGCATGACGATGGTGCTCGTGACGCACGAGATGGGCTTCGCGCGCGAGGTCTCCGACCGCACCGTCTTCATGGACGACGGCGTCGTCGTGGAGGAGGCCGTTCCTGCCGAGCTGTTCGATGCTCCCAAGAACGAGCGACTCAAGGAGTTCCTCTCGAAGGTGCTGTAGTTCGCAGCATCCGCTCTTCTTCTCGTTGGCCGAGGTTGCACATGGTCGGCCGCGTCTGATGGGGTGGTCGGATGACCGTGCAGCTCGTTCGTCCGACCACCGACCTCTTCGACTCGTGGGCGTCGGCCGTGGCCGCGTTCGGCGACGGCCATGTCGACGGATCTGGGCTGACGGCTCCGGTGACCCCGGATCGCACGACGCTCGACGCGCTCATCGCGAACGCCGAGCGGCTGGCCGATACGAGCATCGCGCCGCCCGAAGACCGCGTGCACAACGACCTCTACTGGGTGGTGGACGGCGCAGAGGTCGTCGGCTTCCTCTCGTTCCGGCACACCCTCAACGAGTGGCTTCGGGAGACCGGCGGGCACATCGGGTACGCCGTGCGCGCCTCGCGCCGCCGCCAGGGCATCGCGTCCGCCGCGTTGGCCCTCGGCCTCGACCGGGCGCGCGAGATCGGCCTCGACCGCGTCTTCCTCACCTGCGACGTCGACAATGAAGGTTCGTTCCGCACGATCGAGCGAGCGGGCGGCGTGCTGCAGGACGTGAGCGACCAGTCCGCGCGGGGCGAGGGCGTGCAGCGCCGCTACTGGATCGCGCTCTAGGAGTTACTCCGCGACGCGGGCGGCGATGTCGGTGCGGTAGTGCGAGCCCTCGAGGGCGATGCGTTCGATCGCGTCGTACGCGCGGGCGCGGGCCGTGGCGAAGTCGGATGCCGTCGCCACCACGTTCAGCACGCGACCGCCTGTTGCGAGAAGGTCGCCGCCCGGAGCATCCGGACCCGCCGTCGCGGCATGCACGATGCGCACGCCCTCGACGGATGCGGCATCGGCGAGGTTCTCGATCGGGCGCCCCGTCTGCGGTGCCTCGGGGTAGCCCTCGCTCGCCAGCACGACCGTGATCGCGACCTCGTCGCTGAACACGGGATCGGGCTGGTCTTCGAGAGTGCCGGATGCCGCGGCGAAGAGCAGCTCCGACAGTGGCGTGACCAGGCGGGGGAGCACGACCTGCGTCTCGGGGTCGCCGAAGCGAGCGTTGAACTCGATCACGCGCACGCCCTCGGGGGTGAGGATGAGTCCCGCGTAGAGCAGCCCGATGAACGGGGTGCCCTCGGAGTCGAGCTGACGGACAACCGGAACGGCCACGTCGCGGGTGACCTCGTCGACGAACGCCTGCTCGCTGCCGAACTGCTCGGCGAGCCAGGGCAACGGCGAGTATGCGCCCATGCCGCCGGTGTTGGGGCCGGCATCGCCGTCGAGCGCGCGCTTGAAGTCCTGCGCGGGGCTCAGCGCGCGCACGGTGTCGCCGTCGCTGAGGAAGAAGAGCGAGACCTCGGGGCCGGAGAGGAACTCCTCGACGAGGATCGGGCCCGAGGGCAGGTAGTGCTCGGCGTGCGCGAGGGCCTCGGAGCGGTCGGAGGTGACGATGACGCCCTTGCCGGCGGCGAGTCCGTCGGCCTTGACCACGTGCGGGGCGCCGAGCTGGTCGAAGGCCGACTCGACCTCGGCGACCGTGGCGGCGCGCACGGCGCGACCGGTCGGAACGCCCGCGGAGTCCATGATGCGCTTCGCGAACGCCTTCGAGCCCTCGAGCTGGGCCGCAGCCTTGCCCGGGCCGAAGACCGGGATGCCGCGCTCGCGCAGTGCATCGGCGACGCCGGCGACCAGCGGCGCCTCGGGGCCGATGACGACGAGGTCGATCGCGTTCTCGTTCGCGAACGCGGTGACCGCGCCACCGTCGAGCACGTCGACCGTGACGGGGGTCGCATCCTGCGCGATGCCGGCGTTGCCGGGCGACACGAAGACCTCGTGCTCTGCCTGCTCGGCCCGCAGGGCGAGGATGATCGCGTGCTCACGGGCACCGGAACCGAGGACGAGAATCTTCACCCGCCCAGCCTACCGAGCCTCGCGCGTCGCGTTTCGGTGGGTGTCCTCGTCTGGCGCCCTGCACAACTCCTCAGAAGCGGGCGGTTCGAGGGAGGTTGAGCGGTTTCGGGGTCGAAGCCGTGAGGTTCTGAGGAGTTGTGCAGGGCGGCCCGGCCATAACTCAGGACAAAAGACCCCAGCCCCCGGGATTCGCGGCCGAAACCCGTCGGGTGGCCTGATCTGTCCTGAATTGTGGCCGAGGGATCGGTCAGACCGGTCGCTCGTCGTCGACGTTCCACGGCACGGTCCAGCCGGCCGCGTCGAAGAGACCGCTGAGCACCATGGCCGTGAATCCCCAGACGATCGTTCCGTCGACGTCGAAGGCCGGGGCGCGGAACGTGCGATCGCCGAAGGCGCGCACCGACGTGTACCGGGTGGCCGGGTCGAGCAGCTGCGCCACCGGCACCCGGAACACCTCCACCGTTTCGGCGTGGTCGACGGCGGCGACCCGCGAGGGGGTGCGCCACCAGCCCAGCACCGGAGTGACGCGGTGATTGCTGGCGGCGAGCGGGATCTCGGGCAGCGTCGCCAGCACGTCGACGCCCGTGGGGTCGAGCCCGGTCTCCTCTTCTGCTTCGCGCAACGCGGTGGCGACGGCATCCGCATCGCCGGGTTCGACCCGACCACCGGGGAACGACACCTGTCCGGGGTGCGACGAGAGGGTTGATGCGCGGCGCTGCAGCAGCACGTCGAGGTCGCGCGCGACCGCCGCGTCTTGCACGACGGCGGGTTCGCGGTCGAGCACGCCGAACAGGATCAGCACCGAGGCGTCGTTCGCGGTCGACGGGTCCAGCAGTGCCGGGAACGGCCCGCCCCACGAGTGCCCGGTCGCGGCGGCGAGCAGCTCGGCGCGGGCGCCTTCGGGATGCATGCTCATGCGTCGAGCCTACGGGCGCGAGATAGGCTCGCGGGCGTGAAGACATGGCACGGAATCGGCGCAGGGATGCTCCTGCTGGTCGCACTGACCGGGTGCAGCGCCGCGGCGGAGCCGAATCCCGACGAGGTGAGCGACTGGATCGACTCGTGGGACGACCAGATCCCGAACAGCATCGGCGTTCTCGCGGGTATGGCCACGACCCCGTCGAATGCGCAGCCGGGTGATGGGGTGTCGATGAGCGAACTGGATGCGGTCGATGCCAGCACGATCGAGTTCTCGTGCTTCGGCGAAGAGACGATGAGCGTCGACTACACGGTCGAGACGGGGCCCACGGCGATGAACCGGATCGACGAAGACCTCGTCTGCGACGACAGCCCGCACGTGCTCAGCCGCGACGTGGTCGGGATCACCGAGGTCACGGCGAACGGCATCAGCCCGACCGGGCTCGGAGCATGGGCGGTCGTCGTCCGGGAGAAGAAGTGATGGCGAAGAAGATCGATCTCATCGACGGGCGCACGGCGCTCGACATCGTGAAGAAGGCGGATGCCGCGGGCGAGAAGCCTCCGCGCACCGCCCTCGCCACGGCCGTGCGGTACCTGCTGCAGTTGCTCGACGAGAAGGCTCCGGGCAACAGCGTCGAGGTGCGGGTGCCGCCGTTCGGCGCGGTGCAGGTCATCCAGGGGCCGCGGCATACGCGTGGCACCCCGCCGAACGTGGTCGAGATGGATGCCGCGACGTGGATCGCGGTCGCCCTCGGTGAGGAGCAATGGGCGGATGCCGCGGCATCCGGTCGTATCGCCGCCTCGGGCACCCGCGCCGACCTCGTCGACGTGCTGCCCCTGCGGCCCTAGTGGACTCGCTCAGGGCCGGCTCCTGAGCGCGGAGCGCAGCGACGAGACGAAGGGCCCGCAGAGACGTGACTGTGTCGGAGGCTGCGGATACGGTGGCGGAAGTCGAACGAAGGGACCTTCGTGGGAAAGCGCAAGTCACCGGAACAGCTCGCTGACGAACAGCGTCGATACGCCCTGGCCAGGGCGGCGCGCACGCCCGAGGAGTTCGCGGTGTTCTTCGACGATCCCAACCAGGCGATCCGCGCGGCCGCCGCGAACAATCCTGATGCCGATGAGGCGACGCTCTCGCGTTTCGCGCACGATCGCTTCTGGGGCACGCGTCTGTCGGTGGTGGAGAACCCGAACGTGACGCGCGAGATCCTCCTGCAGATGCTCGAGTCCGACCCCCGACAGCGCGGTGTCTCGCACCATGCCGCCAGGGACAGGCTGATCGCCGAGGGGGTGACGTTCGACGAAGACGGCCTGCCGGTGCTCTGAGCCCCTCGGCCCTTACCCCGCCTTAGCGCCGCGCGACCACCAGCGGAACCCCGGTGACGGGGTGCGGGAACACGTCGACGGCCTGTCCGTAGACCTCTTCGATGCGGGCGGCCGTGAGCACTTCGGCGGGTGTGCCCGAGGCGACGACGCGTCCGTCCGACAGCAGGGTGACGCGGTCGGCGTGTGCGAGGGCGGCGTTCAGGTCGTGCAGCACGATCGCGACGGCGATGCCCTCGGCTGCTCGCAGGCCGATGAGGCGCATGACGTCTTCATGGTGCTTGAGGTCGAGCGCGGCGGTCGGCTCGTCGAGCAGCAGGATGCCGGTGCTCTGAGCGATCACGCGGGCCAGGGCGACGCGGGCGCGTTCGCCGCCCGAGAGCGACGTGACCGCGCGGGCGCTGAGCGGCAGCACCTCGGTCGACCCCATGGAGGTCGCGACGATCGCGTCGTCGTCGTCGGCCGCGGGGGTGCGCGCCCAGGGGGTGCGGCCCATGCGCACGACCTGTTCGGCGGTGAAGGGGAAAGACACCGCGTTCTCCTGCAGCAGCACGGCGCGCTGTTGGGCGAGCGCGCGGGAGCGGATGCCGGTGACCGGCGCCCCATCGAGCTCGACGGATCCGGACTGCGCGGTCACATCGCCGGCGAGCACCCCGAACAGGGTGGTCTTGCCGGCGCCGTTGGGTCCGACCAGGGCGTGGATCTCTCCGGCGCGGATCTCGATCGAGGCGTCGTCGAGGATCGCGCGTCCGTCGCCGACGCGCACGGTGAGCCCGGTGCCCCGCAGTCGCACGCTCACGCCCAGCCTCCGGCGCGGCGGCGCGTGCGCACGAGCAGCCAGAGGAAGAACGGGCCGCCGACGAGCGAGGTGATCATGCCGATCGGTAGATCGGCGAGAGGCACGGCGGTGCGGGCGACGAGGTCGGCGACGGCGATGAGCAGGGCGCCTCCGAGCGCCGAGGCGATGACGAGCGGCAGGTGGGCGGGGCCGATGATCATGCGCATCAGGTGGGGCACGACGAGACCCGCGAAGCCGATGATGCCGGCGAACGCGACGGCCGCGCACACGAGCAGGGCGACGGTCACGATGACGGTGATGCGCAGCAGCTCGACGTTGAGGCCGAGGTGGCGGGCGGTGCGCTCGCCGAGGGCGAAGAGGTCGAGGCTGGGGGCGACGATGAGCCCCACGACGATACCGATGGCGACGAGCGGGGCGACGAGGGCGACGTTCGACCACAGGGCGCCGTTGAGCGAGCCGAGCTGCCAGAACACGATCTGCTCGCGCGTCGACGTCGTGCCGAGGAAGGTGAGGAACGCCATCCCCGCACCGGCGATCGCATTGATCGCGATGCCGGTGAGCAACAGCGTCACGACCTCGGTGCGCCCACCCGATCGGCTGATGAAGTAGACGGAGAAGACGGCGACGAGTCCGCCGAGGAAAGCGAACGCCGGAGTGGTCCACATGCCGAACGAGGCCAGGCCCAGGGTGATGCTCGCGGCGGCACCGAGCGCGGCACCCGAGGAGACGCCGACGACTCCGGCATCCGCCAGCGGGTTCCCGAAGATCGCCTGCATCAGCACACCCGAGACCGCGAGCGCGGCACCGACCAGCAGACCGAGCACCAGCCGCGGCATCCGGATGCTGTTGATGACTCCGTAGTCGGTGGCGTTCGACGGGGCCCAGGCGGTGTCGATGCCGATTCCGTGCAGCAGCACGCCGATGAGGTCGGTGGGGGAGAGGTCGTACTGCCCGCTGGTGATCGAGACCACGCAGGTGATCGCGAGGGCGGCCAGCAGGCCGATCACGACCAGGGCGAAGCGCAGCCCCCGGCGCGTGGTCGGCGTCGGGGTGACGACCTCCGAGGTCATTTCGCGGGCTCGGGGGCGTACAGGGCGCGGGCGAGGGCGCTGATGACGTCGGCAGAGCGGGGCCCGAAGCTCAGGATCTCGCTGTCGGCCATGTCGATGACACGGCGGTTGATGCCCGCGGGGGTCTCGGCGACGGCGGGGACGCGCTCGATCAGTCCGTCGATGCCGCCGACCGAGTCGAGTCCGTCGGTCATCATCACCAGCACGTCGGGCTTCGCGGCGACGAGCGCTTCGGCCGTCATGGGCTTCATGCCCTCCCAGCCGATCTCCTCGGCGACGTCGACGCCCCCGACCGCGTCGATCAGCGAGTCCGCCCCGGAGTCCTCGCCGAAGATGTAGTAGATGTTCGCGCTGCCGCGCACGTAGAGGAACAGCATCCGCGTGCGGTCGCCCTCATCGGCCGGCACGATCTCGGCGATCTCGGCCAGGGCCTCATCGAGCTGGCCGTCGAGTCGCTCGATCAGTGCGGCGCCGCGGCTGGGCACACCGAGTGCGGTGGCGATCTCGGTGACGAGCTCGTCGGTGGTGTCGAGGCGACGATCGCTCGAGATCACGACCACGGCGATGCCGGCGTCGCGCAGTTGCTGGCGCACTTCCTTCGGGCCGATCGTGGTGTCGGTGAGGATCACGGTCGGGGCGAGCTCGAGGATCGCCTCGGCATTGAGGCTGTGCCCGGTCTGTGTGACGACGGGCAGGCCTTCGGTGCCGGCGAACTGCGTCGACGAGTCGCGTCCGACGACCTGGTCGCCGAGCCCGAGGGCGAAGACGGTCGACGAGATCGTGCCCGAGATGTCGATGGGGAGGATGCGGTCGGCCGAGGTGATGGTGACCTCGCGGTCTTCGCTGTCGGTCACCGTCACGGGCAGGTCCGGAGCGGTGTCGTCGTCGACCGGGTCGATCGCATGGCTCGAGAGGCAGGCGGTCGAGGGGCCTTCGACCGCGCGCACTTCGTCGGTGAGGTCGAGGTCGGCGAGCGGGACGGATGCCTGCGGGCAGTCATCCTCGATCGTCGGTGCGGCGGCGTCTGCGGTGGGCTGTGCACAACCTGCGAGACCGATCGCGATCGTGGCAGCGAGGAAGACGGCAAGAACGCGGCGCATAAGGCAAGGCTATCCTAAAACTTGACTCGCTCCGCGGCTTCCCTCTACGCTCAGGAAGAGGCTGGTTCTTAGCGCAGCCTAACCTAATTCCTTCGCCCGATTGCATTGCGGCACCGCCGGCGTGCGTGCCCGCGCACCCTGGGGGCCCGGAGAGAAACCCGTGAACTCCACCGTCACCACGCCCAGAGCGAGCAGCCGCGTCCGCGCGGCCATCGCTGCCCTGATATCGCTCTTCCTCGTCGTCACCGGCCTCACCGTCGCGCAACCCGCGCTCGCGGCCGACGGCGCCGTCACGACGAGCGTCACCGCGGCGAGCACCTCCGGTGTCTCGGTGCAGGTACAGGCATCCGGACTCCCCGCCGATGCAACCGGCGCGTACGCCGCGCTCATCGTGAAGGGCTCAGAGGCGCAGGTCACGGCCGATGGCGGGTACGCCGCCATGCAGTTCGTGCGCACGGTCTCGGCGGGCGCCTTCGGCATCGAGCTGGTGGCGCCGACGAGCGGACTCGACCGCACCAAGACCTATGAGGTCATCGTCTGGCAGCAGCACACCATCCCCGACGCGTCCAACATCTACGCGCGCAGTGACGTCAGTATCAGCGCAGCGCAGTGGGACGCCGTCTTCCCGCCGGTGGTCGAAGAGCCGGGCACCGACCCCGGCACTGACCCGGGTACGGACCCCGGCACCGACCCGGGTACGGACCCCGGAACCGATCCGGGCACTGACCCCGGAACCGATCCGGGCACTCACCCCGGAACTGACCCCGGGACGCCGGCAGCCCCGTCGATCTCCGTCTTCCTCGCCGACGGCGTCACCCCGGCCGCGAGCACGGCCCTCAAGGCGGGCGACAAGGTCGTCGTCAAGGGCGCCGGTTACGACCCGGCCGCCAACATCGGCGTCCGTGGCGCCCCGATCCCCGCCAACCTCCCGCAGGGCACGTACGTCGTGTTCGGCAACTTCGCCGAGAACTGGAAGCCCTCGGCA
Source organism: Microbacterium sp. NPDC087665 (assembly GCF_044743285.1). NCBI lineage: Bacteria > Bacillati > Actinomycetota > Actinomycetes > Micrococcales > Microbacteriaceae > Microbacterium > Microbacterium sp. NPDC087665. The sequence goes on along the minus strand of NZ_JBIUWD010000010.1, from coordinate 36,407 downwards.
TCCGCTCCCGCCGCGAACCGCGTGGTCGGCTCGCAGCTGTGGGCGCTCGCCGAAGGCGTGCTGAACCAGGTGCCCGCCAACTACCAGGGTGCGATCCGCAGCCAGTGGGTCGACATCGCGTCTGACGGCACCTTCACCGCCACCCTCGCGCTGAAGGACACGGCATCCGCTCCCGGTGCGTTCGGCGTGTACACGTACGGTGCCGGTGGCGTCGTGAACGCCGATCAGGAGCGCAGCGTCGCCCTGAACTACTCGCTCACCCCGAAGATCACCGTGAGTTCTGCGGTGACCGCCGGTGCGACGGGCATCACCACGACCGTCAACGGCACCCAGTTCGGCACGGCGACCGGCGTCTACGCCGCGGTCATCGAGACCGGCACCGAGGCGAACGTCACGGCCGGCGGAGGCTTCGCCGCCATGCAGTTCGTGCGCGGCGTCTCGGGCGGCGCGTTCACGGTCGCCCTCGACGCTCCGGCGACGGCGCTCGACCGCACCAAGACCTACGAGGTGCTCGTCTGGCAGCAGCACACGCTGCCGAACGCCTCGACGATCCTCGCCCGCACGCCGATCACGATCAGTGCGGCCGACTGGGACGCGATCGCTCCCGCCCCCGCCGCCCCGTCGATCTCGGTGTTCCTCGCCGATGGCGTGACCCCGGCCGAGGGCGTGGCTCTCCGCACCGGTGACAAGGTCGTCGTGAAGGGCTCGGGCTACGACCCCGCCGCCAACGTCGGTGGTCGTGGTGTTCCGATTCCCGCGACGCTGCCGCAGGGCACGTACGTGGTCTTCGGCAACTTCGCCGAGAACTGGAAGCCGTCGGCATCCGCTCCCGCCGCCAACCGCTCTGTCGGTTCGCAGCTCTGGGCGCTCGCCGAGGGCGTTCTGAACCAGGTGCCCGCGAGCTTCCAGCCGACGATCCGCAGCCAGTGGGTCGACATCGCGGCCGACGGCACGTTCACCGCCACGCTGACGCTGAAGGATGCCGCGGCCAAGCCGGGCGCCTACGGCATCTACACCTACGGCGCCGGTGGCGTCGTGAACGCCGATCAGGAGCGCGCCGTCGCCCTGAAGTACACCGAGGCACCCGTCGTGACCACGACGGTGAAGTCGGCGACGGAGGACGGCCTGACGGTCGCCGTCGCGGGTTCGAAGATCGGTGATGTCACGGGTGCGTATGTCGCGCTGATCGAGAAGGGCACCGAGGCCGATGTGACGGCCGGCGGTGGGTTCCTGGCGATGCAGTTCGTTCGTAACGTGTCGGGTGGTGCGTTCACCGTCGATCTGACGGCGGCTGCGGACACGCTCGATCGTTCGAAGACCTACGAGGTCATCGCGTGGCAGCAGCACACGATGCCGAACGCGTCGACGATCTACGCCCGCTCGACCGTCACCGTGACGGATGCCCAGTGGGTCGCGATCCTCGGCCCGGACGATGCGCCTGCGGTCACCACGACCGTGAAGTCGGCGACCGCCGCCGGAGGCCTCACGGTCACCGGTGCGGGAACCGGGCTCGGTGACGCGACCGGCGCCTACGTCGCGCTGATCGAGGCAGGCACGGCCGGATCGATCACGCCGACGGACGGCTTCCTCGCCATGCAGTACGTGCGCGACGTCGCCGACGGTGCGTTCTCGGTCGACCTGAACGTCGCGGCGAGCAAGCTCGACCGCACCACGTCGTACGAGGTCATCGCCTGGAAGCAGCACACGCTGCCCACGAGCGACACGATCTACGCGTCGGCTGCGGTGACGATCACCGAGAAGCAGTGGGACGACCTGCTCGGCAAACCGCCGGTCGAGCCGGGCACTCCGCCGGTCACTCCGCCGGCGACCGTTCCCGGTGGCTCGCTGCTGTGGTCGATCTCGTCGTCGTTCACGAACTACATCACCGGTCCGATCGCGCACGGCGCGATCGAGGTCACCGGCGGAGCGACCCGCTCGGGCGGACAGTTCCAGTTCGGCCAGGCCGTCGGCAGCACGTACGACACCGCGACCGGCCTCGGCACGGTCTCGTACGTCGGATCCGTGCGCTTCACCGGGCACAACGGCATCCTCGATGTGACCGTCGCGAATCCGCAGATCCGCATCACGTCGGCGAACACGGCGACGCTCTACGTCACCAGCGGCGGAAGCCAGGTCGCTTTCGCGACGCTCGACCTGTCGAGCGCGGCGAAGACCACGGCGAACGGCGCCGTCACCTATGTCGCCGCTCCCGCATCGCTGACCAACGCCGGCGTCAGCCAGGTGTTCCAGGGCTACTCCACCACGCTCAACCCGGTCACCTTCACGATCGGTTCCGCTGCCGCGGCACCGGCCGGGTCATCCGGAACGGTCGCGGCGGCCGCCGCCGTCGTGAAGAAGGCGACGCTGCCGGCCACCCCGCCGACCAGCGCCGGCATCGTGATCGACGACGACAACCTCGCAGCCCTGCAGTCGGGCAAGCCCGCCACGATCACGGCATCCGGATTCCAGCCGAACGAGAAGGACATCAAGGTCGTCGTGTACTCGACGCCCGTGCTGCTCGACTCGATCACGGCGGATGCCTCGGGCAACGCCACCTGGACGGGCTCGCTGCCCGCCACCCTCGAGAACGGCGAGCACACGCTCACCCTGCAGGGCTCGGTCTCGCGCGGACTCGCGTTCACGCTCGCTCGTGAGACCGTCGTGATCGGCGCCTGCACCATCGACGGCGCGAGCCTGAACTGGGGCTTCAAGGAGTCGTTCCGCACCTACATCGAGGGCATCGCGAAGGGTGGCTGGACGCTCACCGACGTGGCCTACCAGTACCCCGACTTCGTCTGGGCGAACGGCTCCGGCTCGTTCGACGATGAGACGGGTGCAGGGCTCGTGACATACGGCGGCAGCATCAACTTCACGGGCCACGACGGCGCGCTGAACACGACGCTGGCGAACTTCCGCATCGAGCTCGCGGGCGACACCGGCTACATCGTGGTCGACGTCACCGGCACCACGCAGACCGGTGAGGCCATCGACCTGAAGGCCGTCCGCTTCGCGGAGTTCGCCCTCGGCGACGCGGCTCCGGTCGACGGAGTGCTCACGCTCGACAGCATCCCCGCCACCCTCACCGAGGCAGGGGCCACCGCCTTCGGCACCTACGCCGCGGGTGAGGCGCTCGACCCGGTCAGCGCCGTCATCCCGGTGGGTGCGGACTGCGGCGTCGCCGCTCCGGTCGAGGACGAGGCCGACTCCGAGGCGAGCGCATCGGTCACCGCCGTGACCGAGGTCGCCGACGAGCAGGGCGCCCCGATCTGGCCGTGGATCGTCGGAGGACTCGTCCTCGTCGCCCTGGTCGGCGCCGGCGGCGTGTACATCGGACGCCGCAGCAACAAGCCGGCACTTGCGGAGACGACCACCGAGGTCTGATCCGGCCCTTCGACAGGCTCAGGGACCCATCCACATGGGTTGCTGAGCCTGTCGAAGCATCCCGTGCCACGGCCACAGGGAACGGTGGGAGAATGGAGGCATGTCCTCCTCCGAGACCTCCCAGACCGTCGAAGCGACCGTGCGCCACGTGCCGCGGTACGGCGTGTTCATGGGCATCGGTGTCGTGCTGGGCATCATCGCCGCCGGCATCCTCACCTTCACCGGCAGCTTCGAAGAGTCGCAGGCTCTCGACGTCGTCTACCCGGCCGGTCAGGTCTTCGGGTTCCTCCTCCTGTGGACGGTGCCGATCGGCCTCGCCCTCGGTGGCGTCGTCGCGCTGATCCTCGAGCGCACCGGCCGTCGCCACGACCGCGTCGTGCGGGTCGGCCGCGAGACCATCGTCGAAGCGGACTGACGTTCGGGGCTACGCCAGCTCGGCGATCACCGGCCGGATGGCCGCATCGAACGCCACGATGTCGCGCCGCAGACCGTCGGTCACGGCAACGGTGAGGGCCCCGATCCACCAGATGCCGCGCTGCGAGAACGGCAGCACCTGCACGTTCAGCTCGAACGAGTGCGCGCGACGCCCGATGTCGCGTTCGAACTCGGCGATCGCGCTGGCATAGGCGCGATAGGCGTCGCCGCCGGTGTGGTGCTTCATCGAGCCGACGTAGTGGTCATGCGCGTCGCGCGCATAGCGGAGGGCGGATGCCCCGTGCGGGGCGATGGCGGAGGCGAGCTGTTCCGCCCCCGAAGCAGGCAGGGCGACGAGCGTGTCGAACCCCTCGATCAGCTCGAGCGGACCGCTCGAGGGATGCGCGCGGGGCTCGACGGTCATGTCCCAGTATTCGCGCCACTGGGTTTCGATCTCCGCCGTGGCGTCCGAAGCATCCGGGGCACGTACCGGCAGGTTGCGCAGGCTCGGCAGGTCGTCGGGAACGCGGATGCCGAGCTCCTGGCGCAGCGCGAGGGCGACGAGCACGGGAACGCTCGCGTCTTCGCGGATGAGCCACTGCGGCTTGTCGGCCATGGCCCCATCGTAGGGCTGTGAAGGGAGAACCGACACGCCCCGCGGACGGTAGGCTGGACGCGTGGCTGCCTCCCCCACCAATCCCTATTCCGAAGCCGGCGTCGATACCGCTGCCGGCGACCTCGCCGTCGAGCTGATGAAGTCGTCCGTGAGGGCGACGCACGGCCCGGAAGTGCTCGGGGGTGTCGGCGGTTTCGCCGGCCTCTTCGACGCCAGCGCACTGCGCGACTTCCGCCGTCCCCTGCTCGCGACCAGTACCGACGGTGTCGGCACGAAGGTCGCCATCGCGCAGGCGATCGACAAGCACGACACGATCGGCCAAGACCTGGTCGGCATGGTCGTCGACGACATCGTCGTGGTGGGGGCCAAGCCCCTGTTCATGACCGACTACATCGCGTGCGGCAAGGTCTTCCCGCAGCGCATCGCCGACATCGTGCGCGGTATCGCCGAGGCCTGTGCGGCCACGGGCACCGCGCTCGTCGGCGGCGAGACAGCCGAGCACCCCGGGCTCCTCGGACCGCGCGACTACGACGTCGCCGGTGCGGCGACGGGTGTCGTCGAGGCCGACGCGATCCTCGGTGCCGAGCGGGTGACCGACGGCGACGCCGTGATCGCGATCGCGTCGAGCGGCCTGCACTCCAACGGCTACTCGCTGGTGCGCCACATCATCACGGGCGCCGGCATCTCCTACGGCGACAATGCGGCCGAGCTCGGCACGACCTGGGGCGAGGCGCTCCTCGAGCCGACCCGCCTCTACACGCTTCCGCTGCTGCGCCTCATCGACGCGCTCCCCGGCGGGGTGCACGCGCTCAGCCACGTCACCGGCGGCGGCATCGCGGCGAACCTCGCCCGCGTGCTCCCGCAGGGCAGCTGGGCCGAGGTCGACCGCAGCACGTGGTCGCCGAGCCCCGTCTTCCGGGTGCTGAGCGACATCGCCGGTTCGTCGCTCGAGTCGGCGGAGGGCACCTGGAACCTGGGAATCGGGTTCCTCGCGGTCATCGCAGACGACAAGAAAGACGCCGCGATCGCGGCACTCGCCGCAGAAGGCATGCCCGCGTGGCAGGTCGGCACGGTGCGCTTCAGCGGGCAGCCCGCAGGAGAATTCGAACAGGGCGCCAAGGGCGTCGACGGCGGAGCGGTGCGCCTCGTGGGCGCCTACGCGGACGGAGCGATGTAAACCCCCATGTGCGGCATCGTCGGAATGGTGGGGGCAGCCCCGGTCAACCAGGACATCTACGACGCGCTTCTGCTCCTGCAGCATCGCGGGCAAGACGCGACGGGCATATCGACCGCTGAAGCCAACGGCATCATGCACAACGCGAAGGCGCAGGGGATGGTGCGCGAGGCGTTCCGCACCCGCGACATGCGGGCGCTGCTCGGCAACGTCGGCCTCGGTCACGTGCGCTACGCCACGAAGGGCACCGCCTCGAGCGAAGAGGAGATGCAGCCGTTCTACGTGAACGCGCCGTACGGCATCATCCTCATCCACAACGGCAACCTCACCAACACGCGTGAGCTCACCGCCGAGATGGCCAAGCGCGATCGCCGCCACCTCAACTCGTCGAGCGACACCGAGCTGCTGCTCAACGTGCTCGCCGGTGAGCTGCAGAACACGACCTCGACCGTCGACCTCGACCCCGAGCGCGTGTTCGAGGCGGTCGCCCGCACCCACGAGCGCATCGAGGGCGCCTACGCCGTGATCGCCGTGATCGCGGGCTACGGTCTGCTCGCCTTCCGCGATCCGTTCGGCATCCGCCCGCTCATCCTGGGCCGCCGTCCGTCGACCGCTCCCGGCGCCGAGGGGCGCGACGAGTGGGTCGTCACGAGCGAGTCACTGGTGCTCGAGAACGGCGACTACGAGGTCGTGCGCGAGGTCGATCCCGGCGAGGCCGTGTTCATCACGACCGAGGGCGAGCTGCACACCAAGCAGTGCGCCACCGACCCGCGCCTCGCTCCCTGCGCGTTCGAGTACGTCTACCTCGCCCGTCCCGACTCGGTCATGAACGGCATCTCGGTCTACGAGTCGCGTCTGCGCATGGGCGACCGTCTCGCCGACACCATCGCCAAGCACGTGCCGATGGACAAGATCGACGTGGTCATGCCCATCCCCGACTCGTCGCGGCCCGCCGCGATGGAGGTCGCCCGCAAGCTCGGCATCGAGTACCGCGAGGGCTTCTACAAGAACCGCTACGTCGGCCGCACCTTCATCATGCCGGGCCAGGCCGTGCGCAAGAAGAGCGTGCGTCAGAAGCTCAACGCCATGTCGACCGAGTTCCAGGGCAAGAACGTGCTCCTCATCGACGACTCGATCGTGCGCGGCACGACGTCGAAGGAGATCATCCAGATGGCGCGCGACGCCGGGGCGACCTCGGTCACCTTCGCGTCCGCGGCGCCTCCGGTGCGGCATCCGCACGTCTACGGCATCAACATGCCGTCGCGTCAGGAGCTGATCGCGCACGGCCGCACGATCCCCGAGATCGCTGAAGTGCTGGGTTGCGACCACCTCGTCTACCAGGAGGTCGACGACCTGAAGGCGGCGATCACCGAGGGTTCCGTGGTCGAGGAGCTCGACATGAGCTGCTTCGACGGCCGGTACGTCACCGGAACCGTCTCCGACGAGTACCTCGCCTGGGTCGAGGGCTCCCAGACCTCCTGATGTCGGGGTCTTTGAGCCCGTCGGAAGGCCGCCCGCTCTGGCAGGGGCGGACTCTCGCGCTGCTCGGCATCGTGCTCGTGGCGTTCTCGCTGCGGTCGGCCGTGGCGTCGCTGTCGCCCGTGATCGATCACGTGGCCGAGGACTTCCCGGTGTCTCCGGTCGTCGTCGGTCTGATCGGTGCGGCGCCGCCGGTGTGCTTCGCGGTGTTCGGTCTGCTCACGCCGCTCTTCGAACGCCGCTTCGGCCTCGAACGCGTGGCGGTGGGCGCCCTTGCGCTGATGACGCTCGGTCTCGTGCTGCGCGGCCTCTCGATCGATTCGGTGACGCTGCTCGCCGCGACCGCCGTGGTCTTCGCCGGCGTCGGCGCAGGCAACGTGCTGCTGCCGCCGCTGGTGAAGAAGTACTTCCCCGATCGTCTCGGCGTGATGATGACGCTGTACTCGACGATGATGGCCGTCTCGACCTTCATCCCGCCGCTGGTCGCCGTGCCGATCGCCGATTCGCTCGGATGGCGCGTCTCCCTCGGGCTCTGGGGTCTCTTCGCCGCACTCGCCCTGCTGCCCTGGCTGACGCTGTTGATCGCCGAGCGACGTGCCCCGAAGACAGCGCGGGCTGCCGACGGCGATGTCGAGATCGATCCGACCGATGGTCTGCACGATCTGACGGATGCCGTGGCCGTGGCCACCGGTCCGATCACGACGGTCCCGGCGAACCCGCGGGTGTTCGGTCGGCTCTGGCGACTGCCGATGGCGTGGGCGCTGGCGCTCGTGTTCGGCACGTCGTCGACGATGGCCTACGTCTCGTTCGCCTGGTTGCCGACGATGCTCGTCGACATCGGTGGTGTGACCCCCGCGACGGCCGGTTTCCTGCTCTCGCTCTTCGCGCTGCTGGGTCTGCCGTGCGGCATGCTCGTGCCGATCCTCGTCGTGCGGTTCCAAGCCACGCGTCCGCTGTTCCTGTTCGCGGTGGCGGCGGGCCTCACCGGTCTCGCCGGTCTGTTCTTCGCACCCACCGTCGCGCTGCCGCTCTGGGTGAGCATCTTCGGACTCACGGCGATCATGTTCCCGCTGAGTCTGGTGCTGCTGAGCATCCGTGCCCGCACGCCCGAGAGCGCGGTCGCGCTCAGCGGTTTCGTGCAAAGCATCGGCTACGCGATCGCCGCCGTCTTCCCGTTGCTCGTGGGTCTGCTGCACGAGACGACCGGAGGGTGGCAGGTGCCGCTGCTCGTCGTCGCCGGTGTGCTCGTGGTGTCGATCCCGGCGGGTATCGTCGCCGGACGCCGTCGCACGATCGAAGACGACTGGGAACTGCGCCACGGTCGCTGGTGACGTTCGCCGCCGGTGAAGCCGGGTGCGGGTGACGTCAGGCGCTGGTGATCAGCCGACGTGCACGTCGTCGCCCACGCGGATGATGCCGGCCGTCGAGGCGTGATCGATCCCGCCGGTCGCGGGCAGGAACAGGCGTCCGAGCGTCGGTTCGGTTTGCCCGATGGCATTGGTGAGGGTGGTGAGCACCCGCACATCGCGCTCGCCCGTGTCGGGGTTCGCGTGGGTCGCGAGGCACCGCACGATCGGGCCCTCGGTGCGCAACGTGACGTCGCCGATGCGCACCTCGCCCTGCCAATCGAGCTCGGCCCACGCGTCGACGCCGTCGATCACGATGTTCGAGCGGAAGCGTCGGTCATCGATTCCCGTTCCCGCCGCCTCGGCCAGAGCATCCGCACTGCCGCGGCTGTGCAGCGAGACGTAACCGCGCGCACGGTCTTGGAATCGCGAGGTCTCGCCATCGCCGACCAGCACGAGGGGGAGGCGGCCGGGGCGCCCGAGGCGTCGGCCCTCCGGCGTCGCGAGCACGAATGCGGTGACGGCATCCGTCAGCTCCGCGCGGCCCGCCTCGTCGAGGGCGGCCTCGACGAGCACGGCGCCCTCGTGCTCGATGCGCACGCGTGCGCGCTTGTCGTCGTAGTGGGTGCGCAGCGCGGCCAGCGCCGGGAAGTCCTGCAGCGAGAGGCCCTTCGCCTTCGGCCAGTGGTCGAGGCCGTCGCGCTCTTCCGGAGTCGCCGCATCGGCGAACCGGAACGCGAGCACACGGTCGCCGGCCACGCGTCCGTCGGACTGCACGGTCATCGACTCGAGCGGCTCGGGGGTGAACCCCTTGATCGGGTGACGGTAGAGCGCGACGACGTGGGGCATCCGACGATTCTCTCAGGTGCGCCCGGGTACGAGGAAACCCCCGTAGGTCATACGGGGGTTTCGAACGGGAGAGGGCGGTTAGGCCTTCTCTAGTTCGTCTTCGTCCTCGTCGACATAGTCATCTGCCCACTTGTCGACATAGGCGTTCTCGTCGGTCGGATGTGCCAACTCGCGCTCGAGCGCTGAGTAGTTCACCGACGGACTGTACGCCTTGAGTTCGCGGGCGATCTTTGTGTGCTTCGCCTTCTGACGGCCACGGCCCATGCGCGAGACCCCCTCACGATTTAAGCGGCGGGCAACGAGGGCCCGCGGCATTCACGACACCGGTTCGAGGCCGGTAAGAGTAGCATTCAGAATAGCACGCGGGCCGGGTTCTCCGGCCTACCCAGGCTGGTGAAGGGAGCGATCCTCATGACCGACAACACCTCCACTCCGTCCGACGAGGCGGCGCAGAACGCGGCATTGCAGAAAGCTGTGATCGTCGGAGTGCAGCCCCACCAAGATCGGCACGTGCTCGATGAGGCCGCGAAGTTCGCTCGCCTCTTCGGCGTGCCGCTGGTCGTGGCGCACGTCGACGTGACCCGATTCGTCACCTACGAAGACCCCGATGGGTACGTGCATTCCGCGCCCATCGACATCAATTTCGATGCCGGTGCCGCCGAGTTCGAGGCGGTTCAGGCTTCGGTCGCCGAGGTGCTCGACAAGACCGATCTCACGTGGACCGCGCGTCAGCTCGTCGGGGATCCCGCCCTGGCGATCAAGCAGCTCGCTCAGAAGCTCGATGCGCAGCTGATCGTCGTCGGCACCCGCAAGCGGGGCATCGGCGAGTCGATCCGCGAGTTCTTCACCGGCTCGGTCGCCGCGCGCCTCACGCACCGGCAGCACCGCTCGGTGCTGGTCGTGCCGTTGGGCGAGGCCGTGCCCGACTCGCAGAAGGAGATCTGGCCCGAGTAGGGGACGGTCGCTCGCTCCGTAGTGGGTCCCTGAGCTTGTCGAAGGGCCGGCACGTTTCGGATCAGCCGCTGATCCAGTCGGGCTCGTCGAGCAGAGACTGCAGCTCCTCGAGAAGGCGCGACGTGTGGAACCCGTCTGCGGCGGCGTGATGGACCTGGATCGAAAGCGGCTGCATGATCCGCCCGCCCTTCTCGGTGTATCGGCCGAGGGTGAAGATGGGCAGCAGGTGCTCCCAGCCGTTCTTGATCTGCAGGGAGAAGCCCGTGAACGACGTCCATGGCAGGCTCGAGATGTCGAAGACGTTGGGCGGGGTGTCGCTCTGGGGCAACATCGATGTGGCGGAGCGGTAAGTCGCCAAGAGGTCCACCGCGCGGTCGTGGAACGCCCCGAAGTCGGCGTCGAACGGCGTCCACACGCTCGCGAACGTCTCTCGCTCGGGATTGAAGACCGTGAAGGCTGGATGGACCGTGCCCCACACTCCGGGAGCGCCGTCGTCGGTCAGCCCCATCCGAAACTCGTCGTGCCGGTTCACGACGGAGGCGAGCGCCCAGATCTGGGTCGGATATGTCTTGCGGTCTGAGTCGCGCAGCGCGCGCACCATCCTCGTCGCGTCCAACTCGACGGTCATCGCATACGTGCAGGGCACGGCCTCGCGGTAGTGGGCGAAGTGCGGGGCGCGAGGCCAGGTCGTCGTGTCGATCGGACGGAGCGCATTCATCCGGCCATCCTTCCACGGGACTCGGGTCACGCCCCTAGAGGTCCAGGAAGTCCCCGAGCCACGCTCGAACAGCTCGGATGCATTCCGGGGTGACGGAGCCGGCGACACCGGTGAGGCGATCACGCGACAGCGTGCGCGGTTGCTCCGTCATGATCCAGGAGGGCTGATCCAGTCCGCTGGGTCCTTCGACCCGAATGTGGTTGGGCCACCCGCGATCGGTCGTCGTGATCGGCAGCGCGATGGCGAGCGTCGTCACTGCGTCGAGGTATCCGGCTGATGCGATGATGAGCACCGGGCGGTGTCCGCCCTGCTCTCGTCCTCGCGCCGGCGCCAGTGCGGCCCAAGCGACGACGCCTGGTGAGAGTTCGAGTGCACTCACGAGGCGTGAGGGAGTTCGAGTCGCGCCCATTCCGCAGTCTCTGCAGAGTACGACTCGACGTCCGCTTGCGACGTCTGGGCGACCGCTTCCCGCAATGACTCGAGTCGCCACCGGCGGTCCTCGGCATCGGCGAGGTGCGAAAGGTGCGCACCGAGGGTGAGGCCGTCGCGCGCGGCCTGCTCCTTGAGGCGATCACGGAGCTCATCGCTTACCTTGATCGTGGTGGTCATACTTTCAGTATACCGTCGGCCGAGAGGGTGGACCAGGCCGTCGCGTGTCAGAGAGCATCCCATCCGAGTGGAAGCTCAAGGGGCTGTTCGTTCCTCTCAGGAGGATGTGAGATATCCCAGCGTCCGAGCGATTCGACGAACGCGCGAGGGTCAGTCGCGATTGATTCGCCCGTGCGGCGGGCGCGGACCAGATCGCCCTCGCGCAAGTACTCCGTGTGAACGGCAGCTGCCGCCTCGGCCTCGTCCTTCCACTCGACGGTGAAGTCGGCGGAGATGACGAGATCGAGATACCAATCGACCGCCACGAGACCGAGACGATCGCGCTGCTTCTCGGACTCGAGATTCACGTACCACCCGGCGAAGACTCCGTCCGAGTCCCAGAAATGAAGCACCTGCCAGGGCTGAGCGAAGGGGATCACTCGGAGAACGCTTCCGCCCACCCATCGTCTCTCTGCGGTGGTGAGACGTTGTCGAAAGCGTGATTCCAGAGCAACCGTGCGCGGGTCTTCGCCTGTGGTCGTGGCCCAGTAGGCGATCTCGGATCCCGAGGGTAACCAACCGGCCAGCACCTCTGTATTCGATTCGATGACTCGAAGAGGAAGAGCCGCCTGGAGCCGACCGTCGGGATAGCGATATCTCAGTAGGGCTGTCTCCGGTGCCATTCGTCGAGTGTAGGCGGCCGACACGGACGAAGGGCCGGGCATCCGCAATGGATGCCCGGCCCTTCGTGTTGAGCGAATCTCTCCCGGCGGGGCGCTTCGACAAGCTCAGCGACCCAACGCGCTCAGCGGCTCGGAGGGCGCACCGGCCCAGGGGCCAGCGCCTCAGCGCTCGCGTCAGGTCGTGCTGAGCCCGACGGTCACGGCGCGGGCCGCTTCGTCGAGGGCGTTCTCGAGATCGGTCACGACGGTCGCCGGCAGCGACCCGCCCTGAGCTACATGCGTGCGCAGGTCGGTGCGCACCCGGGCGCGGAACGCGTTGATGACGGCATCCGCCCGGTGCATCTCCTCGCGGCTGGTGACCCGGGAATCGTCGGATGCCGAACGCGGACGGCTCTTCGCTGCCGCGCGCTCGTCGTTCGCCGCCGAGGCCAGGTCGGCGCGGAGGGTCTTCATCGCGTCTTGCACGCTCTGGCGAACCTCGTTGGCGATGAGCCGCACGGAGTCGGCGAGGCCGGACTCGATGCCCGCCAGGTCGTTCTCACGCGAGGCGAGCTCGGCTCGGCCGGCGTCGGTGATCGCGTAGATCGTGGTGCGACCGTCGACGGTCTTGGTGACGAGGCCCTCTTCTTCGAGCTTCGCGAGCCGCGGGTAGATGGTGCCGGCGCTCGGCGTGTACGTGCCGCCGGTGCGGTCGGTGAGTGCCTGGATGATGCCGTACCCGTGCTGCGGCGACTCGGCGAGCAGCGACAGCAGATACAGCCGCAGGTCTCCGTGCGAGAAGACGGCGGGACTCATGCTTCTTCCTCCCATTCCGCGTCGTCGGTGATCGACGCGGGGGTGCGGCGCAGCACGGTCACGCCGCCCGAGACGGAGTTCACGCGCAGGTCGACGAATCGGCCGGCCAATTCGCCCTTGGTGCCCGTGTAGTTGCTGGGGCCCGACGTGCTGCGCTCCTGGCCATCGATGAGCAGGCGACCGCTGAGCGAGCGCAGCACGTAGTTCGCGGCGAGCGACTCGTCGAGGCGCACGGTGGTGCCGCCCGAGACGGAGTTCACGGTGATGGTATTCACATCGCCCGCGGCGTCGACGAGCGTCGAGCCCGAGACGATGTCGACGATGGCCTTGCGCACCGCGCCGGTGACGGCGACATCGCCCGAGACGCTGTTCGCCGTGATCGACCCGGTGAGGCCGCGCACCTGCACGTCGCCCGAGACCGTGTTGACCGAGAGGTCGCCGATCAGGGTGTCGACGATGATGTCCCCCGAGACGGTGTTGAGGCGGGTGTCGTTGCGGATGCCGGCGACCAGTGCGCCGGCGCTGACGACGCCGAGGTTGAGGGCGATCGAGCGGGGCACGGCGACGCTGACCTCTGCGCGGGGGCCGCCCGAACCGAAGTTGCGGAACACCTCGAGGAAGTTGTCCCACCCGAGCTGCGGGTGGTCGATCTCGACCTCGCCGTCGTGCGCCTCGATGCGGAGGTCTTTCGTGGTGACGCCGTGCGCTTCGATGCGGATGCCCGGTTCGTCGTGCGCGATGATGTCGACCTGTCCGCCGACGAGGCCGACCTTGAGGCGCGTCACGGATTCGATGTCGATGACGCGTTCCTCGCCGGGGGCGATGAGCCACTTCTCGGTCATGTCTGCTTCTCCTGGGTTGTGCGGATCGAGATATATCGTGTTCGAGAACAATAACACGATATATCTCGATTCGAGAGGGCTGCCAGGAAACTCCCTGCTTGACATTGACGCAACGTCAACTTCTACGGTGGAGACATCACCACGGAAGGAGAAGAGCATGAGCAGTCGTGACTGGTCGATCCAGGAGATCGCCCGCATCGCCGGCACCACCAGCAGAACGCTGCGTCACTACGACGACATCGGCCTGCTGCCGCCGTCGCGCATCGCACAGAACGGATACCGGCACTACGACGAGCACGCCCTCGTGCGCCTGCAACGCATCCTGCTGCTGCGCGAACTCGGCCTCGGGCTCCCGCAGGTGGCCGACGTGCTCGGCCCTTCGACAGGCTCAGGGACCCCGGGTGACGGATCAGGGGCCCGAAGCGAAGCATCCGCTCTCGAGACCCACCTCGCGCTCCTGCGCGAGGAGCAGACCCGACTGGCGCGGCAGATCGCGTCGGTCGAATCCACCATCGACGCATTGAGAGGAGGTGAACAACTCATGGCAGAGAACATGTTCGACGGTTTCGACCACACCCAGTACCGGCAAGAGGTCGAGCAGCGTTGGGGCGCGAAGGCCTACGCCGACAGCGACAGCTGGTGGCGGGGGATGACGGATGCCGAGCGCTCCGAGTGGCAGCGCAGGGTCTCCGACCTGAGCCGCGACTGGATCGCCGCCGCCGAGAGCGGTGGCGACCCGGCATCCGCTGAGGCGCAGGATCTCGCCCGCCGTCACGTCGAGTGGCTGGCGAGCGTGCCCGGCACTCCGACGGGCGCCGACGTCAAGGGCTACGTGCTCGGACTCGGCGAGATGTACGTCGCAGACCCGCGCTTCGGCGCGAACTACGCGACCTCATCGGGCGGCACACAGGGAGCCGAGTTCGTGCGTGACGCGCTGCGCGTCTACGCCGAGGCGAACCTGTAGGCGTCCTTCGTCTCGCTTCGCTCGCTCAGGAACCGGGTTGTGTGCTCTCCGGTTCCTGAGCGAGGAGCGCAGCGACGAGACGAAGGGTGCGTACCGAAAGTCGTACGGGGTCTGCAAGGGGGTGGCTCGGCGCGGGGGAGTCGGGCGTAGGGTCAGGGCATGATCCACGGATGGCTGGCGAGGCGGCGGGCGCCGCAGCGCACGAACGCGGCGCCGCTGTTCGTGGCCGCCACCGCCGCCTACGGCGCCAACGTGGCGCTGGGGGTCGCGGTCGCGACGAAGACGATCGACACCCGCGACTTCCGCTGGGTGCACCACGCCCTCTACATCGCCACGTGCGTGAGCACCGCCGCCGCCCTGAGCGCCGGCGTCTGGGGGCGTCCTCGCCACGCGAGCCGCCGGGCCGCCCTTGCGCTGACTCCCGCCATCGCCCCGCTCGCCGCGATCCCGTACCTCGGTACGCACAGTGCCAAGCATCCGCTCGTCGCGCTCGCCGCGGCTCCCTTCATCGTCGCGGGCCTCGTGTGCTCGCGCATCGCCACCGACCGGAAGTGACCGCATGGAACTGCTCGATGCCATCCGCCGCCGCAAGACCACCAACGGGGCGTTCCTGCCCGACCCGGTCTCCGAAGAGCATCAGCGCGTGCTGCTCGAGGCGGCGGGCCGCGCGCCGTCGCAGCTGAACAGTCAGCCGTGGCGGTTCGTCGTGATCGAGAGCCGCGAGACGATCGATCAGATCGCCCGCATCTCGGGCGAGAGCATGACCGAGGCGATGTCGAACGGCACGTTCTTCGAGCGCTACAAGCCGTACTTCCGTTTCAGTCAGGCCGAGATGGACGAGAAACGCAGCGGGATGCTGTTCGACAAGCTCCCCGCAGCGCTGCGTCCGTTCACGAGCCAGGTGTTCACGAAACGCGGCCAGACCCTGATGAACACGTTCGGGGTGCCGAAGACGCTGGGCGCCGAGAACCGCAAGCTCGTGGCGGGGTCGCCGCTGCTGCTGGGCGTGATGCTCGACCGCAGCGAATACCGCCCCGGTCAGCTGTCGTCGTTCTACTCGGTGTTCAGCATGGGTGCCGCGATGGAGAACATCTGGCTCACCACGGTCGAGCTCGGCATGGGCATTCAGTTCATCTCGTTCCCGATGGAGGTTCCGGGTCGCTGGGACGAGATCGTCGACCTGCTGCGGGTTCCCGACGACCTCGAGCTCATGGCCGTGTACCGCCTCGGCTACCTTCCGCCCGAGCAGCGCCGACCCGCGATCGACTGGTCGAGCAGCCAGCGCCGGCTCGTCTCGCAGTACGTCTTCCGCGAGAACGGCGAGACGCCGCAGCAGGGATGGGATGCTCCGCCGCCCCACGAGGACTGACCCCGTCGCCCGGTGAGGGGTCAGGACACGCCGCATCGACAGCATCCGGTGCGGCGTGTTGTGACCCCTCGCGACGCGATGAGGGGGCGCCCGTCAGCGCCGCCCCGAGCGGGGAAGCTCGGTCAGATCCTTCAACGCCGGGCCCTCGATGCGCGTGCCGTCGGGCGCGAAGCGCGAGGCGTGCAGCGGGCAGTCCCAGGTGCACTCGGCGTCGTTCCACGCCAGCACTCCGCCGAGGTGCGGGCACACGGCGTCGACCGCGCGTGTGACGCCGTCGACGGTCGAGATGCCCACCGGCAGACCTGCACGGTTGGCGACGACGCCGTTGCCCTCGGCCGGCTGTGCGACCGGAACGCCGTGGGATTCGGCATCCTTCCAGCCCTTCACCGCCTCCGCACCCACCTTGACGCCTTCGGAGGCGCCGCGAGCGAGGTCGGCGGGCACGGTCATGCGCGTGGCGATCGTGTTCATCCAGTGCGGACGCTCCCGCCACGGGGCGCCCAGGATCTCGGTGGTCAGGCGCATCGCGGCGGCCGGAGCGTTCGACAGGCCCCACTTGGCGTAGCCGGTGGCGAGACGGATGTGCCCGAGTCCGCGCGGCATCGCCCCCACGAAGGGGATGAGGTTGTGCGACTCATAGTCCTGCGCCGACCACCGGTGCGTCTCTTCGGCACCGGGAAAGTGGCGGGTGGTCCAGGCGACGAGGTCTTCGACGGCGGCGTGCTCGCTGTCGGACCGGCCGACCGGATGCCCGTTGCCGCCGACGATGAGCTGTGCGGTGCCACCGGGACCGTCGTCTTCCGTCACCGGACGGATCGAGCGGGTGGGACCGTCGACCGAGAGGAACGTCTCGCGGGGCACCTCTCCCGGCACCCGGAACGAGACGCAGTACGACCGCATGCCGTGGGTCTTCGCGAAATAGAGGCCGCGGTCGAGGATGGCGCTTCCGGTCGCGAGAACGATGTGGTTCGCGAACAGTGGCCCGGCTGCGGTGTTGACCCGCGGTTCGGGGATCACACGAACGCCGGTGGCGCGGATGCCCGTGTGCAGCGTGCCGCCGGCGGCGACCAGTTCGCGGGCCAGCGCCCGCGCCACCTGCACGGGATCGATCATGACCTGGTCGTCGAGGGCGACGGCGCCCGCCACCGGGAACGCCGTCGACAGGTCGTCGGGCGACAGCATCCGCACCGGCAGGCCCGCCTCGCTGGCCGCCGCATGCTGATCGCGCACCGCATCGAGGCCGCTCTCCTGCTGCGCGTAGGAGTGGTCGGTGCGCCGCGTGTACGACACCCCGGCATTGTCGGCGAAGGCGAGCAGCCATTCCATCCCCGCGCGGTTGCCGTCTACGTAGGCGCGCACGAGAGAGGCGGGGTGGTGCTCGCGGATCGTCGCGAGGGTCTTGCCCTGCAGCAGCGAGAGCTTGCCGGTGTTCCCGCCCGTGGCGAGCTCGGCGACCTCCCCGGCGTCGATCACGGTCACGTCGAGACCCGCGCGGGCGAGCATGACGCCCGTCGTCAGGCCGGTGATGCCGGCGCCGACGATCACGACGTCGTGGCGCGACTCCGCATCGAAGGGCGAGCCGAGAGGGGTGGTCGGGTCGATCTTCCAGAGGGGCTTCATGCGGCCAGTCAACGACGACCGATGCTGTACGACCACAGGCTTGACATTCGTGCGGCGCAGGGGGAGACGGCGACTACAGTGGCGAACGTGAACCTGCGCCGCCTTCTTCTCGTCGCCGCCGGCGGCACGATCGGTGCAGCGGCGCGGCTCGGTCTGATGCTGGTCCTTCCCGATCAGGGCGGCTTCCCGACGGCGATCCTGATGGCGAACGTCGTCGGCGCTTTCGCGATCGGCGTGGTCGCGGCACGGCTGCCCGCGTCGAGGGATCTGCGGGTCTTTCTCGCGACCGGCTTGCTCGGCGGCTTCACGACGTACAGCTCGTTCATGACGGGCACGATCGCGTTGTGGACGGATGCTCCGCTCCTCGCCATCGCGTACGCCCTCGGGTCGCTCGTGCTCGGTCTCGCCGCCGCTGCGCTCGGTCTGCGGCTGGGCCGCAGTCGTACAGCCGGGGAGGCCCGCGCGTGAGCCCGCTGGTGTTCCTCGGGGCCGCGCTCGCCGGAGGCCTGGGCAGCGTGCTGCGCTACGTCGTCGATCTCGGCGTCGCCCGATGGGCGGGTCGGCGCTACCCGTGGGGCATCCTGCTGATCAACCTGACCGGGTCGTTCGCACTCGGCCTCGTCACGGCCGCACTGCCGGAGCACCTGTTCGTCATCGGCGCCGGCCTGATCGGCGGGTACACGACGTTCAGCACGGCCATGCTCGACGCGGTGGCGCTGTGGCGCGACGGGGAGCGGCGAGCCTCTGCGTTCCACGCCGTCGGGATGCTGCTGCTGGGCCTGCTCGCCGCGGGCGCGGGACTCGCTCTCGGTGCAGCGCTGACCTAGACGGCGCCTGCTCCCAGCTTCTTCCCATCCCGAAAATGTACAAATGTACATGTACGGACGTACTGGGGTATGAGATGACGGGGATCCGATGACAGAGCCGCGACGCAGACGCGACCCTGAGGCGCGCCGTCGCGAGATCGTCCAGGCCGCCGCTGAACTGATCGTCGAGATCGGCGTCGACGCTCTCACCCACCGCAAGGTCGCCGCCCGCGCCGGCGTGCCGCTCGGTGCCACGACTCAGTACTTCGACACGCTCGACGACCTGCGCACCGCCGCGCTCGGCGCCCTCGTCGCCGAGATCGAGCTGCGCATCGAGACCACGCGCCAGGCCGTCGAGGCGGTCGGCGTCACGCCCGAGGCGCTCGCCCGGCTCATCACCGAGAGCCTCGCCGACGCGCACGCCCTCGAGGCCGACCGCGCCGTCGTCACCGCTGCCGTGCACGACCCGCGGGTGCGCGAACTCGCGCAACGCTGGTCCGACCAGGTCGTCGCCTTCATCGCCCCCGTTCATGGTCAGGATCGTGCCCAGGCAGCAGCCGTCTTCATCGACGGCGTACTGTGGCACGCCCAGATCAGCGAGAAACCTCTCGAGGAACGCCTCATCCGAGACGCCCTCGCCGGAATCCTCCTTCCCCGCACCACCGCATCCGCATAGACAGTCACCGAGGAACAGCCTTGTCGAAACTCGCCGTCCTGAGCCTGAAGAACCGCGCGCTCATCGCCCTGATCACGATCGTCGCCGCGGTCTTCGGTGGCCTCGCTCTCACCAACCTCAAGCAGGAGCTCATCCCTTCGCTCGAGCTGCCCGCCCTCGTCGTGATGACGACGTACCCCGGCGCATCGCCGGAGGTCGTCGAGAACGACCTGTCGACGCCCATCGAGGCGGCGATCCAGGGTGTTCCCGACCTCGAATCGACCACGGCGACGAGCACGACGAACGCGTCGATCGTGCAGGTGATGTTCGCGTACGGCACGAACCTCGCGACCGCCGAGCAGAAGATCCAGCAGTCGATCAACCGCATCTCGTCGACGCTGCCCGAAGACGTCAGCCCGCAGGTGCTGGCGATCTCGATCAACGATCTGCCGGTGATCCAGATCGCCGTCTCGGGCTTCGAAGACGCGGAGAACGCGCAGGCCGAGCTCGAGAGCGTGGCGATCCCGAAGCTCGAAGACGTCGACGGGGTGAACGCGGCCGAGATCGTCGGTGGCGTCGGCCAGCGCATCACCATCACGCCGGACGTCGCGAAGCTCGCCGCAGCAGGCGAGAGCACGCAGGCGATCCGTGACGCCCTCGACCAGAACGGCACGCTGTTCCCCGGTGGGGACATCACCGAGAACGGTGAGACGCTCACGGTGCAGACCGGAGCGAAGATCGGCTCGGTCGACGAGATCGCAGCCCTGCCGCTCGTCGGCACCGATCTCACCATCGGCGAGGTCGCGACGGTCGCACAGGAGTCCGACCCGATCAGCTCGATCTCGCGGGTCGACGGCGAAGACGCCCTGTCGATCTCGATCACCAAGCTGCCCTCCGCCAACACCGTCGAGGTATCGGCCGGAGTGATCGCCGCACTCGACGAGATCGGCGAGGCGTTCCCCGACGCCACCTTCACCGTCATCTTCGACCAGGCGCCCTTCATCCAGCAGTCGATCGAGACCCTCGCGGTCGAGGGCCTCCTCGGCCTCGTGATGGCCGTGCTCGTCATCCTCGTGTTCCTGATGTCGGTGCGCTCGACGCTCGTTACCGCGATCTCGATCCCGACCTCCGTGCTCGTCACGTTCATCGGGCTGCAGGCGTTCGGCTACTCGCTGAACATCCTCACGCTCGGCGCCCTGACGATCGCCATCGGGCGTGTGGTCGACGACTCCATCGTCGTGATCGAGAACATCAAGAGGCACTACGTCGGCGACGCCGACAAGGGCGATGCGATCCGGTTGGCGGTGCGCGAGGTCGCGATGGCGGTCACGGCATCCACCATCACCACCGTCGCCGTCTTCCTGCCGATCGTCTTCGTCGGCGACATGGTCGGCGAGCTGTTCCGCCCGTTCGCGATGACGGTGTCGATCGCGATGATCGCGTCACTGCTCGTCTCGCTGACGATCGTTCCGGTGCTCGCGTACTGGTTCCTCAAGCCCGGCAAGCCGCTGCTCGACGAGAACGGCGTCGCGATCGATCCGGAGCATCCGGATGCCCCGCCCACCAAGCTGCAGAAGGCCTACCGGCCGATCCTCGCCTGGACGCTCAAGCATTCGGCCGTCACCGTCACCCTTGCCGTGGTGGTGCTGGGCGCGACGCTCGCCGCTGCGCCGTTCATGAAGCAGAACTTCCTCGGCGACTCCGGTCAGAACACGATGACCATCACGCAGGACCTCGGTCCGACGGCCAGCCTCGAGGCGAAGTCCGAAGCCGCGATCTCGGTCGAAGACGCCCTGAGCGGCATCGACGGCATCGAGCACGTGCAGGCCTCGATCGGGTCGAGTGGTTCGTCGGTGCGCGACGCCTTCTCGGGTGGATCCGCCGGCGTCACCTACTCGGTGCTCACCGATGAGAGCGTCGATCAGGAGAAGCTGCGCGCCGATGTGCAGGACGCGATCGACGGTCTGTCCGACGTCGGCGACGTCTCGGTCGCCTCGTCGGCCGGATTCGGATCGAGCGACATCGAGATCACCGTCTCGGCATCGAACGGCGACGACCTCGCCACCGCCACCACCGCGGTGATGGACGAACTCGACGGACGGGACGGCATCGGTCAGGTCACCGACAACCTCGCCGCCGCGCTGCCGTACATCGCCGTGGTCGTCGACCGCGAGGCCGCCGCAGAGCGCGGACTCTCGGAGGTCGCCGTCGGTGCGATCGTCTCGAACACGATGCGGCCTCAGCAGGTCGGCTCCGTCGAGATCGACGACACGGCGCTCACCGTGTACCTCGTCACGTCCGAGCCGCCGACCACGGTCGACGCGCTTCGTGCGCTCACGATCCCGACGCCCACCGGCATCGTGCAGCTGAGCGACATCGCGACCGTCGAGGAGCGCAACGGCCCCACGTCGATCACCACCGAGCAGGGCCAGCGCACCGCCACGATCACGGTGCCCCCGGCATCCGACAACCTCGCCGTGGCGACGGCATCCGTCACCGCCGCGCTCGACGCCGTCGACCTGCCCGCCGGAGCATCGGCCGAGGTGGGAGGCGTCGCCTCGCAGCAGGCCGATTCGTTCTCGCAGCTGGGTCTGGCGATGCTCGCCGCGATCCTCATCGTCTACGTGGTCATGGTCGCGACCTTCAAGTCGCTGCGCCAGCCGCTGCTGCTGCTCGTCTCGGTGCCGTTCGCGGCGACCGGTGCGATCCTGCTGCAGATCATCACGGGCGTGCCGCTGGGCGTCGCTTCGCTGATCGGTGTGCTGATGCTCATCGGCATCGTGGTCACGAATGCGATCGTGCTCGTCGACCTCGTCAATCAATATCGCGAGAAGGGGCTCTCGACCGTCGAGGCGGTGAAGGCCGGTGGCGAGAAGCGTCTGCGGCCGATCCTCATGACCGCGCTCGCGACGATCCTCGCCCTCACCCCGATGGCGCTCGGCATCACCGGGCACGGCGGCTTCATCTCGCAGCCGCTCGCCATCGTCGTGATCGGTGGACTCATCTCGTCGACCGTGCTGACGCTGATCGTGCTGCCGACGCTGTACAACCTCGTCGAAGGGGCGAAGGAGCGACGCCAGGCCCGCAAGGGCGGCGGCGCGGATGCGGCCCCCTCGGGTTCCGAGCCCGACGCACCCGCCGGGCCCACGTCGGCCGAGGCGAGCGAACCGGGCGTTCTCGTCGGGGCCGAGGCATCCGACCCGCACGACACCTCGCATCTGACCCGGCGCGAACTGCGCGAGCGTCCGTGGTTGACGCAGTGATGCACTGTCCCTAACTCAGGACAGGAGGCCCCGAATCCCCGCGAAAGCGTCGGATTCGGGGCCTCTGCGTCGTTCTGTCCTGAGTTGTGGACAGCCGGCGTCGGGTCATCAGCTCAGCGCGATGCCCCAGCTCAGGCTCCAAGCCTCTTCGGGGGCGAGTCGGCGGATGCCGCGGCCGCTGTTCAGCGCATCGGCGGGGGCGGTCATCGGCTCGATCGCGACCGCGAGCGCGTGCCCCGGGTAGTTGGTGGCGGTGTAGACCTGCACGTAGTCGAAGCCCTCGCCCTGCCAGAGCGTGAGACGACGCCCATCGGGCGCGGTGAGCGAGTGGCGCACGCGGCCGTCGGCGTCACGGGCCAGGCCGGCGAAGCCGGTGTCGAGGGTGATGTCGCCGAGGCGCACGCCGTCGCGCAGGGCGGCCTCGGCCGGGCGGGTGCCGGTGGGGAGCATCCGTTCGTCGGTCTCGAACGCGGTCGATGCGGGCACCCGCAGCACCAGGTCGTGCGGGTCCACGTCGCCGATCGTCACGTACGGGTGCGTGCCCAGCGCGACCGGTGCCGCGGTCGACGACCGGTTGGTGAGCGTGTGCGTGACCTCGACGCCGTGGTCGGTCAACGTGTAGGTGACCGAGGTGTCGATCAGATACGGGTACCCGGTCTGCGGCACGATCGTGGCGCTCAGCGTGACCGACTCCTCGGTCTGAGCGATCTCGTAGGCCGTGAAGCGCAGCAGCCCGTGGCTGGCGTTGCCGAACTTCGGTTCGGTGATGGCGAGTCGACGAGAGGTGCCGTCGTCGTCCCACACCCCGTCGCGCACGCGGTTGGGCCAGGGGGCGAGCACGACTCCCGAGCATCCCGGCGTCGGGATGTCGAGCGCGTACGGCGTGATGAGGTCGACGTCGCCGATGCGCAGAGCGCGGAGGGATGCTCCGACCTGGGCGATCTGAGCGGTGACGTCGCCGCGACGGAGGGCGACCTGGATGCCGGTGGGCGATGCGGAGTTCACCTCGCCATCGTATGGCGGGCTCATCCCTGTCGCGGGATCAATATGCCGTCTTCCCGGGGCTCATAGCGTGACATATCGATCCCGCACGGTGGGGGGAGGGGCGCGCGGCGGGGGAGTCTCCCAGGTGCACCGGGTACACTCTTGTGGTCGGCTTCGGACACCCGCGCAGTGCGCGGACGTTTTATGTGTTGAAGTGTGAGTCCAGGGGCCGATGGTGAGCGTCCATCGACGCACATGAACCATCACATGAATGGCCCCGGCCCCGAGCGACCGGCATCCGACACCAAGGTGCCCGGCGTGTGCCGTGCTGTTCTCGTGCGAGAACGAAAGACACAGACATGCCCAAGAACAAGAAGCCCCAGGGCGGCCGCGCAGCGCGCAACTTCGAGCCCCGCTACGGCGCGAACAAGACCTCCTTCCACGACCGTCACCACGGCGGCGCTCCTGCCCGCGACGGAGCCCGCGACGAGCGTGGTGGCCGATCGGATGCCGGTGACCGGCGCTCCGCGCCCGCAGCCGGTGGATACGACCGTCGTCCCGGCAGCCGCAGCGCCGGACACCGCGGATACCGCCCGGCGGAGGCCGAGACCGGTGCCCCGAAGCGTCGTTGGACCCCGTCCGAGCGTGCCGGCCGCGACGAGTCGCGCGGCATCCGCAACCGCGCCGAGTCCGGTCGCCGCGACGCGCCGCACCACCGCGACGAGCGCCCTCGTTTCGAGGGTGCCTCCGAGCGTCCCCGGTTCAACGACCGCAGCAATGACCGCGGCAACGACCGTGCCCGGTTCAACGACCGTGGCGCCGAGCGTCCGCGTTTCGACCGTGACGAGCGTCCGCGTCGTGACGACCGTGGTGGCGCCGAGCGTCCTCGCTTCAACGACCGCGGTGCGTCCGAGCGCCCGAACCGTGCCGGTGGCCGAGATGAGCGCCCCCGCTACGACCGTTCGGCCGAGCGTCCTCGTTTCGAGCGTGACGAGCGTCCGCGCCGTGACGACCGGGGAGCATCCGACCGCACGAACGGTGGCTACGACGCCGATCGCGCGCGTCGTGCCTTCGACCGTGACCGCACGCAGCGTTCGTTCGAGGGTGGCCGCGATGAGCGCTCCCGCCCGTCGACCGGTGGCGCGTACCGCACCGAGCGTCCGCGCCCGCTGACGTCGGACACCCGTGGGCGTCCGGCGCGCAACGATCGTCCGAGCCGCAACGACTGGAACGCCACGTCGAACTCCGCCCCGGCGAAGAAGTTCGAGCAGGGCGATGACGTCGTGCACGAGCGTCTCGAGGCCAAGTCCGTCGCGGCCGTCGCCGTCGATGGTGTGAGCTTCGGTGACCTCGGTCTCGGACCCAACATCGTCGATGTCCTCGTGGGCATGGGCGCGGCGACGCCGTTCCCGATCCAGGCCGCCAGCATTCCGGCGGTCCTCGAAGGTCGCGACGTGCTCGCTCGTGGCCGCACCGGCTCGGGCAAGACCATCGCGTTCGGCGCACCGCTCGTCGAGCGCGTGCTGCAGTCGCAGGCCGGCACGCGTCGTGAGTTCGGACGCTCGCCGCGTGCGATCATCCTCGCTCCGACGCGCGAGCTCGCGCTGCAGATCGACCGCACGATCCAGCCGATCGCCCGCAGCGTGGGTCTGTTCACCACGCAGATCTACGGTGGCGTGCCGCAGGCTCGCCAGGTCGGTGCGCTCAAGAAGGGTGTCGACATCGTGATCGGTACCCCCGGTCGCATCGAAGACCTCATCAACCAGGGCAAGCTCGACCTCTCGGACTGCCGCATCGCGGTGCTCGACGAGGCCGACCACATGTGCGAGCTCGGGTTCGTCGAGCCGGTGCAGCGTATTCTGCGTCACACCGCCGACGGCAGCCAGAAGCTGCTCTTCTCGGCCACGCTCGACCGCGAGGTCGCAGCTCTCGTCGACGAGTTCCTCGTCGACCCGGCTGTCTACGAGGTCGCCGGTGAAGACCAGGACTCGAGCACCATCGAGCACCGCGTGCTCGTGATCGAGCACCGCGACAAGGCCGACATCCTCACGTCGCTCGTCGACCGCGCGGGCAAGACCCTCGTCTTCGCTCGCACTCGCGCCTACGCCGACATGCTCGCCGAGCAGTTCGACGACGCCGGCATCCCGGCCGTCTCGCTGCACGGTGACCTCAACCAGGCCAAGCGCACGCGCAACCTCGAGCGTCTGACGTCGGGTCGCGTGAGCGTGCTCGTCGCCACCGATGTCGCCGCGCGCGGCATCCACGTCGACGACATCGACCTGGTCGTGCAGGCCGATGCTCCCGACGAGTACAAGACGTACCTGCACCGTTCGGGCCGCACCGGCCGCGCGGGGCGTTCGGGTCGCGTCGTCACGCTGATCACGCGTCAGCGCCAGCGTCGCATGACCGAGCTGCTCGACCGTGCCGAGATCGACGCACCGTTCGAGAACGCGCGTCTCGACGACGACGTGATCGAGGAGATCGCCGGTCGCATGCCGACGGCGGCTGCTCTCACGAGCTGACTCGCGCCCCGTTCGGGGTGCATTGAAGGGCCGGAAGGGGCTCGGTCGGAAGCATCCGATCGGTCTCCTCCGGCCCTTCGTCGTGTCACGGGCTCCGCCGCCCCGCCCGCCCTCCCGGCCCTCGTTCGGGAGGAGATCTGCGAACCGGAGGACGAATCCGCGGGATTCATCCTCCGCACTGAGGATCTCCTCCCGAATGACGGGGCACGGGCTTCCGGCCCGGCACTTTTCTGACCCCCAGGACGCGCGCGGGGTGGGCCGGTGGGTAGTCCTACCCGTCGGGTGTTCCGATATATCCACATACCCTGGAGTAATGCATGCTCAGCGGAGAATCGGTCGTGGTGTTGCTCTCGTGCTCGGAGGGGTGCTCGTCGTGGCGGGCCTCGCGGGCTGTGCGCGGCAGGCCGATGTCGACGTGCGGGTGGGCGAAGACCCCGCCGTCGAGAGCGTGCATCAGGCGTCGGGCAAGAACGACTACCAGGTCACACTGAAGGACTCGCTCGATGCCGGCGAGCTCGCCGAAGCATCCGTTCGCCTTGCCGAGATGACGAAGCCCGATCCCGGCAAGGAGAATCTCTTCGATTTCCGCTCGGGCGAATGGCAGTGGTCGCCTTCCACCGACGACGAGAGATCCCAGACACTCGCTGAGATCGTCGCCGCGCTCTCCGACATCGAGGGCGTCTACGACGGCGCGGTGGGGATCGGCGAGGACGGCGAAGCGCAGGTCTGGGGAACCGCTGCGGCCGACATCGACCCGGCCGACCTGGTCGAGCCGATCGCCGACGCCGTCGAGGGGGCGGGTCTCGACAGCTCCGCGATGTACCTGTCGCTCACCGACCTGCACGAACGCCGCGAGATCGAGAGCCGCGATGGCGCGTCGCTCCGCCCGGGGCTCGACATCGTCGCCGCAGCCGCGGGGGCGGGAAACGTGCTGAGCTACACGATCGATGACGACGGCGTGAACGTGCGCATGCGCACGGGGGCGGATGCTGCGGCTGCCGCCCCCGCGATCGATGCCGTCGCCGCGGCATCCGGAGTGGTGCCGACCGTCACGTCCGGTCTGATCGCTCCCGATCGCTCGGATCCCGCCACCGTCGAAGCCGTCAACGCGCTTCTCGAGCCCATCGAGGGTGTGGTCGCGGCACGCGAGGAATGGCGCTCCGCGCAGATCACGGTGCTGATGGTCACCACCGCCGACGTCGACACCGCGCTCGCTGTGGAGCAGTTGCTCGCCACGTCGCCCGCGATCCAGCCGTACCGGTCTCTGCAGATCTCGGTGCAGAGCGAGACCGAGCCGGGAAGCCGCATCGTGGGGCTGAGCACCTCCGACTCCGGATACGTGGGCAGCCTCGCGGCGGCGGTGCAGGTGGCCGACACCGAGGGAGTGCGGTCTGCGATCTACACCCCGAGCACGATGACCGTGGTTCTCGACGAGGGGGCAGACGTGGCCGTCATCGCGGAGGGGCTGAAGGCCGTCGCGCTGCGCGACCAGGAGGTCGAGGTCTACGACTCGACGCCGTGGGGCCCGCGCGACTGCTGGGCGCGATTCGAGTTCTTGGTCAAGGGCAAGCTGCACCCCGACCTGTTCAAGGGCTACGCCGACGGGGCGCAGGAGTTCGTCGACGCCTGGAACGCCGCTCCGGGCCTCTGAGCCGTCGCGCCTGCGGCGGCGTCAGCGCTGAGAGGGCAAGACGCGCCGCGTCGGATGCTGCGGGCACGGCGTGTCTCCACCCCTCACGGGTGCCCTGGGCTCAGGCAGCCGATCGGATGAGGCGCGCGGCCCCGTCACTCGGGAGGGGATCGGCGCCGGGGAGGATGATTCTGCGGAATCCATCCTCCGGAGTGACGATCTCCTCCCGAATGACGCCTGGGCGAAGCTCCCGGACGAGTGCCTAAGAGAGCTCGTGCTCGTGGATGGCCGAGGTGAGGTTCGCGCCGTTGAGGTCGAGGTAGAGCACGTGCTCGGTGACGGTGAGAGTCATCGTGTTGCGGCGTTCGAGGTGCGGCACGGCCGAGTCGATGAATCCGGGGTCGAAGCTGAAGACCCTGATGTGTTCGGATCGGTGGATGCGCTTGCCTTCCCACGGCGCCATGACCTTCGCCGGGTCGCGGTGCGTGTAGATGACGGTGCGCTCGGCGAGCCGGCTGCCGTAGTGCAGGCGCTCGGCGTCGGGGGCACCGACTTCGATCCACGCCATGAGGGCGCCGGTGAGGTCGCGTACCAGCACTGCGGGCTCGTCGGTCTTCGAGATGCCCTCACTGAAGGTGATGCCCTCGGTGTACTCGAGCCCGTAGGCGAGCATGCGGGTGAGCATGTATGCGTCGGTCTCGGACGGGTGCCGTGCGACTCGCAGAGAGAAGTCTTCGTAGATGCCGCGGTCGGTGTCAGCGAGCTGCACATCGAACGTGAGGATTGTTGAGCCGACTGCCATAACTGTCGAGCCTACGCGGCCGGACGATGGTCGGCCGACGCGTTAGAAGAGCATCGGCTGCGGGGGAGCGGATGCCGGGGCGGATGCCGTGAACTGAACGCGCCCCGCGGCGATCGACTGCACGTGCCCCTGCCCGGCTCGACTACCGCGCTGCGGGTAGTCGTCTTCGTGTCGTCCGTCGAGGCCGTGTAGGCGAATCAGCGGGCGAGCCCGCTTCGCGAGCCATTGCCGGTAGCCCTTCGGGGCCTCCGCCGACATCCCGGGATAGAGCCCGCGATACGACGAGACGAGGTCGGGGCGATTCTCGCCGAGCCATTGGAAGAACCACGGCTTCACTCCAGGGCGCAGATGCAGGGCGCCATAGATCACGCTGCGTGCCCCCACGTCTTTGATGCGCGCGAGGGCATCGTCGATCGCCCCGATCGAGTCGGTCATGTGCGGCATGATCGGCATGAGGAAGACGGTGACGGGGAATCCGGCCTCCGCCAGGGCGCGCACGGTGTCGAGCCGTGCCTGCGTCGTCGGTGCGCCGGGCTCGATCGCCTTCTGCAGTTCGTCGTCGTACATAGCGATCGACATCTGCACGTCGACCGGCACACGCTGGGCCGCCTTCACGAGCAGCGGGATATCGCGACGGATGAGTGTGCCCTTGGTGAGGATCGACATCGGCGTGCCGGATGCCGCGAGCGTCTCGATGATCCCGGGCATGAGCTTGTACCGCCCCTCGGCGCGCTGGTACGGGTCGGTGTTCGTGCCCAGCGCGACCGTCTCGTGCTGCCAGCTGCCCTTGCGCAGCTCGCGTTCGAGAACCTCCACCACGTTCGTCTTCACCACGATCTGCGAATCGAAGTCGGAGCCGCCGTCGAGGTCGAGGTATTCGTGCGTTCCGCGGGCGAAGCAGTAAACGCAGGCATGACTGCATCCGCGATAGGGGTTGATGGTCCAGGCGAACGGCATGCGCGAAGCGCCCGGTACATGGTTGAGGGCGGACTTCGATAGCACCTCGTGAAAGGTCATGCCGGCGAACTCGGGAGTGGTCACCGTTCGAAGGACGCTCGTGCGGTCTTCGAGACCGGGGAGTGCCGCAGCATCCGTCTCTCCGAGCTTTTGTCCTTGCCATCGCATACCGTGATTCGAACATAGATACGAATCAGAGTCAAGCGAGTAACGGAGACAGCTTCGAATGAGACAATGGATCAATGCCCGTTTCGCCGCACGCCCAGCATGCGGCTCCGCGCTCCCCGATCCGCGGTCCCGCCCTGCCGATCGGCCTGGCCGTGACCGCGATCGGCATCCTGTTGTCGATCGCCTCGACGCCCCTCGCGTCGTCCTCGCAGTCGAACACCATGCCCGCCCCGGTGGCGGTGATGGAGGTCCCCTCCGTCGAGGTCGGCGCGACGCCTGCCGCCGATCCCTGTGCCGAGGTGGCCGTGCAGGAGTCGATCGCCGCGGGCGACGATGCGGCGACGATCGCCGGCTTCGGCGGTGGCGAGAACTTCCGGGCGGCGGTCGTCGCCGGCAACGCTCCCTGCATCTCGCTCAGCGATCCCGCTCGCGTGTGGGTGGTCGTCAACAAGACGCGCCCCCTTGACCCCGTCGAGTATGCGCCGGCGAATCTCACGTCGGTGCCCCTCCAGATGACGACGCTCTCCGGCCAGGTGCGTGGCGATGTCGCGGCGGCGGTCGGTGAGATGGCCGTGGCCGCTGAGTCCGCCGGGGTCGGCAGGCTCGGGGCGAACAACGGCTATCGGTCGTACGGTCTGCAGGTCACGACCTACGAGTCGCACGTGCGCGACCAGGGGCAGGCCGGTGCCGATGCGGGTTCGGCGCGTCCCGGTCACTCCGAGCATCAGACGGGGTTGGCTGTCGACGTCGTCGCCTGCGGTGCCCTCTGCGGCGGGCTCGACGGGTTCGGAGCCACCGCGCAGAGCGACTGGGTGGCGGCCCACGCCTGGGAGTACGGATTCGTCGTGCGCTACGAAGACGTCGGTTCGCCCGTCACGGGGTACGCGCCCGAGCCCTGGCACCTGCGGTACGTCGGCCGCGAGCTCGCGGCGGCCTATCACCAGGGCGGATTCCACACGCTCGAGGAGTTCTTCGGGCTGCCCGCGGCACCCGACTACCTCCCCTGAATCGCCGTTCTGCGGCATCCGACAATCGCGGTACCCAGTGTCACCAACTGTGGGATGCATTCCCACAACGCCCTGTCGTGCCCCGTCGTCCCGGCATAGACTCGCGAGAGCAAAGACGCACGAAGACGTTCAGGAGGACGCGATGGAACGCGACATCTACGAAGAAGATCATGAGGCCTTCCGAGACCTCGTCAAAGACTTCGTCAAGCGCTACGTGACAGGCGAAGCCATCGAGAGATGGGATGCCGACGGAGAAGTCGACCGGGCCACCATGCTCGCCGCCGGCGAGGCCGGCATCATCGGTCTGTCCGTGCCGGAGGAGTTCGGCGGAGCCGGGATGCTGCAGGACTACCGTTTCCGCGCGGTCGTCAACGAAGAGATCATCGCCGCCGGCGCGGGATCGCTGGCCGGGGCCTTCGGCATCCAGGACGACCTCGCCGTCCCCTACCTCGTGCACATGGGCACGCAGGAGCAGAAGGAGAAGTGGCTGCCGCGCATGGCGACCGGTGAGATCATCGGCGCTCTCGCGATGACCGAGCCCGGAGCCGGCAGCGATCTGCGCGGCATCAAGACCACCGCCAAGAAGGTCGACGGCGGGTACCTCGTCAACGGCGCTAAGACCTTCATCTCATCGGGTGCGACCGCCGATCTCGTCGTCACCTTCGTCAAGACGGGAGAGGGCAATCGTCCCGATGCGTTCAGCCTGGTGCTGATCGAGAACGGCATGGAGGGCTTCGACCACGGCAAGAAGCTGCACAAGATGGGCTTCCAGGGGCACGACACCGCCGAGCTCTCGTTCAGCGACGTGCTCATCCCGGAAGAGAACCTCATCGGCGGTAAAGAGGGGATGGGCTTCATCCAGCTCATGATGAACCTGCCGCTCGAGCGCCTCTCGATCGGCGTCGCCGGCGCCGCTGCCGCTCAGGCCGCCCTCGACTGGACCGTCGCCTACACGAAGGACCGCGAAGCCTTCGGCGAGCGGATCATCGACTTCCAGAACACCCGGTTCAAGATCGCCGACATGGCGACCACCGTCGACGCCCTGTGGGCGTACATCGACCGCGCCCTGCTCGCCTACAAGAACGGCAAGCTCTCGGCCGAAGAGGCGGCGAAGGTGAAGTTCTGGGCGACGGAGCGCGAGTGGGAGGTGCTCGACACCGGCGTGCAGCTGCACGGCGGCTACGGCTACATCACCGAGTACCCGATCGCCCGGGCCTTCCTCGACGCCCGCGTGCACCGCATCTACGGCGGCACCAACGAGATCATGCGCGAGATCGTCGGACGCCAGATCGCCGGCAAGCGCTGACGGTCCGCACCTGAACACGAGAACGCCCCTCCGGATGCTTCCGGAGGGGCGTTCTTCGTACGGGACGCGGCGTCAGCTGCGCTTCGCCAGCAGGTCGCGGATCTCGATGAGCAGTTCCGCCTCGGTCGCGGCGGCCGGCTCTTCTTCCGGTGCTTCTGCCGCGGTGCCCTTGCGGGCCTCGACGTGCGCCTTGAAGGTGTTCATCGGCAGGACGAAGACGAAGTACACGACGACGGCGACCGCGAGGAAGCTGATGATGGCCGAGATCAGGTCACCGAGCGGGAAGGTGACCATCTCGCCGTAGATGTTCCGGATCTGGGGTCCGAAGTCGCCCGCGGCATCCGCCTTGAAGAACAGCGAGACGAGCGGGGTGATGATGCTGGCGACGACGGCGTTCACGATCGCGGTGAACGCGGTGCCGATGACGACGGCGACCGCGAGGTCGATGATGTTTCCGCGGAGGATGAAGTCCTTGAAACCTTTGAGCATGGGAGCCTCCGAGTGTGGTGTGCCTCAGGAAGAGGAAGACGAGGAAGAGGAAGTCGTCGACGCGGGTGCCGGGGCGGCGCTCGTCTTCGACTCCTTTTTCGATGATGCCGAAGCATCCGACGAACCGCCCGATTTGGCGCGCGAGTCCGTGCGATAGAAGCCGGATCCGTTGAACGTCACGCCGATCGAGCCGTACTGCTTGCGCAGCGCGCCGCCGCACTCGGGGCAGACGCTGAGCGCGTCTTCCGCGAAGCTCTGCACGGCATCGAAGGTGTGACCGCACGACGTGCAGGCATAGGCATAGGTGGGCATGGAAGGTCCTCGCGGGTCAGCGTCGCGTGTGCGACAGGATGAGGGTCTGCGACGGGGTGACGACGCCGGTCACCGGCTGGTCGTGCACCTCCCGTGGCAGGGAGTCGAGTATCTCGGAATCATAGATGACCGCGTAGACGGGAGGGCACTTCTCCATCGATCCGATGGTCTTGTCGAAGTATCCGCGTCCCCATCCCATGCGCATGCCGGAGCGATCGACGGCTGCGGCGGGCACGATCATCAGGTCGACGTCGTTCACGGCGATCGGGCCGAGCACCTCTCCGGTGGGTTCGGGCAGGCCGAAGAGGCCTTCGGCGACATCGTCGTCATCGGTCGCGACAGCCCAGTCGAGCAGCCCGTCGGCGCGGGTCACGGGCAGCAGCACGCGGATGCCGCGGCGTACCGCCCGGGCGACGAACTCACGCGTGCCCGGCTCGGACATGGTCGACAGGAAGCAGGAGATCGAGGTCGCTCCGTGCTGATCGATCAGTGCGTCGAGGCGTTCGCCGATCGCGGATGCCGCGCTTTCGCGCTGCGCCTCGGACAACAGGCCGCGTCGCTCGCGCAGCTCTGCGCGCAGTGCGCGCTTGGCATGCTCGACGTCATTCGACATGGCTCTGAGTCTACGGGGGTGCCCACCAGTAGGCTGAGGGAATGGGTAGTCAGACAATCAAAGCGGTCATCCCCGCAGCCGGGCTCGGAACACGATTCCTCCCCGCCACGAAGGCGATGCCGAAGGAGATGCTCCCGGTCGTCGACAAGCCGGCCATCCAGTACGTGGTCGAAGAGGCCGCCTCGGCGGGCATCGAAGACATTCTCGTCATCACGGGGCGCAACAAGAACGCGATCTCCAATCACTTCGACTCGGTTCCCGAGCTCGAGGTCAGGCTGACCGAGAAGGGCGACACCGATCGTCTCGAGCGCGTCATGAAGTCGAGCGACCTCGCCGACATCCACTTCGTGCGTCAGGGTGAGCCCAAGGGGCTCGGCCACGCCGTGCTGCGGGCGCACACGCACGTGGGCGACAGCTCGTTCGCGGTGCTCCTCGGTGACGACCTCATCGACGAGCGCGATCCTCTGCTCACCACCATGATCGCCGAGCACCAGCGCACGGGCGCCGCCGTGATCGCGCTGATGGAGGTCGACCCCTCGAACATCCACATGTACGGTGCCGCCGCGGTCGAAGAGATCGACGGGTCGGATGCCGTTCGCGTCACGGGTCTCGTCGAGAAGCCCGCCCAGGAAGATGCGCCGTCGAACCTCGCGATCATCGGGCGCTACGTGCTGCCGGCCTCGATCTTCGAGATCCTCGAGCGCACCGCGCCGGGCAAGGGCGGGGAGATCCAACTCACCGACGCACTGCAGGAGATGGCGGCAGATCCCGACGGCCCCGGCGTGGTCGGTGTGACCTTCCGCGGACGCCGCTACGACACGGGCGACCGCGTCGACTACATCAAGGCGATCGTGCAGCTCGCGTCTGATCGTGAAGACCTCGGGCCCGAGCTGCGGCCGTGGCTCAAGGAGTTCGCGGAGCGCCTCTAGGCGCCTGACCGTGTCGGGACGAGTCATGGATCTGACAGCGGGCGGTATGCGGCACGGATCGATCGAGTTGCGGCTCGTCCGCGCGAAAGACGCGCGACCGCTGCAGCACGAGCTGCTGGCGAACCGTTCGTGGCTGCAGCCGTGGGAGGCGACCGTCCCTTACGGATCGGTTTCTTTCGACATGCGCCTCAGCATCCGTCGTCTGCTCCAGCAGTATCGCGATGGCGCCGGCTATCCGTTCGTCATGGAGTACGACGGTGAGATCGCCGGTCAGTTGAACGTCTGGGGCGTCTCGCGCGGCTCGCTGTGCTCGGCCACCATCGGGTACTGGGTGAGTGAGCGCTTCGCCGGGCGCGGGATCACCCCGACCGCTGTCGCGCTCGCCACGGATGCCTGTTTCGTCGAGTACGGTCTGCACCGCATGGAGATCTGCATCCGGCCCGAGAACGCGGCCAGCCTGCGCGTGGTGCAGAAGCTCGGGTTCCGATACGAGGGTCTGCGTCGCCGCTACATCCATATCGACGGAGACTGGCGCGATCACTACGCGTTCTCCCTCACACGCGAAGACGTCCCGCAGGGAGTGCTCGCCCGATGGCTGAGCGGACAGGTCCCTCCCGACGCGGCGACGGTCCCACCCGCCGACCGGATCAGCTTCTGAACGACCGGCTGGTCGCGACACGCGTCCGGCTGGCGATCGGCGGCCCTCTGTACCCGTACGTTTAGCGGTATGGACGGGCCAGTGCTGAGCGGGGGAGTGATCGTGCTCGTCGCTGTGCTCCTGTGGATGCTCTACCTGCTGCCGTCGTGGCGTGGGCGCTTCCAGTACAACGCGGCTGAGCGCAACGCCGTCCGTCTTAATCAGGCACTCCGCATTCTCGCCGAGACCAGCGAGACGCCGGAGGAGATCCGCGTCGAGCTCACCGCCCGCACGGCGCTGGCGCAGCAGAAGCTGGCCAAGCGCGTGCAGTCGGAGCGTGAGGCGGTCGAACTCGAGAGCCTGCGCGAGGAACTGGCCGCGACGCGAGCAGACCCGGTGATCCGTCGAGCGCGTGCCCGTCGACGGGTACGGATGCTCGCGACCATCGCCGTGTTCATCGGCTTGGTCTCTCTGGGCCTCGGTGTGTGGCAGCTCATCGCCACGTCTTCTGCGCTTCTCCTCTGGGTGGGAGGGGCGCTGATCGTCGTCGGTGGGTTGTCGCTCCAGCGGATGGCGGCCGTCTCGGCACGGTCGGTGCGTGCGGCACGACAGACGGATGCCGTCGCCCGTGAACGGGTCGCGCCGGAACTCCATGATCAGGGGCCGGCGACGTGGACGCCTCGTCCGCTCCCCGAACCTCTCGTGACGGTGGCCGGCTCCCGTGCCCAGGTCGCGCAGGCCGAGATCGACGCGCAGCACCAGCGACGCATGGCGGCTCGACGTGCCGAGCTCCGCGAGCGCGCTCAGCAACTCGCTCCCGAAGCACCGGTGCAGCTCCCGGCCGCTGCCACCCCTTCTCCTTATTCCGCGATGGGCTTCGTCGATGACGCCGAGATCGAGGCGCACGTTCGAGACCTGCTCTCCCGACGTGCGGCCGGGTGATCTCGAGGAGCGAAGCCCGGCGATCGTCGTGATAACGTAGTTGACGGTTAGGGCCTATGGCGCAGTTGGTAGCGCGCCTCGTTCGCATCGAGGAGGTCAGGGGTTCGAATCCCCTTAGGTCCACCACCAGAAGAAGCCCCCGGCAGACGCCGGGGGCTTCTTTCGTACCCGGGGCTTCTTTCGCCCGGGGATTGTCGGGTGGTGGCCGGTCTGCGAGCGGTGACGGATGCTCCGGCACTGCGCTGCATCCCCGTGTTCTCGCGGCCTGCGGCCTGCGACACGCCCGGCGGTCAGGCGCGATTTGCCCAACCCCCGGGATCCACGTAAGTTATTACCTGTTCGCCCCAAACGGTTGAGCGGAGGCCCTCGGGCCGGCTCCCGTCAAGTAACGAACACCTCCCGAATTCAGAGAAACTCACTGAGTCATCTGGATGAAGGAACTGCCTCGTTTCCTCGAGCAGGTCGCAGAAATGCGATTTGACAACAGGAACACGGCATGTAAGATAGAGAAGTTGCCCTGCGGGCCTGGTTGTGATGACTGGGTCGTGGGAGCATCCGATCCTTGAGAACTCAACAGCGTGCACTTGTCAAAT
>NZ_JBIUWD010000009.1:0-112065 GCF_044743285.1 Microbacterium sp. NPDC087665 | reverse complement strand
GAGACCTTCGTGTGATCGAACAGGAACCTAGACAGCTCCCACTCGACACCGAAGGTCTCTCCTACGTCAACAACGATCCGGGTCAGTACAGCTAGACCGCGGGGTGGCCGGCACGGCCCACGCGCGCTCCCGCGCGAGTGAAGGTGACGATTTCACCGCGTTTCGCCTTCTCCACGGTGAGGCCCGCCAGTTCCAACCGGCGGAACACCCGGCGCGGGAGCGCCGGCAGCTCGGGCGAGACCCCCGCCGGAGCCTTCGCGAGGCCGGCGATCAGCGAGAGATCGACGCCGGCGCCCCGCACCTCGATGCGCGCGTACGCGCTGCGCGGTCGCCACCGCAGGTGCTCCAGATCGCGGAATGCGATGACCGACGTGGTCGGGCCTACGGTCACACGCACCTCATCGTTGCCGAAGGCCACAGCGCACGCCACGGCACGCCGCCGCATGGTCGCGCTGAAGATCAGATAGGCGGGCAGGGCGAGGAGCACCCCGACCGCGAAGATCGCGAACCGCGCCCCGAGATGCATCACGACGTCATCGAGCACGATCAGCAGCACGACCGCGAGAAGACCGACCGGCGCCACGATCGCGATGATCATGAGCGTCAGCCGCGGCATCCGCATCTCGACGGCGTCGAACCGCACCCCCGAGCCGTCGCCGCTCTCATCTCTCGTCCAGTCCCGGGGCACCAGGGGTGGCCGCTTCTTCGCGTCGCGGCGCGATATCGCGTCGGTGACGCGGCTGATCAGGCCGAGCCAGATCCACCCGGTCGCCGGAATCGCGGCCATCTGGAACACGAAGAGCATGCCCCGTATCGCCTCGGGCAGCGGACCGATCAGCGGGCCGCCGAACTCCGTGGCGAACACCATCACCGCCCCGAGCGCGACCCCGCCCGCGATGTGCAGCACGACGCCGTTCCGGGCGGGAACCATGCGCATCGTCGCGTTCACGAATGCGAAGCCGAAGCACCACCCACCCACGAGCATGAGCAGGAACGGGAAGAAGCTCAGATCGTCGCCCGCCACCGTCGCGATGAGGGCGATGACGAGGAGAACGGCTCCCCAGACGAGCGGACTGCGCAACACAGAGCCAGCCTAGGACTCCTCCCGAGGGAAGGAGTCCCAGGCTGGCTCTGTGCGAGCTGCGATCAGCCGATCAGTTGCGTCGCGCCCGACGGATACCGAAGACCACGGCTCCGGCGATGAGGAGCACCGCGCCGACACCGGCGGCGAGCCACGGTGCGCTTCCGCCGGTGATGGCGAGACCCGCTGCCGATGCAGTCACCGTCACCGCGGCGTTCGCCGCGCCGATGAGGGTGTTGTCCTGCGGGTCGACGGCCGTGCCGACCGCGCGGTTCGTGACGGTGCCGACATCTGCCGCGCGAACGTCGTACGTCACCGTGCAGGTGAGCACCTCGCTGGGCGCGAGCGTCACGGGAGCAGGTCTGTCGCAGGCGAGTGCGCCCAGGGCGACAGAACCGGTGAAGTCCTCGTCGGCCAGCGCCACATCGTGCAGCGTGAGCGTTCCGGTGTTCGTGGCGGTCAGGGTGTAGCGCACGTCGTCGCCCACGACCGCCGTCGCCTTGTCGGCGGTCTTGGTAACGGCCAGAGCCGACTCGCCTGCGGCGGTCAGTGCGGCCGTCGACGCCGCGGATGCCGCGGTCGCGGTCGTTCCGGTGACTCCGGCGCCCGCGACGGCCTCGTTCGTGACGAGACCGGCATCGACGTCCGCCTGGGTGACGACGTACGACGCCTGGCACGTGGTCGATGCCCCGACGGCGAGGGTCGTGACGGGGCACGACAGACCCTCGAGCTGCCCGGTTCCCGAGAACGAGGTCTCGTCGATCGCGAGCTCGTCGACGGGCAGGGCTCCGTCGTTGGTGACGGCGAAGTCGTAGACGACGGTGTCACCCGCCTCGGCCGTGGTCGGACTGACGCTCTTGACGAGGGCGAGCGACGCTGCCTTCGCGGTGTTCGTCACCGTGCAGCTCACGACGTCGCCGGCGACGAGGGCGAGCTGCTGGCTCGCAGCGGCACCCGAGGGAAGCTCGGTCGTGCTGCCGGCGGTCGCATTCGTGCAGGCCCACGAGGGGTCGTAGTAGCCGAGCGGACTCGCCGACCCCGCGGAAACAGCATCGGTGAGCGTGAGCGCACCGCTCGGGATCACGGGCACGAGATCGGTCGTCGCGGTGTCTTCGGCACCGGTCGACGCCGACGCCAGAGCCATGCCTTCGCTCGCCGTGACGGTGATATCGAACGCATCGAGCGGGTCGACGCGACTCGCGACCTGCTTGTCGACGGAGACGCTGGCGGTGCGGATGCCGAAGCCAAGGCCTTCGCGCTCACCACGGGAGTACATGTAGAGGGTGCCCGAGATCGAGGTCGCCGACGGCGCGGCGAGGATCGACCCGTAGGCCGAGGTGTTGCCAGCCGCACCCGGGTAGCACCAGACGTTGGTGGTGGCATCACCCTGGAGGGGCATCGTGCATCCGCCGCCGGTGGTGACGATCGGGAGGCTGTCGATCAGGCTCAGCGGGGTGTCCGAGGTCCAGTTGATGAACTCAGCGAACTGCCCGACGGCAGCATCCGTCGTCTCCGGGGCTGCCGTGACGAGGTCGTACCCGGTGACCGGTACGCCGTCGAGCGACACCTGGAAGTTCGTGATGTTGACCACCACCGCACCGTTCAGCGTGCCGCCGTTGGCGTAGAGGAACGGCTGGCCGCCGATTCCGTCGTAGTAGCCCGGCACACCGAGCACGAACGGCGGGACTGTGGCTGCGGCCGCCGCGACGGTCCGCACGTTCCAGCCCGACACGGAGCGCTCGGTCACGGAGTACGACACGTCGTAGGCGCCGAGGGACATCTCGAACTGCTGCCCCTCGGTGGTCCTCGCGGTCGTCGAGTCGTATCCGGTGAAGTCGAACCAGCAGATGGAGCCCGGGAACTTGGCTCCGCCGTCAGGGTCGGCGTAGTCGCAGCTGGAGGTGATCGGGGCGGCGGAGGCCGGAGCGGCCGCGACTCCCGTGAACAGCATCGCCAACACGGCGGCTGCGCCGGCGAGCGCCGACAGTTTCTTGACGCGCATTTTCTCCCCTGGGTATGTGTGGGCAGCGTCCCATCAACGCCTCCCCCCTGAGAGACGCCGATACCACCCGTTCATTGCGCGCACCGTCGGATACGGATGCCCGTCACGACCGGCACTCACGGGGATTCGGGTCCCGCGCGATATACCGGCGCTTCACTCTAGGGGGTGGAGTTCGTGGACCGACAAAACTAATTCGAGATTCATCGCACGGTGGGACCTTCGAGGAGCATCGCCGCCTCAGGCGCGCTCGTCGGCAAGGCGGGCGCGTCTCTCCTCCTCCCGCTTCGAGTACGTGGCGGCGCGGATCGCATCGTCGGACTCCAAGCCCGTGCCCAACGCCCCGCCGAGTGTCGCCGCGGACGCGACGAACCACGTGAGCACGAACAGGTCGCCGACTCCGACGGTTCGGCCGAGCGCTTCACTCATGACCGTCGTGTCGAGTACGAAGAGCGCCCACGCCAGGTTCACGACGTACAGTGCCAGATAGCAGATGATGATGCCGATCGTCAGAGTCAGCAGCGTCGACGTGTTGTAGAGACGCGACTTCTCCCGCGCTGGGAGCGAGTCGTCGTCGGGACGGTCCCAGAGTCTGCCGTCGATCACGATCCAGGCGATGATGATCGTGATGGAGGCCACTGTCGCCGCCGCCAGACGCCAGCCCGACAGCGAGATCGCGAGCGACCACACCGTCGGCTCAATCGTCGCGACCGCGCCGGTCGCCAGGGCCGCGACCAGTGCGGATTTGAGGCCTGCGGCGAGCAACCACGGACGATTGGCCAACACCATGCCCAGAAGCACACGCCCACGGGCGCTGAGCCGAGGCAGCGGCAATCGCTGCTCCTCCGGCGAGGCGGGTTCGGCGATCCCGTTGACCAGCCCTCGCACCGCGTGGCGCGCGCGGGTCTGCACCCGGAAACCGCCCAGGGCGGGCAGCGACAGCACCGCCGACTGGCGTCGAGGATCGATCGCCGCCAGCAGGTAGCGGCCGTCGTCATCGCGAAGCGGAAGCTCGGTGACGCCGATGACGATATCCCACCGATTCTGGTCGGCGTGCGCCCGAAGTCGTTCCAGCGCGACATCGACGTCTTCAGAGCCGAGCGTGAACGGCTCGCTGACGAGTTCGACGATCCAGCCGTCGGCCTGAGCAGCGAGCGGCGGCGTGAGGTCGGTCATCCGACGCGCGACGGCCGTGGGCGAAGCCGGGTCGGCTACGAGGCCCACACGGATCGGCTCCATCTCCGCAACCTACACCCGGCCTCGATTCGGCCGCACCGGCATCTGCATATCACGCGAAACAGGAGACCCCCGCCGCTGTGAGGCGGCAGGGGTCTTCTCAGTGTTCACGGGCCGAGAACACGCGGCGTCACCAGGATGCGTGACGCCGCAGAATCTGTCAGAAGTCCCAGTCGTCGTCTTCCGTGGCCTCGGCCTTGCCGATGACGTACGACGAGCCCGACCCCGAGAAGAAGTCGTGGTTCTCGTCGGCGTTCGGTGAGAGCGCCGACAGGATCGCCGGGTTCACGTTCGTCACCGTCGAGGGGAACATGGCCTCGTAGCCGAGGTTCATGAGCGCCTTGTTGGCGTTGTAGTGCAGGAACTTCTTGACGTCTTCGGTCAGACCGACACCGTCGTAGAGGTCTTGCGTGTACTGCACCTCGTTGTCGTACAGCTCGTACATCAACGAGAACGTGTACTCCTTGAGCTCATCCCGACGCTCCTGCGTCTCGTTCTCGAGACCCTTCTGGAATTTGTACCCGATGTAGTACCCGTGCACGGCCTCGTCACGGATGATGAGGCGGATGAGGTCGGCCGTGTTCGTCAGCTTCGCCTTCGACGACCAGTAGATCGGCAGGTAGAAGCCCGAGTAGAACAGGAACGACTCCAGCAGCGTGGAGGCGACCTTGCGCTTGAGCGGGTCATCGCCCTGGTAGTAGTCCATGATGATCTGAGCCTTCTTCTGAAGGTTCGGATTCTCGGTGGACCAGCGGAACGCCTCGTCGATCTCCTTCGTCGACGCGAGCGTCGAGAAGATCGAGGAGTAGCTCTTCGCGTGCACCGACTCCATGAACGCGATGTTGGTGTACACCGCCTCTTCGTGGGGCGTGATCGCGTCGGGGATCAGCGACACGGCGCCCACGGTGCCCTGGATCGTGTCGAGCAGCGTGAGGCCGGTGAAGACGCGCATCGTCAGCAGCTGCTCTTCGGGGGTGAGCGTGTTCCACGACTGGATGTCGTTCGACAGCGGCACCTTCTCGGGCAGCCAGAAGTTGTTGACCAGACGATTCCAGACCTCGAGGTCTTTGTCGTCCTCGATGCGGTTCCAGTTGATCGCCTGCACGCTGGATACCAGCTTGAGTCGTTCGGGAGTCATGTGTTCGTCGTTTCTCGAGGTCAGATCGGCGCTCAGAGCATGCAGCTGACGCACTCGGACATGTCAGTGCCCTCGAGCGCCATCTGCCGCAGGCGGATGTAGTAGATCGTCTTGATGCCCTTGCGCCATGCGTAGATCTGGGCCTTGTTGATGTCACGCGTGGTGGCGGTGTCCTTGAAGAACAGCGTCAGCGAGAGGCCCTGGTCGACGTGCTGCGTGGCCGCGGCGTACGTGTCGATGACCTTCTCGTACCCGATCTCGTACGCGTCCTGGTAGTACTCCAGGTTGTCGTTCGTCATGAACGCCGCCGGGTAGTAGACGCGGCCGAGCTTGCCTTCCTTGCGGATCTCGATCTTCGACGCGATCGGGTGGATCGACGACGTCGAGTTGTTGATGTACGAGATCGAGCCGGTCGGCGGGACCGCCTGCAGGTTCTGGTTGTAGATGCCGTGCTCCTGGATCGACGCCTTCAGCGCCACCCAGTCATCCTGCGTCGGAATGTGCTTGCCGGCGAAGAGCTCGACGACCTTGGCGGTCTCGGGCACCCAGGCGCGCTCGATGTACTTGTCGAAGAACTCCCCCGACGCGTACGTCGAGTCCTCGAAGCCGTCGAAGGCCTGCTTGCGCTCGATCGCGAGGTTGTTCGAGGCGCGCAGCGCGTGGAACAGCACCGTGTAGAAGTAGATGTTCGTGAAGTCGATGCCCTCTTCGGACCCGTAGTAGACGTGCTCACGAGCGAGGTAGCCGTGCAGGTTCATCTGGCCGAGGCCGATGGCGTGCGAGCGGTCATTGCCGTCTTCGATCGAGCGGACCGAGCGGATGTGGCTCTGGTCGCTGACCGCGCTGAGGGCACGGATGGCCGTCTCGACGGTCTGCCCCAGGTCGTCGGCATCCATCGACAGCGCGATGTTCATCGATCCCAGGTTGCAGGAGATGTCCTTGCCGATCTGGTCGTACGACAGGTCGTCGTTGTACGTGGTCGGAGTGTTCACCTGCAGGATCTCGCTGCAGAGGTTGGACATGTTGATCCGACCCTTGATCGGGTTGGCCTTGTTCACCGTGTCTTCGAACATGATGTACGGGTAGCCGGACTCGAACTGGATCTCGGCGACGGTCTGGAAGAACTCGCGCGCGTTGATCTTGGTCTTCTTGATGCGCGGGTCGTCGACCATTTCGCGGTACTTCTCGGTGACCGAGATGTCGCCGAACGGAACGCCGTAGACCTTCTCGACGTCGTACGGGGAGAACAGGTACATGTCCTCGCCGTTCTTCGCGAGCTCGAACGTGATGTCGGGAACGACGACGCCGAGAGAGAGGGTCTTGATGCGGATCTTCTCGTCGGCGTTCTCACGCTTGGTGTCGAGGAAGCGCATGATGTCGGGGTGGTGCGCGTTGAGGTACACCGCACCGGCACCCTGGCGGGCACCGAGCTGGTTGGCGTAGCTGAAGCTGTCTTCGAGGAGCTTCATGACCGGGATGATGCCCGACGACTGGTTCTCGATCTGCTTGATGGGCGCACCCGACTCGCGGATGTTCGAGAGCAGGAGTGCCACGCCGCCGCCGCGCTTGGAGAGCTGCAGGGCGGAGTTGATGCCACGGGCGATCGACTCCATGTTGTCTTCGATGCGCAGCAGGAAGCAGCTGACGAGCTCACCGCGCTGCGCCTTGCCCGCGTTGAGGAACGTGGGGGTGGCGGGCTGGAAGCGACCGGAGATGATCTCCTCGACCAGGGCGACCGCGAGCTTCTCATCGCCGTCGGCGAGGCCGAGGGCGGTCATGACGACGCGGTCCTCGAAGCGCTCGAGGTAGCGCTTTCCGTCGAAGGTCTTCAGCGTGTAGCTCGTGTAGTACTTGAACGCGCCGAGGAAGGTCGCGAAGCGGAACTTCTTGCCGTAGGCCAGGTCGTTGAGCTCCTGGATGAACTCGAGCGAGTACTGCTCGATGACGGCCGGCTCGTAGTACTCCTTCTCGACCAGGTAGTCGAGGCGCTCCTTGAGGGAGTGGAAGAACACCGTGTTCTGGTTCACGTGCTGCAGGAAGTACTCCCGCGCCGCGCGCTTGTCGGCGTCGAACTGGATGTTGCCGTCAGCGTCGTAGAGGTTGAGCATGGCGTTGAGGGCGTGGTAGTCGAGCCCCTCGTATGCCGCGTTGGCCTTGAAGGCCACCTGCCCGTCGATATCGGTCACTGCTTGCTCATCAATTGCGCTGCCCACCGTCGTTCCAATCCGTCGCTGACGCGATCCACGTCGTCCTGTGTGCCGAAGATTTCGAGCCGGTACAAGTGCGGCACGTGGCACTTGCGGCTGATGATGTCGCCGGCGAGGCAGAACGCCTCGCCGAAGTTGGTGTTGCCTGCGGAGATCACTCCGCGGATGTGACGACGGTTGCGCTCGTCGTTGAGGAACCGGATCACCTGCTTGGGCACGGCACCACGTTCGACGCCTCGCCCCTCACCCCCGCCATAGGTCGGGGTGACCAGCACGAAGGGCTCGTCGATGACGAGTTCTTCTTCGTGCCGGTGGAGCGGGATGCGTCGAGCCGGGAGGCCCAGTTTTTCTACGAAGCGTGCGGTGTTTCCCGACACGCTCGAGAAGTAGACGAGGAGCGGCGCTGCGGTCGCGATGGTACTCATCGGTCATCCCCGCTTTCCTCGTCGGGGTTCAGGCCAGGCGGGACGCGAGCTCGTCGATCTTGTCGGGACGGAAACCCGACCAGTGACCCTCGTCGGTGACGACGACCGGCGCCTGCATGTAGCCCAGCGACTTGACGTGCTCCAGCGCCGTCGGGTCTTCCGACAGGTCCTGGATCTCGTACTCGATGCCCTTGGCATCCAGCGCGCGGTACGTAGCGTTGCACTGAACGCAGGAAGGCTTTGTGTAGACCGTGATCGACATCTCGTTCCCCTCAAAATCGTTGTGTGGCCGGCGGACCTCCGCCGGGAGTTCAATACTACATATAGGGACGGACACTCAGGGTGACCACAAGGGGTAGTAGTTACATTCGTGTAGTTTTCCACCGCTCTCCCCAGATACAACACAGGT
Organism: Microbacterium sp. NPDC087665; assembly: GCF_044743285.1. Classification (NCBI taxonomy): domain Bacteria; kingdom Bacillati; phylum Actinomycetota; class Actinomycetes; order Micrococcales; family Microbacteriaceae; genus Microbacterium; species Microbacterium sp. NPDC087665. The sequence continues at coordinate 103,570 of NZ_JBIUWD010000009.1, read as the reverse complement.
TCTCCACCGTTTCTTCCACAGGCAGGAGCCTCCGGAAGACCCATCCGAACCGCGAGATCTCGCGGCTGGAAAGCCCCTGTGAGGGATCCATCCACAGGCAGCACGTTACGAGGGGCCTCCGACATTCGGATGCCTGTGGAAACTGCCCTTCGGCGTGTCGTCGGCGTGTCGCATCCGCGTCGTCCGTCGACCCGTTCATCCCGTGTCCGCGGCGCCCGGTACCGTTGTCTGGTGGCGGGATATCGGGACCTTCTTGGCACGCCCGGAGTGGCGCGCATGATCGCAGCACAGCTGGTGGCGCGATTCCCCAACGGGATGTCGTCATTGGCGATCCTGCTGCACGTCGAGCAGCAGACCGGTTCCTACGGTTCGGCGGGTCTCGTGCTCGCGGCGACCAGCATCGGCCAGGCCGTCGCCGGTCCCGTGACGAGCCGGTGGATGGGCGCGTGGGGCATGCGGCGCGTGCTCACCCTGACCCTCTCCGTCTGCGTCATCGCGGTGCTGTGCCTCGCACTCCTCCCCCTCAGCCTCGCGGGCTACATGGCGCTCGGCATGATCGCCGGGCTCTCGACCCCGCCGATCCAGGCCGCGGTGCGCACGATCTACCCGAAGCTCGTAAACTCGTCGCAGCTGACGCCCCTCTTCTCCCTCGACGCATCGCTGCAGGAGATCATCTGGATCCTCGCCCCGGTGGTGATCACCCTCGTCTCGACGCAGATCGGCACCACCGAGGGTCTCCTGCTCGTCGCCGTCATCCTGATCGGCGGCGGATCGTGGTTCATCCTCTCCCCCGAGGTCGGTCGCGTGCGCATCCCGCGCAGCCGGAATGCGCTCGGCAAGGTCGTGCTCAAGCCGCCCGTGCTGATGGCAACGGTCATCGGCTTCCTGTTGATCGGCGCCTGCTCCGCCGTCGAGGTCGGCGTCGTCGCCACGTTCGAGCACGGCAGCCTCACCGCCGGGCTCGTGCTGGCCGTCTTCTCGGCGGGCAGCCTCGCCGGCGGGCTCGCGTTCGGCCACATCCCGATCGGCCCCTGGGCCATGGCGCGGCGCCTCACCATCGTCACCGTGGGCCTGGCCCTGACGATGGTGATGCTGAACGAGTTCTGGCTCGGCGGCACCCTCGTCCTCGCGGGCATCGGAATCGCCCCCGCCCTCGCCGTGCTGTTCGCGATCACCTCGGCGAGCGTCAAGTTCAGCGAGACCGCCGAGGCGTTCGGGTGGGCGGGCACCGGCCAGCTCATCGGCGCCGCCGCCGGCTCCGCGGTCGCCGGGTTCCTCGTCGACTCCACCGATTGGCGCGGCGCCTACCTCGCCGCGACGCTGTTCGCAGCGGTCGGCCTGATCGTCTCCATCGTCTTCGTCCGCGCGTTCCCCGATCTGCGTCATCGCGACGCGAGCCCCCATCCCGACACCGAGCCCCTGGCGGTCACCCCTTCATGAGCACTTCCCCCGCAGCATCCGCAGCATCCGGCACCCCCGCAGAGATCATCTGCGTCGGAGAATCGATGGGTCTCATAACCGCGATCGGCGCTCCCCTGGCCGAGACCGAGACCGCGTCGGTGGGCGTGGCGGGTGCTGAGGGCAATGTCGCGGTCGGCCTCGTGTCCGCCGGTCATCGTGCGGTGTGGGCTTCCCGCCTCGGCGACGACCCGCTTGCCGCTCGCATCCGCGCAGAACTCGAGCGTCGGGGCGTCAAGCTCTGGGCCGAGACCGATGCGGATGCCCCGACCGGCGTGATGTTCAAGGATCCGGGCGTCGAGTCCTCGGCCGTCTATTACTACCGGAGGGGGTCCGCCGCCTCACTCATGGCGCCGGGCTTCCTCTCTGCGGAGCAGCTGCAGGGCGTGCGCATCGTGCACACGACCGGGATCACACCGGCACTCTCCTCTTCCTGCCTCGCGATGGTCGATCAGCTCTTCACCGACGCCCGCTCCGCCGGCGCCGTGGCCTCTTTCGACGTCAACGACCGTCGTGCGCTCTGGTCGCTCGACGAGGCCGCATCGACGCTCGCCCGCCTCGCGGATGCCGCCGACATCACCTTCGTCGGCCGCGACGAGGCGGAACGCCTCTGGGGCACGGCAACGGCCGAAGACGTGCGCGCGCACCTGCCGAACTGCGCCCTCCTCGTCGTGAAGGACGGCGACGTGGGCGCCACGGCGTACTCGTTGGGCGACGACGCGGTCTTCGTGCCCGCTCCGCGCGTCGACGTCGTCGAGCCGGTCGGAGCGGGAGATGCGTTCGCCTCGGGGTTCCTCGCGGCGACGCTCGACGGCGCCGGTCTCGCCGAAAGGCTCTCGGCGGGCCACGCGGCTGCGGCGCGCGTGCTCACCACGCACGGAGACCTGCCTCCGCTCGACTGACCCGCAGACTACCGGCCCGCACGCCACCGGCCGTCCTAGGCTGAGGGCATGCCCGCACCGCTCACGCTGCCCCGCATCGCCTGGGGCGACCCGTCGTCTGCCCACCGCGTCCTCCTCGTGCACGGCCTGGGTTCGTCGGCCGCGCTGATGTGGCGCCTCGGCGATGCCCTGGCGGCTTCCGGCCGGTACGCCGTCGCCGTCGATCTGCGCGGGCACGGCGAGGCACCCCGCGCGCTCGACTACTCGGTGGGCGCCTACGCGGCCGACCTCGCGGTCACACGGCCCGACGGCGGCGGTCCCTGGGACGCGGTCGTCGGTCATTCCCTCGGCGGCGCGTCGAGCACGGTCGCCGCCGCCTCCTCCCCGGAGTGGACACGGCGTCTCGTGCTCCTCGACCCCGCGATCGTGGTCGACGGCCGCGATGCCACGATCGTGCGCAAGAGTCAGGAACGGGCATTCGCCGACCCGCGCATCGAGGTCGTCCAGCAGGAGCATCCGCACTGGCATCCGCAGGACTGGGAGCTGAAGGTCGATGCGGTGCGCCGCGCGAGCGCCTGGGCGATCGAGCAGACGAGCGCGCAGAACCGCCCCTGGGACGTGCGGGCGGATGCCGCGCGCCTCACCGTCCCCACCCATGTGATCGGGGCGGATCCCACCGTGTACAGCCTCTTCACCGGCGAGGGCGCCGCCGAAGTGCTCGCCGCGAATCCACGGATCTCGATGTCGGTCGTCGCGGGAGCGGGGCACTCCCTGCACCGCGACAAGCCCGAGGAATCGATCCGCCAGCTCCTGGAGGCCCTCGCATGAGCGCCCACGCTTTCGACCCGACCGCGTTCCTGCCCGACGACCTGCTCGATCGGATCCGCGAACGCGCCCCCATCCACGACCGCGAGAACACGTTCCCCCACGAAGACCTCGACGAGCTGCGGGCGGCGGGGTACCTCTCGATCCTGGTTCCCGCCGAACGGGGCGGGGCAGGGCTCGGGCTCGCCGAAGCGGCGATCCTGCAGCAGCGACTCGCGACCGCGGCACCGGCCACGGCGCTCGCGATCAACATGCATCTGGTGTGGACGGGCGTCGCGAAGGTGTTCTCGGATCGCGGCGTCGCCGGCCTCGAGTTCGTGCAGCAGGGGGCGGTCGACGGAGAGGTCTTCGCGTTCGGCATCAGCGAGGGCGGCAACGACCTCGTGCTGTTCGGCAGCGACACGGATGCCGCGCCGCTCGCGGATGGCGGCTACGCGTTCACCGGCACGAAGATCTTCACCTCGCTCGCTCCAGTGTGGACCCGGCTGGGTCTGCACGGCCTCGACACCACGAGTGCGGATGCTCCGAAGCTCGTGTTCGCGTTCGTCGATCGCACGGATGCCGTGGTGACCGGCGACGACTGGGACACGCTGGGCATGCGCGCAACCCAGAGCCGAACGACGCGTCTGCACGGCGCCGTCGCCGCCCCGGCGCACGTCGTGCGCCGGATCGATCCCGGCTCGAACCCCGACCCGATCGTCTTCGGCATCTTCAGCGTGTTCGAGATCCTGCTCGCGTCGGTCTACACCGGCATCGCGCGGCGCGCACTCGACCTCGCCGTCGCGACCGCGCACGCACGCCGGTCGAAGAGCTCGGGCGCGGCCTACAGCCAGGATCCGGACATCCGATGGCGCGTCGCCGATATGGCGCTCGCCTACGACGCCCTCCCCCCGCAGATCGCCGCGCTCGCCCACGACGTCGACGTACTCGCCGATAACGGCCCGCGCTGGTTCACGCTGCTGTCCGGGCTCAAGCACCGGGCGATCACGATGGCCAAGCAGGTCGTCGACGAGGCGATGCTCGTCGCCGGGGGCGGCTCGTACTTCTCGAGCAACGAGCTCTCGCGTCTGTATCGCGATGTGCTGGCCGGCGCGTTCCACCCCTCTGACCCGGAATCGGCGCACGCCACCGCCGCGACGGCATGGCTGGGCCCGCGGCAATCGTAGGCACGCCTGCCGATCCCTCCGTCAGAGACGATCAAAACTGCGGAATCGGTTGAACTGATTCGACTGAAGTGCGAAGATCGCACCATGGTCTCGATGAAGAAGCAGTCCTCCCTCGATGCGGTCTCGAAGACGATCATCGAGTTGCTCCAGGAAGACGGACGACGTTCCTACTCCGATATCGGCCGGGTCGTCGGGCTCAGCGAAGCAGCCGTGCGTCAGCGCGTGCAGCGGCTGACGGAATCCGGCGTGATGCAGATCGTGGCCGTGACCGACCCGATGCAGCTGGGGTTCCACCGCCAGGCCATGATCGGCATCCGCGTCTCGGGCGACGCCCGCGTCGTCGCCGAAGCCGTGGCCGAGATCGACGCCATCGACTACGTCGTCATCACCGTCGGCGCGTTCGACGTGCTCGCCGAGGTCGTCTGCGAAGACGACGAAGACCTCCTCGCGCTGATCAACGACGTGATCCGCCCCATCGACGGGGTGCTCTCGACCGAGACCTTCATCTACGCCAAGCTGCAGAAGCAGCTCTACAACTGGGGGACCAGATGAGCACCACCCACTCGCCCGCATCCGAGGCCGACCTGCAGGCGAAGGCCAAGGACCACCTCTGGATGCACTTCACCCGGCAGTCCACGATGGCCGAGTCCGGTGTGCCGATCATCGTCAAGGGCGACGGCCACCGCATCTGGGACATCAAGGGCAAGGAGTATTTCGACGGTCTCGCCGGTCTCTTCGTCGTCAACGCCGGTCACGGGCGACGCCGCCTGGCCGAGGCCGCGGCGCGTCAGGCATCCGAGCTCGCGTTCTTCCCGCTGTGGTCGTACGCGCACCCCGCCGCGATCGAGCTGGCCGATCGCCTCGCCGACGAGGCGCCCGGCGACCTCAACCGCGTCTTCTTCTCCACCGGCGGCGGCGAAGCCGTCGAGACGGCCCTCAAGCTCGCGAAGCACTACTGGAAGCTCATGGGCAAGCCCACCAAGCACAAGGTGATCTCGCGGTCGGTCGCCTATCACGGCACCCCGCACGGCGCCCTGGCGATCACCGGCATCCCCGCGATGAAGGCCATGTTCGAGCCGGTCGCACCGGGCGGATTCCGCGTACCGAACACCAACTTCTACCGCGCCGCCGAGATGGGCGCCCCCGCCGACGACCTCGAGGCCTTCGGCCGCTGGGCCGCCGACCGCATCGAGGAGATGATCCTCTTCGAGGGGGCCGACACCGTCGCCGCCGTGTTCCTCGAACCGGTGCAGAACTCCGGAGGGTGCTTCCCTCCCCCTCCCGGATACTTCGCGCGGGTGCGCGAGATCTGCGACCGCCACGATGTGCTGCTCGTCTCCGACGAAGTGATCTGCGCGTTCGGCCGCCTGGGCCACACGTTCGCCTGCACGGGCCTCGGCTACGTGCCCGACATGATCACGTGCGCCAAGGGCATGACGAGCGGATACTCGCCGATCGGCGCGACGATCATCAGCGACCGCATCTACGAGCCCTTCTCGAAGGGCGAGATGTCGTTCCCGCACGGCTACACGTTCGGCGGGCACCCCGTCTCGGCGGCGGTCGCACTCGAGAACCTCGCGATCTTCGACGAAGAGGGCCTCAACGCGCACGTGCGCGAGAACTCCCCGCTGTTCCGCGCCGAGCTCGAGAAGCTCACCGATCTGCCCATCGTCGGTGACGTGCGCGGCGACGGCTACTTCTTCGGCATCGAGCTGGTGAAGGACAAGGGGACTCGCGAGACGTTCGACGACGCCGAGTCCGAGCGACTGCTGCGTGGCTTCCTCTCCCCCGCCCTGTTCGAGGCCGGTCTCTACTGCCGGGCCGACGACCGCGGCGACCCCGTGATCCAGCTGGCGCCTCCGCTGACCGTGGGGCCGGCGGAGTTCCGCGAGATCGAGCAGATCCTGCGCGATGTGCTCACGCGGGCGCAATCCGTGCTCTGAGCCGCACCCTCACCCGTTTCCCTCATACCCTCAGGAGCACTGTGGACGTCGTCCGTCATGTCATCAACGGCTCGGAGACCGCGGACGCGGCCCGCACCGGCAAGATCTTCAACCCCGCGACCGGCGAGGTGACCAAGGAGGTCGCCTTCGCGTCGGCCGCCGAGGTCGAGACCGCGATCGCTGCGGCCGCTGCGGCGGCACCGGCCTGGCGCGAGACCAGCCTCATCAAGCGGGCCGACGTGTTCTTCCGCCTGCGACAGCTTCTGAAGGAGCGCACGCCCGAGCTCGCCGCCATCGTCACGTCGGAGCACGGCAAGGTGCTCTCGGATGCCGCGGGCGAGGTGTCGCGCGGCATCGAGAACGTCGAGTTCGCCGCCGGTCTCGTGCATCTGCTCAAGGGCGAGCGCAGCGAGCAGGTCTCGCGCGGGGTCGATGTGCACTCCGTCAAGCAGCCGGTGGGCGTGGTCGCGGCGATCACCCCGTTCAACTTCCCCGTGATGGTGCCGCTGTGGATGGTCGCGTCGGCCATCGCCTGCGGCAACACCGTGGTGCTCAAGCCCAGCGAGAAGGACCCGTCGGCGGCCGTGTGGCTGGCGAAGCTGTTCCAGGAGGCCGGCCTCCCCGATGGCGTGCTCAACGTCGTGAACGGCGACAAAGAGGCCGTCGACGCGCTGCTCGAGTCGCCGCAGGTCGCCGCCGTGAGCTTCGTCGGCTCCACTCCGATCGCGCGCTCGATCTATCAGCGTGCGTCCTCGGCGGGCAAGCGCGTACAGGCGCTCGGCGGGGCGAAGAACCACATGGTGGTGATGCCGGATGCCGACATCGACGCGGCAGCCGATGCCGCTGTCTCCGCCGCCTACGGGTCGGCCGGCGAGCGCTGCATGGCCGTGTCGGTGCTCGTTGCGGTGGGCGACATCGCCGACGACCTCGTCGCTGCGATCGCCGCGCGCATCGACGGGCTCACGATCGGCGACGGCACGGATCCGGCGAGCGAAATGGGTCCGCTCATCACCCGCGAGCACCGCGACAAAGTGGCCTCGTACGTCACGGGAGCCGCGGCCGAGGGCGCGACGGTCGTCGTCGACGGCACGGAGAAGCAGTTCGACTCGAACGGCTTCTTCCTGGGCGTCAGCCTGATCGATCACGTGACCCCGGGTACGAAGGTCTACGACGACGAGATCTTCGGACCTGTCCTCGCGGTCGTGCGCGTCGACAGCTACGCCGACGCCGTGGCGCTCGTGAACGCCAACGCCTACGGCAACGGCACCGCGATCTTCACGCGCGACGGGGGCACCGCCCGCCAATACGAGTTCGACATCGAGGTCGGCATGGTCGGCGTCAACGTGCCGATCCCGGTGCCGATCGGCGCGTACTCCTTCGGCGGCTGGAAGGACTCGCTCTTCGGCGACTCGCACATCTACGGTCCCGAATCCGTGCACTTCTACACGCGGTCGAAGGTCGTCACCACGCGCTGGCCCGACCACACCCCGTCGCAGATCGACCTCGGCTTCCCGAGCAACCACTGAGACCGAGGAGCATCCGATGACCGATTTCGCCGATCGCCACGGCATCCGCCACGCCCTGCCCGCCCCCGAGGCCGAGGCGCAGGTACGGGCCGACGACCGCGGCCACGTGTTCCACTCGTGGAGCGCGCAGGCGCAGATCGATCCCCTTCCCGTCGCCGCCGGTGAAGGATCGACGTTCTGGGACTACGCGGGGAACGCCTACCTCGACTTCTCGAGCCAGCTGGTGAACCTCAACCTCGGCCACCAGCATCCCGACCTGGTCGCGGCGATCCAGCAGCAGGCCGGACGCCTGTCGACCATCCAGCCGTCGATGGCGAACGACGTGCGCGGCGAACTCGCCCGCCTCATCTGCGAGGTGGCACCCGAGGGCATGCAGAAGGTGTTCTTCACGAACGGCGGCGCCGAGGCCAATGAGTACGCCGTGCGCATGGCCCGCCAATTCTCCGGACGCCGCAAGGTGCTGTCGATGTACCGCAGCTACCACGGCTCGACGTCGACCGCGATCTCGCTGACGGGCGATCCGCGACGCTGGGCGAACGACGGCGTCGACACCGGCACGGTGCGATTCTTCGGCCCGTACCTGTATCGCTCGCCGTTCTACTCCGAGACGCCCGAGCAGGAATCCGAGCGCGCGCTCGCGCACCTCGAGCAGACCATCCAGTTCGAGGGCCCGGCCACGATCGCGGCGATCATCATCGAGACGGTCGTCGGCACCAACGGCGTGCTCGTGCCGCCGCCCGGCTACCTGCAGGGTGTGCGCGAGCTCTGCGACCGCTACGGCATCGTCTACATCGCCGACGAGGTGATGGTCGGGTTCGGCCGCCTGGGCGAATGGTTCGGCATCGACGCGTTCGATGCGCAGCCCGACCTCATCAGCTTCGCGAAGGGCGTCAACTCCGGTTACGTGCCGCTCGGCGGGGTCGTGATCTCCGAACGGATCTCCCGGGCCTTCGACGACATGCCCTTCGCCGGCGGACTGACGTACTCCGGCCACCCGCTCGCCTGCGCGGCCGGTGTCGCGACGTTCGAGGTGTTCCGTCGCGACGGCATCCTCGAGCGCGTGCGCGACCTCGGCGAGCGCATCGTTGACCCGACCCTGCGCTCGTGGGTGCAGTCGCACCCGAGCGTCGGCGAGGTGCGCGGTCGCGGGTTGTTCTGGGCGATCGAACTGGTGAAGGATGCCGAGACGCGCGAGCCGCTCGTGCCCTTCAACGCCTCCGGAGCGGATGCCGCCCCCATGGGCGCCTTCGCGGCCGCGGCCAAGAAGGCCGGGGTGTGGCCGTTCGTGCACTTCAACCGCGTGCACATCGCGCCGCCGCTGGTCATCTCGGAAGACGACCTGCGGCGCGGACTCGCGGTGATCGACGAGGCGCTGGCCGTGGCCGACCAGGCTGCAGCCGGCTGAGTGCCTGCCGCGGCTTCAGATCAGGAAGCCGCGCAGCAGCGCCTCGGAGCCCGCCAGGTGATCGCGCATGGCGGCTTCGGCGACGTCGGGGCGCCCGGCGAGGATCGCCGTGACGATGCGCTCGTGCTGCTTTCCCGAGTGCTGGATGTTCCGGGGCATCAGCGGGAACGTGTCGAGCCATGCGTTGACGTCGGCCCTGTTCTCGGCGACGAGCGCCACGAGCGAGGGGATGCCGGCGGCCTCGGCGATCGCCAGGTGCAGCAGCGTGTCGAGCCGGCGGTACTCCTCGGGACCGGCCGGCAGCGCCGACTCGTGCCGTGCCCAGAGGTCGGCCCGCGTCGCGGCATCCAGCGTCCGGCTCGCCGCTGCGCGTGCCGCGCCGGTCTCGAGCACCCGACGGAGTCCGAGCACGTCGTCGATCTCGACCGGCGTCGCCACTCCGGCATCCGAGGGCTGAGGCAGCGGATCGGCCACGAACGTGCCGCCGTAGCGCCCGCGCTTCGGCACGAGATAGCCGGTGTCGGCGAGTTCGCGGATCGCCTCGCGCACGGTGTCGCGGCTGACTCCGAACGATGCGGCGAGCTCACGCTCCGGCGGCAACGACTCCCCCGGCGCGACCACGCCGAGGCGGATCGTCTGCACGAGCCGTGCGACCGCGTCTTCGAGCGCGTTCCCCCGCCGCAACGGTCGGTAGACCGCCCGGCGCACCTCGGCGAGATCGCCGTCGGAAGGGGGAACGCTCATGCTCTCACCCTGTCACAGCGACATGATCCCGCTTCACAGCATCCGACTTCACAGCGGGGTGACGTAGGCGTTGGTGATGCCGCCGTCGACGACGAAGGCGCTGGCGGTGATGAACGACGAGTCATCGGACGCGAGGAACGCCACGGCGGCCGCGAGTTCCGACGGCTCCGCGAAGCGCCCCATCGGCACGTGCACGAGACGACGCTGCGCCCGCTCCGGGTCCTTCGCGAACAGCTCCTGCAGCAGCGGGGTGTTGACCGGACCGGGGCAGAGGGCGTTCACCCGCACGCCCTGGCGGGCGAACTGCACGCCGAGCTCGCGCGACATCGCCAGCACCCCGCCCTTCGAGGCGGTGTAACTGATCTGCGAGGTGGCCGATCCCAAAAGCGCGACGAACGAGGCGGTGTTGATGATCGACCCGCGTCCCGCCGGCACCATGTGCCGCAGCGCCGCGCGGCTGCACAGGTACACGCTCTTCAGGTTCACGTCCTGCACGCGGTCCCACGCGGGCAGTTCGGTCGTCTCGATCGAGTCGTCGTCGGCGGGCGAGATACCTGCGTTGTTGAACGCGATGTCGATGCGGCCGAACTCCGCCGCGACCCCATCGAAGAGCGCATCGACCTTGGCCTGGTCGGCCACGTCGACCGGGCGGAAGACGCCCCCGACCTCGGCCGCCGCCTTCTCGCCCGAGGCGGGATCGACGTCGGCGATGACGACGAAAGCGCCCTCGGCGGCGAAGCGCTGGGCGGTGGCGAAGCCGATGCCGCTCGCGCCCCCGGTGATGATGGCGACGCGGTCCTTGAGTCGCTGGGTCAGATCGATGCTCATGTGTGGTTCTCCGTTGCAGTGGTTCAGGGGTGTCAGAGGTCGGTCGCGAAGAAGACGTTCTTGGTCTCGGTGAAGTGCTCGGCGGCGTCGGGTCCGAGCTCGCGCCCGAGCCCCGACGCCTTCATCCCGCCGAACGGGGTGGTGTACCGCACCGACGAGTGCGAGTTGACCGACAGCACCCCGCTCTGCATCCCGCGCGAGACGCGCACGGCGCGACCGAGGTTCTCCGTCCAGAGCGAGCCGGCGAGGCCGTAGGGGGTGTCGTTCGCGAGGCGGATGGCGTCGGCCTCGTCGTCGAACGGCATCACGGCGACGACGGGGCCGAAAACCTCCTGCTGCGCGATCCGGTCGGCGGGGTCGGCGAGCACGACGGCGGGCGCGAACCAGAAGCCGTCGCCCTGCGGGGCGCTCCCCCGGAACGCGATGTCCGCCCCGTCGAGGAACCCCGACACCGTGTCGCGGTGAGCCGCCGAGATGAGCGGTCCCATATCGGTGGCGTCGCTCGACGGGTCGCCGACCCGCCAGGCCGCCACGGCGGGTTCGAGCAGTTCGAGGAAGCGGTCGTACACCGACCGTTGCACGAGCAGGCGGCTGCGCGCGCAGCAGTCCTGTCCGGCGTTGTCGAACACCGAGCCGGGCACGGCCGCCGCGGCCTTCTCGAGATCGGCGTCGTCGAAGACGACGTTGGCGCTCTTCCCACCGAGTTCGAGGGTGACGGGCTTGAGCCCCCGCGCGCAGCCGGCCGCGACCTCGATGCCGACCTCCGTCGACCCGGTGAAGACCACCTTGCGCACGTCCGGGTGCTCGACGAGCCGCTGCCCGACCACCGACCCCGACCCGGTGACGACCTCGAAGAGCCCTTCGGGCAGGCCCGCCTCGAGGGCGAGTTCGCCCAGGCGGATCGCCGTCAGCGGCGTGAGCTCGGCGGGCTTTAGCACCACGGCGTTGCCCGCGGCGAGCGCCGGTGCGAACGCCCACGCGGCGATCGTCATCGGGAAGTTCCAGGGCACGATGACCCCGACCACGCCGTACGGGTCGTGGAAGGTGACGTCGAGCCCGCCCGCGACCGGGATCTGCCGACCGGAGAGACGCTCGGGGTCGGCGGAGTAGTAGTTGAGCACCTGGGCGACGTGGCCGGCCTCCCAGCGCGCCGAGCCGATCGGATGCCCGGAGTTCAGCACCTCCAGCTGCGCGAGCTCTTCGGCCGCGGCCTCGACCGTGCGTGCGAACGCGCGCAACGCATCGGCGCGCGCGACGGGGGCGAGCGCCGCCCACCGGTGCTGAGCCGAGACGGCGCGAGCGATCGCGGCATCCGTCTCTCCCACGTCCGCGCGGGCGACCTCGCGGATCGCTGTTCCGGTCGACGGGTTGATGACTGTGAACGCGCTCATCGTGCGTCCTCCTTCCGCCGTGCGGCGAACGCACGGGCCTGTGAGACGAGGTCGGTGAAGAGTCGCCGGTCCTCGGCGTTCTCCTCGGGGTGCCACTGCACGCCGACGATGTGACCGGCTGAGGTGTCGACGAAGGCCTGCACGAGTCCGTCATCGGAGTGCGCGGCCGCCACGAGCCCCTCTCCGAGGCGGTCGACGCCCTGGTGGTGGTAGCTGTGCACGCGCATGCCGGTCTCGCCGATGATCCCGGCCAGGGGCGTGTCGGTCGACACCTCGACGTCGTTCTCGGCGAACACGCCGCCGCCGAGGCGGTACCGCTCGGTGCCGAGCGAATCGGGCAGATGCTGCTGCAGCGTGCCGCCACGGGCGACATTGACGAGCTGCAGGCCGCGACAGATCGCGAGCACGGGGATGCCGCGGCGCTCCGCCGCGCGGAACAGCGCGAGCTCCCACGCGTCGCGGTCGACCCTGGCGGGGTCGGTGAGCGGATGCCGGTCATCGCCATAGAGTTCGGGGGCGACATCGGCACCGCCCGACAGCACGAGCCCGTCCATGCCCGAGATGGCCGCGTCGGCGGCATCCGGATCCTGGGGCGGGAGGAGGAGCGCGATGCCGCCGGAGGAGGTCACGCTCGTGAGGTACTGCTCGGGGAGGAACGCCGCCCTGACGTCCCACACGCCCTGCTGCGCCCGCTCGAGGTAGGTCGTGATGCCGATCAGCGGCGCGGGGTCAGAGGCGCTCGAAGCCACGGATGCGCTCCCAGTCGGTGACGGCCGCGTCGTAGGCTTCGACCTCGATGCGCGCCTGGTTGACATAGTGATCGACCACGTCGTCGCCGAAGGCGGCTCGCGCGATGGTCGATTCGCTGAAGAGCTTCGCGGCCTCGCGCAGCGTCGTCGGCAGGTGGTCCACTCCCGCCTCGTAGGCGTTGCCGGCGAGCGGATCGGGCAGCGGCAGTTCGTTCTCGATGCCGTGCAGGCCGCCGGCGATGATCGCCGAGATGGCGAGGTAGGGGTTCACGTCGCCGCCGGGCACCCGGTTCTCGGGGCGCAGGCTCGATCCCGAACCGATCACACGAAGGGCGCACGTGCGGTTGTCGACGCCCCACGCGACCCCCGTCGGTGCGAAGCTGCCCTTCGCGAAGCGCTTGTAGGAGTTGATCGTCGGCGCGTACAGCAGGGTGAACTCGCGAAGCGTGGCGATGATGCCCGCGATCCAGTGCCCCATCATCGGGCTGAAGCCGTGCTCGCCGTCTCCGGCCATGACCGGGGAGCCCGCGGCGTCACGCAGGGAGAGGTGGATGTGGCAGCTGTTGCCCTCGCGCTCGTTGAACTTCGCCATGAACGTCAGGGACTGTCCGTGCTGCTCGGCGATCGCCTTCGCGCCGTTCTTGTAGATCGTGTGCTGGTCGGCGGTCTCGCGCACTTCGGCATAGCGGAACGCGATCTCCTGCTGCCCGAGGTTGCACTCGCCCTTCACGCCCTCGCAGTACATCCCGGCGCCGTCCATGCTGTTGCGGATGTCGCGCAGCAGCGGCTCCAGTCGCGTGGAGGCGAGCAGGTCGTAGTCGACGTTGTAATCCGTCGCGGGCGTGAGTCCTTCGTACTTGCGCGCCCACGCGTCGCGATACGTGTTGTTGAAGACGATGAACTCGAGTTCCGTCCCCGCGTAGGCCGTCCATCCCCGTTCGGCGAGGCGGTCGCGCTGGCGGTCGAGGATGGCGCGCGGCGACGGCCCGACGGGCTCGCCGTTCTGCCAGACGAGGTCGGCCATCACGAGCACGGTGCCCTCGATCCAGGGAATCCGGCGCAGTGTCGCGGCATCCGGGCGCAGCACCATGTCGCCGTAGCCGCGATCCCAGCCGGACATCGCGTACCCGTCGACCGTGTTCATGTCGACGTCGACCGAGAGCAGGTAGTCGCAGGCCTCCGCACCGTGGGACAGGATGTCCTCCTGGAACAGCCGTGCCGACACGCGTTTGCCGACCAACCGCCCCTGCGCATCCGCGAAGGCGACGATCACCGTGTCGATCTCGCCGGCGGCGATGCCGGCATCCAGCTGTTCGATGCTCAGGTTGCCCGACATCTGACGCTCCGTTCTCCTGCGGTGAAGCGATCGGCCGACCGGCTTCGCCCTCAGAGTAGATCACTGTGCCGTTTAAAGGTAGACGAAACCACCATTGACTGTCACAATCATCCGCAAGGTGCACCCGGCGCCTGCATGCATGCGAACGGAGAGCGGATGTCTCAGCAGAGCAATGAATCTCGCAAGGTCGCCGGAGCGACCTATACACGTGCCGGTAGTGACTACTTCGAAAAACGCACACTGAAGAGATCGGCCGGAGTCTGGGGTCTGTGGGGCCTCGCGGTCGCCGCCGTGATCTCGGGCGATTTCTCGGGCTGGAACTTCGGCATCGACTTCGCGGGCTTCGGCGGGATGCTCATCGCCTTCGCCATCCTCGTCGCCATGTACTACGGCATGATCTTCGCGATCGGCGAGATGGCGGCCGCCATGCCGCACACCGGCGGGGCCTATTCGTTCGCCCGCTCGGCCATGGGCCCCTGGGGCGGTCTGGTCACCGGCGCCGCCGAGACGATCGAGTACGTCGCCACCACGGCGGTGATCGTCTACTTCTCGGCATCGTATGCGAACGGCATCACGAGCGAGCTGCTCGGCCTCGAGCTACCGGGATGGGTCTGGTATCTGATCCTCTACGTGGTCTTCATCGCGCTGAACTCCGCGGGAGCTGCGATCTCGTTCCGCTTCGCGATCGTCGTCTCCGTCATCTCGATCGGCATCATCCTCGTCTTCTCGGCGATGGCGCTGTTCTCCGGCGCCTTCTCGTGGGATGCCCTGTGGGACATCGTCCCCGACGAGGGGCAGACCGCGTTCCTCCCCCACGGCGTCCTGCCGATCCTGTTCGCCCTGCCGTTCGCGATGTGGTTCTTCCTCGGCATCGAAGAGCTGCCGCTTGCCGCCGAGGAATCGCACAACCCCACGCGCGACATCCCCAAGGCCGGGTTCTGGGCGCGGGGCACGCTCATCGTCACCGGACTCCTCGTGCTGTTCCTCAACACCGGCGTCATCGGCGCCGAGGCGACCGGCACCGCCGGAGAGCCGCTCCTCGACGGCTTCCGCGCGATCGTCGGCGACCAGCTCGCCGCCGTGCTGGCCCTGTTCGCCCTGATCGGCCTGCTCGCCTCGCTGCAGGGCATCATGTTCGCCTACGGTCGCAACATGTACTCGCTGTCGCGGGCCGGGTACTACCCCCGCTTCCTCTCGCTGACGGGCAAGCGCCAGACGCCGTGGGTCGCCCTCACGGTCGGTGCCGCCATCGGCTTCGTCGCCCTCATCGTGCTCGACGTGCTCACCGCGGTCGACTCCGAAGGCGCGGGAACCGTGGCCGGCGCGATCGTGCTGAACATCGCCGTCTGGGGTGCGGTCGTCGCCTACGGCCTGCAGCTGGTGTCGTTCATCATCCTGCGCAAGAAGTTCCCGAACGTCGATCGCCCGTACGTGAGCCCCTGGGGCATCCCCGGTGCCGTGATCGCCCTCGTGATCGCCGCACTGATCTTCGTGGGCTTCCTGCTGAACCCGACCTTCGGTCCGGCGATCATCGCGATCGCGATCGTCTACGCGATCATCCTCATCGGGTTCGGCGTGTTCTTCCGGCACCGCCTCGTGCTCTCCCCCGAAGAGGAGTACGCCCTGTCGGGCGGCTCGCACGGCGACCCGCAGGCCGAGGGCTACGACGCCATGGAGGGCGAGGTCTTCGACGGCAAGAAGTGACGGCCGAGGAGCGCGGCCTGTCGGCCTGCGCTACTTGCGGTCGAAGTCGAACGCCTTGAGCAGTTCGGTGACCGCCTTGTCGCGCTCCTCGCCCCCCTCTTCGAACATGTGCGTCACGTGCGTGCGCAGATGATTCTCGAGCAGCAGACGGTTCAGGGATTCGAGTGACCGCTGGATCGCACGCGACTGCGTGATGATGTCCATGCAGTACTCCTCGCTCTCGATCATCCGCGCGACCCCGCGCATCTGCCCCTCGAGGATGCTGGTGCGGTGCAGGGCGCGCTTCTTGATGTCTTCGATCACGCATCCGAGGGTACTCCGCGTTGGCGGCGCCCAGCCGTGAAAGGATGCCTTCATGCCGCGCACACCGATGGCGATGCTCTCGCCCGCCGACCAGGAACGACTCCGCGCGCTGCGCCGGATGAAGGCGGTCGCGCTCGGCGCGCTGATCTTCATGGCGGTGGTGTTCGTGATCGCCTTCGCGTTCCAGGAACGCCAGGGCTGGCTCGGCTACGTGCGCGCCGCGGCCGAGGGCGGGATGGTGGGCGCCCTCGCGGACTGGTTCGCGGTCACTGCGCTCTTCCGCCATCCGCTCGGCATCCCCATCCCGCACACCGCGATCATCCCGAGCCGCAAGGACGAGATCGGTCGCAGCCTCGGCGAGTTCGTCGAGACGAACTTCCTCGAGGCCAGCGTGGTGCGCACCAAGCTCTCCTCCACCGCGATCGCGCAGCGCGGCGGCGAATGGCTGCGCGAGGCGCCGCACGCCGAGCGGGTGGGCGCCGAGGGAGCGACGATCGCGACGGCCGTGTTGAACGCGCTGAGCGACGACGACGTGCGCGACCTCATCACCGATCTCGCCCGCGAGCACCTCGTGTCGCCCGAGTGGGGGCCGCCCGCGGGTACCTGGCTCGAGAAGATCGTCGAAGCAGACGCGCATCACGGCGCGGTCGATCTGGCCGTCGACAGCATCGGGCGCTGGCTCGATGCGAACGCCGAGTCGTTCACCGGCCTCGTCTCGCGACGGCTCCCCTCGTGGGTGCCGCGACTCGCGCACCGCTTCGTCGACGACACGGTCTACAACGAGGCCGTGAAGTTCATCCAGGCGGTGCAGGCCGATCCGCAGCATCCGGCCCGCCTGGCCATCGACGGCTATCTCGGCCGTCTCGCCGACAACCTGCAGAACGATCCGTCGACGCGCGCGAAGCTCGAGAACGCGAAGGCGTCGCTCTTCGACAGCCCCCGCGTCGGCGCCCTCGCGGCCGAGGCGTGGAACACCGCGAAGAACGGTCTGCTCTCCTCGCTCGCCGATCCCGAGAGCGGCCTGCGTCGCCGGGCCGTGCAGGCCCTGCAGGAGGTCGGTGAGCGTCTGACGACGGATGCCGCGCTGCAGCACCGCGTCGACACCTGGGTGTCGGATGCCGCGGTCTTCCTGGTCGACCGCTACCGGCACGACATCGCCTCGATCATCACCGACACCGTCGAGCGCTGGGACCCCGCCGAGACGACCGAGAAGATCGAGCTGATGGTCGGCCGCGATCTGCAGTACATCCGCCTGAACGGCACCTTCGTCGGCGCCCTCGCCGGCCTCGCGATCTTCGCGATCGCGCACGCCCTGATCCCGGGAGTCTGACATGGCCCTCTCCACCGATCCGCTGTGGCCGCGCGCGGGCGCCTGGCCTACTTTCGATGCTTGGTCCGGTGACGGACGAACGGATGCCGTGCTGCTGGGTGTGCCCGTATGGCGCACCTCGCTCTCGCCCACGGGCGCCGGGGCGACCCCGGCGGCGATCCGCGACGCGCTCCCCCGCTACGGCACGACGCTGATGGGACCGCCGGCGGTCGACCTGAACGACGTGCTGCGCATCGCGGATGCCGGTGACGTGCACGAGCCCGACGGCGACGAGGGTGAAGCCGCGGTCATCGCCCGCGTGCGCGAACTCGGCGAGGCGTTCGTGATCGCGCTCGGCGGCGACAACTCCCTCACCTACCCCGTGGGGCTCGGCGCCCGAGCCACGGGCCTCATCACCTTCGACGCCCACTTCGATCTGCGCGACGGTGTCTCCAACGGCACACCCGTGCGGCGTCTGGTCGAAGATGCCCCGGCCCTGTCGACGCTCGAGACCTCCCGCATCGCCCCGACCCGGATCGTGCAGATCGGCATCGCCGACTTCGCCAACTCCGTGGCCTACGCGCAGCGCGCAGCCGAGTGGGGCATCCGGGTGATCACGCTCGACGAGCTGCGCCGGCGGGGCATCGACGACGTCGTGGCCGAGGCGCTCGAGATCGCGGGTGCCGGTGCCGATCCGCGCATCCATCTCGATATCGACGTCGACGTGTGCGACCGCTCCGTCGCCCCGGGGTGCCCCGCGAGCGTGCCCGGCGGCCTGCAGGCGTGGGAGCTACGAGCGCTCACGCGCGCCGTGGCATCCGACCCCCGCGTCGTCAGCGCCGACCTCGCCGAGGTCGATGCGACCGCCGATGCCGAGGACGGCCGCACGGTGCGCCTCGCGGCGCTGTGCGTGCTGGAGCTGCTGGCAGGGCTCGCGGGCCGCCGAGACGTATTGCCGGCGGATTCGCACAACTAGCGAAGCAAGTCCCCGACGCGTGTCATATCGCCGCGCAGTCGTTCGATATCACTCGGGTGCGGCCGGCTGTAGGCGCGATCGGGGTGGCTGAGAACGCTGCTCTCCTGGGCGATCTCGAATACTCGCCGCCGCGCGTCGATGGGGAGGCCGTCGTCGGCAACGACACGCAGTGCGCTCTGGAGCGCGATCATCGATCGCGTTCGGAAGGCGAAAGGCCAGAGGTCGCTGCCCGGCATCGCCAACGACACCATGGTCTCGGCATAGTGTCTGGTGACGTAGCGAGGACCCGAGGCCTGGCACAGGAGCTCGGCCGCAGCGTGAATCGGATCGACTCCTCGCCGACGAGCAGCCACACGCACGAGAGCATGCTGGCCCGCGCGTGATCCCTGCTCCCCGCCGACGATCGTCGCCTGATCTTCGAGGAGCTGAGCCTCAGTTTCCGCATCGCCGTCGAGCGCACCGACGATCGCGTAACGATGAGCACGAGCCCAGGCGCGCTTGTCGTGTCGGAGGGCATCGACGATCTTCGCCGCCTCGGGCTTTCCCGCCGCCTCGGCTGCTATCGCGAGCGTCACCACGGCCGGCGGGGCCGGCGTGTACGTCCCGGGTTTGACGAAGAGTCGCTTTCGCCAGCCCTGGAGCAGCACATCGATATCCTCCGATGCCAGCGCGCCGGCGCCGTCGACGATCTCGAGCAGGACCGCGGCGCTCGGTTCATCGACAGCGGGGTCACGAAGGGCAGCACGCATCCCGTCGAGGTGGGTCGCGAGCATGTAGTCGCGCTCCTCGATGACAGCGTCGTGTGCGAAGCGGGTGCGCAGATCGAACCCGGGGCTGGACGGCAGGCCGGCTTCGCGACGAGCGTCATCGACGGCGATGGGTAGATCTCGGACGACCTCGGGAGGGAGGCCGAGTCCGTCTCCTCGGGCGGCTTCGTTCTGGCGCGGCGTCAACGGACGCCTCTGTACGTTGTCGCCGATCGCCGCTCGTAACCACGGCGGAAGCCTGCGATCCTGGATCGCGCTCAGGGAGGAGGTGGCTCCAGGTGGACCGAAGAGTCCCTCGATCGCGTGCAGCATCTCGTCGGGCAGTTCCCCCACCGCACGCCGCTGTTCAGCGAGGTCGATGGCGGCACTGATCACGTCGCCGCCGGTGGTCCGCACCAGGTCGAAGTAGACGCGGGCATCGCGACCGGTCGTGATGCTGCGCTCCCGTGCGGCGAGGGTCGCTTCCTCACCGCCCCACGCCGCGAGCACCGCGGCATCCGCTCTGCCTTCCCGCGCCAGCGAGGCGACGACCGACGGTGCACCCGGGTACCGCACATCGAACGCGTACAGGATCGTTCGCGTCAGCTCGTTCTCGGCCGAACCGATGTGGCGTATCCGCTCCAGTTCCGCGGACCGCTCCGGCGCGAGCAGCAGGTCGAGGTCATCGTGCGTGAGCAGCGACCGCTCTCGCATCACTCGAGCGGCGACCACCTGCTGCGCCACGAGCTCCGCGGAACGGAGCACGGCACGCAAGGCGATCCCCTCCCCGTCGCGCAACGGCGCTCGGAACGGTTCGTCCAGCGCGCTGAGACGCCGGTCCCAAGCTGCGGCCTGCCCCGCGTCGGTGCCGTTCGGGTGTGCATCAAGGAATACCGCGAAGGATTCATCCGCGCTGCGGCCGCCGAGGATGATGAACCCGCTGCCCTCGAGGGTCTTCAACCCTGCGGTCACGACCGCGAGATCGCCCCCGAAGTAGATCCGCTGCGGCGCAGAGAGCTCGCCGCGCCGGTCGAACATGTCCTGTTGGCTGTGCCAGCCGATGTAGGGCTGATCGGCATCGAGCCCACGCTCGCGTACGAGACGACGCGCCGTCTCGTGCACCTCGCTCTGCTCCCAGATCTCCGGACTCGGCGGCACGAAGAGAATCCCGGGGAGATCGCCGAGCAGGGCAAGGAGGTCGGTACGCACAGTCACGCGCGACAGCCTAGAGGGTGCCGATGGCGAGGGGCTGTCAGGCCACGACGAGCCCGTCTTTCCACACCCGCGCGACGAGCGGAACCCCCGGCCGGTAGGCGAGGTGCACGCGGGTCGCAGCCTTCAGAAGCACCAGGTCGGCGCGCGCGCCCGGCGCGATCACACCGATGTCGGCGCGGCGCAGCGCCCTGGCTCCCCCGGCTGTCGCGGCCCATACCGCTTCCCCGGGCGTCATCCCCATGTCGCGCACGGCGATCGCGATGCAGAACGGCATCGACGACGTGAAGCTCGATCCCGGGTTCGTGTCGCAGGCGAGCGCCACGGTGACGCCGGCGTCGATGAGACGACGGGCATCCGGGTACGGCTGCCTGGTCGAGAACTCCACGCCCGGCAGCAGCGTGAGCACCGTGTCGGACGCAGCGAGCGCCACCACGTCATCATCGGTCAGGTACGTACCGTGGTCGATGGATGCCGCGCCCAGCTCGACCGCGAGACGCACGCCCTCGCCCGGTCCGAGCTGGCTCGCATGCACACGCGCCGCGAGCCCGCGGGCGATTCCGGCCCGGAGCACCCGGCGCGACTGCTCCACCGTGAACGCTCCGGTCTCGCAGAACACGTCGATCCACTTCGCGTACGGCGCGCACGCCTCGAGCATCGGCCCGGTCACGAGGTCGACGTACTCGTCTGCACGGTCGGCGTACTCGGCGGGCACCACATGCGCGCCGAGGAATGTGACCTCCGACGTGACCTCGGCGGCGAGCCGCACGAGTCGTTCCTCATCGACGACGTTCAGCCCGTATCCGCTCTTGATCTCGACCGTGGTCGTGCCCTGCGCGAGCATCTCGTCGAGGAACCCGCGCAGCCGGCTGCGCAGTTCGTCATCACTCGCCGATCTGGTCGCCGCGACGGTGGAGCGGATGCCCCCGGCGGCATACTTCTGCCCGGCCATCCGCGCCTCGAACTCCGCCGCACGATCTCCGCCGAACACGAGGTGGCTGTGGCTGTCGACGAAGCCGGGGATCACGGCCCGGCCCTCGGCGTCGACATGCTCGTCGGCGTCGGGGGCATCCGCTGCCGACCCGACCCACGCGATGCGACCACCGTCGATCAGCACGGCGGCGTCGCGCCGCACGCCCGTCGGGTCATCGTGCGACGGAACGTTCGTGGTCAGTTCGGCGATGTTCGTGATCAGCGTGGTCATGCGCACTCCTCAGAGCATCGGGATGTTCAGGCCGCGCTCACGCGCGACGTCCTTCGCGTGCTCGTACCCCGCGTCGACGTGCCGCATGACGCCGGTGCCCGGGTCGTTGGTCAGCACGCGCTCGAGCTTCTCGGCGGCGAGCGCGGTGCCGTCGGCGACCGTCACCTGCCCTGCGTGGATGGAGCGGCCGATGCCGACGCCGCCGCCGTGGTGCAGCGACACCCACGACGCGCCCGACGAGGTGTTCAGCAGGGCGTTCAGCAGCGGCCAGTCGGCGATCGCGTCGGAGCCGTCCTTCATGGCCTCGGTCTCGCGGTAGGGCGAGGCGACCGAGCCGGAGTCGAGGTGGTCGCGGCCGATCACGATCGGAGCCGACAGCTCGCCCGAGGCGACCATCTCGTTGAACTTCAGCCCGGCGAGGTGACGCTCTTTGTACCCGAGCCAGCAGATGCGCGCGGGCAGACCCTCGAAGTGCACCTTGTCGCCGGCCTTCTCGAGCCAGCGGTGCAGTGCCGCGTCTTCCGGGAACAGCTCGGCGATGGCGCGGTCGGTCTTGTAGATGTCTTCCGGGTCGCCCGAGAGCGCCACCCAGCGGAAGGGCCCGCGACCCTCTTCGAACTGGGGGCGGATGTACGCCGGCACGAAGCCCGGGAACTCGAATGCCCGCGCGAATCCGCCCAGCTCCGCCTCACGACGGATCGAGTTGCCGTAGTCGAACACCGCGGCCCCGGCATCCTGGAACGCCACCATCGCCGCGACGTGCGCGGCCATCGACTCCCGCGAACGGCGCGTGAACTCCTCGGGGTCGCGTTCGGCCTCGGCCTTCCACTCCTCGACGCCGATACCGACGGGAAGGTACGCGAGCGGGTCGTGGGCACTGGTCTGATCGGTGACGATGTCGATCGGCACCCCACGGCGCAGCAGCTCGGGGAACACCTCGGCGGCGTTGCCGACGACGCCGACCGAGAGCGCCTCGCCCGCATCTTTCGCCGCGATGACGCGGGCGACGGCGGCATCGAGGTCGGTCGTGTACTCGTCGAGGTAGCCGTGCTCGACGCGGCGGGACAGACGGGACTCATCGACGTCGACGATCAGCACCGCGCCGTCGTTCATGGTCACCGCGAGGGGCTGCGCCCCGCCCATGCCACCGGCGCCACCGGTGAGGGTGAGGGTTCCGCGCAGGGAGTCGCGACCGAGCGAACGGGCGACCGCCGCGAACGTCTCATAGGTGCCCTGCAGGATGCCCTGGGTGCCGATGTAGATCCACGATCCGGCCGTCATCTGGCCGTACATGATGAGGCCGAGCTCCTCGAGCTTGCGGAACTCGGGCCACGTCGCCCAGTCGCCCACGAGGTTCGAGTTGGCGAGCAGCACGCGGGGCGCCCACTCGTGCGTGCGGAACACGCCCACGGGCTTGCCCGACTGCACCAACAGCGTCTCATCGGGCTCGAGCTCGTCGAGCGTGCGCACGATCGCGTCGTAGGCCTCCCAGCTGCGCGCGGCCCGACCGGTGCCGCCGTACACGACGAGGTCTTCCGGGTGCTCGGCAACCTCGGCGTCGAGGTTGTTCATGAGCATGCGCTTCGCAGCCTCGGCTCCCCAGCTCTTCGCGGTGCGCTGGTTGCCGCGCGCCGCGCGGATCGAGCGCGACGGGTCGGACGTGGTGAACGAGGGGGTGGTCGTGTCAGTCATTCGCGTGCTCCTTTGCGAGGCGGGCGATGGCGCCGGACTGCACGAGTGCGGTCACGGCTTCCATGTCGGGAGAGAGGAAACGGTCGGGCCCGGGGCCGGCGGCCACCGTGCGTACGAGATCGCGCACGGCTCCGGTCGCGGCTCCCGCGACGAGGGGCGCGCGCAGGTCGAGGGCACGGGCCCCGGTGAGGATCTCGATCGCGAGCACCCGGCCGAGCCCGTCGATCGCGCGGCGCAGCTTGCGGGCGGCGGCCCACCCCATCGAGACGTGGTCCTCCTGCATCGCCGACGACGGGATCGAGTCGACGGATGCCGGAACCGCGAGCCGCTTCAGCTCGGAGACGATGCCCGCGGCGGCGTACTGCGCGATCATGAGGCCGGAGTCGACGCCCACCTCATGCGCGAGGAACGGCGGGAGCCCGTGGCTGCGTGCGGGGTCGAGCGCCCGGTCGGTGCGCCGCTCCGACACCGAGGCGACGTCGGCCACCGAGATGGCCAGGAAGTCGAGCACGGCGGCGACGGGCGCCCCGTGGAAGTTGCCGTTCGATTCGATGCGACCGTCGAGCGTGATGACCGGGTTGTCGATCACGCTGGCGAGCTCACGACCGGCGATCATCGCCGCATAGCCGGCGGTGTCGCGCGCGGCTCCGTGCACCTGGGGCGAGCAGCGCAGCGAGTACGCGTCCTGCACCCGTCCGTCCTCCGGGCCCTTGTGGCTGTGCACGATGGGCGAGTCGGCGAGGAAGGCCCGCAGGTGGGCTGCCGACACCCCCTGTCCGGTCTGGGGGCGCAGCGCCATGAGGTCGGCGGCGAAGACGGCATCCGTCCCGAGCTGCGATTCGATCGACATGGCAGCGGCGATGTCGGCGGTCAGCAGCAGCTCGTCCAGATCGTGCAGCGCGAGCACCAGCATCCCGAGCATGCCGTCGGTGCCGTTGATGAGGGCGAGGCCCTCTTTCTCGACCAGGGTGAGCGGCGCGATGCCCGCGGCGGCGAGCGCGTCGGATGCCGCACGCAGCTCTCCGTCCGCATCGCGGACCTCTCCCTCCCCCATCGCGGCGAGGGCGATGTGCGCGAGCGGGGCGAGATCGCCGGAGCATCCGAGCGAGCCGTACTCCCGCACGACCGGAGTGACACCGGCGTTGAGCATCGCGGCGTACGTCTCGGCGACGACGGGTCGCACGCCGGTGCGGCCGGAAGCGAGAGTCTGCAGCCGCAGCAGCTGCAGCCCGCGGGTGACCTCGCGCTCGATCTCCGCGCCCGTGCCGGCGGCGTGCGAGCGGATCAGGCTCGCCTGCAGCTGCAGCCGCCGTTCGGGGGCGATGAAGGTGGTAGCCAGGGCCCCGAAACCGGTCGAGACGCCGTAGTGCGGGTCGGGATCGGCGGCGAGTCCGTCGACCACCGTGCGCGTGCGGGCGATGCGCTCGAGCGCTTCGGGGGCGATCACGACGGGGGCGCCGTGCCGGGCGACGGCGACGACATCGGCCGGTGCCAGCGGGGCGGCGCCGACGAGGACGGAAACGAGTTCACTCATGTCTCGATTCCACACCCGCATGGTCGCCGGCGACAGCCGATCGTGACATCCTTTGTCTGTGATCCCAGATAGTACGGATGCCGCCGCAACCGGCCCCTCGCAGGTCCCCGCCGCCGACAACACTCTGCGCATCCTGCGCTACCTCGCCGGGCGTCCGGCGCCGGTCGCGGCATCCGCCATCGCCCGCGAACTCGCACTCCCCCGATCGACCGTCTACCACCTGCTCACCACGCTCGCGCTCCACGGGTTCGTGATGCATCTGCGCGAGGAGCGCCGCTGGGGACTGGGCACCTCGGCGTTCGAACTCGCGGGCGGTTACGCCCGTCAGCAGCCGCTCGCGCGTCTCGGTCGCCCGCTCGTCGCCTCGCTCTCCGATCGTCTCGGAGAAAGCGCGCACCTCGCCGTGATGAGCGGGGGCGACGTGCTCTACATCGTCGAGGAGCGCGCGCCCCGGCGCTCCGCGCTCGTCACCGACGTGGGCGTGCGACTCCCCGCGCATCTCACGGCCAGCGGTCGAGCGATGCTCGCCGCGCTGCCACGCGAGCAGGTGCGGGCCCTGTATCCGAGCACCTCGGCCTTCCCCGATCG
The DNA here is from genome assembly GCF_044743285.1 of Microbacterium sp. NPDC087665. Lineage (NCBI taxonomy): Bacteria > Bacillati > Actinomycetota > Actinomycetes > Micrococcales > Microbacteriaceae > Microbacterium > Microbacterium sp. NPDC087665. The sequence goes on along the minus strand of NZ_JBIUWD010000009.1, from coordinate 78,050 downwards.
CACCGGTCTGGGCCCCCGTACCCCGCGCGCCCTGCGCGAGCTGCTGCGCGAGGTGCGCGTGCGCGGCTACGCGACCGAGGACAGCGAGGTGGCCGACGGTCTGCGATCGGTGGGAGCCGCCGTGCGCGATCACACCGGCTGGCCCGTCGCGGCCGTCGCGGTCACCTGGGCCGATGCCGACGCCTCGGGAATCGGCACCGCGGCGATCGACCTCGCGGAGCGGGATCTTGCGGATGCCGTCCGCGAGACGGCGATGATCCTGGAATCCAGACTCAAGCGCTGATCGCTCCGGTCAGCGGGGCAGCCGGAGCAGCCGTTCAGTAGTGCGGCGGAACGTCCTGCAGCATCCGATCGTCATTCGGACCCTTCGGACCCTTCGGAGACGACGTCGTTCGTGGTGCGGGCTCCGACGACGCATCGGTTCCGGTCACCGGGGTGAGCTTCGCGCGCCGCGCTCCCGGCACACGCACCACGCGCTGACGCGGAGCATCCGCCTCAGGCTCGTCAGGCATGGGGCGTATCGCCCATATCGAGCGGTTGCGTATCGTTCTCGGCGCGCGCAGCCGACGCGGAGATGCCGAGCACGGCCGCGATCCGCGACGCCGCAGTGACCGGGTCGCTGTAGAGGTCGAAGGCGTGCACCCGTACGTAGTGCCAGCCGAGTCGACGCAGCACGTTCGGGCGCAACCGCAGCGTCTCGCGCAGCGAATCGCCTCGGGACTCGGGATCCGATTCGATGACGACCGCCTTGCCGCCGTGCTGGGCCACCAGCGGCAGCAGGCCGCGATAGTCGACGTCGACGGATGCTCCGAGGCGCCGCAGTTCCCGCGCGAGAGCAAGCGTCAACGGGTCGGCGAGGTCTTCGAGGCGAGCATCGCGCGCCCGGGCGGCGAGACCGCCGAGGATCGACATGAGCGTGGCCGCGCCGTGCTCGAGACGCCCGTCGTCGAACGAGGAGGGGCGGATCGACGACACCATCACCATCGAACGGCGAGCGCGCGTCATGCCGACGGTGAGCAGACGCTCGCCGTCGGGAGTCGAGAGGTCGCCGAAGTCGCTGAGCACGCGCCCGTGCTTGGTGAGACCGAAGCCGAGCGAGAAGATCACCCGATCGCGGCTCTCGGCCACCGATTCCTCCAGCGTGAGCACTGCGAACGGCTCGGCGGTGTCACGGCCGACGAAGTCCGCGACGTCCGAGCGTCCGGCGAAGGCGGAGGTCACGGCGGCGCGCACGCGCTCGGCATGACGGATGCTGGCGGTCACGACCATCAACGATTCGGCGGGGCGGTGGATCGCATGCTCGACGACCAGCGTGACCACACGCGCCACTTCGGCGTCGGGGCTCTCGACCGCACCCGAGATCGGGTCGGGCGTGCCCGTGCCCCCCTCGACGTAGTCGACCGTGAGGCTGCCGCGCCCGAGGTACGAGCCGGCCCAGGGAAGCGAGACGATCTCACCGCCGTAGAAGGCGTCGTTGATCAGTTCGGCGAGGTCTTCTCCCCCGGCCCGGTAGCTGCGGGTCAGGGTCATGACGGGAAGCAGCTCGGAGAGGCGCTCGAAGACAGAGACCTCGTCGAACGGAACCTCCGCCTCCCAGAGGTCATCCGGATCGACCGCGATGTGGAAGGGCGAGGGCCGCTGGGTCACGGGGTCGCCGAACGCGACGACCTGACGGGCGCGGCGGATAGCGGGGGCCGCCTCCGCGAGATTGATCGCCGCGGCATCCACCAGCAGCACGGTGTCGAACTCGACCGAATCGGGGATCTCCGGCACGAGGTACGGCGACGAGATCCACACCGGAGCCAGCACCTCGACGAGCGTCGGCGCCGCGCTGATGACCTCGGCGGTCGTCGTCGCGGGCTGCGTCAGAGCGCGACGGAGATGAGCGGATTCCTGCGGCTCGTCGACGATGCCGATCTTCCACTGGTTGGCGAGCTGCCAGGCCAGCAGCGGGCCGGCCATCGCGGCGTGCGCTTCATCGACCAGGCGGAAGTCGCGTTCCAGACGGTCGACGACCGCAGTGTTCGCGCCGAGCAGGGCGCGGTTGTCCTGCAGAGCGCGCTCCAGGAGCGACTGCCACCAGGCGAACTCCAGTTCGTCGCCGACACGTGCTTCCGACACGTGGCGGACCGAGAGCTCGGCGAGCAGCGGCTCGAGACCGAGCAGGGCGAGTTCGTCGCGCAGTTCGGCGCGCTCGACCAGGTTCTCGAACACGTCGGACTTGGCGGCGAGGCCCGCGAGCGTGCGAACCAGGCGTGCGACCGGCAGCGTCGCGAGCGGCTCGCGTCGACCGAGGGCGACGTCGAGTTCGGCCAGCTCTGCTTCGACGCGGTGCCAGGCGGCCGACACATCGGCGAGGCCCAGCGGAATCTCGGGGGCGACGCCCGCATCCACGCAGCGCTGCCACTGCGTACGCTGCGTCTGGATGCGCAGCAGCGCCTCGTGCATCTCGGTGACGTGCACGCCGGGGCGCACGTATTCCTTCGCGAGTCGCTTGAGGCGGCGACGATTCGCCGAGGACATGCCCGGAGCATCCCGACGCGATCCGTGCGCCTGGATGAGTTCGCCGAGCGGACGCTCGAACACGGTCGGGCTGAACCGGTCAAGGGAGTCGCGGATGCCCTCGAGCAGCACCAGATAGTCGCCGAGCTCGTCGATGGTCGAGAACGGACGCATGTGCGTCTGGGCGATCAGCTCGTAGCCGCGTTCCAGCAGGGCGGGAACACTGTCGGAGTGCAGGCGTCCGGCCAGTTCGTGCGCGGCGCGAGCGGACTCGGTCGTCGCGAACGTGACGCCGTACCAGGGCGAATCATCGGGGCCGAACCGGAACTCGCCGAGTCGGGCCGCGTGGGCGAGCGCCTCGGCAGCGGCGCTGCGGTCGTCCGCGAGGCGGCGCAGCGCGTCGGGCCCGAGTCGAGCAGTCGTCGACGGTGGCACCGGAAGCGAGGCGAGTCGGGTGAGCTGCCGTGTGGCCTCGAGCACCGAGGCGTTCGTGCCGGGGATCGGGGCGGTGAGCGCCTGTCGATAGTCGCGAAGAACCGTGCGCAAGCGCACCAGGGCGTCGTCGACGTCGTTGACCTTGGGCGCGGCGGCCTTCTCGTTGCGCCCGATCGCGCGGACCAGATCGCGGCGCACGGTGGCCGGCGAGATCGCCAGGCTGTCGAGACCGATGCCGGAGAGCCGGTGGCGCACCCCGTCGAGGGTGGATCGACGCGCCGAGACCACGAGCACCCGCCGGCCGGCGCGCACCAGTTCGCCGAGCGCATTGATCACGGTCTGCGTGCCGCCGGTTCCCGGCAGGGTCGCGACCGTGAGCGAGTGCCCGGCGGTGATCTTGGCGAGCACAGCCTCCTGCTCGGCATCCGCATCGAGAAGAAGGGTGTCGGATGCCGGAGCGCGGTCATCCGGTCCCGTGAAGTGCGGCGTGGCACGCGGCGCGCTCACCTGCTCGCGGTCACTGACGTGGCCGGCGAGGGCGTTGAGCACCTGATGGTCGAGGGTGCGCGTGTCGCGCGCCATCGCACCGCTGACGTCGGCGAACGTCGAGACGACCAGCCGGGGCTCGACCGAGAACGTGTCGATCGCGCGGGTGATCGCGCGCAGGCTGTCGATCACGGGCTGGGGCTTGAAGACTCCACCGTCGTAGGCCAGTGCGGCGAGTCCCGCCGCATCGATCGTGATGCCGAAGTGGTCGCGCGCGATGCGCACGAGCTCGGGGTTGACCTCGAACGCGCCCTGCAGCTTCAGCTCGAAATCGGAGTGGTGGCGGCGGATGGCGAGCGGGCGCAGCAGCACGGGCGCCGCGAAGCCGGCACCACCGATGCGCCACCGCGCGACGCCGACGGCGAGGTTCACGGCCTCGATGCCGCGCACGGTGCGCAGTTCGGTGTTCTTGGCGGTGATGCGCTCGGCCGCCAGGCGCGCGGTGCGCAGGCCCACCTCGTCACGGAACAGATTCGACAGCAGCGTCGATTTGCCCGTGATGAACTGCGGGAGGCTGCCGGGGTGCGCCTTCGAGATGTCGATGCCCGACTCGGGCCGGTCGCGGAAACTCGTGAGCGGGGAGGCTCCGCCGAGATCGGCGGCTTCCGCGCGCAGACGGATGCGCTCGGCATCGGCCGCGTGGGCGACGACGACTCCGGTGGTCGTCGCGTGCAGGTCGCCGAGGGTCACGGCTCGCGCCGCTCCTGCGTCATCCGCAGACTTGCCTTCCCGTCGCCACACATCTCATACCCTAGGCGCGCATGCGCGCGACGCCCGGTATCCCGGGCGGGTTTCCTCGGATTTTCGGGCGCCGACGGCCGTTCCCCACCTCTTCTGCACGAGTATGGCCCCGTTACGGGCTCTCCACCCCCACCGGAGGCGCCGGTCCCGAGCCGCCGCTCCCCCGCCAGTATGGAGCCATGACGTTCCGCTACGACTTCGCACCCACGCCGTTCGGCGATGCGCTGGCGGTGTTCTCCGATGAGGGCATCGTGCGCTTCGACCTCTCCGAGTCCGAAGATCCCTCGGTCCCGTGGCTGCTCGAGAGCGTGTCCCGCCAGTTGCACGCCGTGCCAGAGCCCGACCCCGGCGCTGCCGACGAGCTCTCCGCCCTGCTCGACCAGTACTTCGAGGGCACGCCGATCCGATTCGATGACAGCATCCGCCTCGACTGGCGCCTCGTCGACGGCTTCCACCGCCGCGCACTCGAGACCATCCGCACGATCGAGTGGGGCCAGACGATGAGCTACGGCGAGGTCGCCGTGGTAGCGGGGCATCCCGGCGCGGCCCGCGCCGTCGGATCCGCCTGCCGCATCACGCCCTTCTCGATCATCGTGCCCGTGCACCGCGTCGTGAAGTCCGACGGGTCTCCCGGCCGCTACGGCGCCCACCCCGAGAGAAAGCGATTCCTGCTCGACCTCGAGTCCTCGTGACGGCAGGCCCGATCGGCGTGGGTCTCGGCGAGTAGGCCGCCGAGACCCACGCAGCACTGTTCAGCACTGGTAATCTCGCGACACAGCGGGAAACGTCGCCGTCACCCGAGAGCACAGCTCGCGATCACGAGGTCGCGAGCAGGAAGTCGTGGGCAGGAACTCGTGAGCACACCGGCCGGGATCGAATCCGAAGACGAGCTCATCGCCCGCGCCGTGCGCGACCTCGCTCGACGCACGCGATTCCCCGTGGCCTTCGGCGGGCTCCTCGACGACGGCGTCGTGCACGTCACCGCCATCGTCGGCAACCGCACGCGCAGCCTCGACGGTCTGCGCGTGCGTCCGGAGCGCGGACTCGGCGGGCGAGCGATGATGGAGCTGCGTCCACGGATGACGAGCGACTACGGGTCATCGCAGCAGATCACCCATGACTACGACATGTTCGTGCTGGGCGAGGGGCTGCGCACGCTGCTCGCCGTGCCCATCGTCGTGGGCGGCCGATCCCGCGGGGTGCTGTACGCCGGGGCCTGGGACGAAGAGCAGGTGGGCGGCGTGACGACGGCCCCCGCGATGAACGTCGCCCAGACCGTCGCCGATGAACTGCGCATCCGCGAAGAGGTCGAGCGTCGGCTCCGTCTGCGCGGAACGACCGCCGACGCGGTCGGCGCACCGCACCAGGAGCAGTTGCGCGAGAGCTTCGCCGAGTTGCGCAGCATCGCGGCGGCGCTCGACGACGACGGATTGCGTGAGCGGATCGCGAGCGTCCAACGGCGCCTCGTGGCCCTGTCGGGCGAGCCGATGCCCGAGACCGGACCGCTGCAGGTGGTCCGCCTCTCCCCTCGCGAGACCGATGTGCTCGCCTGCGCCGCGCTCGGCTCGACCAATGCCGAGATCGCGGCGCAGCTCGGGCTGCGCGAGGGCACGGTGAAGGCGTATCTCGGCACCGCGATGGCGAAACTCGATGCCTCGACCCGCCACGCCGCCGTGGCCAGAGCTCGACGCGCGGGGCTTCTTCCCTGACGGGGAATTCCGAAAGGCCGGAATTCACGAGCGGGAATCGTCACGCCCGAAAGGCGGCCATCACCGATTCGACAAATTCGCTCCGTGCGAATGACCGGAGACTCGCGAATGTCATTGTTGCCGCAATTCCATTTCGGGGAGTACTGTCAATTCCATGGCGAGACGAATTGTGCATCAACTGGTCGACGATATCGATGGCAGTGTTCTGGAGGTCGGCGAGGGCGAGACCGTGCATTTCTCGCTCAACGGCACCGCGTGGGAGATCGATCTGAACTCCGAGCACGCCGAAGAACTGCGCGCCGCGCTGGAGCCGTACATCTCGGCGGGGCGCCGCGCCGGATCCTCGAGCGCAGCGAAGTCCTCGGCTCCGCGCAAGCGCGCCGGCCGCAACCCCGAGGTCGCGGCCATCCGCGCCTGGGCGAACGAGAACGGCTACATGCTCTCGGAACGCGGGCGAATTCCCGCACCGATCACCGAGGCGTACAACAAAGCGCACTGATCACGCGCCAGAGACACCACTGAAGGCTTCCCTCCGGGGGAGCCTTCAGTCGTTGTGGTCGGTGACCCAGGCTTCGTCCGGCAGGGCGATCTCTCGCGTCATATCTTCGAGGAAGCGAATGACCACATCGCGTTCCTCGCGGGTCAGCCGGGCCGCCGCGTAGAACCGCTTCGCCTGCTGCCGCCCGACCGTCTGCATCGCCGCCTCGCGCGTGTCGTCGGTGATGGTGATGGCGAGCGCACGTCGATCCGTCGGGTGCGGAGAACGATGGATATGACCGCCCTTCTCGAGACGGTCGAGGAGCTTCGTCGTCGACGCGGTCGAGATCGCCAGGTGCTGGGCGATTCCCCCCGGCGTCGCGATGGCATGGCGGTTCGAGCACACGATGAGATAGTGCAGGGCCCGCATGTCGGTCTCGTTCAACTGCATGTATCGCCGGGATGCGCGGGAGAGGCGTTGCTCCGCTTCGCGCAGTTCGCCGAGGGCTCCCATGAGCGCGGCGATCTGGCGCAGATCCTCGGGTGGGACGCCCGTTCGATCGACGAGCGAGCTGCGCGGATCGCTGGCTTCCACGTCGTAGATTGCGGCGTGGTCGATTCCGTCAGCCGAGTCCGGTGTCACCGCGGCGGGCGCGCTTGTCAGCGCCCCCGGAGCCGGGGTAGAGCCGGACGCATCACGCATGCCATCATGTTACACAAGGAACTATTTCATGCTAAGTTTATTACTCGCCAAACTAGCTAAATGACATGCAGAGGATGCCATGGATGACGTGACTCTTCTCGCCGAGGACGGAGCCGTCATCGGCGCCTTCCCCAAGAGCGAGGTGCACACCACCGACACTCCCCTGCATCTGGCTTTCTCCTGCCACCTCGTCGACGAGCAGGGGCGCATCCTCCTGACGCGACGAGCGCTGAGCAAGCTCACCTGGCCCGGGGTATGGACCAACAGCTTCTGCGGCCACCCTCGTCCGGGCGAAGACATGATCGATGCCATCGAGCGGCGCGCTCGCGAAGAACTCGGCGCCCGCGTCATCGACCTCCGCCCTGCCCTCCCCGACTACCGCTACCGCGCGGTCGATGCGAGCGGCATCGTCGAGAACGAGATCTGCCCGGTCTACATCGCCCGTCTCGACGGCGAATTGCACCCCGACCCGAGCGAGGTCGCGGAGTGGGCGTGGGTGGCTGGCGACGACGCCGTTGCATCGGTCGCCGGCGCACCCTTCGCCTTCAGCCCCTGGCTCGTCGAGCAGCTGCCGCAGCTGCGCGAGGGCGGAGCACTCTGAGCATGTCGGCCATCGCGACCCACGAAGAGCTCGGCACGAGGATCGAAGAGGCCCTCCGCCGACGGTTCGCCGAGCGCAGCACCGCGGCCGAAGCATACGGCGAGAGCTTCGCCGCCCTCTGGCGCTCCGCCGCGCAGCATGCTCTCGGAGGCAAGCTCATCCGCCCCCGCCTGCTCCTCGAGGTGCACCATGCCCTCGCAGCGTCGTACGGCGCCGATGTCGATTCGTCGGCGGCGATCGACATCGCCGCCGAAGTCGAGCTTCTCCACTACGCCTTCCTCCTGCACGATGACGTGATCGACGGTGACCTCATCCGCCGCCGTCGCCCCAACCTCATCGGAGCGCTCGCGAGCAAGGACGACGGCCAGCCCGATGAGGCCGAACTGCACTGGGCGCGATCCAGTGCGATCCTCATGGGCGACCTGCTGCTCTCGACGTCGATCCTCGGCTTCGCCCGCGCACGGGTCTCGACGAGCACCCGCCTCCGGCTGCTCGACCTCATCGAGCACACCATCGTCGAGACCGTGGCGGGTGAGCACATCGACGTCGGTCTGAGCGACGGCGTCATCGCACCGGATCTGCGCACGATCCTGGCGATGAGCGCTTACAAGACCGCGACGTACTCATTCGCCCTCCCCCTGCGCGCAGCGGCGGTCCTGGCCGGGGCATCCGCCGAGGTCGAAGACGACATGGCGGCCATCGGACAGCACCTCGGACTCGCCTTCCAGCTGCAGGACGACCTGCTCTGCGTCTTCGGAGACCCGCAGTCCCACGGCAAGGACGCCTTCTCCGACCTGCGCGAGGGCAAGGAGACCGCGATCATCGCCTACGCGCGGATGACCACGGAATGGATGCACATCGAGCCCCTCTTCGGCTCCCCCGAGCTGAGCGACGAGCACGGGGCGAGCATTCGCGAGCTCCTGCGGGCATGCGGCGCGGAGCACTTCGTGCGCAGCCTCGTCGCCGACGAACTCGGAGCCGCATCGGCCGTGCTCACCGCCGCCGCGGAGACGAGGACCCTCTCGGACGACGTCGTGCGCAGCATCCGCTCGCTCCTCGAACGCGTCGAAGGGCGCAGCGCATGAGCGGCGTCACGAGCGGAGACGAATCCCTCCGCCGGTTCAGCCGCACGGCCGAGATCGCCACGACCGGCGTGATCCGCGCCTACTCGACGTCATTCGGGCTGGCGACCCGCCTGCTCGGGCGGCGTCACCGCCAGCACATCCGCAACATCTACGCGATGGTGCGGATCGCCGACGAGATCGTCGACGGCGTCGCCGCCGAGGCGGGGCTCGATGCGGGTGCACAGGCGGACGCCCTCGCGTCGTACATCGCCGAGACGCATCGCTCCATGCGCACCGGCTACAGCAGCGACCTGATCCTGCATGCCTTCGCGCGCACGGCGCGCGCCTGCGGGATCGGCGAAGACCTGACCCAGCCGTTCTTCGACTCGATGCGCGTCGACATCTCCGAGGGCGGCAGCGCCGGCATCGCCGCCTACGACGCCGAGGCGCACGCCCGATACGTCTTCGGCTCGGCGGAGGTGGTCGGGCTCATGTGCCTGCGCGTTTTCCTGCGCGGCACGACACCGACCGACGAGAACGCCGCCGTGCTCGAGCACGGCGCCCGTCAGCTCGGCGCGGCCTTCCAGAACGTCAACTTCCTGCGTGATCTCGCCGACGACACCGACCGCCTGCACCGCAGCTACCTGAGCAGTGCGGATCGCCTGTCGGATGCTGACCGCGATGCCTGGGTCGCGACCGTCGAGCAGCAGCTGCGCGATGCCCGCGCCTCGATCCCGTTGCTCCCGAACGATGCCCGGGCCGCGGTACGCAGTGCCCTGGCGCTCTTCGCCTCGGTGACGAAGCGGGTGGCGAAGACACCGGCCGCCGATCTGTACGTGCGCCGAGTGCGCGTGCCCGACGGCATCAAGATCGTGCTGGCGCTGCGCGCACTGCTCGTGACGGCGGTGGAGCCACGATGAGCCGCGTCGTCATCATCGGCGCCGGTGTCGCGGGGCTCGCGACGGCCGGGTTGCTCGCCCGCGACGGCCACACCGTGACCGTGCTCGAGAAGAACACGCGGATCGGAGGTCGCGTCGGCACCGTCGAGCGCGGCGGTTTCCGGTTCGACTCCGGCCCCTCGTGGTACCTGATGCCGTCGGTGTTCGACCACTTCTTCGCGATGATGGGCACCTCGTCCGCCGAGCAGCTCGATCTCACACCTCTCGACCCGGGCTATCGCGTCTTCCGCGACCCGGATGCCGCGCTCCCCACGGCCCCCTTCACCGTTCCCGCCGGACGAGAAGCGGTGTCCGCCCTCTTCGAGTCCGTCGAACCCGGCGCGGCGAGCGCCCTGGCGACCTACCTCGACTCCGCGCACCACACGACCGCGATGGCCGAGAAGTACTTCCTCTACAACCCCTTCACGCGACTGCGCTCGCTGACGACGGGAGAGGTGCTGCGGTCTGCGCCCCGGCTGTTCGCCCTGCTCGGCACGCGCCTGCAGTCGTTCGCCGCACGACGCTTCCGCAACCCGCTGCTCCGGCAGATCCTCGGGTACCCGGCCGTCTTCCTCGGCACGGATCCGCGTAGCGCTCCGGCGATGTACCACCTCATGAGCGCGCTCGATCTCGACGAGGGCGTCAGCTACCCCCAGGGCGGCTTCTGGGGTGTCGTCGAGCGCATCGGCGAACTGGCCGTGAGCGCGGGAGCTTCCGTGCGCACGGGCGCCGAGGTCACGGGCATCCGCACCGAGGGTTCGGGTCGCGAGGCGCACGTGGTGGGCGTCGAGTGGCGCGACGACACCGGGTCGCTGCGGGTGGAGGATGCCGATATCGTCGTCTCCGGTGCCGACCTGCACCACACCGAGACGACGCTTCTGCCTGCCGCTCTGCAGAGCTATCCCGAGTCGTGGTGGAAGCGGCGCACGAGCGGCCCCGGCGCGGTGCTCGTGATGCTCGGCGTGCGCGGTGCGCTGCCCGAACTGCCCCATCACTCGCTCTTCTTCACCGACGACTGGGATGCGAACTTCGACGCCATCTTCGGCCCGCAGCCGAGCATCCCCTCCCCCGCGTCGATCTACGTCTGCCGTCCCAGCGCCACCGATACTGAGGTCGCCCCCGAAGGCCACGAGAACCTGTTCGTGCTGGTACCGATCCCCGCCGACACCGGTGTGGGGCACGGCGGTCCCGACGGCACCGGATCGACGCTGGTGGAGAAGACGGCGGATGCCGCGATCGGCCTGATCGCGCGGTGGGCGGACATCCCCGACCTCCGCGAGCGCATCGTCGTGCGCGAGACCACCGGGCCTGCCGACTTCGCCGACGACTACCATTCGTGGCGCGGCGGGATGCTGGGGCCCGCGCACATCCTGTCGCAGAGTGCGATGTTCCGCGCGCAGAACGCCTCGCGTCGCGTGCGGGGCCTGTACTACGCCGGCGCGACGACGGCTCCCGGTGTCGGCGTGCCCATGTGTCTGATCAGCGCGGAGATCGTGCTCAAGCGCATCCGCGGCGACCACTCGGCCGGCCCTCTCCCCGAACCCGCACGGGTGACGCGCAGCGCGGACGCCGTCTGATGGGCGTCGTCTATCTCGCGGCCCTGATGATCTTCACCGGCTGCATGCTCCTTCTCGACCGACGGTTCCGCCTGTTCTTCTGGCGCGATGCGTTCGCCGCCACCGTCGTCACGGTCGCAGGACTCGCGTTCTTCCTCGTGTGGGACGCCTTCGGCATCGCGCAGGGCATCTTCTTCCGCGGCGACGCGGCGATCGCGACGGGGATCGTCCTCGCTCCCGAGATGCCGATCGAAGAACCGGTGTTCCTGCTGTTCCTCGTGATCTGCACGATGATCGTCTACACCGGTGCCGTGCGCATCCTCATGCGTCTCCGCCGCCGGACGACGGAGACGGCCCGATGACGTACCTCGAGCTCGCGGCCTGGTTCCTCGGCGCGACGATCCTTCTCGTCGGCGTGCTCGTGCTCGTCGCCCGCGGGCGCGGACCGCATGCGGGCGCCGTCGCGCTCACCGTTCTCGTGCTCCTCGTCCTCACGGCCGTGTTCGACACCCTCATGATCGCGACCGGGCTGTTCCACTACGCCGGCCCCCAGCTGCTCGGCATCCACATCGGTCTCGCCCCGCTCGAGGACTTCGCCTACCCGCTCGCGGGCGCGCTCCTGCTCCCCGCTCTGTGGGCCGCTCTGCGGTCTCGCCGTCGTGACCACAACGAGCACGAGGAGTCGGCATGACCGCACCGTCGGCTCCGCGCTCGCTCGGTCGCGATGTCGGCCAGATCCTGCTCTCGTCACGCCCGATCAGCTGGATCAACACGGCCTTCCCCTTCGCGGCCGCGTATCTCATGACCACGCGAGAAATCGACCTGACCCTGGTCATCGGGTTCGTCTACTTCCTCATCCCCTACAACCTCGCGATGTACGGGATCAACGACGTGTTCGACTACGCCTCCGACCTCGCCAACCCGCGCAAGGGCGGCATCGAAGGCGCCCTGCTCGCTCCGCGCATGCATCGCCCCACGCTGTGGGCGGCGGCGGTGACGAACATCCCCTTCCTCGTCTACCTCGTCGCCGTCGGCGGCGTCGCCTCGACGATCTGGCTCGCGGTCAGCATCTTCGCGGTGATCGCCTATTCCGCCCCGGTGCTCCGCTTCAAGGAACGACCGTTCCTGGACTCCGTGACGTCGAGCCTGCACTTCGTGACCCCAGCGATCGTGGGGCTCGCGCTGGCCGGCGCATCCGTCTCCCTCGATCTGGTGCTCGTGCTCTCGGCGTTCTTCCTGTGGGGCATGGCCGCGCACGCCTTCGGCGCCGTGCAAGACGTCGGTCCCGACCGCGAGGCCGGGATCGGATCGATCGCGACCGTCATCGGCGCACGCGCCACGGTGCGCATGTCGCTTGCGCTGTGGTTCCTCGCCGGCATCCTCATGCTGTTCACCGGGTGGCCCGGCCCGCTCGCGGCGCTGCTCGTCGCGCCCTACCTCGTCAACGCCGCCCCGTGGTGGCGCGTGACCGACGAGACCTCCGGCGGCACGAACCGCGCCTGGCGCCGCTTCATCACCCTCAACTACTTCTCCGGATTCCTCGCGACGATGATCCTCATCCTCGCCTGGATCTCCTGACCCACACCAGCCCGAAAGGACCCCTGATGGCCCGCCCTGACCGCGCCTCGAACCCGCCCATCCGCGCGCGCTCCCGCCGTCATTCCTGGGTGCGCGTGTTCGTGCCCGTCGCGCTCATCCTCGCCTGGCTCGTCGGCGCCTCGCTGGGTGGGCCGCTCTTCGGCAAGGTCGACGAGGTCTCGTCGAACGACCAGACGACCTACCTTCCGGAATCGGCGGATGCCACGCGCGTGCAGGAGCTGCTCGGCGAGTTCCGCGACAGCGACGAGATTCCCGCGATCGCGGTGTTCACGTCGGATGCGGAGCTGACGGATGCTGAGATCTCCACGATCACGGATGCCGTCGCCGACACGACCTCGATCGAGGGCGTCGGAGACGACGTCTCCCCCGCGCTGATGTCGGAGGACGGCGCCGCGGTGCAGGCGTTCATCCCCATCAGCGGTGACGCCGAGCTGAAGGACGTGGTGGCCGAGCTCGGCGACGAGCTGCGCGCCACCGCCCCGGACGGGGTCACGGTGTACATCACGGGACCCGCGGGCTTCACGGCCGATCTGGCAGCCGGATTCGCGGGCATCGACGGCCTGCTGCTGGGCGTGGCGCTGCTCGCCGTGCTCGTGATCCTCGTGCTGGTCTACCGCTCGTTCCTGCTCCCCCTCGTGGTGCTGTCGACGAGCCTCTTCGCCCTGTGCGTCGCGCTGCTGGTCGTCTGGTGGCTGGCGAAGTTCGAGATCCTGCTGCTGAGCGGGCAGACCCAGGGCATCCTGTTCATCCTCGTCATCGGGGCGGCGACCGACTATGCCCTGCTCTTCGTCGCCCGGTTCCGCGAAGAGCTCCGCGTCGCCCAAGACAAGGGCGTCGCCCTGCTGGCGGCGTGGAAGGGCTCTTTCGAGCCGATCGTCGCCTCGGGCGGGACGGTCATCGCCGGACTGCTGTGCCTGCTGCTGAGCGACCTCAAGTCGAACAGCACGCTCGGGCCGGTCGCCGCGATCGGCATCGTGTTCGCCATGCTCGCTGCCCTGACCCTCCTCCCCGCGCTGCTCCTGCTCTTCGGACGCGCCGTGTTCTGGCCGCGTCGGCCGCAATTCGAGCCCACCGTCGTGGCAGAGGAGCACGGCATGCGCACCACGGGCCTGTGGGCGCGGCTCGCGGGACTCATCACACGTCGCCCGCGGGTGATCTGGATCGTCACGACCCTCGTGCTGGTCGCCGGCGCGGCGGGAGTCACGCAGCTCAACGCGGTCGGCGTGCCGCAGTCGGACCTCGTGATCGGTGCCTCCGAGGCGCGCGACGGGCAGACCGCCCTCGGCGAGCACTTCCCCGGCGGATCCGGCAGCCCCGCATATGTGATCGTCGCGGAGGACTCGCTGCAGGATGCCGCCGACATCCTGCTCGCGAACGACGGCGTCGACGGCGTCGCCGTGACGGCATCCGACTCTCCCAGCGGCACGGCGAGCGTGACCGATGACGGCATCGTCGCGGTCGGCCCTCCCGGAACGCCGGTACCCGATCCGACGGTGGTCGACGGAGACGTGCTGCTGCAGGCGACGCTGACCGACGCCGCCGATTCGGATGCCGCGGCCGACACCGTGCGCGATCTGCGCGACGAGCTGCGCGATGTGGACGCCCTGGTCGGCGGCGTGACCGCGACCGCCATCGACACGAACGATGCGTCGATCCATGACCGCAACCTGATCATCCCGGTGATCCTCGTCGTCATCATGCTCATCCTGATGATGCTGCTGCGCTCGATCCTCGCACCCGTCCTGCTGATCCTGACGACCGTGCTGTCGTTCGGCACGGCGATGGGGGTGTCCGCACTGGTGTTCAACGGCATCTTCGACTTCCCCGGAGCGGATCCCGCGGTGCCGCTGTACGGTTTCGTGTTCCTCGTCGCACTCGGCATCGACTACAACATCTTCCTGATGACGCGAGTCCGTGAAGAATCGATCGAGCACGGAACCCGGGAGGGTGTGCTTCGCGGGCTGTCGATCACGGGCGGTGTGATCACCTCGGCCGGCCTCGTGCTGGCGGCGACCTTCGCCGCCCTGTCGGTGATCCCGATCCTGTTCCTCGTGCAACTGGCGTTCATCGTGGCATTCGGTGTGCTGCTCGACACCTTCGTGGTGCGTTCGCTTCTCGTTCCGGCGCTCGCCTACGACATCGGCAAGAAGATCTGGTGGCCGTCGAAGCTCTGGCGGCGCGGCCTCGACTGAGAGCAGAGGGGCGTGCCGACCCGTCGATTAGACTGGGGATGCACGCCCCCGTAGCTCAGCAGGATAGAGCAGCCCTCTCCTAAAGGGCAGGTCGCAGGTTCGAATCCTGTCGAGGGCACCCCACCATTCACGGTTTTTGAGTCGGTCGCATGCATGCGGTCGGCGGCGATCAGAAGGACGGACGATGACGGACGCGTCGAACAACCCGGAGCAGAACCCCTACGCCCCGCCGCCCGCCCCGGCAGCCGGAACTCCTCCCGTGGCACCGGTCGCCGGCGCTCCTGCCGTTCCGCCCGTACCGCAGGCCCCGTTCGCCGAGCCCCTCGGCTACCAGCCTCCTCCTGCTCCCCCGGCCGCCGCTCAGCAGTACGCTCCGCAGCAGCCCCCTGTCGCGCCGGCCGGATACCAGCCGCCGACCGGATACCCGGCGCAGGCACCCGTGCCTGCGGGCGGCAAGAAGCCGATGTCGCAGCAGGCCAGCAGCATCATCGCGATCGTTGCCGGAGCCGTGTCGATCTTCATCTTCCCGTGGATCGCGGGCGTCATCGGAATCGGCATGGGCGTACAGACGCTCCGTCTCGACGCCGTCGACCGTCGCGCCGGTCGCCCGACGAGCGGGGTCTTCACGACCCTCGCGGTGCTGGGCATCGTGCTCGGCGCGCTCGGCATCATCGCCAAGCTCGTCCTCGACATCATCTTCTGACGCACGCTGAGCGACGGCCGGCTCTGCGAGCGGCGGTCGCTCAGCCGCCGGCCGTCACGCCGCGAGTTCGAGGTACGGCTCCCACCGCGGGTCGCTGCGCTCGGTGCCCCGCACCGTCCAGGCGGTGCCGTGCGGCGGACGAGGGATGAACCGCAGCTCCCACCGCATCTCCTGAGGGGTGCGGTCGCTCTTGACGTTGTTGCAGCGCAGGCAGCAGGCGACGAGGTTCTCCCACGAGTCCGCACCGCCCCGCGAACGCGGCAGCACGTGATCGATGGTGGATGCCGCTTTGCCGCAGTACCCGCAGCGGTGATTGTCGCGCCGCAGCACGCCGCGTCTGGTCACGGGCACCCGACGGCTGTTCGGCACCCGCACGTAGCGGGAGAGGATGATGACCGCCGGGCGGTCGTAGACGCCGTGGCTTCCCCAGACGGGATCGTCTTCGACGCGTTCGATCACAGACGCCTTGTCGTTCATCACGAGCACCAGGGCTCTCTTGAACGACACGATGGCGAGCGGCTCGTAGCCGGCGTTCAGAACAAGTGTGCGCATTCGTCATCCTCTCGATCCGCCGGGACGGCTTCCCGGCACTCTCGACTCACACGGCGCCGTGCTGGAGGAAGTGATCGCAGAGACGAAAAAAGGCGCTGTCTAAAGACAGCGCCTTTGGCGCGCGGCAGAACCGCGGCGTCCCTGCGGGCAATGCAGAAGGACGTGACGACCGAGGGCATCCATGGTGCGGATACTCGGACTGGTGTCCATCAGCTTCTCCCGACAGTTCGACGACGGGTTCAGGCTAACCCATTCCAGCCCGGGCAGGGCGAAACGGCAGATGAACGATACAGGTGTGTTCGGCGGATCAGCCCGCGTTGGCGCCGAGCCAGGCGATCGGCTCGAGGAGTCCGCCGTTGACCCAGACCTCGAAGTGCAGGTGGTTGGCGGTCGAGCGACCGGTGCTGCCGACGTAACCGATGAGCTGTCCGGCGGAGACGGTCTCGCCGGCCTGAACCTGGCGCGAACCGTAGATCATGTGGCCGTAGGTGGTCTGCACGCGCTGGCCGCCCACGACGCTGTCGAGCATCACAGCGACGCCGTATCCGCCGATGCTCTCGGCCGAGGCGCGGACGACGCCCGCTGCAGCGGCGTAGATCGGCGTGCCCGCCGGTGCGAGCATGTCGGCACCGTTGTGGCCGCCGCCGACCGTGCGGCTGACGTTGTACGAACCCTGCGGGAGCGGGTAGCGCACCTCACCCGAACCGGGCGAGACGAGCGCGTAGCCCGCGGTGTTGAAGCTGGTGGAAGACGATGAGGCGGACGCGGTGGCGGCGGCAGCGGCGCGAGCGGCTGCCGCTTCTTCGGCCTTCTTCTTCTCGATCTCTTCGGGGGTGGTGGCGGTGAACGTTCCGCGAGCGAGCGGGGCCGCGGTGGCTTCCGAGGCGACGACGAGCGACTGGGCGTCGACGGCAGCGAGCTGCTGCACGGTCGTCGCGGCCTCTGCCGGCTTGCTCGCGGCGTACGCCGGAAGCGCGACCGCGGCGACGAGAGCACCGACTGCCCCGAAGATCGCGATCGAGCGGAGCGGCTTCACGACGGATCGTGCTCCAGCCGTCGCGCCGGTGCGGCGGGCGGGTACTCGGTCTTCAGATTTCTTTACGGGCGGTTCGATCTCTGTGGCCAAAACGTCATCCTCCAGCGCCTGCGCGCTCGGGTGGCGCTGGCTCGTCGGCACTCTGCTCTCGTGGCACGAATGTATCTCGGGTACTTTGTGCGTCTTATACCGCGACGACGACGAGCCTGGAAGGCAATCATCGCGGCTTATCGTCAACGGGCTTCACTGACGACTCGTCCGAGGTTACCGGAAGATAACGATCATGTCACCCTGCGAACCTGGCAATCCGTGGAGAGCCCCGATCAGCGCTGATTTCAGGCGGGTTCGCCGACCAGGAAGATGTGCGATGCGAGCTCGACCGGCAGCTCCAGACCGTCTTCCTTGCCCTCCATCTGGATGAGCACGTATCCCTCGTTGAAACGGAAGTCTCCGCGCGCACCCGGCATGACACCGGCATCGCGCAGCTGCTCGAGCAGCTCGGGGTCGACCTGCGCGGGCTCGGCGAGACGGCGCACGGTGCCCTCGATCGGCTCACCCGCCGCGTTCAGCTTCTGCACGAGACCCACGACACCCTCATCGAAGGTGCGCGCCGGCAGGTCGCCGAGCTGGTCGAGGCCGGGGATCGGGTTGCCGTAGGGAGACTCGGTCGGGTGGCCGAGGAGTTCGACGAGGCGGCGTTCGACCTGCTCGCTCATCACGTGCTCCCAGCGGCACGCCTCTTCGTGCACGAATGCCCAGTCGAGCCCGATGACGTCGGAGAGCAGCCGCTCGGCGAGCCGGTGCTTGCGCATCACGTTGACGGCCTTGCGTCGGCCGGCGTCTGTCAGCTCGAGCGTGCGGTCTTCGGAGACGATGACGAGGCCGTCGCGCTCCATGCGCCCGACCGTCTGCGAGACCGTCGGACCGGAGTGGCCGAGTCGTTCGGAGATGCGCGCGCGCAGCGGCACGATGTTCTCCTCCTCGAGTTCGAGGATGGTGCGGAGGTACATCTCCGTGGTGTCGATCAGATCCGTCATGTTCTGGCCCTCCGAGGTTCTTAGGCAAGCCTACATTCCCCGGCCGACATCAGACCCGACACGGTGAAACACCCCACGCCCGCCCCCGTAGAATCAACGCATGGCGATCGAGATTCCCCGTGACCTCCTGCCCGTTGACGGCCGTTTCGGCTGCGGACCCTCGAAGGTGCGCCCTGCGCAGCTCGAGGCGCTGGTGACCGCGGGGGCGTCGATTCTCGGCACATCGCACCGCCAGGCCCCGGTGAAGAACCTCGTGGGCAGCGTGCGCGAGCAGCTCGCGACCCTGTTGCGCGTCCCGGAGGGCTACGAGATCCTCGTCGGCAACGGCGGATCGACGGCGTTCTGGGATGCTGCGGCCTTCGGTCTCATCGAACGTCGCAGCCAGAACCTCGTCTTCGGCGAGTTCGGCGGAAAGTTCGCGTCGGCGGCCGCCGCCCCGTGGCTCGAGACCCCCGATGTGCGCAAGGCCGAGCCCGGCTCCCTCACCGCCGCCGAGATCGTCGACGGCGTCGACGTCTACGCCTGGCCGCACAACGAGACCTCGACCGGTGTCGCGGCACCGATCCAGCGCATCGCGGCAGACGGTGCCCTCACGGTCATCGACGCGACGAGCGCCGCGGGCGGGATCGACTTCGACGCGACGCAGGCCGACCTCTACTACTTCGCGCCGCAGAAGAACCTCGGCTCCGACGGCGGCCTGTGGTTCGCCGCGGCCTCGCCCGCGGCGATCGAGCGCATCGAGCGGATCGCGGCATCCGATCGCTACATCCCCGAGTTCCTGAGCCTGAAGAACGCGCTCGATAACTCGCGCCTCAACCAGACGCTCAACACCCCCGCGCTCACGACCCTCCACCTGCTCGACAGCCAGCTGCGCTGGATGCTCGAGAACGGCGGCCTCGCCTGGGCGGCTGCTCGCACGGCGGAGTCGTCGGGCGTGCTCTACGACTGGGCCGCGGCCACCGCCGTCGCGACGCCCTTCGTCGCGGATGCCGCGCACCGCTCTCCCGTGGTCGTCACGATCGACTTCGACGAGAACGTCGACGCTGCCGCGATCGCCAAGACGCTGCGTGCCAACGGCATCGTCGACACCGAGCCCTACCGCAAGCTGGGGCGCAACCAGCTGCGCGTCGCGACCTTCGTCTCGATCGAGCCCGACGACGTGCGTCAGCTCACCCGCGCACTCGACTACGTGCTCGAGAACCTCGGTTCCTGAGGTCGGGCGCGGGTGCTGAGCCCGCGCCCCTCCTCGGAGGTGCCGTCAGAGACCGACGCGCACGAGGATCACTCCTCGTCGTCGGCATCCTCGTCGTCGGCATCCTCATCGAAGTCATCGTCGGACTCCTCGGACTCATCGTCGTCGTCAGAACCGTCTTCGTCAGAACCGTCGTCGTCGGAACCGTCGTCGTCGACGGCATCCGTGTCGAGTTCGTCGATGTCGACGCCGTCGACGTCGCCCGCGTGCAGGATGTCGGCCCCGTGGTCGTCGAGCTCATCGTCGTCGAGTTCGTCGTCGAGATCGTCGTCATCGTCGAGCTCGTCGTCCGACGCGTTCTCGTCGTCGACCTCATCGACGGGCGCACCGGCGGCCGCCGCCTGCTCGGCGAGCTCCACCTGGTGAGCTCGGTAGTCGGCCAGACGCTCGGCCCACGGCACCCACTCCGGAGCGAGCAGCGCGCCGTCTCCGGGCAGCAGCTCGACCTCGAGGACCGTCGGCTCGGCGTCGTCGACGCGGGCGACGGTCACGATCCAGTACCAGCCCGGGTAGCCCGGGAGGCGGTTCTCGAACCGCAACGACACCGAGCCGTCTTCTTCGGGGAGGTAGCCGGCGGCGGGGCCGATGGTCGACGCGGGAGTGATCTCGCGCAGAGCACTCAGCGCGAGGTCATGCGCGCCGATGAGGCGCGCGTCGGCCTCAGGCGTCGAGGTCATCAGCGACCTTGCGGAGAACGGCCGCGATCTTGCGACCGTGGCTGGAAGACGGGTAGCGACCGTGACGCAGATCGCCGCCGATGCCGTCGAGGAGCTTCACGAGGTCTTCGACGATGATCGCCATGTCGTCGGCCGACTTGCGCTTCGCCTTCGCGAGGCTCACCGGTGCGTCGAGCACCCGCACCGACAACGCCTGCAGACCGCGCTTCCCGTCGGCCACACCGAACTCGACGCGCGTGCCGGCCTTGACGGCTGCGCCGGTGGGCATCGCGGAAGCGTGCAGGAACACGTCCTGACCGTCATCGCTGGCGATGAAGCCGAAACCCTTGTCTTCGTCGTAGAACCTGACCTTGCCGGTGGGCATGGGAGAACCTCGCTGAGTCTGTACAGAAAAAGAAGACGCGCACCTGCGCGACAGGACAAGCCTACCGGTCGGCGACCGCGGAATCTCGCTGGTCGCGGTGCGGGTAGGGTGAGAGAGATGAGCACGCAGAACTCCCAACCGGATGTTCCGATCAGACGAGTCGATCGCATCCTGGCTTTCACGGCGCTCGGAATCGCCGCGGCATCCGTCATCTGCTTCTTCGCGATCATCATCGGAACCGCCGTCGGCATGGATCAGAAGGCGTTCGGTGGCGGTGTCTGGCCACTGGTCGCCGCGATCCCCTTCTACGGTCTGCCGGTGGCCTTCGCCATGATCATCGCGTTGCTCATCATGAGCTTCATCCGAAAGGGTCGCGCATCGCGATCCTGAGGGTGTCATCGTGAGCACGCACGCCCGTCCCCTGGCCGATTGGCTGTCCGCCGCGAGCGATGACGAGCTCACGCGACTGTTCCGTCTGCGCGGCGTGCGCGCCGATCCGGGCTGGCACGACTTCTTCGACGCCGCCGAAGCGCTGCTCGATCCGGCATCCGTCGGGCGCATCCTGCCGGCTCTCACCGCCGACGAGGCATCCGCTCTCGTTCGCGCTGCGGCCGGCGGCGACGCGGGAGACGCCACGGCGGCCCTCACCTCTCTGGCTCTGCTCCGTCCCGACGGCTCCCCCTGGCCCGAGCTCGCGACTGCGCTCGACGGACGTCCGGTACCGGCGGCACCCGCGGATACCGCACCGGGACCGGCATCCGACGCCGCATCGGCCCACGCGGCCGAACGCGCCTTCACGACCGTCGCCGTGCTCGCCGATCTTCTTCTCATCGCCCGCGACTCCCCGTTCACGCTTCTCACCGCCGGCACCGTGAGCGCCGCCGAGAAGCGCCAGCTCGGCGAAGCCGGCGTCCCCATCGAACTCATCGACGCGCTGGTGAGCATCGCCGGCGATGCCGAGCTCGCCGTCGCCGCCGACCGTCGACTGCGCGTGACGGATGCCGGCGAGGAATGGCTCCGCTCTCCCGCTGCGGACCGGTGGATGCGCCTCGCGACGGCGTTCCGCGAGACGCTGCCCCGCGGGCTCCGCAGCGCTGCAGGCGGATGGATCGCGCCGTCGACCTGGATCCACGCCCACCCGTGGGATCCGGCGTGGCCGGAGCACAGCGCGGCGATCCTGCGCACGGCCCGCCTGCTCGGGCTCGTCACCGAAGACGGCACAGAACCCGCATGGGCGACTCCGCTGCGCGAGGGAGCGCCCGTCGACGCCTCGGCGCTGACCACCCTGCTGCCGACCGAGGTCGATCGCATCTTCCTGCAGAACGACCTCACGGCGATCGCGCCGGGCCCGCTCGCTCCCGCTCTGGATGTGCGCCTGCGGACGATCGCCGCACGTGAATCCGCCGCACAGGCGTCGTCGTACCGCTTCACCTCCGAGTCGACGGCCCACGCCTTCGTCGTCGGCGAGACCGAGCAGAGCATCCTGGACTTCCTCGGGGAGATCTCCCTCACCGGCATCCCGCAGCCGCTCGCCTATCTCGTCTCCCAGACCGCGCAGCGGCACGGGCTCGTGCGGGTGTCGACGGATGCCGAGACCGGGCGCACCCGCATCGAGAGCACAGACCCGCACCTGATCGAAGCGATGGCCGTCGACCAGAACCTGCGCCCGCTGGGTCTGAGCGCGCACGTCGATTCGCTCACCACCAAGGTCGGACGCGACACCGTGTACTGGGCGCTCACCGACGCGCGATACCCCGCGACCCTGATCGACGCCGACGGCACGGCGATCGTCGGCGACCGGAACCCGCCGGGCGTCGCCGTGTCGGCTGCGGATCGCGTCGTCGACTTCACCGCGCTCATCACCCGGCTCCGCGCACAGCAGGGCCCGGATGCCGACGCCGCCTGGCTCGATCGAGAGCTCGAAGCCGCCGTGCGCGCCCGCGCCGTCGTGCGCGTCACCGTGGGCATGCCCGACGGATCCACTCGCGACCTGCTCCTCGAAGCGACCGGACTCGGCGGCGGACGCCTGCGCGGTCGGGATCGCGCCGCCGACGTCGAGCGCACCCTTCCCGTGTCGAGCATCCGCGCGGCCACGATCGTCGCGCCGTAGACCCCCACCCCACTGCACGCCGGTAGGATTGTCTGTTATGTCTGATGGCCCTCTGATCGTCCAGAGCGATCGCACCGTGCTCCTCGAGGTCGCCCACGCCGATGCCGAGAGCGCACGCCACGAATTGGCGATCTTCGCCGAGCTCGAGCGCGCTCCCGAGCACATCCACACCTACCGCATCACCCGCCTCGGTCTGTGGAATGCCCGGGCAGCCGGACACACCGCGGAAGACATGCTCGAGACGCTCGACCGCTGGTCTCGCTTCCCCGTGCCGCCGTCGGTGTCCGTCGACCTCCGCGAGACCGTGAACCGCTACGGACGACTCGTGATCGAGCGCGATGACGAGGGCACGCTGATCCTGCGCTCGTCCGACCCCGCCGTGCTCTCGCAGGTTGCGCACAACAAGCGCATCCAGCCGCTGCTGGTGGGGCATCCCACCCCCGAGACGTTCGTCGTCGATGCCTGGGCCCGCGGCCAGATCAAGCAGGAACTGCTGAAGATCGGCTGGCCCGCGGAAGACCTGGCCGGGTACACGCCCGGCACCCCGCACGAGATCGCACTCGCCGAGACCAGCTGGCACATCCGCCCCTATCAGCAGGATGCCGTCAACGCCTTCTCGAAGGACGGCTCCGGCGTCGTCGTGCTCCCCTGCGGCGCCGGCAAGACCATCGTGGGCGCCGGCGCCATGGCCGCGACGAAGACCACGACGCTCATCCTCGTGACCAACACCGTCTCCGCCCGCCAGTGGCGCGACGAGCTGCTCAAGCGCACCACCCTGACGCCCGAGGAGATCGGCGAGTACTCGGGGCAGTCCAAAGAGGTCAAGCCGGTCACGATCGCGACCTACCAGATCCTCACCGCGAAGCGGAAGGGCGAGTACGCGCACCTGGCGCTGCTCGACGCCCTGGACTGGGGACTCATCGTCTACGACGAGGTGCACCTGTTGCCCGCACCCGTGTTCAAGCTCACCGCCGACCTGCAGGCCCGCCGCCGCATCGGCCTCACCGCCACCCTCGTGCGCGAGGACGGCCGCGAGGGCGACGTCTTCAGCCTCATCGGCCCCAAGCGCTTCGATGCCCCCTGGAAGCAGATCGAGGCGCAGGGCTTCATCTCCCCCGCCGCCTGCTACGAAGTGCGCGTCGACCTGCCGCCGGACGACCGGCTGGAGTACGCCGCCGCGACCGACGACGAGCGTTACCGTCTCGCGGCATCCGCGCCCGCCAAGATCAGCGCCGTGCGCGAGCTCATCGCGAAGCATCCCGGTGAGCGCATCCTCGTGATCGGGCAGTACCTCGACCAACTCGAGACCCTGTCGCAGGCGCTGGACGCCCCCCAGATCACCGGGGCGACCCCGATCGACGAGCGCGAAGAGCTGTACCGCCAGTTCCGCGAGGGCGAGATCGAGCTTCTCGTGGTGTCGAAGGTCGCGAACTTCTCGATCGACCTGCCGGAGGCATCCGTGGCGATCCAGGTTTCCGGCTCGTTCGGGTCGCGACAGGAAGAGGCCCAGCGCCTCGGCCGCCTGCTGCGCCCGAAGCAGTCCGGTCACACGGCGAGTTTCTACACGCTGATCGCCCGCGACACCATCGACCAGGACTACGCGCAGAACCGGCAGCGATTCCTCGCCGAACAGGGGTACAGCTACACGATCCTCGACGCCGACGACCTCGCGTCGTCGTTCGCTGACCGCTGATACCGGGGGCGCACCGGAAGATAATCAGCCTGCGCATCGCTGAAGTCACCATAATGGGGTCATGACTGCTGCGCGCATCCTGGTCGTCGATGACGAACCGAACATCCGAGACCTGCTCTCCACCGGGCTCAGCTTCGCGGGGTTCCAGGTGAAGACGGTCGCCAACGGCGCCGCCACCATCTCGGCTGTGCTCGAAGAAGAACCCGACCTCATCATCCTCGACGTGATGCTGCCCGACATGAACGGCTTCAGCGTGACGAAGCGGCTTCGGGGCGCCGGATTCACGGCTCCGATCCTGTTCCTCACGGCGAAGGACGGCACCGACGACAAGATCGAGGGCCTGAACGCCGGCGGCGACGACTACGTCACCAAGCCGTTCAGCCTCGATGAGATCGTCGCCCGTGCGCAGGCCATCCTGCGCCGCACCATGCAGGCCGACGAGGAGTCGATCATCCGCGCGGGCGAGCTCGCGATGGATCAGGACACGCACGACGTGCACGTGGGCAAGGAGCCGATCGAGCTCAGCCCGACCGAGTTCAAGCTGCTGCGTTACCTCATGCTCAACCCGAATCGGGTGCTCTCGAAGGCGCAGATCCTCGACCACGTCTGGGAGTACGACTTCAACGGTGACGCCGGCATCGTCGAGAGCTACATCTCGTACCTGCGTCGCAAGATCGACCCGCACACCGAAGAGTCGCTCATCCAGACCAAGCGCGGCTTCGGATACATGCTCAAGGTCGGCAAGTCCGCCTGACACTCGCGTCCACACATCCACGCCGCACACGGGAGGACCGCATGGCGAAGAAGCCGGATGCGGTCACCTCCTGGTGGCGGCGGATCAGCCTGCGGGCGAAGGTCACGGGTGTCACCGTCGGTGTGCTCGCGCTCGGGCTGCTGGTCGCCGGTGTCGGCACCGTGCCGATGCTGCGCACGGCTCTCGTGGCGAACATCGACGCGCAGCTGCCGTCGTTGGTGTCGAGCGATCTGGTCGACCGCTACTTCGAGACCTCGACGGTCGACGGCCGCCTCGTGTACACGCAGAACGAGACGCCGCGAGACTTCTCGGTCGCGATCTACGACGCCGAGGGGATGCTGCAGGGCACCGCCGGCGAGAACACGGAGTCCTCCCCCGACTTCCCCGCCGAGTACTCCCTGCTCACGGCCAAGGCCAACGAAGACGAGATCAAGGATCTGCTCGGCAAGGACGGCAGCGTCTACCGCTCCGCCGTGGCGATCGTGTCGGCCGAGGGCGGCGCACTGCGCATCCAGCTCGTCGCGATGCCGCTCGCCGAGGCCGACCGCATCATCGGGCAGTACTTCGGCATCTACATCACGATCGCACTGATCACGATCTTCATCGCCGCATTGGCGACGCGGGGGCTCGTGACCCTGACGTTCCGTCGGCTCGGTCAGGTCGAGGCGACGGCGATGTCGATCGCGGCCGGTGACTTCAGCCAACGCCTGACCGACCTCGAACCCACCACCGAGGTCGGTCGACTCAACGGCGCCATCAACACGATGCTCGACCGCGTCGACCGCTCTCTGGCGCAGCGCGAGCGCACCGTGCAGCACATGCGGCGCTTCATCGGCGACGCGAGCCACGAGCTGCGCACCCCCCTGGTGAGCGTGCGCGGATACGCCGAGCTCTACCGCATGGGGGCGATCCAGGGCGAGGAGGACACCGCCCGTGCCATGGAGCGCATCGAGAAGGAGGCGATCCGCATGGGCGTGCTGGTGGAAGACCTCCTGGCCCTCGCCCGCCTCGATGAGGAGCGCGAGCCCGAGATCGTCGCCCTCGATCTGCGTCCGGTGGCCCGTGACGCCGCTCTCGACCTGCGTGCGGCCGCGCCCGGGCGCACGGTGACGGTGATCGACCGCACCGTCGAGACGACCACCACCGCCCAGGTGCGCATCGCTCCCGTCCCCCCGCTCCCGCAGCCGCCGCGCGGACTCTCACGGGCGGCCCTGTCGCGTCTGCGGCGCCGTTCCCGCCCGACGACCGAGCAGATCCCGGCGATCGACTTCTCCGAGGCTCCCGACATCCCGGTGCGCACCCCTCCGATCGTGCTCGGAGAGGAGAACAAGGTGCGCCAGGTCGTGACCAATCTGCTCGGCAACGCGCGCCGTTTCTCGCCCGAAGACGGACCGATCGAGCTCGTCGTCGACTCGGATCGGGTGCGTGGAACGGCCAGCATCTCGATCGTCGACCACGGTGAGGGCATCCCCCCGCAGATCCGTGAGCAGATCTTCGAACGCTTCTGGCGCGCCGACACGTCGCGCGCGCGCGAGACGGGCGGCTCGGGCCTGGGGCTCGCGATCGTCGCGTCGATCATGAAGGCGCTGCACGGCAGCGTCTCGGTGTCGGAGACCCCCGGCGGCGGCGCGACCTTCACCATGACGCTTCCCCTCGCGCCTTCGCGCGCAACGCCCGCGCATCTCCTCGAAGACACGCAGCCGCTCGAGCGCCTCGACCTCTAGGTCGGCTCTCCTGCACCGCCGACGATTCGGAGCGCTTCTCCCCCGCGCCCGGAGCTCCCGGCGACAAGGGCGGATGCTGCGGGCGCACGCAGCCTAGCGTCGGAACCCCAACCACGAAGGAGTTCCCATGTCCGTCTTCACCGTCGACACCGATGCCGTGCAGGCCGCGCACGGCGCAGCCCGCGCCACCATGGAGCGTCTGCAGACCGAGTCCACCACCCTCATGGCGCAGCTCTCGCAGTTGCAGTCGTCCTGGGTCGGGAGCGCGTCCACCGCGTTCCAGGGCTGCGCGGAGCAGTGGCGCGGCGCCGCCCTGCACGTCGAGCAGGTGCTCGACTCGATCGGCACCGCGCTCGGCACGACGGCCACGCAGTACGCCGACGCCGACCAGTACTCGGCGAACCTGTTCCGCTGACCCGCACAGCCCCCAGGGGCGCACAAACGCAGAACGCCCCCGGCCGGAGCCGGGGGCGTTCTGTCATGAGTGCTGGATCAGAAGTCCATGCCACCCGACGGGTCACCGACGGGAGCAGCAGCGCGCTCGGGCTTGTCGGCGACGACGACCTCGGTCGTGAGGAAGAGCGCTGCGATCGAGGCTGCGTTCTGCAGCGCCGATCGCGTCACCTTCGCCGGGTCGATGATGCCGGCGGCGAACATGTCGACGTACTCGCCCGTGGCGGCGTTGAGACCCTGTCCCAGGGGGAGCTCGGCGACCTTGTTCGCGACGACACCCGGCTCGAGACCGGCGTTCAGCGCGATCTGCTTGAGCGGAGCCTCGATCGCGACGCGAACGATGTTCGCACCGGTCGCCTCGTCGCCCATGAGCGAGAGAGCGTCGAGAGCCTTGGCACCGGACTGGATGAGAGCGACGCCACCACCGGCGACGATGCCCTCTTCGACGGCTGCCTTCGCGTTGCGGACGGCGTCTTCGATGCGGTGCTTGCGCTCCTTGAGCTCGACCTCGGTTGCCGCGCCGGCCTTGATGACGGCGACGCCACCGGCGAGCTTGGCGAGGCGCTCCTGCAGCTTCTCGCGGTCGTAGTCGCTGTCGGTGTTCTCGATCTCGCGACGGATCTGGGTCACGCGACCCTCGATGAGCTCGGCTTCGCCGGCGCCCTCGACGATCGTGGTCTCGTCCTTGGTGACGATGACCTTGCGCGCACGACCCAGCAGGTCGAGCGTGGCGTTCTCCAGCTTGAGGCCGACCTCTTCGGTGATGACCTGACCACCGGTGAGGATCGCGATGTCCTGCAGCTGAGCCTTGCGGCGGTCACCGAAGCCGGGAGCCTTGACGGCGACCGACTTGAAGATGCCCTTGAGCTTGTTGAGCACGAGAGTCGCGAGAGCTTCGCCCTCGACGTCTTCCGCGATGATGACGAGCTCCTTGCCGTCCTGGATCACCTTGTCGACGATCGGCAGGAGGTCCTTGATGCTGGAGATCTTCTGGTTCGCGATCAGGATGTAGGCGTCTTCGAAGACGGCTTCCTGGCGGTCGGGGTCCGTGACGAAGTAGGGGTTCAGGTAGCCCTTGTCGAAGCGCATGCCCTCGGTGAGCTCGAGCTCGGTGCCGAAGGTCTGCGACTCCTCGACGGTGACGACACCCTCCTTGCCGACCTTGTCGATCGCCTCGGCGATGAGCTCGCCGATCGCGGGGTCAGCGGCGGAGATGGATGCCGTAGCGGCGATCTGCTCCTTCGACTCGATCTCCTTGGCGCTGGCGAGCAGCTCCTCGGTGATCGCGGCGACGGCCTTCTCGATGCCGCGCTTGAGCGAGATCGGGTCGGCGCCGGCTGCGACGTTGCGCAGGCCTTCGCGGACGAGCGCCTGAGCGAGGACGGTCGCGGTGGTGGTTCCGTCACCTGCGACGTCGTCGGTCTTCTTGGCGACCTCCTTGACGAGCTCCGCGCCGATCTTCTCGTACGGGTCGTCCAGCTCGATCTCCTTGGCGATGGACACACCGTCGTTCGTGATCGTGGGGGCGCCCCACTTCTTCTCGAGCACGACGTTGCGGCCACGCGGGCCGAGGGTCACCTTGACCGCGTCGGCGAGGATGTTGAGGCCGCGCTCGAGGCCGCGGCGGGCCTCCTCATCGAAAGCAATGATCTTTGCCATGAGTTTTTTCGTCCCTCCTGGACGTAGACGTTGGGTTTAGCACTCGGAGTAAGAGAGTGCTAACGCCATTCTGGCACTCGACCCCTTCGAGTGCAAGCTGCGGGCGACGGGTCGCCCGCGCGATCTACGGGGCCGGTGTCTCGGCCGGCGTCTCGGGCGCCGAGGCCGAGCGATCGAGGCCGATGACGATGGTCAGCTGCTTCGCGTCGCCGTCGTTGAGACCCGCGTAGAAGTCGCTCTGCTCGACCGCCGCCCCGCCGATCACATCGGCGAGACCGACGGCGGCGAGCCGGTCGGCGTCGTCGACGTAGTAGACGGTCGTCGTCGTGAAGTCCTGGCTGCCGCTGTCGCTCGCGTACACCGTGGTGAAGCCGGCGTTGAGCAGCGTGTCCTTCATCTGCGCGTCGAGGCCCTCATCGGGTGTCGCGTTGAGGATCGTGACTTCGAACGTCGTGTCGACCACACCGGTCTCGACCGGCGTGGGGGTCGCCGTCGGCACGGCCTCGGGGAAGAGGTTGATGCGTCCCATGACAACGAGCGAGCCGAAGATGCCGGCGATGATGAGCACGAGAGCCGCGACGAACGACCACAGCAGCACCACCCATCCGTTCATCCCCGGCGCTTCGGCGCGGTGCGCTCCCACGCGTCCGGAGGAACGGGGAACGTCGTCGAAACGATCTCGGGAGGGCTTGGACACCCCTCGATGCTAGCCGAGTGACAACTCAGCTCACGAAACCCCGGGGTGCGGGCGTTGCGCCGCAGTGCTCGCGAGTCGCGGAGCCGCCGCAGTCGGCGGATCAGCATCGGGTCGTACTCGAGAGCGTCGTCTGACTCGATCAGCCGCCCCAGCAACTGGTAATAGCGCGCAGCGCTCATCCCGAGCTGCGCACGGATGACCTCCTCCTTGGCGCCGCCGTGGCGAGGCCATGTGGTCTCCAGGGTGAGGATCGCGCGGTCGCGCTCCGTGAGGTCTCCCAGCATGAGTCCAGGTTAGGACGGGTCTGATGCCAGGGCTGCACGCCACTCCCACCAGGCGCCGAGAGGATCGGCGGCGGCGCGCACGGAGCCGTCGAGCGCGACCACGAATCCCGGCCACCCGTCGGCGGTCAGCGCAGGGCTCCACACGTCGAGGAGAGCGGGAGGGTCGATCGTGATCCACCGCGCAGGATGCTCGAGAAGGCGCTCGACCAGGGCGATGCGGGCCGCACGCGGGATGTGCACGAGAACGCCCGGCGTAGTGATGACGAGGGTCGCGTCGGCCGGCGCCTCGGCGACGAGCGCATCGAGCTGCTCGCCCGCATCGCCGCGCACGAGCAGGGGCGGATCGGAGGCCGCGATGTCGAGCGCCGCATCGATGCGCGCCTCGCGGCCTTCCTCCCCCGGCCACACGAGCCCGCGCAACCACGCCCTGTCCCGCGCGTCGCGCGCGTCGAGCGGGGAGAGATCGATGCCGGCGCGCCACACCACGTTCGGCATTCGGATGCTCGGGAGGTCGCCGTCGACACGGCTCTCGAGCACGACGCGCGACACACCATCCGCCGGATCGAGGCCCAGCCGCAGCGTGCCGTCGTGGTCGACGAAACGGTACGAGTAGCGGTCGGGATACAGGCACAGTCCGGCGGATGCCCCGATCTCGAGCAGCGCGATCGGCCCCTCGATCTCGCTCAGCACCGGCAGCAGTGCCGCGAGCCGCAGCGGTTCGTTGGTCTGCAACGAGCGCGCCGCGCACTCCGCGACGACCCGGTCGGCATTGCGGAGCACGAACGCCCGCCAGGTCGGATAGCCCTCGAGGGGTGCGCCGAGCATCCGCGTGACCGCGAACACGAGCGGCGGCTGGCGGTGCGTCTCCGGGATCCTCGCCAGGATGTCGCGCATCTCCGCATCGGCGGCGATCCCCGCGGCCCACTCGGCGTACAGCGCACTGCGGCCGGGGGCCTCGTGGTCGGCGAACCGCGCGTAGCGCTGCTGGACAGCATCCGTCATCCGTCCATTGTCGCCGCCCGCGCGCCAACACCGCCGCAGGCACGAGAGAATGGAAGCGACCAAGGAGGACGCATGTCGTACAGCGTGGAAAAGACCGAAGAAGAGTGGCGCGAGGAACTCGGCGACGAGCAGTATGCGGTGCTGCGGCAGTCCGCCACCGAACGCGCGTGGACCGGTGAGCTGCTCGACGAGGAGCGTTCCGGTCTGTACGCGTGCGGAGCCTGCGGTGCCGAACTCTTCAAGAGCGGTACGAAGTTCGACTCCGGATGCGGATGGCCGAGCTTCTACGAGTCGATCCGTCCCGACGCGGTCGAGCTCATCGACGACACCACGCTCGGCATGGTGCGCACCGAGGTGCGCTGCGCCAACTGCGGGTCGCACCTCGGGCATGTGTTCCCCGACGGGTTCGGCACACCGACCGGCGACCGCTACTGCATGAACTCGCTGGCGCTCACCTTCACGCCGGAGGCGTCGGAGGCGTGAGCGCCCTCGATGCGGTCCGCGCGCGCCAGTCCTGGTCGAAGGTCACCGAAGACGCCCCCTCACGCGAGGAGCTGCTGCCGCTGATCGCCGCCGCGGGGCGCGTGGCCGACCACTCGTCGTTGCGTCCCTGGCGCCTGATCGAGCTGCGCGGCGACGACCGGCTCGCTCTCGGTGCAGCGATCGCGAAGGCGGAGGGCGACAAGAGCCCCTCGACCAAGCCTCTGCGGGCCTCGCTGCTCATCGCGGTCGTCGGCAGCTACCGCACGAAGCACAAAGTGCCCGTGTGGGAGCAGGAGGCCGTCGCCTCGGGCGTCGCCCACACCCTCAGCCTGCTGCTCGACGAAGCCGGGTGGGGCGTCTTCTGGCGCACCGGCGGCTACACGCGGTCGAAAGCGGTGGCGAAGGCACACGGCCTGAAGAAGAACGAGCAGCTGCTGGGCTGGCTCTACGTCGGCGGCAAGCCCGCCAAGGAGCCGGGTCGCCGCAAGCCGGTGGATGCCGATGCGCTGCTCACGCGGATGCCGGCGAAGGGCGCGAAGAAGTAGTCAGCGGTGGCGTTCCGGCCGGCGCCGCGCGAGGGCGACCAGAACGGATGCCACGGCGATCACGACCATCGTGACGATCTGCCAGGCGGCGGGGCCGGCCTCGGTCGGCCAGAACATGTCGATCACCACGGCCGCCACCAGCTGCCCCAGCACCGACCCGAGGCCGAGCAGCAGCACCCCGGTGTGGGCCACGAGGAACGCGCCGAGGAAGATGTAGACGACGCCGAGGAAACCGCCCAGATACAGCCAGGGCTCGGCGGGAAGGGCGTGCGGCGCGCCCTGCACGAGAACGCTGACGGTGGCGGCGACGGCGAGCACGAGAGTGCCCGCGATGAAGCTCGTCATCGTCGCCGCCATCGGAGAGGCGACCCGCTGCGCCAACCGACCGTTCGCCGCCTGCTGCCACGCGATGCCGACGCCCGCGGCGAACGGGAGCACGAGCATCCATAGCGGGGCGGTGCGCAGCACGTCGCCGCCCATCGAGACGCCCACGGCGAGGAGCGCGAGCGCCGCCCCGGCGACGCGTCCCATCGTGACCGCGACGACGCCGGCCGGGCCGAAGCCGATCCGATCGAGCACGAGACCGTGCACGGTCTGTCCGGCCACGACGCCCACGGTGAACAGCGAGACGCCGAGCACCGCGGCCGTCAACCCCTGGGTCGAGACGGTAAGGGCCCCGCACGCGCCGCCCAGGAGCATCCACGGCGGAACGGTGCGGGTGCGGATGCCGTGCGCGAGCCGGGCCATCCCCGCACGCCCCGTCGGGAGAGCCGCGACGATGAGCGCGAGCGCGACGGTTCCCACGATGAACGAGACGAGACCTGCGACGACCCCGTCGCCGAGGCGGATGCCGAGAACCCCGTTGATGCGCGCCTGCACCGCGGTCATCACACCGATCGCGACGGCTCCGCCGATGGCGAGAGGGACGGGCAGCGAGCGGGTGGCGGTCACTCGTTTCACGGTACCGGAGGAATGCACCGCCCCTGCCGCGATGTCGGTGGCCGGGGCTAACCTGTGGGCATGTGCGCGAGTTACGGGCTCGATCCCCGATTCACCGATGCCGAGCTGCTGGCCGAGGCCGATGCCGAGCTTCTCGACGGGTTGCGGCACTGGGCCGAGCAGAACGCCGAAGAGACCCTGCGCCCGACCGGCAAGAATCTGCGCAACCTCAACCCGATCGTCGTCGACACCGACGGTGAGACGACGCTCGAACCCGCCTGGTGGGGGTTTCTGGTCGACGGACAGCCGGCGAAGTTCCCCTCGATCAACACGCGCTCCGAGCGACTGCAAGACCGACCGGGCAGCCTGAAGTCCCGGGCGATCGTTCCGGCCACCGGGTGGTTCGAGTTGAAGAAGCCCGAACGCGTCTGGCACGAATTCGGCGTCGACAGTCGCGCCCTGTTCGGCATGGCGGCCGTGACGCAGCGCGGGCGCACCGCCGACGGCGAGTGGTTCACCTGCTACTCCATCGTCATGCGCCCGGCGCCCGCCCACCTCGCCGACGTGCACGATCGCATGCCGGTGCTCATTCCCACGCCGTTCGCGCACGACTGGCTCACCGCGCAGGGCGATCGCGAACTCATCGACGAGGCGCTGCTCGCCGCGGCATCCCTCGACGATCGTGTGATCGCGACGCCGCGAAGCGACGACAAAGGCACGGAACGGCTGTTCTGAGACCATGGATTCGACTGAGCTGAATGCCGCCGCGGCCGCGCGCGCCGACGAACTCCCGGGTGCCGAGCGCGAGAATCCGTTCGGGCCGGAGTGGGACGTCTACAAGGTGCGCGGCAAGGTCTTCCTGCTCCTGCCCCTCGACGGCACGGGGCGGGTGACTCTCAAGTCGCATCCCGACGACGCGGTCGCCCTGCGCGAGACGTTCCCCGACATCGTCCCCGGCTATCACATGAACAAAAAGCACTGGATCACGCTGACTCCCGGTGACTCCCTCGAAGAAGGGCTCGTCACCGAACTCGTCACCGAGTCGTACCTGCTCGTGGTCGAGAAGCTGCCGCGGGCTCAGCGGCCGGTCGATCCCGATCTGTTCGGCCGCCCGCCCGCCTGACGCACACGACGGCCCGCAGAGTGGCGTCCGCCGCGCTCGGCTCTCAGATCCAGCCTTTGTCGCGCGCCGTCCGGGCGGCCTGCGCGCGGTTCTCCGTCGCGGTCTTGCCGATCGCCGACGACAGGTGATTGCGCACCGTCCCCGCCGAGAGGAAGACCTCGGCGGCGATCTGGGCGATCGCCCGCCCATCGGCCGAGAGCCGGAGCACCTGCTGCTCGCGTTCGCTCAGCGGGTTCGCCCCCTCGAACAACGAGGCCTCGGCGAGCACGGGATCAACGACGCGCAGCCCCTGGTGCACCCGTCGAACGGCATGCGCGAGCTGGGTGGCCGGGGTGTCCTTGGCGATGAATCCGCTGGCTCCGGCGTCCAACGCCTGACGCAGGTATCCCGGTCGCGCGAAGGTCGTCACGACGAGCACCCGTGTGGCGGGGCTCACCTCGCGCACGAGACGGGTGGCGTCGACCCCGCCGACCCCGGGCATCTGAATGTCCATCAGGCAGACGTCGGGGTGCGTCTCGGCGGCCCGCTCGGCAGCCTGCGAGCCGTCCGCTGCCTCCGCGACCACGGTGAGGTCGTCTTCGAGTTCGAGCAGCGCGCCCATCGCCCCGCGCACGAGCGCCTGGTCGTCGACCAGCAGCAGTCGGATGGGATCGGTCACCAGGTCACGCTCACTCTCGTTCCGCCGTCGTCGGCGTCTTCCACGGCCAGCACCCCTCCGGCTGCGGCTGCGCGCTCCGCCATGCCGCGCAGGCCGTTGCCGGCGGGGCCGCGCGACCCCCGGCCGTCGTCTTCGATCGCCACAACGCCGGGCGCCATCGTGATGCGCACGCGCCGGGCTGCCGCGTGCCGCAGGATGTTCGTCGTCGACTCGCGCAGGATCCAGCCGGCCGGCAGGGACTGCGCCGGAGACAGCGAAGCGGGGTCGCCCTCGACGCGCACCTGCAGACCGGCCGACTCCAGCGCCAGCGTGCTCGCCTGGATCTGCTCCGAAAGCGCTGCACCGCGGATGCCGGTGACGGTGCTGCGCACGCCCGCGATCGCTTCGCCCGTGAGGTGCACGATCTGCGCGAGCTCGGCCTTCGCGCGCTCGGGATCCTGGTCGACCAGCCGTTCGGCGAGCTCGGCCTTGAGCTTCACGGCGGTAAGGGTGTGCCCGAGCAGGTCGTGCACGTCGCGGGCGATCGATGCTCGCTCGTCGCTGGTGGCGAGTTCGACCCGCACCCTGTCGGCGTCGACCGAGCGGCCGATGAGCCACGCGTTGACGGTGTTGACGACCGCGATGAGCAACACGATCACGAGGATCTGGAAGTGGTACTCGAATCGCCCGGTGACGAGGATCACGATCGTCGCGGTCGCGATGCTCCCGACCGTGGTCACCCAGTGCCAGGCACCCCGAAGACCGTAGCTGGCGTAAGACATGAGGTACGGCAGAAAGCTCAACGCCTGCGAATCGATCGCCGGGACGGTGGCGAGTGCGCAGACGATCTGCACCCAGAAGAGGTTCCGCACCAGGGGCTTCGGCTTACCCCACTCCGACCGCATGCCGATGACGAATCCGATGACGTACACGACGGCGAACGACACCAGTGCCACCCATCCGAGCGCCACCCATCCGGTCGCGGCATCCGATCTCAGCAGCGACAACACCGGGTAGACGAGGAACACCATCCAGACGACCGCCATCAGCCAGCCCCAGCGTTCCCAGGGACCGGTGTGCGACTGCACCTCGGTGGTGGCGCGCGCGGTGGGGGCGCCCTCGGTCGTCATGCGCTCAGCCTAACGACGGCGCCGCGATCGGGAGACCCCGAGGCGCACGAGCGCGGCGAACAGAACGGCCCAGACGGCGACGTTGAGCAGCACGGCCCAGAGCGGGTCCGCTCCCCCGGCGACCAGCGCGCCGTCGGTCGCCGGCCAGCGCACGAGAGCGACGTAGCCGTACATCGGGGTGAACTTCGCGATGTCGAGCATCGCCCCGTCGAGCGGGATGAACACGTTGCCGAAGAAGCCGAAGAACGTGATCGAGATCGAGGCGAGCGCCGCGGCCGAGTCGGAGTTGAAGGCCAGCCCGACGCCCAGACCGAACAGGCCGTACACGAGTCCGAGACCGAGCGTGATCAGCGCCGCGGCGAGCCAGCGCCAGGCGTCGTCGGCTTCGGCACCGGTGGCGAAGCCCGCCGCGTAGACGAAGATCACCGCGAGCGCCGAGAACGAGACGGCTGCGAGCACCTTCGTCACGGCGTAGCCCAGCGTGGTCAGCGGCGTGAGGGCGAGCTGCCTTCCCCACCCCTGCCCGACCTCCGAGGCGGCGAGCGAGCAGAGCGAGCTCATCGCCGTCGCCGTGCCGTAGGCCCCCATCGAGACCATGACGTAGAACGACACGTTCGCCTGGCCCACGCTCTGCGAGGCGTACGACATGCTCGCCCCGAAGAGCAGGTACATGGCGACGGGCATCGCGAGCGTGAAGGCGAGCGTGTACGGGTTGCGGATCTGGCGTACGAGCTCCGTGCGATACAGCGCGGGTGCGACGAGCGTGGTCATGACGGGTCCTCCGTGAGCGAGGTGAAAGCGGATTCGAGGGTCGGCGCGGTGATCTCCAGATCTGTCGCGCCGAGAGACAGCAGCCGTCCGGCGAGCACATCGGATGCTTCGGTGCGCACGGTGAGGCGATCGGCGTCGGTCGACACCTCTGCGACCGCGGCGTCGGAGCGCAGTTCGTCGACGAGTGCGGCGAGCGCGGGGCCGGGCAGTGTCGCCGAGACCGAGCGTCCGCCGAGCGACGCCCGCAGCTGCGCGGTCGCGCCGTCGGCGACGATGCGCCCGTGGTTGACGACGATGGTGCGCCGCGCGAACTGCTCGGCCTCTTCGAGGTAGTGAGTGGCGAACAGGATCGTGCGGCCCGCATCGGCATCCGCCCGCATCGCCTCCCAGAACCGGCGACGTGCCGTGACGTCCATGCCCGCGGTCGGCTCGTCGAGCACGAGCACGTCGGGGTCGGG
The DNA here is from genome assembly GCF_044743285.1 of Microbacterium sp. NPDC087665. Lineage (NCBI taxonomy): Bacteria > Bacillati > Actinomycetota > Actinomycetes > Micrococcales > Microbacteriaceae > Microbacterium > Microbacterium sp. NPDC087665. The sequence goes on along the minus strand of NZ_JBIUWD010000009.1, from coordinate 40,904 downwards.
CAGCAGCGCGAGGGCGAACTTGACCCGCTGCTTCTCGCCGCCGGAGCACTTGCCCACGCGCCGGCGGGCGATCGCTCCGAGGTCGGCCCGCTCGATGACGTCGGCGATGCGTCCGCTGGCTCCGTGCAGTCCCGCGACGACCGAGACGGTCTCGCGCACCGTGAGGTCGGAGAGCAGGCCCCCGGTTTGCAGCACGGCGGCCAGCCGCCCCGAAGCGACGGCATGACGCGGGTCGGTGCCCAGCACACGTGCGGTCCCCTCATCGGGTTCGGAGAGGCCGAGGAGCACGTCGATGGTCGTCGTCTTGCCCGCGCCGTTGGGTCCGAGGAGGGCGACGACCTCTCCGCGCTCGATGCGCAGGTCGATGCCGTCGACCGCGACGACACGGTGGGCACCGTGGCCGAAGCGACGCACGATTCCGGTCAGCTCGACGGCGGGAGCGGATCCCGACGGCGATCGATCGATGGGGGCGAGGGCTGGTTGGCTCATGCTCCCACCCAACCGCGGGCGACGGCCGGATGCCGGAGGCCGATGTCACATCATCGGGATGACATCCGTCATGTCCGAGCATCCGGGCCGGTTCGGGCAGCACCCCCGACGTGCATTACTGTGCATCAGGTGACGAAGCAGACGCAGACCTCCGAAGATGAAGACCAGCACCTGCGACGGGCGCTGAGCAACCGCCACATCCAGCTGCTCGCGATCGGCGGAGCCATCGGCACCGGCCTGTTCATGGGCAGTGGGAAGACGATCTCGGTCGCCGGGCCGTCGGTCATCTTCGTGTACATGATCATCGGCTTCATGCTCTTCTTCGTGATGCGGGCGATGGGCGAGCTGCTGCTGTCGAACCTGAAGTACAAGTCGTTCAGCGATTTCGCGAGTGATCTCCTCGGGCCCTGGGCCGGGTTCTTCACCGGCTGGACCTACTGGTTCTGCTGGGTCGTCACGGGCGTCGCCGATGTGATCGCCATCGCGGGGTACACGAACACGTTGATCCCCGGCATCCCGCTCTGGATCCCCGGGGTGGCCGTGGTCGTCATCCTGCTCGCGTTGAACCTGCCGACGGTCGCGGCGTTCGGCGAGATGGAGTTCTGGTTCGCGCTCATCAAGATCATCGCGATCGTGGCGCTCATCGTCACCGGCCTCGTGATGATCTTCACCGGTTTCCAGCACGATGCCGGCACCGCGAGCTTCGCGAACCTCTGGGATCACGGCGGCATGTTCCCGCACGGCTTCCTGGGCTTCGTCGCCGGGTTCCAGATCGCGGTGTTCGCGTTCGTCGGGATCGAGCTGGTGGGCACTGCCGCGGCGGAGACCAAGGATCCGAAGCGCAATCTGCCGAAGGCGATCAATGCGATCCCGATCCGCATCCTGCTGTTCTACGTGGGCGCACTCGTCGTGCTGATGGCCGTCACCCCGTGGACCGAGTACGTGGCCGGCGAGAGTCCGTTCATCGCCATGTTCGCCCTGGCGGGGCTCGGCATCGCCGCGACGGTGGTCAATCTCGTCGTGCTCACCTCGGCGATGTCGAGCGCGAACTCCGGCATCTACTCCACCTCGCGCATGGTCTTCGGTCTCGCGCAGGACGGCGACGCGCCCCGACTGTTCGGGCGGCTGTCGACGCGGCGGGTGCCCCGCAATGCACTGTTCCTCTCCTGCATCCTGCTGCTCTCCGGCGTCGTGCTGCTCTATGCCGGTGACGACATCGGCACCGCCTTCGAAATGGTGACCACGGTGTCGGCCGTGTGCTTCATGTTCGTGTGGACGATCTTCCTGCTCAGCTACGTCGTGTACCGCCGCCGACGCCCCGAGAAGGCAGCGGCCTCGACCTTCCGCATGCCGGGCGGCGTGTTCATGGTCTACGTCGTGCTCGCGTTCTTCGTCTTCATCCTGTGGGCCCTCACGACGCAGCGCGACACGCTGATCCCCCTGCTCGTGACACCGATCTGGTTCGCGCTGCTGTTCGTCGCCTGGCTCGTCGTGCGCCGCTCGCCGAATCACCTCCGCCGTCACGCCGCGCACATCGCGCACCTGCGCGACGACAGCGAACCGGGGGACTGATTCAGTCGTCGGTGGTGGTGGTGTCGGTGTCGGGCTGCTGACCGCTGAGGATCAGGATGCGCCGCAGGTGCATCGCCGTGAGCACTCCCGGACCCATCGATCGCCGCACCTGCAGGGTGCGATCATCGACCGTCTCGAGCAGCAGGCGCACGGCGCGGGCGGCCGCACCCCGAGCGCGGTGGACCTCGGCGGAGCCGTCGTCGTCGAGGGCGATCACGTCGGCGACGGCATGGCACGCGGCTGTCAGTGGTTCCGGAAGAGCGGGATCGAGTTCCAAGGCTGCCGGACGATCCCAGATCGTGTCGGCGATGGAGTCGGAGATGTCGCGGATGTGGTGGGCGATGCGATCGAGCGCATCGAGCTGCGCATGCACATCGCGCGTCTGACCCCGCCCGCGCATGGCTCGAGGGTTTCCGCGCCTGCTCTCGTCGGCTTCGGCGAGCGCGGCCTGCACATCGTGAGTCGTGCTCGCGACAGAGGTGGAGTCGCGCGCCCACTGCTCGTGCTCGGGCGGCCAGGACTCGGAGATGGCGTCACCGATGTCGTGCAGGTGGAGCGACAGCTTCGCACGGAGCGCATCGACCTGGGCCGCGGCGTACGCGGTCAGCGGCGCGGGGGCGATCACGACGTTCACGACGAGGCCGACGACGGCACCGACCGCCATCTGCGTCAGATACCCGAGCGAGTAGTCATCGGCGTTCTGCCCGCCAATGATGAGCACGAACAGCGCCGCGATCGGCACGTATTCGCGCCCGGCGCCGAACCACCCGGTGCCGGAGACCAGCACGCCGAGCCCGACGACCACGGGGATCGACCACCAGTTGGGGCCGACGGTGAGCACGGCAAGGGCGGCCAGAGCGATTCCGGTCGCAAGGCCGAGCAGCGTCTGGAGCACGGTCTTGGCCGAGCCCATCAGAGTGGGGTACATGGCGACGAGCACCCCGAGCGGCGCGTAATACGGGTACTGCTGTGTGACCCCGGGCATGTGCGGGGCGATGGCCCAGGCGAGGCCGACCGCGAGCGCCGTCTTGGTGGCGAGCAGCAGACGTGCCCGGCTCGTCGCCTGTCGCAGGGGTCGCGCGAGAGACGCCGCACGACGGCGTATCGCAGAGTCTGTCTGTGTCACGGGCCTCCCTCTCCGTGCACGACGGTAGCCGCCGCGCACACCGGCGGCCATGGGGTTGCATTCCGGCATGTCAGGCCGGTAGCGAGCATCCGCCCGTACGTTCCTGCCCAGGACACGCGCAGACCGAGCCGGTACCATCGAAGCAGTGCATCGCACACGCGGCAGTCGGGACGACCCGATTCTCGTCATCATCCGGGGACGACCCCACCTCGAAGGAGTCAGATGATGACACTCACCGCAGCACGACGGTTCGTCGGAGCATCCGACATCGCCCGCATCGCCCTCGGCTGGGGCATCTACGGGGTGGTGCTGCTCGCCCACCCGCTGCTCGCCGCTCCCGTGCCGGCGCCGCTGCTGCTCGTCGCCCTCGGCGTGATCATCGCCGTGATCCTCGTCTGCGCGTTCGGGGTCGTGAAGCAGGCCGAGGCGCTCGCCCACCGCCTGGGCGACCCATACGGCTCGCTCGTCCTGACCCTGTCGATCGTGCTCATCGAGGTCATCCTGATCTCGGCGGTCATGCTCGGGCCGGGCGAGCATGCGACCATCGCGCGCGACTCCGTGATGGCGGTCGCGATGATCATCCTCAACCTCGTCATCGGTCTGGCGCTGCTGCTGGGCGGACTCCGCCACCGCGGCCTGGCGCACAACCGCACCGGCACATCGGCCTACCTGTCGATGCTCGTGGTGCTCGTCGCGCTGGCGTTCGCCCTGCCCGCGCTCATCGGCGACGACGGCTCGTACACCCCTGCCCAGGCGATCCCGATCATCGTGCTGACGCTCGCGATCTACGCGTTCTTCCTGTTCCGTCAGATGGGTGCGCAGGCGGGCGACTTCACCGAGGTCGACGAACGTCTGCGCCGGAAGCAGGATGCCGCGGCCACGACGTCACGACCCGGCATCCGCGAGACACTCGCCACCCACCGCGTCGAGATCGTCGTGCGTCTGTCGCTGCTGGTGATCACCGTCGTGCCGATCGTGCTGCTCTCGCACGACATGGCCGCGCTGCTCGACGACGGGCTCGGACGCCTGGGCGCCCCCGCGGCTCTGGCGGGCGTGCTCATCGCCGCGATCGTCTTCCTCCCCGAATCGATCACGGCGATCCGCGCCGCGCTCGGTGGCGAGGCGCAGCGCGTGAACAACCTCTGCCACGGCGCGCTCGTGTCGACCGTGGGCCTTACGATCCCCGCCGTTCTCATCATCGGCATGCTCACCGGTCAGACGGTGGTGCTCGCGGAATTGCCCGCGAACCTCCTCATGCTCGGCGTGACCCTGCTGCTCTCGGTGACGACCTTCAGCGCCAAGCGGGTGACCGCGATGCACGGGGTCACCCACCTGGCGGCCTTCGCCGCATATGCGATCGTGCTCTTCAGCTGATCGCATCGGCGCGGATCAGGCCTGAGAGGGCGTCCACTCCGAGACGCGGTTGAGGGTCTGCACGTCGTCAGCGGTCAGTTCGAGACGGGCGCCCGCGAGCAGATCCGGCACCTGCTCGACCGTGCGCGCGCTCGCGATCGGTGCGACCACGGTCGGCTGGGCACGAAGCCAGGCGAGCGAGGTCGCGGCGATCGATGCGCCGTGGGCCTGACCGATCTCTTCGAGGGCGTCGATGATGCGCAGACCGGCGTCGGTGGCGTATTTGGCCGCACCCTGCGCGCGGGGCGACGACTGGCCCGCGGTCTCGGTCGACCGGTACTTGCCCGTCAGGAACCCGCTCGCGAGCGAGTAGTACGGCACGAGCCCGAGTCCGAACTCTTCGGCCACGGGGATGATCGAGCTCTCGACGTCGTTGCGATGCACGAGGTTGTAGTGCGGCTGCACCGCCACCGGGAGCGCGGCTCCCGTGCGCTGAGCGATGGAGATCCACTCGCGGATGCGCTCCGCCGAATAGTTGGAGACCGCCACGTTGCGCACGAGGCCGTCGGCGACGAGCTGGCCGAATGCGCCGACCGTCTCCTCGAGCGGGGTGCTCTCGTCGTCGAAGTGCGCGTAGTAGAGGTCGATGGTGTCGACGCCCAGGCGGGCGAGCGATGCCTCGGCGGCCTTGCGCACGGTGGATGCTGCGAGCCCGCGGAAGTCCGGATGCGTGCTCACCTTGGTCGCGACGACCACGTTCTCGGGCTTGCGCGATGCCAGCCACTCGCCGATGATCGTTTCGCTCTCGCCGCCCGAGTTCCCCGGCACCCACGCGCTGTACCCGTCGGCGGTGTCGATGAAGTCGCCGCCGCCTGCGACGAAGGCGTCGAGCACCGCGAACGACGTGTCGCGATCGGCCGTCCAACCGAATACGTTGCCGCCGAGCGAGAGCGGGAAGACATCAAGATCACTGGTTCCGATACGAGTCATACTCGGGACAACCGTCGCCCGCGCCGAGCTATTTCCCCATGACGGCGTGTTGCACGGGCACGCGCTCCGCCCCGTCGTCACGAGCCTCGGATAGCCTGTGCGGATGAAAGAGGGTCTCCCCGCAGCGTCGATGGGTCCGCGCCGATTCGTCGGGGGCGGCGCGATCGTGGCCGCGGCGCTCATCGTGACCGGGTGCGCGACCATGCCCGACCCGCCCGCAACGCTCGGCGAGGACTACCCGGGCACCTGCATGCCCTCCGAACTCACCTGGCCCACCGACTTCCTCGAGGCGTTGCCGAGCGAATCCTCCGCGGTGGGCGGCGCCGTCGTCGGTCTGCGGCTCGAGTACGTCGGTGAGCGCTGGGCCTGGCGCATCCGCAGCGCGGCGGAGCGCACGGATATCTTCGGCGAGCGCGTCGAAGATCCCGCCGCCGGCAGGGAGGCGCTCGTCGACGTGCGCACGTTGGAGCCGTTCGCGACCCGGGATGTGCAGCTCACGGAGGCGGAGCAGACGGCCGGATCCGGCGCCTACTCCGCCGCCGATCGCGCAGGCGAGACCTACCCGAGTCCGCTCATCATCGAAATGGCGCGCGTCATGGACGAGGGATCCGCCGCGTGGCAGATCACGACCTGCGACACGGCGACCAATGAGCAGACCGTCACGACTATGCGGTGAACTGCGGCTCTTCCGGGTTCGGAGCGAGGGGCTCTTCCGGGTTCGGCGCCAGCGGTTCACTCGGATTCGGAGCGAGCGGCTCCTGGGGCGTCGGCGCCAGCGGTTCGTTCGGGTGCGTCGGCGAGGGCTCGTCGGGGAACGCCGGTGAGGGCTGCGAGGGCGACGGCACCGCGGGGCCGGGAGGGGTCTGACCAGGGTCGGCCGGGCCGGGGCCGGTCGGCTGCTCGCCCGGGACGGAGGGCACGGACGGGACGGAAGACGGATCGGACATTTCGGCTCCTTTCGCGACACCCGGTGGTGTCACTCGACGCCTGCGAGTCGAACACGGTCGAGTCCTGCTGTCTTCACCCTTGCTCATTGCGCGCCGATGTGCGTTCGCGTCGCACGAGCCACCCGGTCAGGCGCGGTCCCACGTCCGCGCCGTCAGCACCGCGACGGGGATGTGGCCGGCAGCGAGCACCATGGCCGCCACGACCACCCAGAGGTCGTCGAGCCACAGGCCCGTCGCCAGGAACGCGACGACCGGCAGCAGGGCCATCGGGACCGGCACGCGCCACACGGGCGCATACAGCGCGTGAGCACGACGGCCGGTCACGAGGTACCGTCCCCACAGCATCCAATAACCCGCCACCGATGCGGCGACGACCGCACCCCATCCCCACCGCATCGCGCCCGGGTCCGTGACCGCCGGAACCACGAGGCACAGCGCTTGGCCCGCCCGTTCGGCGACGCCGATCGGCCAGGGAACCGAAACGCGGGGCAATGGCTGCCGCGGAGGAAACCACACCAGCAGCAGATTCGGCGCCAGCACGGCGACGCTCACGGCGAGACCCCACGGCGAAAACCCCATGTGTGGACGATACTGTGCCGACTACAGGACTCGAACCTGCAACCCCCGTATTACAAGTACGGTGCGCTACCAATTGCGCCAAGTCGGCGGGTGCCACCAGCTTAGCGATGGCGGCGACGCGCTTCGAATTACGGAGCCGGAGTGGGCGTCGGGGTCGGCGTGGGCGTCTCGTTCGCCTTGTAGTACGCGTCGCTGGCGACGGTGAGCACGAACTGCGAGAACTCCGCGGGGTCGTCGAGCGCGCCGACATAGGCCTCGCCGTTGGCCACGATCATGGGCGCGGATGCGAGCACCAGATCGTCGGAGCCGGCGAGGGGGCCGTCGAGGGCGCGGGTCGTGGCATCCTTCGCCCAGGTGACGAAGTCGCCGTTCTCGATGCACGAGCGCACGGCCTTCGTGTTGTCGACGCCGACGGCGCCGGCGAGATCGGCGAGCTCGATGTCGGACAGGCCGTCGCTGTTGAGCTTGGGCTGGTCGTCGAGCAGGTCGTGGTTGAAGGCGTAGAACTGCGCGGGTGAGTGCGTCGCGACGCAGGCGGCGGCCGCAGCCGAACGCAGCGAGTACTTCGTGCCGTTCGAGCTCGCGGTCAGCAGAGCGACCGGGTGGTAGGTTACGGTGACGGCGCCCTCGGTGATCCAGTTGGTCAGCTGACGGGCGTTGGATCGCTCGAACTCGCCGGCATCGGCCGACAGGTAGTCGACGTAGATGTGGATGTCGACCTTCTCGGTGGCGGTCGGCGCGGGCGTCGGCTCGGCGGGCGCATCGGCTTCGGAGGACTCGGCGCTCGGAGCGGCGACCCCGTCTTCGGATGCCGCAGATGCGGAGATCTCCGACACGACGACGCCGTCGCCGTCCATGCCGCTCGGGGCGAGCTGCGGCTTCGTGACTTGAGCGGACACCGCGAGAGTCACCGCCGTGCCGATCGCACCGACGGCGACGACGGCCACCGTTCCGATGATGATCCGTCGCATGATGCGCGCGCGGGACTGCTGGGCATGCACTCGCTGGGCCTTCTCCCGCACAGCCTCGCGGGAGTTGCGAGGGGTGGGGACGTTCGGCGTTTCGTCGCTCGACATCGTTCCTCTTGAAAGTCTCACTGGGGGCAGGGTGGCCCCGATCATCGGAAATCGGTAGGCGACGATCGCCGCGATGCGCGGCCGAGTTCGATGTTAACCATTGCACCTGAGAAATACCCAGGTGCCACCGTTCATGTCATACTGAACGCGACCCAATGAGGGGTCACGGCGGGTCTCCCGCCGCATCCATCACTACGGATCGTCCGGCACGTACCTGCCGGTGAAGGAGAAACACAATGGCATCTGTGACTTTCGACGAGGCCACCCGCCTCTACCCGGGCGGCACCCGTCCGGCCGTCGACAAGCTCAACCTCGAGGTGGCAGACGGCGAGTTCCTCGTCCTGGTCGGCCCTTCCGGTTGCGGTAAGTCCACCTCGCTCCGCATGCTCGCCGGCCTCGAAGAGGTCAACGCCGGCCGCATCCTCATCGGCGACCGCGACGTGACAGACGTCCCGCCGAAGGACCGCGACATCGCGATGGTCTTCCAGAACTACGCGCTGTACCCGCACATGACCGTCGCCGAGAACATGGGCTTCGCGCTCAAGATCGCCGGCATCGGCAAGGAAGAGCGCGCCACCCGCGTTCTCGAGGCTGCGAAGCTCCTCGACCTCGAGGAGTACCTGACCCGTAAGCCGAAGGCGCTCTCCGGTGGTCAGCGTCAGCGCGTCGCCATGGGTCGCGCGATCGTCCGCCAGCCCCAGGTCTTCCTCATGGACGAGCCGCTGTCGAACCTCGACGCCAAGCTGCGCGTGCAGACCCGTACGCAGATCGCGTCGCTGCAGCGTCGCCTCGGCGTCACCACGGTCTACGTCACCCACGACCAGACCGAGGCCCTCACCATGGGCGACCGCATCGCGGTCCTCAAGGACGGCCTCCTGCAGCAGGTGGGTACGCCGCGCGACCTGTACGAGAAGCCGAGCAACGTATTCGTCGCCGGCTTCATCGGGTCGCCCGCGATGAACCTGTTCACCGCCGACCTCGCCGACGGCGGCGTCCGTTTCGGCACCGAGGTCGTTCCGCTCGACCGCGACACCGTTACCCGCGCGAGCGGAACGCAGGTCACGGTCGGCGTGCGTCCCGAGGACATCACGGTCGGACCGGCCGATGGAAAGGGCCTCTCGGTCGTCGTCGACCTCGTCGAGGAACTCGGCGCCGATGGCTACCTCTACGGCCACGCCGACATCAACGGCAAGCGCACCGACCTGGTCGCACGCGTCGACGGTCGCAGCCACCCGAACGCCGGCGAGACCGTCACGCTGGCTGCGAACCCGGGCCACGCTCACGCGTTCGACCTCGAGACGGGCGAGCGCCTGAACACCGCACCGGTCGCCGCAGTCTGATCGGTTCCACACACGCGCGGCGCGGGTCGACTTCGGTCGCCCGCGCCGCGTCTGTGTTCGCCCTCTTCTCTCTGGAGCTGCCATGAAGGACTCGCTGCGCATCACCGCGAGCACGGTCGACCCCGGCCTGCTGGGCCTGCCCTGGTCGACGACCCTCGCCCGGTGGCCGTCGGAGCACATCGTGTCGCTCCCCAAGGGTCTCTCCCGCCATCTCGTGCGCTTCGCCGACCTCTCGGGGCGCGTCATCGCCGTGAAGGAGACGACCGAGGAGATGGCCCGCCGCGAGTACGACATGCTCGGCAATCTCACCCGCCTCGACGTGCCCTGCGTCGACCGTGTCGCCGTGATCGGTGGACGGACGGATGCCGACGGCGAACCGCTCCCGGCCGCCCTCGTCACCGCGCACCTGCGCTTCTCGATGCCGTACCGTGCGCTGTTCACGCGCGTGCTGCGCCCGGACACAGCCACCCGTCTGGTCGATGCTCTCGCGCTGCTGCTCGTGCGCCTGCACAACGTCGGCTTCTACTGGGGTGACGTGTCGCTGTCGAACACGCTCTTCCGCCGCGATGCGGGGGCGTTCGCTGCCTACCTCGTCGACGCCGAGACCGGTGAACTGCACGAGGAGGGTCTGACCGACGGCCAGCGCTCCTACGACCTCGATCTGGCCCGCACCAACATCGCCGGCGAGATCATGGATCTGGCCGCCGGCGGACGACTGGAGCACGGTGTGGATGCCGTGGCGATCGCCGATGGGATCGTGTCGTCGTACCGGTCGCTGTGGGCCGAGCTGACCGCCCAGGATTCGTTCTCGGCCGCCGAGACCTGGCGCATCACCGAACGCGTCGAGCGACTGAACGCCCTCGGTTTCGACATCGACGAGATGTCGATGACGACGACCGCCGACGGTGCGGTCGTGGAGATCCAGCCGAAGGTGGTGGATGCCGGGCACCATCAGCGCCGCCTGATCCGTCTCACGGGACTCGACGTCGAAGAGAACCAGGCGCGCCGCCTGCTCAACGACCTCGACGAGTTCCGCGCGCGCTCGACGAAGCAGTGGGTCGACGAGGAGATGTACGCGCATGAATGGTTGACCCGCGTCTTCGAGCCCGTCGTGCGCGCGATCCCGTACGAGCTGCGGGCGAAGCTGGAGCCCGCCGAGGTGTTCCATCAGGTGCTGGAGCACCGGTGGTACCTGTCGCAGGCGCAGGGACGCCCCGTGCCGCTGGCAGAGGTGCTGACCAGCTACATCAACGAGGTGCTGCGGCACCGCCGCGACGAGGCGACCATCATGGGTCCGCCCACCGAGACGATGAGCCTCCCCGTCATCACCGGCGTCACCCCGACGTCAGACGATGACGACGATGAGGACGTCGACTGGCGCGACCTGGTCTGACCCCGTCCGGAGCCGACAGCTCAGTATCCGACTGTGAACCGCTCGCGGTGGTGGTTGCCCTGCTCGATCTCGTCGACCACGGCGACCGCGAAGTCGGCACCCGAGATGGTCGACTTCCCGTCGGCATCGCGCACCAGCACGTCGCCGCCGTCGCGGTAGTGCCCGGTGCGCTCCCCCTCCGCCCACGGTCCGAAGACCTCGGCGGGGTGGATGAAGAACCAGTCGAGACCGGCATCCGTCGACTCCAGGAAGGCGAGCGAGTCGATGCCCACCTGGGCCTCGTGCTTGTACTCCTCGGGGAAGTCCTGATCGAACAGGCGCGGGCCGCCGGGAGCGACCAGGCTCCCACCCGCTCCCCCGATGACCCCGAGGCGCGTTCCCGTGCCGGAGAGCTGCCGCGCGACGCCTTCGAGCGCGTCGAGAACCCGGTCTGCCATGTCGCCGCGCGGCGAGAGCGCCGAGACCACGGCATCCGCTCCGGCGAACGCACCGGCCAGCGGCGCGAGGTCGAGGGCGGAGCCCTGGATGTAGGCGACGCCGTCGACCGCATCCTCGGGCACCGACCGCGCGACCGCGACCACCTCATGCCCGCGGCGCGCCGCTTCGGCGACGATGTGACGACCGGCGTAGCCGGTCCCTCCCAGAACGACGATGCGGCTCATGCGACTTCTTCCATTCAGGATGCGGTCGGGGCGCGGCGAGGATGCCGCACCCGACGCGGTGCTACTTCTTGCTGTTACGGATCGTCGCGACCTGGTAGAGCGCGACCGACGTGGCGATTCCGGCGTTCAACGACTCGGTGGCCGTCGAGATCGGGATCGAGACGATCTGGTCGCAGGTCTCGCGCACGAGACGCGACAGGCCCTTGCCTTCGGATCCCGCGACGATGACGACCGGGCGATCCGCCAGCTGCAGCGAGGGCAGGTCGACGTCGCCGTCGCCGGCCAGACCGAGGATGAAGACGCCCTGCTTCTTGAACTCCTTGAGCTGCGTCGTGAGGTTCGTGGCGAGGGCGACGGGAAGGCGCGCAGCCGCACCGGCGCTCGTCTTCCAGGCGGCGGAGTTCACGCCCGCCGAGCGACGCTGCGGCAGGATGATGCCGTGGCTGCCGAACGCCGCGGCAGAGCGGATGATCGCACCGAGGTTGCGCGGATCGGTGATGCCGTCGAGCGCGACGAACAGCGGGGTCTGCCCCCGGTGGATCGCCTTCTCGAGCAGATCCTGCGGGTGCGCGTACTCGTACGGCGGCACCTTGACGGCGACGCCCTGGTGCACGCCGTCGAAGCCGGCCATGCGGTCGAGCTCCTGACGGGTGACCTCCATGACCGGGATGCCCCGGTTGGTCGCGATCGAGAGCATCTCCTTGACGCGGTCGTCCATCTCGACGCGCTGCGCGATGTAGAACGCCGTCGCAGGGATCTTGGCGCGCAGGGCCTCGAGCACGGAGTTGCGGCCGGTGACCGTCTCGGTGTCGGTCGTGTTGTCCTTGCCGCGGGCGGAACGGTTCGGGTTTCCACCCGACGTCTGCCGCTGGCCGGCTCCGGGCTTGCCCTTGCCGCCCGATGCCGCGTAGCGCTCGGCGGCGGCCTTGCGCTTGCCGGCGGGGTGCCAGGCGCGATCCTCCGCCTTCGGCGTGGGTCCGCGTCCTTCGAGGGCCTTGCGACCCAGACCACCGGTGCCCTTGAGGGGGCCCTTCTTGTTTCCCTTGTTCGCGCCGGGGCGCTGTGGCTTAACCATCAATACTCCAATGAGTTCCGGCTGGAGAGTCTTCCAGCGTGATTCCTGCGGCGGCGATCGCGTCTCGGATGCGATCCGCCGCCGCCCAGTCCTTGTCTGCCCGCGCCTGTGCGCGCTGGGCGATCATCGTCTGGACGAGTGCGTCCAGAGTGCGATGCTCGGCGAGGTCTCCCCCGCCGCTGACCATGAGTCCGTCGAGTCCGAGGACCCGGACCATGGCGTCCACCTGCACGAAAGCATCCCATGCCTCGTCGTTCTCCGCGGCGTCGATCGCCGCGTTACCGCGTCGTACCGTGTCGTGCAGCACGGCGAGCGCCTGCGGAACGCCGAGGTCGTCGTCCATCGCGGCCGCGAACGCATCGGGCACTTCGCCGATGCGCGATTCGTCGGGCGCTCCAGGGAGCGACCGGCGCACGCGGGCGACGAACGTCGAGATGCGGCCCAGCGCCGCCTCGGCCTCGTCCCACGACGACTCCGACAGGTCGAGGCTCGAGCGGTAGTGCGCCGCCGCGAGCGCGTAGCGCACCACCAGCGGGTCTCGCAGCGCGAGCACGTCGGCGGCGAGCGTGAAGTTGCCCAGCGACTTCGACATCTTCTGGCCGTTCACCGTGACGAGGCCGTTGTGCATCCAGTACTGCGCGAATCCGTCGCCTGCCGCGGTCGACTGCGCCAGCTCGTTCTCGTGGTGCGGGAAGCGCAGGTCGAGGCCGCCACCGTGGATGTCGAACTCGGCGCCGAGATACCGCTTGGCCATGGCCGAGCATTCGATGTGCCAGCCCGGGCGGCCCGCGCCCCAGGGCGATGCCCAGGTCGCATCGGCCGGCTCGTCGGGTTTGCTGCCCTTCCAGAGGGCGAAGTCCTGGGGGGTGCGCTTGCCGCGGGGGTCGGCGTCTTCGGCCGCTTCCATCGCGTCGACGGACTGGTGCGTGAGCGAGCCGTACGCGGCCCAGGAGCGCACGTCGAAGTAGACGTCGCCCGATCCGTCGGCGGCCGGGTAGGCGTGCCCGCGGTCGATGAGCACGGAGATGAGCTCCTGCATCTGCGGGATCGACGCGGTGGCGCGCGGCTCGTACGTCGGAGGGAGGATGCCGATGCCGGCGTACGCGGCCGTGAACTCCTGCTCGATGCGGTACGCGAGGGCCCACCACGGCTCGGATTCGGTCGCGTTCGTGAGCACCTTGTCATCGATGTCGGTGACGTTGCGCACGAAGGTGACGCGCCCGTAGCGCTGCGCCAGCCAGCGACGCAGGAGGTCGAAGCTCAGCGCCGCGCGGACGTGCCCGATATGGGGCCCCGACTGCACCGTCGGCCCGCAGACGTACATCGTGACGTTTCCGGGGTCGAGCGGCACGAAGTCGCGCAGGTCCTGCGCGCGGGTGTCGTAGAGGCGGAGAGTCACCGCTCAAGCCTACTCGGCCTGATCCCCGCATCCCCTGTGCATGTCAGCCCCGTCAGGGTCGCGACGACACCGGGCGCTGCTGGCGCTCGTAGGTGACCACGTTGACGCGACCGCGGAAGGCCGTACGCCGCTCGACCTCGACGAACGATCCGTCGTCGGTGAGCATGTCGACCATCTGCGGATACTCCTGCATCCGCGGCGCGAGTTCGACGAGCTGCGCACCGTTCTGCGCGAACAGCCGGATGCTCGCCACTCGCGGCTCGTTCACCCGGATGCGGTGGATGTCCCGACGCGCCACCGTCGTCTCGTCACGCCCGACGCGGATGCTGAGCGTCGCGGCATCCTGCCGCACCGTCACGCGCTCCGTGACGAGCGCGAGTACGACGAAGAGCGGTGCCAGGCAGATCACGCCCACGATCAGACCGGTGCCGGATGCCCCGCCCTGCGCGAGCTGGTTCACGAACGTCGACGCCTGGTCGGCGAACACCACGCCCAGCACGATGAGCACCACGAGGTACGCCACGACGAGGAAGATCATGAGCCTCCGCCGCGGCTGGCGGTAGGTGATCTCCGTCACGCCTGAACTCCGCGGGGGAAGATCGCGGCGATCGCGGTCACCGCGATCCCTTCGGCCCGCCCGGGGAATCCGAGCCCATCAGTGGTCGTCGCGGTCACCGAGACGGGTGCGCCGCCGAGCGCCTGAGACAGCACGCCCTCGGCCTCGGCGCGACGGCCGCTGAAGCGGGGCCGGTTGCTCTGGAACTGGGCCGAGACATTGCCGATCTCGAATCCGGCCTCGGCGAGCAGCTCGCGCGTGCGCGCCAGGAAGACCTCGGCGTGAGCCCCGGCGTACTCGGGGTGCGCGGTTCCGAAATGCTCACCGATGTCGCCGAGACCGGCGGCGCCGAGGAGCGCATCGACGATCGCATGAGCGACAGCATCGCCGTCGGAGTGTCCCGAAAGGGCGGGCTCACCCGGCCAGGAGAGTCCGGCCAGCCAGAGGTCACCGTCTCCGCCGAACGCATGCACGTCGGTGCCGATGCCCACACGGGGTGCGTGGGCGCGCGGCGCCGAGCCATCACCCGCGGTGGCGGAGACCGTCGTGCGAGCGGGGCTCGATGCGAGCAGGTGTCGAGCGCGCTCGAGGTCGGCAGGAGTCGTGATCTTGAACGAGCGCGCCGCACCCTCGATGTGCCGCACCCGGTGACCGGCCGCCGTGAACAGGGCCGCATCATCGGTGTACTCGACGCCCGATTCCCGAGCCGCGGCGTAGGCCGCTGTGAGGAGTGAGCGGGGGAATCCCTGCGGAGTCTGCGCCGCGGCGAGCTCCGAACGGTCGACACCGCCCACCACGGCGTCGCCGTCGACCTTCTTGAGCGTGTCGACGACCGGGAGCACGGGGATGACACCGAGGTCGGACTTCACGGCTGCGGCCACGGCATCGATCGTCGCCGGCGGGGTGAGAGCGCGCGCCGCATCGTGCACGAGAACCGTGCGCACATCGCCCCAGAGCGCCGCGAGCCCCGCCGCGACCGACTCCTGACGGCTCGCGCCGCCGGTCACGACGCGACCGAGGTCGGCACGGTCGCCGGCGGCTTCGCGCAGCTCGGTCTCGGCGTCTCCCTCGTACCCCGCCGGAGCGACGACGACCACCTGCGCGGGCGATGCCGCGAAGACGCCGTCGAGCGCATGACGCAGGATCGAGCGGGAATCGATGCCGACGAAGGCCTTCGGCGCCCCCGCATCGAGCCGGGAGCCAGAGCCTGCGGCGACGACGATGATCGCGGTGTGCGGCACGGGAAGCAGAGTCACGCTCACACGCTACCGCCTGCCGGGGACGACGAAGGGGACGGATGCACGAGGCATCCGTCCCCTTCGGGAAACTCACATCAGGAGGCGAGGACCTCGTCGAGCAGTGCGCCCGCCTTGTCCTCGTCTGTCTTCTCCGCGAGAGCCAGCTCCGAGATGAGGATCTGGCGAGCCTTCGCCAGCATCCGCTTCTCGCCCGCGGACAGTCCGCGGTCCTGGTCACGACGCCACAGGTCGCGCACGACCTCGCTCACCTTGATGACATCGCCGGAGGCGAGCTTCTCAAGGTTGGCCTTGTAACGACGCGACCAGTTGGTCGGCTCTTCGGTGAACGGCGCGCGCAGCACTTCGAAGACCTGATCCAGGCCCTCTCTGCCGATGACATCGCGCACGCCGACCAGGTCGACGTTCTCGGCCGGGACCTCGATGATGAGGTCTCCCTGCGTCACGTTGAGCTTCAGGTACTTCTTCGCCTCACCCTTGATGATGCGCTCCTTGACCTCGATGATGGTCGCAGCGCCATGGTGCGGATAGACGACGGTCTCGCCAACCTCAAAAAGCATAAAAATGTATCCTTTCAGCAACCTCAAGGATACCACAGGGGTTATGCGCTAAGGTTTGCGCCCCTTCGTCCGGACGCCCGGCGTCGATACCCGTAGAATGGTTGCGGATATCCCGTCGCACTCCAGGAGGACCCGTGAAATTGCGCCTTGTCGCGTCTGCTGCCCTCAGCGCCCTCGTTCTTCTCGGCGCGACGGGCTGCACGTTCATCTCGCCCCAGGCGACGAAGATCGAATACGCCGCCTCTGACGGCGTCAACGTCTCCGACGCCGACGGCCCCATCGATGTGCGCAACGTGTTCGTCGTCGCCACCGAAGACGGCTCGGTCGGCAACCTCATCGGCGCCATCGTGAACCCGACCGATGAGCGCGCCACCCTGACCATCTCCCTCCCGGGCAGCGACACGTTCACCATCACGGTGCCCGCGGGCGACAGCATCAGCCTCGGCGCCAACGCCGAGCCCCTGCGCATCGTCGACCTCGACACCATGCCCGGTGCCACGATCGAGATCCACTTCCAGTCCGGCGATTCGACCGGCGTCAAGGCTGCCGTGCCGGTGCTCGACGGATCGCTCTCGTACTACGCAGACCTGGTGCCCGAAGAGAACTGACGCCCGTCTGACGCACGAAGGCCGGTCGCCCCTCGGGGTGGCCGGCCTTCGTCGTGCGGGGGGGGGTCACGCCTCGAAGCGATACCCCAGACCGCGGACGGTGACGAGCATCACCGGTTCGCTCGGGTTGACCTCGATGCGGGAGCGGATGCGCTTGATGTGCACATCCAGCGTCTTCGTGTCGCCGAAGTAGTCGCTTCCCCACACCCGGTCGATGAGCTGCCCGCGCGTGAGCACGCGTCCGGAGTTTCGCATCAGAACCTCGAGCAACTCGAACTCCTTTAACGGCATGTTGATGGGCGAGCCCGCGACCGACACGGTGTGGCGATCGATATCGAGCGACACGCGTCCTCCATCGAGCACCCGCTCGTCGAGCTCGCTGTCGGCCTGCACCACGCGGCGCAGCACCGCCCGCATGCGGGCGAGCAGCTCGCGCGAGGAATACGGCTTGGTGACATAGTCGTCGGCTCCGAGTTCGAGACCCACGACGATGTCCACCTCGGAGTCCTTGGCGGTGAGCATGATGATGGGCACAGCCGACGACGAACGGATCTGGCGGCAGACCTCTGTTCCCGGCATCCCGGGGAGCATGAGGTCGAGCAGCACGATGTCGGCGCCGCGCTCCCGGAACGCGGTGAGCGCCGCGGGGCCGTCTTCGGCGATCTCGACCTCGTACCCCTCCCGACGCAGCAGGTACGCCAACGGATCGGCGAGATCGGGCTCGTCTTCGACGAGAAGGATGCGGGTCATGCGCGGTCACCTTTCTTGACGCGTGCCGTGGCGGCCTTCGCCGCCTTGCGCTCGCGTTTCTTCTTGCTCTTCTTGTCGATGTCCGGCTTCGGAGGTGCATCGATCAGGGGGAGGCGCACCGTGAACGTCGAGCCACGGCCGGGGCGCGACCACAGACGCACCTCTCCGCCGTGCCGCTGCGTCGCGTGCTTGACGATCGAGAGGCCGAGTCCCGTGCCACCGGTGCGGCGCGAGCGCGCTTCGTCTGCGCGGTAGAACCGCTCGAAGATGCGCTCCCGGTCGGTCTCGGCGATGCCGATGCCCTGATCCGAGACGGCGATCTCGACGATGCCGTCGTCGGCGCGCACGCCCACTCCGACGCGAGACCCGAGCGGCGAGTACACGATCGCGTTCGCGATGAGGTTGCCCACCGCTTCGACCAGGATCTGCGAGTCTCCGCTGACCCAGACGCCGCGGTCGCCCCCGCGCAGGATCTCGACACCGGCGGCATCGGCCTGCACGACGTGCGCCTCGATCGAGGCGGCGATCACCTCGTCGATCGCAACGGGGCCGACATCGCCGAGCCCGTCGTCGGCCTGCAGCCGCGAGAGGCTCATGATGCGCCCGGTCAGCTGGGCGAGCCGCCCGGCTTCGGCGGAGATGCGCGCCGCGAAGATGCGCACCTGCGCCGGATCGTCGGCGGCGGATTCGATGGCCTCGGCGAGAAGCGTCACGGCACCGACCGGAGTCTTCAGCTCATGGCTGGTGTTCGCCACGAAGTCGCGGCGCATCTGATCGAGACGCTCCTGCTCGGTGACATCGCGGATGATCAGCAGGGTCAGGCGCGGCCCGAGCACGCTCGCGCGGGCGGAGACGAGCCGCGGGTCGAGGCTCAGTCCACCGCGGGTGATGCGCATCGACTCCGTCGCCGTGCCGCCGGCCGTGCGCACACCGCGCACGAGCAACCGCAGCTCCGGGTTGTCGAGCGTGGACCCCACGTCGATGCCGAATCGCGAGGCGGACTGCGACGATGCGAGCACGAGACCAGAGGCGTCCACGACGCACGCCGCGTCGTCCATGCTCGCGAGCACATCGGTGATGCCCTCGGGAACGGCGCTGGAGGTCTCCTCCGCCACGCGGGCCCTCGCCCGATACGCCCAGGCGATGAGAAGGGAGAAACCGACGCCGATCGCCAACCCCACGGCGAGTGCGATCAGCGCGATCTGCGGGTCGGTCATGACTCCAGCGTAGAGTGCGTTCACCGCCGCTCCGGCGGGTTTCCGGGCCTGAGCGGCAAGGAGAGAAGTACTATTCACTCGCTGGGCACCGTCCGTTAACCTTCGGAGCACACAATCGCTACGGGCCTGCGCGGGTGCGCGGGTCCGACACTCTCGTGCGGACGACCCGCCCTCTCGCGCTGACCACACGGCCGAGATACACATGAAAGGTTGCGCCCCATCATGCGCGAAGTCTTCCACCTGTCCCTCGAGGATCTGCAGTCCCGCCTCGTGGAGATCGCCGACCTCGTCACCGTCTCGATCGACAAGGCGACGCGGGCCTTCGCGACCAGCGACGTCGCGCTGGCCGAAGAGGTCATCGCCGATGACGCCAAGATCGACGAGCTGGCCGTCGCCCTCGACGAGCAGGCCATCGAGATCCTCGCCCGTCAGCAGCCGGTCGCCCGCGATCTGCGCATCGTCGTCTCGGCGCTGCGCATCAGCGCGTCACTCGAGCGCATGGGCGACATGTCCGAGCACATCGCCCAGCTCGCCCGCCTGCGCTTCCCGGAGCGCGCGATCCCGAAGGGCCTCAAGGGCACCTTCGTGAAGATGGGCGAGCTCGATGTCGAGGTCGCGCGCACGCTGTCCGAGCTGCTGCGCACGCAGGACCTCCGCTTCGCCGACGAGATCCGCAACGCGGACGACGACGTCGACGAGCTGCACGCCACCGTCTTCGAGAAGGTGCTCAGCGACAACTGGAAGGGCGAGGCCACGGCGACCGTCGATGCCACGCTCGCCAGCCGCTACCACGAGCGCTTCGCCGACCACGCGGTCGCCGTCGCGAAGAAGGTCGTCTACCTCGCCACCGGCGACTGGGCGGTCGCAGAAGACGACATCGCCCTCGCCGTCGAGCAGCAGGAGCTCGGGCACGCCTGATCGGCTCCACGCTTCACCACGAAACCCCCTGGTGCGGAGCTCCGCGCCAGGGGGTTTCGTGTATCTCCGGGGTCTCGGACCCTTACTTCTTGCCCTGCGCGGCGACCGCGGCAGCACCGGCGGCGGCGGCCTCGGGGTCGAGGTAACGGCCGGGACCGGTCGGCACGTTGTTCTCGTCGAGTTCGTAGACGAGCGGGATGCCGGTGGGGATGTTGAGCTCGGCGATGTCGTCGTCGCTGATGCCCTCGAGGTGCTTCACGAGACCCCGCAGCGAGTTGCCGTGCGCCGTGACGAGGACGGTCTTGCCGGCGTCGAGGTCGGGGACGATCGCGCTCTCCCAGTAGGGCAGCAGGCGATCGATCACGAGCTTCAGCGACTCGGTGCGCGGCACCTCGCCGTCGATGCCGGCGTAGCGCACGTCGTGCACCTGGCTGAACTCGCTGTCGTCGTCGAGCACGGGCGGCGGCACGTCGAACGATCGGCGCCACAGCTGGAACTGCTCGGGGCCGAACTCCTCGAGCGTCTGCGCCTTGTCCTTACCCTGCAGGGCGCCGTAGTGGCGCTCGTTGAGACGCCACGAACGCGTCACCGGGATCCACAGCCGGTCGGCGGCGTCGAGGGCGATGTTCGCGGTCTGGATGGCGCGGCTCAGCAGCGACGTGTGCAGCACGTTGGGAAGGATGCCGGACTCGGCGAGCAGCTCGCCGCCGCGGCGCGCCTCCTTCACACCCTGCTCGTTCAGGCGGACGTCCACCCAGCCGGTGAAGAGGTTCAGTTCGTTCCATTCGCTCCGGCCGTGACGGAGCAGGATGAGGGTGCGCTTCGCAGTCATGTCGTCAGTTTATCGGCCCGCGTCCGTGACGCACGGTCGGATGCTGGGAGGATTGAGACATGGCGTCATCTCCCCTCGGTCGGCCGACCCGCGGCACGACGGGGACCAACCGGCTCCGGCGCAATGACCGCTGGATCGCCGCGAGCGACGCGATGCGCCGCGCATCCGACCCCCTCGTCATCGACCTCGGCTACGGCGCCAGCGGAGTGACCGCCTTCGAGCTCGCCGCACGGCTCGTACGCGTGCGGCCCGATGTGCACGTGCGCGGCCTGGAGATCGACCCCGCCCGAGTGGCGACGGCGGAGGCGCAGCTCGCCGAGGTGCGCGCGGGGCGTACGTCGTTCGCCCCGGATCTGCCGGTCTCGTTTGCGCGCGGCGGCTTCGAGGTGCCGGTGCCCGGTGACCGCAGGCCGGCGGTGATCCGCGCGATGAACGTGCTGCGGCAGTACGACGAGGGCGATGTCGCGGGCGCGTGGCGCACCATGACCCGGCGACTCGCTCCGGGCGGCCTGCTGGTCGAGGGCACGTGCGACGAGATCGGGCGCGTCGCGAGCTGGATCGACGTCGGCGTCGACGGCGATCCGCTGCGCTTCACCCTCTCGCTGCGCCTCGCCGATCTCGAGCATCCGAGCATCGTCGCCGAACGGCTGCCGAAGGCGCTGATCCACCGCAACGTCCCGGGCGAGCGCATCCACGCTCTCCTGGTCGACCTCGACCGCGAATGGGACCGCGCCGCGGCGCTGTCGACGTTCGGGGCGACGCAGCGCTTCCTCGCCGCGGTCTCCGCGCTGCGCGCACAGGGCTGGCCGGTGCTCGGCGGACGACCCCGCTGGCGGCTCGGCGAGTTGACGCTCCCCTGGGAGGCGGTCGCCCCGCGCGACGGGTCTCAGGCCTGAGCGCGCGGATCCGGTGCCGACGGGCGGCGTGAGAGACGCGTGAGGCGCGGCACGTCGGCGACCGCTCCCGCGTCTGCGGGCACGATCACCTGCTGCGAGGCCGAGATCTCGACGCCGTCGGCCCGCACCACGAGATCGCCGACGGGCGCGCGGCGGCTGAGGATCGCGAGAGCGATCGGACCGTCTTCGAAGTGGCGCGCCGCCGAGGTGATGTGGCCGACCTCGTCGTCTCCGGCGAAGACGGATGCCCAGGATTCGGGCAGCACCGCATCACTGCCGTCGAGCTGGAGGGCGGCGAGGCGACGGGGAGGGTGCCCGAGGTTGTGCACCTTCGCGACCGTCTCCTGTCCGCGGTAGCAGCCCTTGTTGAGATGCACCGCGCTGCGGATCCAGTCGGACTCGTGCGGAAGTGAACGCTCGTCGACCTCGGTCTTCCACCGCGGTCGCCAGGCGGCGATGCGCAGCGCCTCGGCTGCGAGGACACCGGCGACGCGGTCGGCGTCACTGCTCGCGGCGAGCGCGAGGATCGCGTCGTCGGAGACGATGCCGACCCGCCAGGCGAGAGCCGCCGCGGGGTGATCGGAGACCTGCGCGTACTGGTGACCGCCGGCGCTGACCCGCTGCCAGGGGTCGACCCAGATCAGCGGGACGCCGTTCGGAGCGAGCGCCGCACCCGACACGGCCGTCGCAGCCGGACCGCCGTCGACGAACCCGACCAGGTGGACGTCGGATCGGATGCCCACCGTCGCCTGCGTGCGGAACTTCATGCGCGTCAGCCAGCCGGCGAGACCCTCGGCATCGGCCTCGTCCACGATCAGCCAGGTCGATGAGCCGTCGTCGAGGACTCCGGCGGCGTGCTCGACGCGACCCTGCGGGTCGAGCACGAGCATCTCGGTGCTCTCGCCCGGGGCGAGACGCCCCACGTACTGCGAGGTGATCGAATCGAGCCAGCTGAGGCGTTCCGGGCCGGCGACCTCGATCACCGTACGGTCGCCGAGCGGCGCGACCGCTTCTCCGGCGGAGAGGCGGCGCTGCTCACGGAAGACATCGCCGAAGTGCAGGATCGCCGGTCCGTCGACCACGGCGCCGTCGAGATCGTCGAAGCCGGTCACATCAGACCTTCGCCAGGCGGGCGGACGCGTGCGAGCGCAACGGAGTGCCGAGGGCGGCGATGTCCCACGCCCACAGCATGTGCCCGTCGACGAGACCGTACATGCGAGCGGATGCCGTGTGCGCCTTGGACGTGGCGCTGCGCACGATCGCGTCCGAGGCGATGTCGACCCGCGGGCCCTTGATCTCTCCGAGGTAGAGCTCGAGGGCGCCATCGGCGTGCGCCAGCGAGACCTCCAGCGGGAAGCCGCCGTTCTCGGTGCGCAGAGCCTCGACGTCGTCGACGGTGCGCGCCACGGCCGGAGCCGTCGGAGGCAGCAGAGCGGGACCGGCATCGGCATCCGTCGCCTGCCGCGCGATGCGCCAGAAGCCGGTCTCGGCGATCAGCGGCATCGAATCCGAGCCGTCGGTCCCGAGGAACGTCGCCGTGCCGGAGTAGTTCAGGAACGGGCCACCATCATGGCTGAAGCTCACCCGGTGGGAGAACTCCCCCTGCAGGTGGTTCTCACCGACGGGGTAGTCGATCACCCCGGTGCCCTCCCACACGCCGATCAGCCACGCGAGCGGGACGAGATCAGCGGGAAGGTCTGTGGGGAGCTCGATCACGATGCGCTCAACGCTGGCCGCGGAAGAGGTTGCGTAGCACCACGACGGAGACGAAGACGATCGCGAGGCTCGCAAGACCCAGCAGGCCGATGAAGAAGATTTCGAGCGCCATGAGATCCATGACTCCACCTTATCGCGCCCCGAGGGTGGTGTCAGGCGGGAATCAGCGCCGCGATGCCGAATCCGATCGAGATCACGCCCATCAGAAGCAGAGCTCCGATGATGCTGCCCGCCACGCGGAAGATGAATCCGTCGGTGCGCCCGTACCAGAGCTGGACGGCGAAGGAGAGCAGCACGGCGCCGCCGAATCCGACCAGCATCCACGGGATCCGCCAGTCCTCCGCGACGAAGATGCCGATCGCGGCCGCGGCCAGGAATGCCACCGCCCACACGACGACCACGCCCGTGAAGGCGTTGCGCGGAGCGAGTGCAGGTTGCGTCATGAGTCCATTGTGACTCATTCACCCCGGTATCATTGCGGCACGGCGTCGAATCCGTGTCGGTGAGGAGTACGTG
Source organism: Microbacterium sp. NPDC087665 (assembly GCF_044743285.1). NCBI lineage: Bacteria > Bacillati > Actinomycetota > Actinomycetes > Micrococcales > Microbacteriaceae > Microbacterium > Microbacterium sp. NPDC087665. The sequence goes on along the minus strand of NZ_JBIUWD010000009.1, from coordinate 17,078 downwards.
TGCCCCAGGTCCTGGTCTTGACGAACGCTCCGACCGAGGAGCCGGTCCTGCCCGCCCTGGAACTGCTGAGCCACACGGTGCGCCAGATCCCGGCGGAACCGGCCCGCCTCGTCAACGCCCCCGAGTACGACATCGTGATCGTCGACGGTCGATCGGATCTCGCCGGTGCGAAATCGCTGTGCCGTCTGCTGCGTGCCACCGGTCAGGATGCTCCGCTCCTCCTCGTCGTCACCGAGGGCGGGATGAGTGCGGTCTCGGGCGACTGGGGCATCGACGACGTCCTGCTCGCCACGGCCGGCCCCGCCGAGAGCGATGCGCGTCTGCGTCTCGCGATCGCCCGGCGCGACGACGCCGCGGCACCGACACGCGTACAGGCCTCCGGCATCACGATCGACGAGCAGTCCTACTCGGCGAAGCTGCACGGCAAACCGCTCGATCTCACCTACAAGGAGTTCCAGCTCCTGCACTTCCTGGCGACGCACCCGACCCGCGTGTTCACACGCGAGCAGCTGCTTAGCGAGGTGTGGGGATACGACTACTTCGGCGGCACGCGCACGGTCGACGTGCACGTGCGGCGACTGCGCGCGAAGCTCGGCGACCAGGAGCAGATCATCGGCACGGTGCGCAACGTGGGCTACCGCTTCAACGTCTACGACGACGATTCGCTCGTCGGAACGCGGTAACGGAACACCTCCGTTCACGCGCGTGTCACCTCACGGTGCTTAGATGTACCCCATGATGGATCCCGCTCTCGCCGACGCAGGTCTCGGCGACGCTGAAGACGACGACTTCGACGCTGTCGAGTCCCCCGACTCGCTCCTCCCCGACCACCGGTACCTCGACCGGGAGCTGAGCTGGCTGGCATTCAACCAGCGCGTCCTGGAACTCGCCGAAGACGCGAGCCTTCCCGAACTCGAACGCGCGAACTTCCTGGCGATCTTCGCGAGCAACCTCGACGAGTTCTTCATGGTGCGCGTCGCCGGCCTCAAGCGCCGCATCGTCACCGGGCTCGCCGTGCCCACGAACATCGGCCGCTCCCCCGCCGATGCTCTCGCCGACATCTCGCGCGAGGCGCACGCACTGCAGTTGCGCCATGCCGACGCCTGGAACTCCCTCGTACGCCCTGCGCTGGCAGACGCCGGCGTCGAGATCACCGCCTGGTCCGCTCTCACCGAAGACGAGCGCCTCAAGCTCACCGAGTACTTCCAGGCGCAGGTCTTCCCGGTCCTCATGCCGCTCGCGGTCGACCCGGCGCATCCGTTCCCGTACATCTCCGGCCTGTCGCTGAACCTCGCCATCCGCATCCGCAACGCCCGCACCGGGCGCCAGGAGTTCGCGCGCCTGAAGGTGCCGCCGATGCTCCCCCGGTTCGTGGAGGTCCCCGGCTCCGGCGAGATCACCCGCTACCTCACGCTCGAAGAGCTGATCGCCAACCACCTGGGCGATCTCTTCCCGGGCATGGAGGTGCTCGATCACCACGCCTTCCGCCTCACCCGCAACGAAGACGTCGCGATCGAGGAAGACGAGAGCGAGAACCTGATCCAGGCGCTCGAAGCCGAGCTGCTGCGCCGCCGATTCGGGCCGCCCATCCGTCTCGAGATCACCGACGACATGGACGAGGTCACCCTCGCGCTGCTGGTGACCGAGCTCGACATCACCGACCAGGAGGTCTACCGCCTCCCCGGGCCGCTCGACCTGCGCGGTCTGTTCAGCCTCTCGCGCGTCGAGCGCCCCGACCTGCGCTTCCCGCCGCACGTGCCCACCACAGCGGTGGCCTTCCAGCCGGGCGACAGCAACACGCGCGCCGACATGTTCAAGGCCATCCGCAAGTCCGACGTGCTCGTGCACCACCCGTACGAGTCGTTCGCGACGAGTGTGCAGGCCTTCCTCGAGCAGGCGGCCCGCGACCCGCACGTGCTCGCGATCAAGCAGACGCTCTACCGCACCTCGGGCGACAGCCCCATCGTGCAGGCGCTCATCGACGCGGCCGAGGCCGGCAAGCAGGTGCTCGCCCTCGTCGAGGTCAAGGCGCGATTCGACGAGGCCAACAACATCGTCTGGGCCCGCAAGCTCGAGAAGGCCGGCGTGCACGTCGTGTACGGCCTGGTCGGTCTGAAGACGCACTGCAAGCTCGCTCTCGTCATCCGCGAGGAAGAGGGGATGCTGCGGCACTACTCGCACGTCGGCACGGGAAACTACAACCCCAAGACCAGCCGCATCTACGAGGACTTCGGCCTGTTCACCGCCGACCCCCAGGTCGGTAAAGACCTCACCCGTCTGTTCAACGAGCTCAGCGGCTACGCGATCGAGAAGAAGTTCAAGCGTCTCCTCGTCGCCCCGCTGCACCTGCGCAAGGGGCTCATCCGCCAGATCGACAACGAGCGCAAGAACGCGGTGGCCGGCAAGCCCGCCCACATCCGCATCAAGGTGAACTCCATGGTCGACGAGGAGATCATCGACGCGCTCTACCGGGCGAGCCAGGCGGGCGTGAAGGTCGACGTCTGGGTGCGGGGCATCTGCAGCCTCCGCACGGACCTCGATGGGATCAGCGACAACATCACGGTGCGCAGCATCCTCGGCCGCTACCTGGAGCACTCGCGGATCTTCGCGTTCGACAACGCCGGCGACCCGCAGGTCTACATCGGCAGCGCCGACATGATGCACCGTAACCTCGACCGACGCGTCGAAGCACTGGTGCGGGTGATCGACCCGGCCCACCTCAAGGAGCTGCTCGCCTTCTTCGAGCTCGCCATGGACCCGGGCACGAGCTCGTGGCACCTCGGCGCCGGAGGAATCTGGGAGCGCCACGCCGTGGACGCCGACGGCAACCCGCTCGTCGACCTGCAGGATAAGACCATGGGGTTGATCCAACGACGTCGTCGAGCGCGAGCGGCTCGATGACCTTCGGCCAGACCGAGCAGGTGGTGGGCTCGAAGTGGACGGACAAGGCCGTCTACGCGGCCGGTGCCGTTGTGTGGCGACTCGTCGACGACAAGCTGTGCGTACTCCTCATCCACCGCACCAAGTATCGCGACGTCACCCTGCCCAAGGGCAAGGTCGATCCGGGCGAGATGCTCGCCGAGACGGCGGTGCGCGAGGTGCATGAGGAGACCGGCATCCAGGTCTCGCTCGGCGTTCCCGTCGGAGTGAGCCGCTATCACCTCGCCTCGAAGAAGCAGAAGGTCGTGCACTACTGGGCTGCCGAGGCAACGGACGAAGCGATCCGGGCGTCGACCTTCGTGCCCAACCGCGAGATCGCCGCACTCGAATGGGTCAGCCTCAAGAAGGCGCGCGAGCGTCTCAGCTACCCGGTCGACCTCGAGATCCTCGACTTCTTCGCCGGCGTGGTCGCCGACGGCGCTCTGCGCACTTTTCCGCTGATCGCCCTCCGGCACGCAAAGGCGCTCTCCCGGTCGGACCGGGACGGAGCCGACGCCGCCCGCCCACTGACCGAACGCGGCCGCACACAGGCCAAGTCCATCGTCGGCCCTCTGCGTGCCTTCGGCGTGCGCAAGATCGTCAGCAGCGACGCCGTGCGCTGCATCCAGACCGTGCAGCCCCTCGCCAAGGCGCTCGAGCGCAAGATCACCCGCACCGAGCTCATCAGCCAGGATGCGTGGGAAGACGGCAGCGACGACCTTCGCACCGTCGTCGGCAAACGCGTGCGCGCGGGCAAGGCCGCCATTCTGTGCAGCCACGGGCCGGTTCTACCCGGGCTGCTCGAAGAGATCGCCCTCGCGACCGGAACCATCCGCGGCTCGTACATCCGCGGGGCCGCCGATCTCGAGCCCGCCGCCTTCTCCGTCGTGCATCTGTCAGCGACGAACCCCGGCTCCGGCATCATCGCGATCGAGACGCACATTCCGAAGGTGTGACGCTTTTCCTGGATCTCTGAACTCGTCGAAGGTCGCGGAATCCCGCGGAACCACCCCAGAGAGTCGCCAGTCGTTCACCTTCCGTTCACCCGTGCGGGAGAGTCTCGTTAACCGCCGCGCTTAGCGTCACTGTGTGCCCTGCACCGGGCCTCACCCCATCACCGATCGAACGGATCCACAGTGAAGATCTCCCGAATCGCTCGCATCGGCGCCATCGGCGCCGTCGCTGCTCTCGCTCTCGCCGGCTGCGCCGCGAACGAAAGCGGCACCGGCGGCTCGTCCGACGCGCCGACCGAGTCCACGCTCTCCGGCACCATCGACGCCACCGGCGCCTCGTCGCAGACCGCCGCCCAGGAAGCCTGGGTCGCCGCGTTCCAGACCGCGAACCCCGACGTCACCGTCAACTACGAGCCCACCGGCTCCGGCACCGGCCGCGAGAACTTCCTCGAAGGCGGCAGCAACTTCATCGGCTCCGACCGTGCGTTCAACGACGAGGAGATCGCCGCCGGCGGCTTCGGTGCCTGCACCACCGATGACATCGTCGAGGTCCCCCTCTACATCTCGCCGGTCGCCGTCGCGTTCAACCTCGAGGGCGTCGACACGCTCAACCTCGACGCCGCCACGATCGCGGGCATCTTCGCCGGCACGATCTCCAACTGGAACGCCCCGGAGATCGCCGCCCTCAACGAGGGTGTCGAGCTGCCCGACCTGGCGATCTCGCCGGTCCACCGCTCCGACCCCTCGGGCACGCAGGAGACCTTCACCAAGTACCTCAGCGCCACCGCCGGTGACGTCTGGACCTACGAGCCGGCCGACGTCTGGCCGATCGAGGGTGGCGAAGCCGCTCAGGGCACTTCGGGTGTCGTTCAGGCCATCACCGCGGGCAACGGCGCGATCGGCTTCGCCGACGCCTCGCAGGTCGGTGACCTCGGTCAGGTGCACGTCGGTGTCGGTGGCGAATTCGTCGCCTACTCCGCCGAGGCTGCCGCAGCACTCGTCGAAGGCTCGCCGCTCGTCGAGGGCCGCGGCGAAGGCGACCTCGTCTTCGACGTCGACCCGGCATCGGCCGCCGACGGCTCGTACCCGATCGCCCTGGTCAGCTACCTGATCGCGTGCGAGCAGTACGAGGACACCAACGTGGCCGAGCTGGTCAAGGAGTACCTGACCTACATCGCCAGCGCCGAGGGCCAGGAAGCCGCCGCGGACAACGCCGGCAGCGCCCCGATCTCGGACAGCCTGCGCGAGCAGGTTCAGGCCGCGATCGACCTGATCCAGGTCGGCTGATCCAGCCGACCGACTGATGGCAGTGCCCCCGCGTCCTGATCGGACGCGGGGGCTCCGCCCGGTCAGCCCCCGATCCACTCAGCCCCGAGACAGGGAGACCATGAGCACGACCGCGCAGGCGCCCGCAGCGCCGCCCGCACCGATCAAGGCCAAGCAGCGGCTCGGCGACCGGGTGTTTTCCGGTACCGCGCTCGGAGCGGGGATCATCATCCTCGTCGTCCTCGCGCTCGTCGCCGCCTTCCTCATCATCCAGAGCATCCCGGCGTTCCAGCTCGACACCACCGACAACCACATCCTCAAGGGCCAGTCCTTCTGGGTGTACGTGTGGCCGCTCGTCTTCGGCACTCTCTGGGCATCCTTCATCGCTCTGCTCATCGCCGCACCGATCGCCATCGGCATCGCGCTCTTCATCTCGCACTACGCGCACCGTCGCCTCGCCGCCTTCCTCGGCTACATCATCGACCTGCTCGCCGCCGTCCCCTCGGTCGTCTTCGGGCTCTGGGGCGGCCTCGTGCTGGCACCGATGCTCCAGCCGATCTACGCCTGGCTCAACGCGAACGCCTCCTGGGTCCCGTTCTTCGGTGGCCAGGTCTCGTCCACCGGCAAGACGATCCTCACCGCATCCCTCGTGCTCGCGGTGATGTGCATCCCGATCATGACGGCCATCTGCCGCGAGGTCTTCCTGCAGACCCCGAAGCTCCACGAAGAGGCCGCGCTCGCGCTCGGCTCCACCCGCTGGGAGATGGTGCGGATGGCCGTGCTGCCCTTCGCCCGCGGCGGTATGGTCTCGGCCGCGATGCTCGCCCTCGGACGCGCACTCGGCGAGACCATGGCCGTGACGATGGTGCTCTCTCCCTCGGCCGTCGTCAGCTTCCTCGTGCTCACGGCGACCAACCCCACGCCGATCCCCGCGAACATCGCCCTGGCGTTCCCGGAGGCCCACGGCACCGGCGTCAACACGCTCATCGCGACCGGCCTGATCCTCTTCGTCGTGACCTTCGCGGTCAATGCGCTGGCGCGTTGGATCGTCGCCCGCCGCGCCGAGTTCTCGGGAGCGAACTGACATGACCGTCCTCACCCCCACCCCGACCACCGTCTCGGCCGCGGCTCCGTCCTCGGCCCTCACCGCCGGCAAGCTCCCCAAGTGGGCTCCCTGGGCGCTTCTGGCAGGATCCTTCGCCGTCAGCGCTGCGATCTTCGCGGTGACCTCCGTCGGCTCGCTCGCGGACTTCAACATCTCGGGTGCCGCGATCATCGGCATCCTGCTCTACATGGTTCTCATCACGGTGATCTCCTCGATCGTCGAGAGCCGCCGCAAGGCCGTCGACCGGCTGATGACGGCGCTGGTCGCGACCGCGTTCCTCATCGCTCTCCTCCCGCTCATCTCGCTGCTGTGGACGGTCGTCTCCAACGGCATCGAGCGCTTCGACGCCGAGTTCTTCAGCTCGTCGATGCGCAACGTCGTCGGCGACGGCGGCGGCATCGTGCACGCGATCTGGGGCACGGTTCTCATCACGCTCACGGCCACGGTGATCTCGGTGCCGATCGGGCTCATGACCTCGATCTACCTAGTCGAGTACGGGCGCGGCAAGGTCGCGAAGGCGATCACGTTCTTCGTCGACGTGATGACGGGCATCCCCTCGATCGTCGCCGGTCTGTTCATCTACGCGGTGTTCGCGCTGATCTTCAAGCCGGGCATCTCGATGGGCATCATGGGTGCGCTCGCGCTGGCTGTGCTGATGACCCCGGTCGTCGTGCGTGGCAGCGAGGAACTGCTCAAGATCGTGCCGAACGAACTCCGCGAGGCCTCATATGCGCTGGGCGTTCCCAAGTGGCTGACCATCCTCAAGGTCGTGCTGCCGACCTCCATCGCCGGCATCACGACCTCGATCATGCTCGCGATCTCCCGCGTGATCGGCGAGACGGCCCCGCTGCTGCTCACCGCCGGATTCACCCAGAGCATGAACACGAACATCTTCAACGGTCAGATGATGACCCTGCCGGTGTTCGCCTACAACCAGTACATGAACCAGGGCACGAACCCGGACGCGTCGCTGGCGCGGGCCTGGGCAGCGGCTCTGACCCTCATCCTCATCGTCATGGTGCTGAACCTGCTCGCGCGACTCATCGCGAAGCTGTTCGCACCGAAGACCTCCGGCCGCTGAGCGCCCGACCACTCAGAACAGGAATTCACGTGTCCAAGAGCATCGAAGTCAACGACCTCAACGTCTACTACGGCAACTTCCTGGCCGTCGAGGGGGTCTCCCTCGACATCCAGCCGCGCAGCGTGACGGCCTTCATCGGCCCGTCCGGCTGCGGCAAGTCCACGTTCCTGCGCACCCTGAACCGCATGCACGAGGTCATCCCCGGCGCGCGCGTCGAGGGCGAGGTGCTGCTCGACGGCAAGGACCTCTACGGTCCCGGCGTCGACCCCGTGCTCGTGCGCCGCCAGGTGGGCATGGTCTTCCAGCGGCCGAACCCGTTCCCCACGATGTCGATCAAGGAGAACGTGCTCGCGGGCGTGAAGCTCAACAACAGCCGCATGTCGAAGAGCGACCAGGACGCCCTGGTCGAGAAGTCCCTCACCGGCGCGAACCTCTGGAACGAGGTCAAGGACCGTCTCGACCGTCCGGGCTCCGGTCTCTCGGGTGGACAGCAGCAGCGTCTCTGCATCGCCCGCGCGATCGCCGTCTCTCCCGAGGTGCTGCTGATGGACGAGCCGTGCTCGGCCCTCGACCCGATCTCGACCTACGCGATCGAAGAGCTGATCGGCGAGCTCAAGAACGAGTTCACGATCGTGATCGTCACGCACAACATGCAGCAGGCGAGCCGCGTCTCCGACAAGACCGCGTTCTTCAACATCGCCGGCACCGGCAAGCCGGGCAAGCTCATCGAGTACGACAACACCACGTCGATCTTCACCACCCCGACCGTGCAGGCCACCGAGGACTACGTTTCCGGCCGCTTCGGTTGAGCTGAGGCTGTTCGCCTGAGACTTCACAAAACCCAGACCTTCTCGCTCCGGGGCGGCGTGTGATCTTCTGACACGCCGCCCCGGGTACCGATGGTCTGGGTTTTGTTGTCTTGTGTCGGCCGCTCGACTGCTCCCTGCACAACCGGCGGATGCGTGTGACCTATCCACACTCCGCCGTTCCGGTGCGTCGGGGCGGTCTCTCCGAGCGCAGGATCGACCCGTGTCCTTCGCCCGTGCAGATTCCGCCCTTCGAACACTCGGGAGAATGGCGCGCGCCTCGGAGTTGCGGGCCCGTGGAGTGAGTTCGGCCGAGCTCAGGCGAGCGGTTCACGCGGGAGAGGTAATCCGGCCGCGGCAGGGAGTCTATGCCCTGCCCGATTCAGCGCCCGCCCTGCTGCACGCTGCATCGCACGGGGGAACCCTCGGATGCGCTGAAGCTGCTTCGGTCCAGGGCCTGTGGGTCCTCGAGCAGCCAAGCCGACACCACGTATGGATGGGAGAGGCTGGAACTCCGCGATCGGCTTGCGAGGACTGCGTCATGCACTGGGATTCCGGCCGCGTTCGCGTCGGAGAGACGCCACCCACCGCAAACGTACTTCTGCAGATGGCGACGTGCTGCGGGGAGGATGCCTTCTTCGCCACCCTCGAATCCGCCCTGCGGCGCTCGCTCCTCTCCCCCGGAGCACTGGTCTGGCTTCGTAGCCGCCTTCCGCTCGCGATGCGGTGGTTGATCGGTTTCGCGCGAGCAGATGCGGACAGCGGACTGGAATCGTTGATCCGCTTGAGGCTGCATCGAATCGGCATCGAAGTGCGCAGTCAGGTGCAGATCGACCGCGTCGGGGAGGTCGACTTCGTCATCGGGGACCGATTGATCGTCGAGGCGGACGGTCGGGAGAATCACGAGCGGGAGAGGGAGCGCCTGAAGGATCTTCGCCGAGACGCGATCGCCGCATCCGGGGGCTACACAACCCTCCGTTTCACCTACGCGCTCATCGTCAGGGAATGGCACCTCGTACGAGCTGCGATCCTCGGCATGATGGCCCGAGGCGCACACCTCCTGGGATCGCTCTGAGCATCCGCCCGGTTCGACGTCGTCTCCGTCGAGCGAAGAACAGAGACCCATCCGCCCTGTCTCGGCATGTCGGCCTTCGACTCACCGGAGACAACGCCATCGGTCTCTGTTTTCGCACGGCAGATGCCTCAGTCGCGAGGCGAGAGCAGGTACTCGTTGAGTTCGTCGGTCAGGGCCTGGTCCACGGGCAGCGCCGCTCCGTCGACGGCGGTGATCGCGGCGGCGAGGCGCACGCTCGAGACGAGCCACGCGGCATCCGCACGGGGGAGGTCGGATGCCGGGATCCGGTCGTATCCGACCTCGAAGTCCCGGGCAGCGAGGTGGTCGTAGACGCTGAGCTGGGTGGTGCCGTGCAGGATGCCGCCGTTCGGCGCGGGGGTGACGAAGCGGTCGCCGAAGCGCAGGATCAGCGACGCCGTCGGCGCCTCGAGCACGAATCCGTCGCTCGAGAGGAAGATCGCATCATCGGCACCGCGGCGGTGCGCTTCGCGCAGCGCCGCCATGTTGACGGCGTACGACAGGGTCTTGGCGCCCAGAAGCAGCCACGGCGCGCGCTCGGCGGCGCCGAGGTCGTACCCGCGGTCGAGGGTCACCACGCGAACGCCGTTCTCGCGCACGCCACGGAAGTCGGACGCCGGGGCCACCGTGACCCAGGCGGTCGGGGTGGGTCCGTGCTCGACGCCCCGGCTGAGGATCAGCTTGATGACCGCTTCACCGTCGCCGCACTCGGCGGCGGCTCGATCGATCGCCTGACGCCACTGCACGAGGTTCGGGACGGGCAGGTCGCACAGCCGCGCCGAGTGCGCGAGGCGTTCGAGGTGCGGCACCACCTCTTGCGCGTGACCGTCGACCACACCGATCGACTCGAACACGCCGTCGCCGCGCTGGGTACTCAGCTCGCCGACGCTCAGGGCGGGAGCGGCCGCGTCGACGAGGGTGAAGGTGTCACCGTAATCGGGGCGATCCGCGTCGCCGCCCTCTGCGTCAGCGGTGACGGGATCGATCATCAGTGCGAAGCGCCGGGTCATGCTCCGAGCCTAGACGGCGGGGAATACCCTCGCCCGGGTCGCGTTATAATTGTTCGTGCCGGGCCGCATAACCCCGGGCTCCATTTTTTGCCGCTTTGAGCGGCCTTCCGCCGAGAGGCGTTTTTGCGGCCCGGTCTTTCTCTGCCCGGATGTGGGCGCGGTAGCCCTGAGCGATTCCGCTCAGGCGAGTCCCCCGCTGCGCCAGAGCACGCTGGCCGCCGAGAGGTCTTGCGCGTAGCTGGCCAGCCGAAGAGCACGGGTCGTCAGCTCGCTCGCGCGCGCCGGCTCCGTCGCCTCGTAGTCGTCGGCGGTGTGCGTCGCTCCCGCGGCCTGCAGACGGCAGAACGCGGCCGCGCGCTCCAGGGCGACGGCGAAGTCACCGCGGAAGGCTCCCCGCAGAATCATGTCGATCAAGGCGACGATCTCATCGGGGCTCGCGGGCACCGGGGCGCCGGCGATCGCTGCATCGGCCGACGCCAGCTCCACGCGACCTCGCTCGTACAGCAGCGCGGCGGTCTGCGGATCGGCATGGATGGCCAGCTGCAGCAGATACAGGCGCCAGAGCGCCCCGGGCAGCGTGCGCGCCTGCGCCTTCGACCACAGCTCTGCGATCTCGTCGATCCCGTGCTCGGCGGTGAACGCGACGAGGCGGTCGGCGCTCACTCCGCTCTCGTCGGCGCGGACGCGGGCGAGCAGGGCGGATGCCGTGGCGTGCGCTATGCGCGTCTCTTCGGCGGGATCGTGCGAGCCCACGATGTTGTCGAAGGCGCTGGACGGTCGCCGCACAGGGCGGTGGTGCTGCTCGGGCATCCCACCAGGGTACGCGGGATCGCCGACGTTCAGGCCGTGGGGATGATGATGACCGGGTCGGACGTCGGCAGCCCGCTGGGCGATCCGCCCGCCTGCTCGACCGTCACCGCGATGACGTCGCCCTCGTGCATGTCGCCCGAGAGGACAGCGGTCGCGTCACCATCGTCGACGTCGAAGACGCCGGCCGAGACGGGGGTCTCGCCCCGCACGAACCACAGTTCGTACGTCATGCCGTCGGCCGGGGCCGCCAGCCCGTCGGCCACCAGAACGGCGGACCCGAGAGACGGCGACCAGTGCGCTGTCGCGGTCGTGCCGTCGTCGAGCGTGACGCTGGCCTGCGAGGCGTCGTCGGCTGCTTCGATCTGCTGCAGCGCCACGACGCTCGCCGGACGATTCAGGTAGTCGTTGAGCGCGACAGCGCCGGCGCCCACGCCGACCAGTACGGCCAGGCATGCGGCGAGCGCGAAGATCGCGCGCGACCAGCGGCGAGGCGGGCGGAGGGCAGTGGCATCGTCGCTCCTGCTCTCACTGTGCCCGACGGCATCCGTATCGGTGTCGACGCGGGTATCGGCCGACGGACGATCGTCATCGCCGTTCTGCCGCGTGGTGGCGATCTGCGCGAGCAGCGCCGCACGGATGTCGGGACGCGGAACCTCGGCGGTGAAAGGAGCGGCGAGGTGCACCGCGGTCGCGGCATCCGCCTCGACGATCGATTCCCACTCGGGATGCTCGGCGAGGACACGACGGAAGAGTCGCTCGTCGTCGGGAGACAGCGCGTGCAGGGCGGCACCGGCCGCGAGCTCTGCGAAGTCCTTCTCGTTCATGCCGTCACCCCCATTGCCGTTCGGAGACGGGTGAGCCCGTCTCGCATCCGTGTCTTGATCGTTCCCAGCGGTGCTCCCAGAAGCACCGAAATTTCGTTCTGACTGTATCCGCCGTAGTAGGCGAGCACGATCGCCTCGCGCTGAGCTTCAGGAAGCCCGGAGAGTGCGCCGACGACGCGCTCCCCTTCGATGCTCAGTTCGACCTGTTCCGCCACGCTGTCGTGGGCCACTCCGATGTCTCGAAGCCCGGCGCGGACATCTCGATCCGTGCTGGACTGCGAAGCTCGAACGCGGTCCACTGCCCTGCGGTGTGCGATCGTCATTATCCATGTTCGTCCTTGGCCCTTGTTCGGAGCGAAACGCGAAGCGGATTGCCAGATCTCGAGGAAAACTTCCTGCAGCACTTCCTCGCTCTGCGAACGGTTAACGAGCACCCGGAGGATGAGGCCGAACACACGGGCGGAGAGCATGTCGTAGAGCTCTGCGAAGGCGTTCTGGTCGCCCGAGGATATGCGGACGAGGAGGTCGGCGACGGCGTCACGCGCCGATCCGTCCTCAGGAACATCCATCCCATCGATGACCATCAATACCAGCATGCCGCATGCTCGCCCTCTTCGACGAACGGCGCGACGTACCTCCCTTAAGGCGAAGGGCGGATTCGACGACGAATCCGCTCCGTCCGAAACTTTTCTGAACTTTCTCCCATCCGATCTCCTCGGGGCTCCGAACACCTTTCAACGCCACGGAGAGGCCGCGGCGAAAGTCATCCAAGGAGCTCGACATGTTCAGCACCAAGAAGAAGATCACTGCAGCAGTCACCCTTACTCTGGCGAGCGCATTCCTGCTCTCCGCCTGTTCGATGGGAAGCACGACCTCGGAGGAGTCGTCGGAGCCGATGGCTCCCGAGACGTCGGAGTCGACCCCCGACACGTCGATGGACCCGGCCGCCAACCTCGTCGGCGCCGGATGCGCGGCCTACGCAGACGCCGTTCCGGACGGTGCAGGATCCGTCGCCGGCATGGCTCAGGACCCGGTAGCTGTCGCCGCCTCGAACAACCCGCTGCTGACCACCCTCACCGCAGCGGTGAGCGGCCAGCTCAACCCCGACGTCGACCTCGTCGACACGCTCAACGGCGACGAGTTCACGGTCTTCGCACCGGTGGATGACGCCTTCGCCAAGATCGACCCGGCCACCATCGAGGGTCTCAAGACCGACAGCGCCACGCTGAGCTCGATCCTGACGTACCACGTGGTTCCCGGCCAGATCGAGCCGGCCGACATCGTCGGCATGCACACCACCGTCCAGGGTGCTGACCTCGAGGTCACCGGCAGCGGAGACGAACTGATGGTCAACGGCGAAGCAGCCGTCATCTGCGGTGGAGTCCAGACCGCGAACGCCACCGTGTACCTCATCGACACGGTGCTGATGCCCCCGGCTGAGTAAGCACGGGTTATCGGGTGGGGACCCCCGATACATAGCCGACTCGCTCTCGAGGAGGGGAGCGAGAAGGTGACAAGAGGGCCGTTGACGGTAGCTGTGTCGTCAACGGCCCTCTTTCGCGCGCCCTAGACTAGGGGGTGAGGGCCTCTAGCTCAGTTGGCAGAGCATCGGACTTTTAATCCGCGGGTCGTGGGTTCGAGCCCCACGGGGCCCACCGCACAGGTACGGGATTCACGGGGTTCCCGCCTACCCACTGTTAGAGGGATCCCGGCGAGAACCCGTCCGTGGGCTGACGGCGCTATGACCTACAACTGACGCGAGCTCGACAAGGTCCTGAGGCGATCGCTCAGTTGCTCTTGCAGCATCTTGCGAGCTTTCGAGCCGATGCCATAGTGCAAGTAGCGGATCGATCGAAGGTCGAACGGTACATCGTCGGCGTTCTGAGTGAGCAAGATGGTGCGTCGCGGGAGGGCATGCGCCAGGCCAGTCTCGTAGAACACGTTGGGGTTTCGGCCCGTGAGGTCGGCGACGACTATCCGAGCACGCCAGAGCAACGACAGCACGTCTCCCATGACATGATCGTGTTCCCATATGTTGTCCACCCGAACACACTCCATTCCGATGTCCTCTACGGCCAGCGCGATTGTCTCGTAGACCACATCAAAGTTCGGATCGAACGGCATCATCACCGCCACGAGCTTCGAGTCCAGCGGCGTATCGGTAGGGAACTGGACGGCGGCGGATGGGCTATACGTCCGGTCAATGCTCCTTGGCGCGCCGGCCACGTATTCGAACAACACCTCGAACAACTCCGCCTGCTTCACGGCCCAGTGCGTCCGCCTGAACTCCCATCCTTCCGGGTCGACGTTGAGACGGTCAGCTAGCTCCCGGACGGTTTCAACGGGTATGGGTTTGAGCCTTGGGTTCGGCTCAAACTCGAACCGGTGCGTTCGCCCGGTCGCGCGAAGCGACAAGATACGCCCGAGCGTGGCCACCTGCTCGAACCTTTCGTCCCCGATCTCAGGCATCGAGAGCGCAGGCAGTCGTTCGATTCGCAATTCATACTCGTCGCCAAGCTCACGACGAACGCGGTCGTCCGTATACTCAAACATCCGATCCGCAGGAACTACGCCAGCGTCGAGTCCGATCAAAAGGTTGAACATACGGGCATTCTCCTAAGCCGCTATCGCTACGCCTGAGCCTAGTAGGACCAAAGAGGCTGACCAGCGTCCTGTACCCGTCGTGGGGTCTGCCAACGTTCGACATCTAGCCTCGTTCGCCCGAATTAGATGGACGAGTGCACCAGTTGCGCTACTGTGACCGCAAGGACGACCAAAGGACTCTCAGTGGCAAAAACGATCGCAATGTTCAACAACAAGGGCGGCGTTAGCAAGACGACGACAACCTTCAACCTTGGCTGGATGCTCGCTGAGCGCGGACACAAGGTGGTTATGGTCGATGCAGACCCCCAGTGCAACTTGACTGGCATGGTCCTTGACATCAAGGAAGAGGACGCCCTTTCGAGCTTCTACCGCGAGAACCCGGGTCGGAATCTGCGCGATGCTCTGGAACCCGCGTTTGCTTCACGACCCAAGCCCCTTGAGGCGGTCAACTGCGTCCCGGTGGAAGGCATCGAGAATCTCTTTCTCATTCCGGGGCACGTCGGTCTAGCTGAAGACGAGGTCTCGCTCGGGATCGCCCAGCAACTCTCCGAGTCAGTGCAGGCTCTGAAGAACTTGCCGGGGAGCTTTCGCTACTTGTTCGATTTGACGGCCGACGCGTATGACGCGGATTTCGTCCTCCTCGACCTCAGCCCGGGCCTTGGAGCCATTAACCAGAATCTCGTCGCCACGTCTGACTATTTCATCGTGCCCGCGAGTCCCGACGTCTTCTCCGTAATGGCTCTCGAATCGCTCGCACGTGTCCTTCCTCGCTGGAACCGATGGGCTGAGAACGCGGCGAAGTTGGATGCACTTAACACCGCTGACTACCCGTTCCCGTCTCCTGACTTGAGATTCTTGGGGACAGTCATCCAACGTTATCGACTGAAAAGCGGCTCTGCGACCGAGGGATTCCGAGCGTATTTCGACGAGCTCGACCAGCAGGTTGAAACCGTCCTTGCGCCCGCGCTGGCAGCGGCGGGCATGCTGTTCCCGCAGGAGATCTACGAGGCGGCCGGCATGGATGGCGCTATGCGACTGGTAAGCATTCCGGACTTCAACTCGCTTATCACGAACTCGCAGCAGGCTCGTAAGCCCGTGTTCGCCCTCACGAAGGACGACACTGAGAGCCGCGGCTTCGTCTGGGATACTCAAAAAGCAAGCATTGATTCGTTCCACAAGTTGTTCAGCGATCTCGCTGAGCGGATCGAAACCCTAACGAACTGATGCCTACCGCGAGGCTAGCTCATTTCGATAGCGACGCGACACGCGCTCGAGATGTGGTCGGACTGGGGCAACGCATCGGGACTTTAACCGTTGGCCGTGTCGATGCCACCGACATGTATCGATCCGGCCTCGTTCAAGTCGTATCCGCGATGGATCACTACTTCCACGGGGTCGTGCTGGACCGTGCCGTTGACATCATGGTGGGACGCGCCGCGCCGGGCACGGCAGCTTCAAAGGTTGGAATGAGCTTCGAAGCCGTTCGGCAGATGATCGGGGCAGCGACTCCCGCAGATCTCGAGCTTGTGGCTCGCACGCACGTGTCACAGCGCTTGTCATTGGAGACGTTCCAGAAGCCGGATGACATTGGTACAGCGCTGGCGCTTGTCGGCGTTCCGAAGGTCTGGAGCAGTGTATTCGGCACGGCTGCTGGCCCCACGAAGGTTGCGCTCGGCGTCGTGGTTACGCGGCGCAACCGCATCGTCCATCAAGCGGACTCCGACCCTCTGACCCCAGGGGCAGCCACACCATTGTCGGACGCGGACGCGCTGGACGCGATCAACTCGGTGGCATCCGTTGTCCAGTCGATCGACTCGTATCTCTAGCTCTGCCTTCTAGACCTGCGCCGCGAACCGCTCGAATCGTGCGACGTGCTGGGCGTAGTCGGTCGGGGAGAGGTGCGAGTAGATCGTGTCCGTCGTGACGACGCTCGCCTGGCCGAGCCAAGCGACTCACCTAGGAGGGTGTGAAGCCAGCGGCTAGCCACAAGCTCGCGGTCGGCCATGTTGGTTCCTGTCTCGTACGTGGGCCAGCAACATGAGTCGCCCTCGCGTTATGTGGGCGAAGCCGCGATTTGATTCAACCTCTCATCTCGATCTTTGCAAGAGTGAGGGTGGAGGTAAGAAGACGCCCCGAGGGGCGCGTGTCCAATGGGGCAGTGTCCGAGTCACGGACCAGGATGGAGACATGGGGAAACCACCAACTCGAATAGAGCAGCAAGGCCATCGTTTGAGCGACTTTCGTAGCGCCTTCATCGAGCTAGTCAACGCCTGCGAGCCAGCAGGTGGCGATTGGGATCGGGCTCGTCTGGTGCCGCACGTGTCGCACGACCGATGGTCGCAACTCCAGCGAGACGTGGCGATCGCGGCGGGTGCGGCGCAGGAAGCGTACGGCGCCAATGGCGGCGGCACGTTCACCTTGCGCAATGCGGCTTATATAACGACAGTGAACCCGATTGCGAACTGGCACGTCGCGCTGGAGCGGCCTGACGAGCTCAAGCCGCAGATGGTGGTCGGGTCTGATGCAGGAACAGGTGACATCTAACGTGGCTAGCTGAGAGGGCTGGCCTGGAAGGATGTCATCATGCCCAAGTCGTTTCCCAAGGAG
>NZ_JBIUWD010000008.1:0-132956 GCF_044743285.1 Microbacterium sp. NPDC087665 | reverse complement strand
ACATCGTTCCTGAACTCCTTGGGAAATGCTTTCGGCACGTTGACCATCCTCCCGCGAGAACCAAAATCCTCACAGCGCTGGAGTCAACCAAACCGTCAGCAGTCCCTTATGCCTCGGCAGAATGTGTGCAACCCATTGCCAAGCGCCGCGAAACCAAGCCCTCCTTTGAGAACGACCTCAATGGGCTGATCACCCATCTTCATCGTCGGAGACCCGCTATGAACGTCCGACCACACCCCCAGGGCGAGCCGGTCAGGGCGCGCAACGTATCCGTCTCACCATGCGGCGCCGGGGCTTTCTGCAGCCCTCGAGCTGCAGGAGAACCGAGAGCCCAAGAGTTAGTTCGCGGGACACGGCGTAGCCCCCCGTGAACCATCCCAACGCAACCATTCTCCTGGCTCGAGACCTGAGAGGTCATAACGCGAATCTCCATCGGGGTGCCCACTCACGTAGAGCACAACGGAGCGAGTATCCTGTGGTTGGGCCGCCGGCTCTCGCTCGACGACCAGACCGGCAGGCACTTCCTCGAATAAGACCAGCTCGTCACCGACGGCCAACGAGGCCGCCCCTTTCGCGACCCAGATGGTCTCACCCGCATCCCTCGCATCGCTCGACGCCGCAATTCTGAGATCGCTGACGGTTCCCTGTTCGCAAATGGACGCAACAATCGACCCCCCGTCGCGTTGTAGCGAAATATGCGCTGGTCTAGCCGCATCGCATCCGGTAAGGCCTATCGTCAGGCCGACAACGATCAGTACCGCCGCAGCTCGAAGCGCGGCACCTGCCCGACTTTTCCTATTTACACTCATGCTCGCGCCCCTCATATCCAGTCCCCTCGAATCCCGCTTCCTTCTCAGCATCACCAGAGTCCGATCCAGAACGGGCTAGACCCTTCAGCGGCCGCACCACGGACCGCCCTCTGCGCGTCGGCGAAGACGCGGAATACTCTGACCCGATGACGCACTACCAACGGCCCATACATCACGTCAATCAGCCCGACGACGATCGCGATGTAGTTCGCGATTGTCACTCAATTCTTCCGATGGCGGTCGTCGTGGCGTTTGAAGCTTCGACAGAATCTGTACAACCCATTGCCGAGCGCCGCGAAACCAAGCGCTCCCGCGAGAACGACCTCAATAGGCTGATCCCCCATCTTCATCGTCGGAGAGCCGTCGTGGACGTCCAACCACACCATCAAAGCAAGCAGTGCAACCCCCACGATGATGAGAAGAAGGTTCAGCCAACGGTTCATGATGCCGCCACGTATAGCGATCGGTCGTTCCATGGAATCGTCCGCAGGCAGCTCGGATGTAGCATGCCTCGGAGAGGGTCGGCTCTGCCGGTGCCTACGCCGTTCAGTTCGATGGCCCGTCTCGAGAGCCATCGTGTGTTCGCAATCACGGACGCCAGGGATTCTCGCCACGGGACCATCAGCGCGAGCCGCTCGAAGGGCTTGGCAGCTACGGACACGGTTCTTCGCTGACCGACCCGTCCCAACGAAGCCACTCGCCAGCGCCTGGCTTCGTGAGGTCATACTGCGAGGCACCGGAAGGATCGCCGGTCAAGACCACGTTTACAAAGTCGCTCGACGCTATCTCCGATTGGGTCCCCGGATCACCGTCGAGTCGAAGTCCTGACGGCGGATCATCCAGCAGGACGAATTCTTCTCCCAAAGTAAACGAGGCCGATCCCGTGAGATCCCAGACGGTTTTCTCGGTGTTGATCCACCCTCCCGGGATAGACACTCGAAAATTGGTCACATCGATGTTTTCGCACACGACGGCTCGGACAGATCCGTCGGCGGGACTTAGAGCAATTTGGACCGGCCTGGCTCGATCGCAACCCGTCAGCGACACGACGAGCCCTGCGGAAAGCCCGACGACCATGCCGAGTCGCACGATTGGGCCCACTCGGCTACTTGCATTCACCCTGATAGAGCTCATAGTTCGTTCCCTCCAATCCGGCTTCTCTCTCATACGGGTTGCATGCACTTGCGGCACCGTTGAGTGCCCATGGAATCAGAAAACCCAATCCGCCGCCGCCACGTGCCCACTGCCAGGTGTGATTGATTTCGTGCCGCATGAGATCTTCGTCAGCCAGCATCTCATCAAGTTCGAACCCTCCGTAGATAACGTTCCCTATCGTGATTGCGCCACCCGGCTGTGCGCCCCAACCACTCCCGAAGGGCCCGATGCCTCCTCCCGGCCGCCTCCCGCACGCCACTATCCCGTCGCCGATCGGAACACATACGGCTCCTGTATTCAGTGCGTATGTGAGTCCGACCCAGGTCGCCGTACTGTTGATGTAGCCGCGCGTCGCGCTCGCCGCGCGGGCACCAAGCCAAGTCGCGGCGTTTCCTATCGCTTCACCTGTGACTCTCACCGCGTTGCGGATCCAGCTCAGAGTCGATTCAATCCCAGGGCGGACGCTTCGATCCATCTCGCTGAAGAGGCACGACGCGGGATTGGGCATCAGGAAGCAGCTGCTCGTCGAGGCCAGCCGCGTCCCTCGACAGGCGATGTCACCGAAGCCACAACCACGCAGATTGAGAAGGTGCAACTGTGCCGTGAAGAACGGGGAGCGATTCTGCGGGGTGATCACGCGATCCCTGGGCTTCACCGCTCCGCTGGGCGCGCCCTTGCCAAACGAGTGAGGAGGGACGCTGGCATTCGTCTTGGCTACGGCTGCGGCAATGCCACCCTTCTTCATCGCACTCTTCGCGTTGGCTTTCGCAACCCCGCCCTTGAGCCCGCCACCGATCGGCAGGTACCCGAGGTAGTCACTGAACGCGACGGGTGAGTTCTCGACATACGCGAACCGGTTCAACGACTGCGGCCGCACCAGCAACCCGCGCCACTCATCCGGTTGCACCCACGTACCCGTCACCGTGTCGTAGTCGCGGGCGTAGTAGTGATCCAACCCCAAAGTCGCATCCCCCGGCTGCCCGTCATTGCCGACGAGCGAACCCCACCCGGTGGACTCGTAGTCCGCGCCACCGAAGTCGGCGTAGTCGACGAGATCGGTGATCTGGCCGCCAGCATCCGCCGTCGCCGTCGCATTGCGCATGTCGCCGAGGACCCACTCGTTCTCGTACGCACCATCCTGGAACACGACCCCACCGAGAGGGTCCCGCAACAGATCCGTCACACCATGCAAACCACTATCCGTTGCGACAGGGTCGAACCCGTCCCACACCGTCCCGGTCGTATCCGACCCGAACCGCGTCTCATCCGTCACCGACGCCCGACGATCCAACCCGTCATACGCATACGACGTCGACCTGCCATCCGCCTGCGTCGACAACAACCGTCCCGCCGCATCATGACCGAACGACGTCGACTGACCATTCACCGTCTGAGACGACCGGTTACCCGCACCATCGAACGAATACGACGCCGAACCCGCATTCGCACCCGTCGTCGTCGTGCCCGTCAACTGACCGGCCGCGTTGAACTGCGCCGTCAACTGCGAATCGCCCGCAGGAGAACCCGTCACATCCCACGACGTGCGATTACCCGCCGGGTCATACCCGTACGTGTTCGTCTCACCATCGGATGCTTCGGAACGCGTCAGACGACCCAGATTGTCATACGAATACGCGTGCGAGAGCGTCTCGGTGGTCGGCCCTTCAGGTCGAGGTTCACGCGTATACCTGCGGCGACCTTGTCGAGCCTTTCACAGCACCCTCACCTGTCCTACGAGCCGTAGACGGCACACAACCCCGTCCGAACATCGCCATCGGATCACGCTTCATCCCCTGACACGTTCGAGCATGTGTACCTGGGAACCTGGCGAATCACGGGGCAACCTCGGATCCGCACGGTTGGTCTTGACGATCACCCCTGGGCGAAATCCACTGGCCTTCGACCAATCCACCGTCCGGTATGTAGATCGAGGCCGCAAGCGCTGCCTGTTGTCCGTCATTCAGGCGTACCCGGAGGTATCGAATATCTGACAAGCGAGATGATGGTTCGACGACGACGTTCATTAGCCCGTCGTTCCTACCGCCAATCACAAGGATCTGCTCATCCTTTGTAGAAACCGGTCCGTTGGCCTCCCAAACAAGGCGCGATGAGGTCGCGTCGGATTCCCGTAAGACTTCAGAGACTCGAATCGAATCGATCTCGAGCGGCTCACACAAAGCGAGCAGCAAGTCTCCATCACGGATTGTGAGGGCGTACGGTCCTTGGACTTCCCAGTTGAGGTTGCAACCAATCAGCCCGATGGCCAAGGCGCCGGTCACGAGCCCAGCAGCAACTCCTCGATAGATCAGTCTCACCAGTGGCACAGTTCCTCGTATCCTCCGCCGGGAGCAGCAGTCTGTTCGATCGGGTTCAGACATCCACCCCCTCCGGATTGATTGTTGTTGGTCAGGATCGAAGTGACCAACCCGCCGAGCCACACCAGCGTATAGACATCATTGCCTACGATGGCGGACTGCATAGTGTGCGAGACCTCGTGCTGCGCGAGGCCTTTGTCGTTCATGAAATCATCTCGGAGCTCATTGGTGGTTATAACGTTTCCGAGCGTGATCGTACCCCGCCAGGGTGCTCCAGAACATAGCAAGAGTCCTCGTTCGAACCCGTCACAGCGTCCGCCGAACAGCACTGCGGTGCCTCCGACGAATCCACCGACTATAGACAATGGAAGGTTACGCACCCAGCGAATTGTCGGCATCGACTCTTGGACGAACCATCCGATGCCAGCACCGATACTGTTCAGCACCGATTGGATCCCCGTCCTCACCCCTCGATCCATCTCACTGAAGATACAAGAAGCCGGATTGGGCATCAGGAAGCAGCTGCTCGTCGAGGCCAGCCGCGTCCCTCGACAGGCGATGTCACCGAAGCCACAACCACGCAGATTGAGAAGGTGCAACTGTGCCGTGAAGAACGGCGAGCGATTCTGCGGGGTGATCACGCGATCCCTGGGCTTCACCGCTCCGCTGGGCGCGCCCTTGCCAAACGAGTGAGGAGGGACGCTGGCATTCGTCTTGGCTACGGCTGCGGCAATGCCACCCTTCTTCATCGCACTCTTCGCGTTGGCCTTCGCAACCCCGCCCTTGAGCCCGCCACCGATCGGCAGGTACCCGAGGTAGTCACTGAACGCGACGGGTGAGTTCTCGACATACGCGAACCGGTTCAACGACTGCGGGCGCACCAGCAACCCACGCCACTCATCCGGCTGCACCCACGAACCCGTCACCGTGTCGTAGTCGCGGGCGTAGTAGTGATCCAAGCCCAAAGTCGCATCCCCCGGCTGCCCGTCATTGCCGACGAGCGAACCCCACCCGGTGGACTCGTAATCCGCGCCACCGAAGTCGGCATAGTCGACGAGATCGGTGATCTGGCCGCCAGCATCCGCCGTCGCCGTCGCGTTACGCATATCGCCGAGGACCCACTCGTCCTCGTACGCACCATCCTGGAACACGACCCCACCGAGAGGGTCCCGCAACAGATCCGTCACACCATGCAAACCACTATCCGTTGCGACAGGGTCGAACCCGTCCCACACCGTCCCGGTCGTATCCGACCCGAACCGCGTCTCATCCGTCACCGACGCCCGACGATCCAACCCGTCATACGCATACGACGTCGACCTGCCATCCGCCTGCGTCGACAACAACCGTCCCGCCGCATCATGACCGAACGACGTCGACTGACCATTCACCGTCTGAGACGACCGGTTACCCGCACCATCGAACGAATACGACGCCGAACCCGCATTCGCACCCGTCGTCGTCGTGCCCGTCAACTGACCGGCCGCGTTGAACTGCGCCGTCAACTGCGAATCGCCCGCAGGAGAACCCGTCACATCCCACGACGTGCGATTACCCGCCGAGTCATACCCGTACGTGTTCGTCTCACCATCGGATGCCTCCGAACGCGTCAGACGACCAAGGTTGTCATAGGAGTAGGCGTGGGAGAGCGTCTCGGTGGTCGGCCCTTCGACAGGCTCAGGGACCGACGGCTGCTCAGGGACCGACGGAGTCTCCGGCGCATC
This sequence comes from Microbacterium sp. NPDC087665, assembly GCF_044743285.1. Taxonomy (NCBI): domain Bacteria; kingdom Bacillati; phylum Actinomycetota; class Actinomycetes; order Micrococcales; family Microbacteriaceae; genus Microbacterium; species Microbacterium sp. NPDC087665. Next base: position 126,953 of record NZ_JBIUWD010000008.1, on the reverse strand, counting down.
CGGCCCATCGACTGGCACGTCGATCTCAGGACCCTCGATCGTGCGCACCGAATCGGTGACACTGCCCGCGGCGTCGTACTCGTACGTGTACTCGAGCGACGCACCCGCCGGAACCGGCGACTCGACCTCGGGCAGCGTGCGCCGCTTCAGGTAGTCCCACGTCTTCACACACGGCTCCGGGTCACCCGCCGTGGGCGTCGAACGCTCCGACAGATACGTGCCGACCGCACGGCACTCCACCGCATCGGTCTTGAGCGGCACGACCGCTTCGGGCTCGACCGCCGGAGCAGCCGCAACCTCCGGCGTCTCGTGCCGCACCCGCGTGACCTGGCCGAGCGCGTCGTAGTCGATCGTGCTCGTCACCTGGTTCGGGCGCGTGATCCCCGTGAGCCGGCTCTCCGCATCCCACGTGTACCCGACATCACCCTCGGGCGTCGACTGCGTGACGACGTCGCCCGCCTCGTCGAACGTGTACGCCGTCGTCGTGCCATCGGGGTACGTCAGCGACTCGCGCAGACCCGCCGCCGTATAGGTCGACGTGAGAGTGTTGCCACGGGTGTCGGTCTGCTCGAGCAGACGCCCCACCTCGTCGTACACCCAGCCGGTCGTACCGGTCGGGTCATCCATCACGATGGGCTGCTGCTCACCGCTGTACTCGAACGACACCTGGCCGTCGCCACGCGTCAGCTTCGCGATGTCGCTGCGCGCGTCATATGTGTACGCGGCGACGAGTCCCGCCGGGTTCGAGACCCGCTCCACACGACCCGCCGCGTCGTAGGAGGTGTTCGTGGCGATGCCCGTCGGACCGGTCTCGGTCGTCTGCCGCCCCGCCGCGTCATACGCGAAGGTCGTCTGCGCAGCGAGCGGATTGGTGATCGACGAGAGCAGACCGTTCGCGGTGTACGCGTACGCGGTCTTCACGTTCGTGTCGGACGACGACGGCTCCCCCGGCTCAAAGCCCTCGGTCACCTCGACCAGCTGCCCGGCCTTGTCGTACGCGAACGCCGTCGCCTCCCCCACCGGATCTGTGGCCCGCGTCTGCCGGCCCGCCTTGTCGTAGGCGTACGTGCTCACGCCACCCTCGGCATCCGTCGCCGTCACCAGGCGCGACGCCGCGTCGTAGGCGTACGTCGTGACCGCCCCGAGCGCATCGGTCTGCGTGACCAGTCGCCCGACCTTGTCGTAGGCGTAGGCGGTGCGCGCCCCGCCCGGAGCGACGATCGCCGTCTGCTGGCCGTTGCGGTCGTACTCGATCGCCGTGGTGCGCCCATCGGCATCGAGGATGCTCGTGATCCGCCCTGCGGGATCGTACTCGAACTCGGTGACGGCGCCCGTGGCATCGGTCTCGCGCAGCACCTGCCCCGCAGCATCCACCTCGTAGAGCGTCGGATTACCGTTGCGGTCGACCACCCCGATCAGTTTGCCGTCGATGTCGTACAGGTGCTCGGTCTTGAAGCCGGCCGGGTCGGTGACCAGCGTCACCCGATCCATCAGGTCGTACGTGTACTTCGTGACCCCGCCCGCGGAATCGGTCTGCGAGACCATGCGCCCCGCCGAGTCGTAGGTGACGGTCGACGAGACACCCGTGGCGTCGGTCGTGGTGGTCGGGCGACCGAGGTCGTCGAACGCGTAGGCCGTCTCGGCTCCCAGCGGATCGATGGATGCCGTCGGCACCCCGGTCTCGTCGTACTGGCGCTCCCACTCCCCGCCATTCGGGTCGATCACGCCGACTGTGCGGTAGGCCTCATCGAGCACGAACGCGGTGGTGCCGCCCTCGGGGTCGGCCGTGGCGACGAGATTGTCCTCCCCGTCGTAGGCGAACGTCGACTGCCCACCCTCGGGGTCGATGACCGTCACGAGGCGCGCCAGCGCATCCCACGAGTAGGCGGTGACCCCGCCCATCGCATCGGTCGCCGCAGTGAGCTGACCCGCCGCGTCGTAGGCGTAGGTCGTGACGCCGCCCTCGGCGTCGGTGCTCGATGCGAGCCGGTCACCGGCATCCCAGGCGAACGATGAGACGCCGCCCGCCGGATCGGTCACCTGCGTCAGCCGGTTGCTGCCGTCGTAGCCGAACGTCGTCACCCGGCCGAGCGCATCGGTCGACGACGTCAGGTTGCCCCGGGCGTCGTACGCATAGGTGGTGGCGGCGCCCGAGGGCAGGATGCTGCGAGTCAGGTCGCCCGCAGCGTTGTACTCGAACCGCACGGTCGTGCCGTCGGCCTGCAACACCTCGGAGATCAGGCCCTGGTCGTTGTAGACGTTGGTCTCGGTGCGATCGCCGTCGAGGTCGGTGACCGTCTCGACATCACCGTCGGCCGTGTACGTGTAGGTCGTGACCGCACCCGACGGGTCGGTCTCGGTGAGCAGGTTGCCGTCATCGTCGTACGTGTACTCCCACGTGCGGCCGGCCTCGTCGGTGTGCGACTCGACGTTGCCGAGGTCGTCGAACTCCCACGTGGCCTTCTCGCCCGCGGTGTCGACGATGCCCGTGATGCGCGATTTGTCGTCGTATTCGAAGACGGCCACACCACCCTCGTTGTCGGTGTACGTGGTCTCACCGTCGGCGTACTCGAAGGTGCGCACGTTGCTCTCGGCATCCAATTGCCGCACCACCCGGCCGGCATCGTCGTACTCGTTCACGAGGTACGTGACGCCGTTCTCGTCGACGGCCGCCAGCATCCTGTGCTCTGCGTCGTACGTGAACGACTGCACCGATCCGTCGGCGCTCGTGATCGACATCAGGTCGCCGGCGTCGTTGTAGGCGAGCGACCAGGTGCGGCCATCGGGCAGCGTGAACCCGGTGATGCGGCCGACACCGTCGCTCGTCACGGCCACGGTCTGCCCTGCGGCATCGGTGATCGAGGTGAGCGGCACGAACTGGTGCACGTTGCGGTCTGCCGGGCCGTACGTGAGCGTCGTGGCGTTGCCCTGACGATCGACGTGACGGGCGAGCTCACCGATGCCCCACACGTCGGCGGCGTCGAAGACCCACGTCTCGCCGTCGTCGCTGGCGAGGTTCAATTGGCCCGCGCCGGCCTCGGTGAGGGTGAGGCCGAGGCCTTCTTCGCCCGTGTATCCGCCGGCGCCGTCGCTGGCGAAGACGAACGATGCCCCGTCGCCCCGCACGATCATGACCGAGTCGTCGTCGAACCGCTGCGCCCGGGCGCCGAGCCCGAACGACCACCCGGCGCCGACCCGCGAGAGGCGGCCGTCCTGCGCGTTGTAGACGAGGTTCGCGGCGATGGACTGCGCGCCTGGACCCGCCAGGTCGAACAGCGGGAACGACTCGACCAGGTTGCCGGTCGAGAACGACACCGGGTCGGCACCGTAGGTCTGGTAGTTCTGGTAGCCCAGCTGGCGCCAACGCGCGAGCTCGGCCTGCGACGGCGGAGACGGCCATCCGCCGAGAACGGGGTCGGTGCAGTCGAAGCCGATGCCCTCGAGGTAGCCACCGAGGCTGCGGAACGTGCCGTCGATGATGCTGCCGAAGCCCTGGTCGATGACCGGGCGGTCGTAGTTGTGGTCGAGGAACAGCGTCTCGATGTGCGCATACGCACCGGGCAGACCCACGAACTGCGTGAACGGGAAGTTCGCGTTCGACGGCTCGACGTTCGCCGGACGACCCGTGTACGTGGGCATGTGCGTGACGAACGAGTCGCGCAGCGAGTTGTCGGCGGCCGACCCACGCGAGTACGCCATCGTGCCGCCCTCGGACTCGGTGCCCCAGCCGTGGCCCTGCCAGGTCGCGAAGCCGAATCCGACGGTCGCCACGGGGTTGGCGGCGGCGGCTCGGCCGGCCCGCACACCCCGGGAGACGAATGGCGTGCCGGTCGGGTTCGTCAGCACCACCTGCGCGTTGCACTGCAGCTCGAGGTACGACTTCAGCCCCTGCACGAGCTGCCAGTTGTACGGGAACTCGGTGGCGGGCGCCGGCGTCTGCACGATGCCCTCGTCGTTGTCGGGGTCGAGCACCACCACCGGACCCGGCGGCACCGGGAACGGCGTACCGATCACGACGAACTGCGACAGGTGGTCGGACTCACCCTTGACGGTCTGCGTCTCGGCATCGAAGTACGAGGGCAGCTCCGTCCAGGGGTCTTCGGGCGTCGAGCGCGTGTAGATGCGCAGAGTCGACGTGGCGACCTCGCTGTCTTTCACCCGCTGCATGTCGACGTCGAACTCGAGCGTGATGCCCGGGATCACGTCTTTCACGGTCGGGCCGTGCTCGGGGTCGTCGCTGGGCAGATCGATCAGCTCGGCGGGAAAGCTCGTGACCTTCTCACCCGCCGCATCGAGCGCGACGATCTCGACCGGGTCGCTCACCACGACGCCTGACGTGTCGACCACGGCCGAACGACGAGCTTGCGCCTCGGCCGGAGCCTCGGTGAGGCTCAGCGAGACGGGGGCCTTCAGCTCGTGACCCGAGAACTGCGCCTGCACGCCCAGAGAATCCGAAGAGACCTCAGCGGGCTCGCCGGGAGCGAGGTCGGACAGAGCGGATGCCGACGTCACGATCTTCGACGCGAGACCGCCCTGTGCGGGCGGAGCAACCGGCGCAGGGTTGGTCACCGGGCCGGTTGCGGGCGTCTGAGGCGCTGCGGGCTCTTCGGTCGGCTCGGAGTCGTCGAGTTCGCCGTCGGCGTTCAGACCGGCGGCGGCGTAGACGCGCTGCAGCACATCATCGCGAGCGGCCTCCATGAGCTGGCCGGGCGTCATCGGGGCCGGAGCTACCGCGCCGACGCCGAGCACCAGCGTCGCGATCGCACTGATCGCGACGGTCCTCGACCACATCAGCGACCAGCCTCGGAAGAGGCGTCGCCGTCGGAGTCAGGGGTGGAATCGGGGTCAGGAGTTGCGTCGGGGTCGGGCGTTGCGTCGGGGCTGTCGAAGACGTCGAGCGGCTCGGCGGAATCGGCATCCGTCTCGCTGGGCGCCGGGGCGACAGCATCCGTCTCGGCGTCTGCGGCCGCCGCGTTCGCAGCGTTGCGCTTGCGCTGCCAGATCCACAGCCCCAGTCCGCCGCCGATCAGCACGACGGCGAGGATGATGATCCACAGCGCGATCGTGCCACCCGTGATGGCGAGGTCGTCGATGCGCACGACGCAGGCGGCGAGCTCCGCAGCATCCGAGACGCCGTTGCCGTCGTAGTCCTCCGAGCCGTCGGCGCAGGTGCGCGTGCCGCAGATCACGAACTCGACCCAGTCGCCGATGCGGTCGCCGTCGGCGTCTTCGAGCGAGTTAGAGCACGTGTCGGTGCCGCAGACCAGGCGCTCGGCGAAGTCGGGGATGCCGTCTTTGTCGCGGTCCTTCGTCGGCGAGGCGCACGTGGTGCTGCCGCACGAGAGCACCTCGGTCCAGTCGGGGATGCCGTCTTCGTCACGGTCTTCGGTGCCGATCGCGCAGGTCGCGGTGCCGCAGACCTCGCGCTCGACCACATCGGGGATGGTGTCGTCGTCGGCGTCTTTGGTGTCTGCCGAGGCGAACACCAGGCCCGTGTCGACAACCGACGCGGAGGCCACGACGGTCTCCCCCGCCGGAAGCGACATCGCGGCCGATGCCACGACGGGCGTCGACATCAGCGACACCAGTGCGACTACTCCGACAACAGAACGCGCGACAACACGTCGCACCATTTCTCCGGTCACCACATTCCCCCGAATGCTCACAGGCGCTACATATGCACCTCTCTGAACACTCACAGTGGTCTATGGGTTTAACCGATCGCAAGCCAATATTCGCGACACGCCGGGCCGAAAAGAAACTTTCCAAAATGCCGTCATAAAACGGTCGCGAACTCGTCTAGGCGATAGCACGAGCACTTTCTCGCGAACGCGCATTTGGCATTTCGGTATATCGGATGTCCTATTCACGGGCGCTCTTGGGTATGCGCCCCCACATCCGCTCCCGTCGCACTTTCTGTCGGTTTCGCACGGCCGAAGCGACAGAAAGTGCGACCGGAGCGCAGAGGGAGGGCGCGTCGACAGGCTCAGCGACGCCCCCGGATACGACGAAACCCCCGCCGCTTTCGCGACGGGGGTTTCGGATCCTGTGCGCCCGAAGGGACTCGAACCCCTAACCTTCTGGTTGGGAGTCTCGGACGACGCTTTCGAGGTCGAACACCAGCTATTACTCATCGCTGAGGCGGTGACCCTGGCATGAGCACACACGCAATCGAGACCCTGGCATACGTCGAGAAGACAATCGATAACGCCGCGGGCCTCGCGCCGAACCTCTCGTGGGAAAACCGGGAAGTCGTCGCGATGCTCGCCGACATTCGCTCGCTCCTGATAACCGGAAGCGTCGTCCCCGGCATCTTCGAGGTTGGGCGTTGAGCGCCGGGACGTGGCAAGCGACGGTGCGGTGGAGCGCCGGGGCTTGGGACGCGATGTTGCAGTGGGAAGCCGACACTTGCCCGCACTGCGCTCAGCGGCGTGCGCTCACTCTGGAATACGGCGTGCAGCTCGGACCGTGCCCTCTACACGCGGCCCCCGTGACGGCCAGCGAGCCGGTCACCATGCCGACGATCAGTGATGACCGTTTCTGACTATCTTTCTCGATGAATCGGGGGGAAACACAATGGCACTGACAATCAGCCCGGAGTGGGCGCGCATCATCGACGACTACGCGCTGCACCTGGCCGCAGCCGATCGATCACCGAACACGATTCGAGCACGCCGCGAGCAACTACAGCATCTCGCCCGTCGAATCGGCGTTGCACCAGAGGCCGTCACCTCGGCCCTGCTGCTCCGATTCGTCGGCGGGCAGACATGGCAGACGGAGACCCGCCGAAGCCGGTACAGCGGCCTTCGAGAGTTCTTCAAGTGGGCGAGGCGGGTCGGGTGGATCGAGAAGAACCCCGCCAAGCATCTCCCGACTGTGAAGCCCGCCGAGCCGAACCCCGACCCCGTACCGCGCGCGGTGTTCGATCAGTCGGTGCGACGTGTGGATGAGCGCACGGCACTGATGATGCGCCTGGCCCATGACGCCGGTCTTCGACGCGGCGAGATCGCCGTGGTGCACTCCGACGATCTGCGCCAGGATTTGCTCGGCTGGTCGCTGCTGGTACATGGCAAGGGTCGCCGCAAGCGCATCGTCCCGCTCACCCCACGGCTGGCGCTCGACCTCCGCGCGCTCACACCTGGCTATGCGTTCCCCGGTGCGATCGACGGGCATCTCTCCCCCCGTCGCGTCGGTGAGCTGCTGCGAGATGCAATCCCCGGCCACTGGACGGGCCACAAGCTTCGGCACTCGTTCGGCACCAACGTGAACGATGAGACCGAAGGCGACGTGATGACCGTCGGGGGGCTGCTCGGTCACCGCAACCTCAGCACGGTGCCGCGCTATGTGAAGCCCTCCGACTTCACTCGGCGGAAGGCCGTGTACGGCGCTGCCGGATACCCAGCCCCCGAGCGTCCGATTCGACACCTGGAGGCGATATGAGCGTCGAGACGATGAGCTGGCTCGGGATGCTGCGCCGGATGATCCGGGCCGCTGGTCGACGGGTGGCAGAGGCTGACGAACCCGAGCTGGCGACGCTGCTCGCTCTCCGAGACGAACTCGATGCGGCGATCGCTTCGGCGGTCGACGGTCAGCACGCCTCGGGCCGGTCATGGGAGGCAATCGGCAAAGCTGCGGGCCTGACTCGGCAGGGCGCGTTCCAGCGGTGGGGTCAGCGCCGAACGAACAAGGGCATCGCCTGAGGTCGCCCTTGCTTGTCGGGAGCGACTGCCCAGTGCTGGAGCTGCCACCCCTGAGCTTCGATCGCGTCGAGCATCGCCGACCAATCGGGGATGCCTCCCGAGAAGCCGGGACGGGTCGCTGGAAGGTTCAGGATCGGTGTGAAGTACCGCGAACCGGCTTGGATCGCCTTGGCTGCGTCCTGCGCGACGGTGGCGGCTTTGGTGTTCTGGAGGATGCCCATGAAGGCACCATAGCGAACCCGTCACGGGTGTAAACGCGGCGTTGACAGCAGAATGCCCCACGTCATCCGGCGTGGGGCATTCTGCGTCAGAGGCGGTCAGCGGGCCTCAGGCGGGCGCACGGGCGTAGCCGCTGCCGGGGTCGCGTTGAACACGACGGCGGCGAGGCCGAGCCACACGACGACTTCCTGAGCGGTCATGATGCCGTAGAAGGTCACTACCGCACCAGCGGCCACCAGGACGCGGTACGCCCATGCTCGGACGGCCTGGGGCGGGAGCGCCTTGGCGGTGAGAGCGGCGCGGCGTTCTCGGCGGGTCAGGTACTTGGTCACTTGTCTTCCTCCTCTCCGAATAGGTCAGCGGGTATCGGCAGGGGCATGTAGCCGCTGCGGTACGCGTGGTCGACCTGCGCACGCATGTGCAGCCACATGCGGCGGTTGACGGTCTCCACGTGGATGAGGCGGGACTCGACTCGGGCGAGCCGACCGAACTTGTTCGCCGCCCATCCGCCCGAGGCTGCGACCACGGCGATGATGAGCATGAGCCAAGCATCGAAGGTCATGAGCGCTTGCCCAGTTCCTTCACCAGCGCCTCCACCACGGCGGGCACGAGAGCTGCGACAATCTCAGCCTTCTTCCGCTCCCATCGGCGCAGCGCGATCGCGTTCGCGATGTCGAACTGGCGCGCGGTGACGGGCGTCGGGTTGCCGAACACTTTCTGCTGCGCTGTGAGGTATTCGCCCGGCTCGATGTCGACGCTTCGATAAGCGTCGGCGGCGTCGTAGCCGAATTCGTCCGCGAAGTTGATAGCTCCGGTCTCGGTGTTGCGGATGGTCTGCATTCCCATCTCTGGTTCCTCCTGTGGTTGGGGCGGGGTCGGCGGGGGCGTGGTCGTGGCGGGGGCGCTATAGGCGATCGGAGCGCCCAGGATCGTCTCTGTCCATCCGAGGTACGGACGCCCGATCTGGCGCTGTCTCGCGTCGATGGTGGTCACGCCGATGACGCCGTTACGGGGCCAGTCGGTCGCGGCGACTCGACCGCCTCCGAGACTGATCACTACGTCACCGGCTCCGCTGGTCGGCTTGGCTCCGAACCAGACCGGAACTCCGGGCGGCGGGTTGCGATCGCCGTGGTGTTTGCCGTCTGACTTCTCCCAACCGATCAGGGCCGTTGCGGCGCTGCGGTTGGTGCTGGCCCCGTTGCGCTTGTAGGCCTGCCATACGGCTTCGAGGCAGTACCCGGCTCGCCAGGTACTGAACGCGAGCAGCGTCTGAGCGGCTGCGGCTCCGTTGGCGCTCATCACTGCTCCGCCGGGAAGACGATATCGAGCGACGTGAAGGTGGTCGACAGTGTGCCGTGAAGGATGTTCCCGTTCGCGGCCATGTCGACGGTGCCGCCGACACCCGGCGACACGGAGACGGTCGTGATTCGCTGCTTCGATGGGCGGAACCCCACGGGCAGGTTGGCGATCACCCCACCGGGCGAGGTCGTGCCGTCTTTGATCAGCCCGGACACGTACACGATGCCGTTCAGGCGTCGGTAGCGCGGTTCCGCGTAGATGCCCCCGCCGAAGTACTTCCAGTTGTTCTGCAGCACGAGCGTCCGCCAGCCGGTGTCATCCACGGGGGCCGTGGCGTTCTCCAGCGCTGCGATCCGCTGGAGAAGCGACACCAGGTCGGAGTCGAGCGGGGTCTGTCCCTCGTTCATCAACACCGCTTCGAGGCGCTGAGCAAGCGACAGCGAGACGGCTCCGATCGCCTTGCCGCCGTCGTTGCCCTCCAGGTAGGGCAGTTGGTAGACGGGCGTTGTCTTCGTCATGGGGTTCTCCTTGTGACGGCTGCGAGGTCGTTCAGGGTGAGGTCTGCGGCCCAGTTGTCGAGCCGATCGGTGGCGGACGCGGGGAACATCTGGTCGAGCGTGAGAGTGTCGGGCGCACCCGCTCGGGTTGGCGCTGGGATGAGGGCGTGCCGCCATCTACCGCGCTCGTCGTAGGAGAGCGTTCCTCCGATGAACTGCACGACGGAGGGCGCTCCGGCTTCGCCGTTGAACATGGAACCGGCGAGGTAGAACGCGCCCTGCTGGCGTGTGTGGAACGTCTGGCCGAACCCGGCGAGCTCAGGCGCTTCGGGGTCGATCGTGAGCGTGGGGAGCTGCCCCAGGCCGTTGAGAGCGCCGAACGCTGCGGCGGTCTCGGTCGGCAACCACCCGGGCGTGCCGCTGTTGTACAGGTACAGAGTGCGCTCGGCGTTCTCCGCTGTGATCGGGGTCACGAAGAAGTCGCGCGTCCAATAGGTCTTCCACGCCGGGGAGTAAGTGCCACCCGCCCCGGCGCCGGGAACGGGCGCGGTCACGGTGCCCGTCGCGTAGGTGTACGTGGCGGGCGTCCCGGCGGCGAAGTAGTGGACGTAGTCGAACCGAGCTGCCGACACGTCTTCGGCTGGGTACTCGAGCTGACGCCGATCGATGACGGCGAGGCGGGCGGGGAGCTTGCCGACTCCTGAGGGCAGGACGATCGACAGGAGGCCGTTCGCGCCTTGGGCGAGGGTGACGACGGCGGAGGCTGCGGGCGCATGCGGAGCGGGGCGCAGACTGTCGTCGCGAGCATCGTACGTACAGGACGCGAGCACGCCCGCCATGGCGTAAGCGGAGGTCAGCAGCTCGAAAGCTGACGCGGACGCAGCCGACTGAGGTGGGGCCATGGCCCGCACGCGCGGCGAGTACTGCACGATGGGGTCGGGCTTCTCGATCGTCGTCACGAACGCAGCGGCCCCTGCTTCGGCAACCTCCGCCACGCGCACGTCAATGTCCCGCGAGTACCATCCGCCGGCGGGCGTGTATTCGCCCCGTCCTGCTCGCTCCACACCCGGGCCGGTGGGAATGAACTGGGCGAGCGTGGCGAACAGGTCGTGCGCCGTGATCGTCGTGACCTTGACCGTTTCGCGCAGCCCGTTCGGGAATCTCAGGGTGCGCTCCAGCGTCGATGCTGCGGCGACCTTGCCACGGAAGACGTACCCGTGGGCAGGGTGAGCGATCGTCAGCTTCTCGCCCTTGCGGGGAGGGGTCGCCTCCAGGCCGCGCGTGATGGTCTCCACGATCGCGATACCGGGCTGCGGGGTCTCCAGGAGCGACCGGCGACCCCACTCGATGCGGAGGCGTTTCAGGCCGACGTGCGACGCGCCGCGAACGGCGCTGGCCGCGATCGGTCGACCGCTCAGGGTGAGCACGGGGGCTACCATGTCGGTTCCTCCGGACGACGGCGACCGGTCAATACGGCGTCGTCGTCAAGAATCTTCTTGATCTCCTGGGCGGTCGCGTGCGGGTCGGTCACCAGGCCGTGGAACTCGATATGAACGTTCGGGCGGCTCTCGACCGTGGGAGCTGCACGCAGGAATGACGCGGGGCTGGGGGCGGCGGTCGTCTTGAAGGCTGTCGGCTGCGCGAACCCGGCCACGGTCTCGGCTGCGCTGAACATCATCCGGGCCGTGGGGGTCTCGGAGGGGGCGTCGACCGTCATCGCGATCGACTTCAACCCCAGAGCCTCTTCGAGCCAGTCGGGCATCAGGTCGGAGCCGAGCTTGCCGAACCACTCCAGAACGTCTTCGATCCAGCCGATGATGCCCTCGAAGACCTTCGCGACGTTCTCGCCCAAGTCGGAGAAGAAGTTTCCGACTTCCTCGATCGCCTTCACGATGTTCTCACCGATCCAGGTCGCCACGTCGGTGCACCACTGCACAACGGCTCCCCAAACCTCGGAGGCCTTCGCGGCGATCTTGTCCCAGTTCTGAATCACCAGGACGACGCCCGCGATGATGAGGCCGATAGCGGCTACGACGGCGAGCACGATCCAGGTGACCGGGGAGGCAAGCCACGCGGCGTTGTTCGCGATCTGCGCGGCCGTCTGGATCGCCTGGATCGCGGCATAGACCTTCATGGCCCCGTTCATCACGAGGATGCCAGCGGCGAGGACGGCGATGACGCCCGCGACGGTCGTCACGACGTCGATGTTCTCGCCCATCCATCGGGCGAGGTCGGATGCGATCTTGGCACCCTCGGTCATGACGGGAAGCAGCTGCTCCCCGAGTGCGATCTGGGCGTTCCGCCATTCGGCGTTCGCCCGCTCCTGCGCACCGGCTGCGGTGTCGGCTTCGGAGGCGAACTGGCCCTGGGCTGAGGCGGTCTGTTCCATCAGTAGCGCGAGAGTGACCTGAGTCGTCGCGGCGGCGTCCGCTTCGCCGGTCAGCTCGTCCAGGCCCATCGCGGCTTTGCGCGCCTCGATATCGGCGGCTTTGATCGATACGCCGTACTTCTCGATCGGATCGCGCTCGCCTCGCAGCAGCGACGAGAGGGCGGCGACGGCATCCGCGGTTGGCCCGCCGAACGTCGCCGCGAGGTCGGAGCCGAGACCGATCAGCTCGTTCGTCTTCCCGGCCAGCTCTTCTTCATCCACGCCCATGTTCTGGAGCTGCGCGCCGAGCACGGCGGCGAGGTTGCCGTACTGGTCTTCGGCCAGGCCCACGGCGTCGGCGGCTTCGGCGGCGTAGGCGTGGATGGCTGAGGCGTTCTCGGCGAAGACGGCATCGACCGAGCCCGCCGCCTGTTCGGCGGACGCGGCCAGGTTGCCGACGTGGATCGCCCCCGCGCCGAGAGCGGTCAGGGCGAGTCCCGCCGTCACGGACGCACGGTCGACGGCGGAGGCCATTCGACCAGATGCGTTCTCCATCTTCACCATCGCGTCGATGCCGGATGCGGCGTCGCCGATGATGCGGACGGAGAGGACGGCGGGACTTGCCATGTCAGTGCCTTTCTCGGGCTTCGTTGAGGATGTGGACGGCGGTCGCGATGTCGGCGGGGTCTTCGCTGTGCCACGCGGACGGGAGCGTGTGCGTGGCGACGGCCAGCGCTACTAGGAGGTAGTGGGCTGATCCGTCAGCGTGTCTTCCCCCAGGCCATCCACCTCCAGGCCGTCGTCGTCCTCGGTCTCGTCCTCCGGGGCGGGCGAGACCGACAGCACGGGCGTGTGGGGGTCTTCGTAGAACTGTTCCCAGGTGAGTTCGATCAGCCCGAGCCGGGACGCTGCCGACCAGCCTCGGAAGGCCTGGAGGCGCATACCGTTGTCGCGCAGCTCGCCCCACTGACGGTTGTTGCGCATCGCTCGCTCGAAGTTGCGCGTGTCGAAGAGGTTCGGCAGAACGTCGAGGTGCTCGCCGTTGTCGAACTCGATGCGGAGAAGATTCTTGGGCATGGTCAGGTTCCTTTGACTTTGTCGATGGTGGATTCCAGATAGTCCTGGTAGACGCGCACCCAGCGACCTTCGCTGTCTTGCGCGCCCTTGGAGAGAAACGGCTGAGGTTTGATCCCTCGGGCGAACCAGCCCCAGTGGATCGGCCCCGCGTACGGCACTCGGGCGAACCCGGCGCGGATGATTCCCGCCGTCTTCGTTCCGGCTGCGCGGATCGTGTCGGCGAGCTTGTTCGATCGCTTGGGGGCGAGTGCTTCGGATGCCCGGGCGGCGATCCCTGCGGCGTCGGCGTGAGCCTTCTTCATGTCGGCGAGGTCGTCGCCCGCCTTCCGCAGCGTGCTGCGGAGCCTGCGGGCACCCTCTACGCGCACGACGCCTTGGGACTGCCACCCGGACACGATCAGACCTTCGCGGAGGCCTTGGCGGTGCGACCAGCGGTGCCGGTGCCGATCGGCTGCACGTTGCGGGCCGGGAACGTGAAGTCACTCGTGTTGCGGGTCTTCACATCGCCGCCGATCTTGATCGGACGGATCTTCGCTTCGCCCTGCCACGACTGCGTGCCGTCGTTGTTCGGGGTGAACACCCACGGCATCCACTGGCCCGCGTGCTCGAAACACCACAGCTCCAGGCTGTCGGCGTCGTAGTCCTGGAGAAGCGACCCGCCGACCTCCCATGTGATCTCGTCGTCTTCGGTCAGTTCCTCGCCCGAGAGGACGGGGAGCGTGTCGCCGTCTTCGACGTTGGGGTTCAGCTCGGCCTTGCGGAGCTGGGATGCGAACTCTCGTTCGCTGGCGGTCTCGCCGAACTTGAGCGAGCCGGGGCCGAGCTGCTTCGACTTGATGGGCATGGGGTCTCCTTAGATTTCGAGGTTCACGGGGATGCGGAAGCCGGGAAGGATGGTCTTGTTCTCCAGCTCGATCCCGGTGTCGAGCTGCACTTGTCCGTCTGGGGTGACGACGCTCAGAGCGAGGTCGAGCATTTCGCCGAGTTCCGCCATGGCCCGACTGAGCTTCCAAGACGGCACGGTGAGGTCGATCTGGGCGTGGAGGGTGCCACCCCCGGCGAGGGTGTCGACTTCGAAGCGGTCGCAGTGCACCCAGGCACACGGCGGGTTGAGCTTGGTCGGGTCGACACCGGCAGACAGGCCCGCCTCGCGGAGCTGCTGCGCGAGGTCTTCGAGCGGGGCGAGAATATCCACGGTCAGCCGATCTGAGGCCCGGCGAACCGCCCAATGCGCAAGAGCTGTTCGATCTCGATGTCGGTCGCGCGCCGGGCAGTGTTCGACTGTCCGAACGGCTCGGCCATGCCCTTCTGAGCGGCATCCCGGTAGAGGCCCGTCGCGAGCCGGATAGCTCCCAGCCGGTAGTCGTCCGGCCAGGTGGCCCGCACGCCGTGGTAACGCTCGACATAGGCCCGGGCGGCGGCGATCGCGCGCGTCAGCTCGCCGTCTTCCCCGGAGGCGGGGAGGCCGCACGCAGCGCGCACGGCCCCCTCGTCAATCAGAGTGGCCTCCGGTTCCGGCATCACTCGCCGCCAGGAGCCGCCGCACCGACCTGGCGCAGAGTGATCGCACGCGGGTCGTTGATCAGCACGCCGTCGTAGCCGAACAAGCCGAGGTCAATACCGCCCTTGGGCAGATCGACGGCGTTGACGCGGATAGGCGGCGTCTTCTCGAACCAGTCGGCGGCGCGCTCGTCGTAGCCGAGCACCTGACCGGCTGCGAGCGATGGGTGCGTCTTGATCGCCAGATCGCCGATCTCAGCCGACTGCTTCTTGAGGCTGATACCAGTCGCATTCGCGAGCCAGAACGGCACCTCTGCCTGGGTGAGCCCCGAGTACTCCTCGAAGAGGTCGGGGGCGATGAAGATCGCATCCAGGGATGCGCCGAGCGCGGCGAAGTCCGCGCCGAGCGCGCCCAGCGCCTTCAACAGCGTGGGCTGGTTCGGGCGAGTGGCGGCCCCGGCGATGAGCTGCGAGGCGCAGTAGGTCTCCGAGTCCTGCTTGTAGTCGACCACAGCGCCGCTCCAGAACGACTCCAGGAATCCGGGGTCTCCCAGGTCGATGTGGATGCGATCGATGTCCCAGCCGCCTGCCGAGCGGTGAACGTCGGCCTCAGCGGGCTTCGTCTTGGGCTTGTTCGACGGCACAGGCTTCTTGTTGCCCTCGTAGGTCTGCACGTCGGGCTTCACGTCCCACACCCACCCCTTGATCTTGCTTCCGGTGCGCAGCTCCTTGGGCGTGCCGAGCGCTTCGATCATGGGGCGATCGGTGCGGCTCGCGGTCCACAGCTCGCCGCGCCAGTCGTTGCGCAGGAATGCTTCTCCCGCGTCGTCGGCGGGCACGAAGTCCTGCAGCGCCAGGCGGACAGCGGACGCACCCTCACCTGCGGCAACGAGCGCCGCGATCTCGTCGGTCACCTGACGCAGTGACACGGGTCGCGGATTCGTCTGGCCTCGCGGAGGGGGAGTCTGCTGCTGGCCGGGCCCGCTCGAGACGATGCGGGACAGCTCGGCGTACTGCTCGGCGGACAGCTGCACCGGGGGGAGGTCGGGCCGCTCGGCGGTGGCGAGCGTGACCGGAGCAGGTGCGGCTGCGGGTGCGGGTGCCTGCGTGGCGGGCGGGGCGGCGAGCTGCGGGGTGTCCAACGTCGCCAGGGCCGCGTCGTGCTGCGCCTGGGTGATGGTGCCTGCGGCGAGAGCTGCCGCGAGTTGTGCACGGTTCATGTGGGTGTTCTCCTTTCGGGTCGCCAGGCTGGCGGCCACGTCGATGACTTGGGAATCTTGAAGTGCGGGGATCGCGCACAGGCTGACCTCGTAAAGCTCGGCCTTGTGAACGTGCAGGACGCCGTTGTCGTCCCACGAGTACTCGATGATCCGGAATCCGACGGAGAAGCCGTCGCGGAGCTTGTTGCGGGCCTCTGCTAGCGCCCGGTCGCCGTTCTCGCCGGGCGGGACATGGAAGGTCGCCTCGGTGCGGTCATCGCTCAGGGTGAGCATGTAGCCCACGGGGTCGGAGTGGTTGTGGTCGCGGAGGAGCTTCACGCGAGACAGCGGCATACGCGGCTCCAGCGCGCCCGCCTCGATCACGAGTCCGTGCGACTCGGCGACGACGCCGAACACGGTGATCGTGCCGCTGATCGTGCGGTCGATCTCGGAGAGGGTGACGGACGGCGCGTAGCCGGTGAGGGTCAACATGGTCATGCTCGGGCCTCCCAGCCTTCTTGCTCGGCGATCCAGGCGTCGGTGATGAAGCTGTGCTTCTTCCCGATTCCGTAGGTCTCGAAACGGGTTTTCTGGTCGTCGCGGGTCAGCTCGTCGGTGAGGAACTTGACGGTCGTCCCGCGCGGGGTCACGTCACCCATGGACAGGCGGTCTTCGATGACCGTCATGTATTCCGTCAGGAACAGGTCGATCAGCTCCCAGTTGCGGGATGCCCGATTCGCGTAGGTGAGCGACTGACCCTCGACGGGCGTGTCTGTGACCCAGGCGGGTGCGCCCGTGTGGCGGGCTAGCTCCAGGTCGATGCGCTTGCGGGCGTCGATCAGGAGCTGTTCGGGCTGCTGACCGTGCGTGTGAACCTTGAGGCTCTTGCTCGTGTAGGCGACGTTCCCGGTCTTGCGCTTATGCATCCAGCGTTCGATCAGCGAGTCGATCGCCTCGTCGCCGATGTCATCGCCTTCGTTGTGCAGCTCGATCGACGGGACGGGGTTGGATTCGGCGAGGGCGGCAACGCGGTTGAGGATCATCGCGCGGCGGATGGTGTCGCCGCCGTCGCGGAGCAGCCCGGAGCCGAGACCGTCGAAGCGGATGAAGCCGAGGGTGACCTTCTCGCCGAAGGCCTTCACCAGCTCGCCCGCTTCGTTCGTGTCGGCTTCGCTCGGCGGTACCAGGCGAACGCGAACCGGCCAGCCGTTGGCGTCCCTAGCCGTGATCTGCCAGAACACGTAGGGCTGGAAAATCAGGGCGTCGATCGTCCAGGCGAGGGTGTTCGAAAGCGGGGTGCCTTCTTCGGGCTGCTCCAGGATCGGGAACGTTCCGACCGGCCAGCGGGAGCCGTTGGGGCGCACTGCGCTGAGCGGGAGCCGCCCGACCGTGACGCATGCGGCGCGGCGGGCCTTCGAGACGACGGGGAGACGCATGGACCGGTCACGGGAGACGTAGACCTCGGCGACATCGCCGTACAGGGCTTCGAAGGTGACGTGCTCCAGGATGCCCTCTTCACGCCACGGACTCCGCACCTGGGTAGTGGTGCGGAGTCCGAGGGCTGAGGCGAGGGAGGAAAGGAAGGTCACGCCGTAAAGACTGCGGAGGGGGGCTGGACAATCCGCGAATCAGGGGTGTGTCGCCTTCTCAGCGGCGGCGTGTCGCTGGGCGTGCTTTCTAGCCGCCCAGCGGGCCGTCTCGCTGTCGGCGTGGAACGTCTTTTCGTGGTCGACGGCGCAACGGTGCGCCTCGCAGCACCCGAACCTGACGGCTGACCAGTGAGGGCAGTCGTCGCACTGGATGACGGCAGTTTCGGAGGGTGACGGGTCGATCTTGATTGCCATGGTCGGGCCTTTCAGCGGAGGGTCGGCGCGCCCATGGGGGCTTCGCGGTGGTCGTAGGCCCACAGGCCGACCGCGACCGCGATCAGCGCCGCTACCGGGCCGGTGGAGTACTTACGGGAGAAGCGGGCGGGGGCGTCACCGGCTGAGCGCATCACAGCGTGCATGACGGCGAGTCGGAGCGTTTCGGAGCCGTCGTGGCGCAGCGTCTTGTCGTCCCGAGCGGCGGACAGCAGCGCGATACAGGCGGTGCCGAAGTCGCGTGCGCCGAGCGTGAAGATGTCCTGTCCCCGGCGCACGAGCTCGTCGGTCACGGCTCGCGTTTCGCCGCCGTCGTCGGCTGCGATGACCATCGGCCGGCACTCGCGTTTGATGCGCTCAACGAGGTCGGCGAGCCAGATCGTTCCCGGGGCGGCGTGCACGACGTGTGTGCAGGGATTCCCGTCAGCATCTCGCCAGACGGCGTAGATCGCTGCGGAGTCCCCGCCGTGTGCGACCTCGTACGCGATCGCCACTTCCGACCATGCGGGAGGGTCGACCCACGTCGCGCGCAACTTGTCGAATTCCGCGGCCTCTACGATCGCGTTGACCGACTCGGTTCGCGTGTTCATGAACCCACGCATCCACTCGCCGTAGGGGATGCCGGTTTCGGCGCGCAGCGCTTCGACGGTCTGCGTGTTCCCGAGGGCCGGGTGGAACATCCACCACGTCCTCGGGTCGTACGGGTCGTGCCCCTCGGGCATTGAGTACTCGATGTAGCACAGGCCGGGATCGGTGCCCGCTCGCCCGAGGTCTACGAGGTCGTTCATGAACCCGGATTGAGCGGTGCCCATGGTCGAGACGTACCAGCGCTGCGCGATGCCGTGCAGCGTGATCATGGCGGGGCTGACAGCGCCCGTGAGCTGTTCGCCCAGCTCGCGCGAGTACTTCCAGAATTCGTCGTAGTCGACCCAGTGGGGCGTCTCGCCGTGGATCGCATCAGGACGCGGCGCGAACCGGGTCAGGCGGGAGCCGTTCGCCGGGAGGATCAGACCTTCGGAGCCGTTCGACAAGCGCGACTTGAACATGGGGGCCAGGGGCGACCCGGCCACCAGTTTGATCAGGTCTTTCATGCGCTTCCCGGCATCGTTCCCGGTCTGCGCCGTCGACCAGGCTGAGAGGTTCGGGCGGGTGATCATCCGGTGCGTTCGAACCGGCCCCATGAGCGTCGTCTTTCCCGACTGTCTCGGGACGGTGACCACGACGCGGCTATAGCGGTAGCGGCGCATGCCCAGGAACTTGTCGTTCTCCGACTCCCCCGGGCCGAACGTGCGCCACTCAGACGCGACCTCGACGGTTCGCCGCTGCCAGGGCATCAGCTCAACGCCCATCAGCCGAGCGGTCTTCGCGACCTCCTCGCCCTCGCTGTTCCAGGACAGGTCGCGCTCGGGCATGTAGCGCGGCTCGGGGTCGTAGGTGAACGGCATCAGTGATCGACCTCTTCGCTGTCGTGCTGCGGCTGATCGGACATCAGGAAGTCGAGAACCTTCGTGAGCGCGTCGGCGGATGCCGCTTCCGGGGCGGGCAGCGTCTCGAAGATCTCTTTCATGGCTCGGGTCAGGTTCGCGTACCCGGACGGGGCACCTCGACCCTGGGCCTGGTCGAGCGCGCGCGCCGTGGTGATCGCGAGTGCGACCTGTCCGGCGTGATGGTCTTCGATGTAGCCCATGCTGCGCAGCGCTTCAATCTGTCGGAGCGTTTCCTGCTCGATGAAGCCGGGTGTGCTGTCCTTCGGCGGCGTCGGGTCGAATCCGGGCAGATACGGGGCGTTTTCGGCGGTCATTTCCGGCTCCTTTCGGGCTCGTGGTCGGGTCTTTTTTGTGGGGTGTTGGGGGGAGATGGAAGCGCTGGCGCGGGGCGTCCGCTAAGCGGCCCGTTTGAAAAACTGGAGGCCTGTCTCTATCGGCGCAGTGACATCGCGATTGCCGCGCGACTCGTTGCAACGACGATGAGCTGGGCGACCGTTGGCAACGTCGTACCAGTCGCCGCCCTTCGATCGAGCGATGATGTGGTCGGCAGTGTCCGCACCAGGCAGACCGCACAGGCGACAGATCGTGCCCTTCTCAGCGAGGACAGCAGCGACCCACTCCTGCGACTTGCGCCCGCCCCACTTCTCAGCCACGGGCAAACCCCTGCCAGAACCCCCGGTGGGCCTCCTGCTGCTCACTGGTCAGCGGCTCGCGCTCAACCCACGCGACCAGCTTCATTCGGGCGGGGCCGTTGCACAGCCAGCACCGGCAGTTCATCGGGGGTCACCGGGCTTGTATGCGTCGAGCACCTTGCGGGCCGCGTCGACCCACTGCTGGCCGATCTCCGACCAGTCATCGAGTGGACGATCACCGACCATCTGAGCGACCAGGCGAAGCTGTGCGGCGTCGGTGTGCCAGATGTCGGACTGGGCGAACGTAGGCGCTTGCTCGGCTCGCTCGGCGTACTCGCGTGCGAGCTGGCGCAGCTGCTCGTAGATGGTCGGCTGAGGGGCGGTCTCGGTGGTCATGTCGTCTCCTTGGTCAGTCGGTCGGGGTCGTGTTGTTGGGCGGGGTCAGGATCAGGTACACGGTGATCACCACGGCGGCGATGATCGCGAAAGTCGGATCGATGTAGTCGGGCATCAGGCGACCTCTCCGGTGGCGGCGTTCATGGTCGGAGGCTCGAAGCAATGGGCGCACTTGCCCGTCGATTTGCTGAGCACGTGAGAGTGATCCCGCCAGTTGCCCGGACAACGCTCATCAATCCAGGTCATCGTCGGACGCACCGCAGATGCGCTCGCGCGACTACTTGAGTTGTCTCTAGGAGATGAGTGGTGAGTTCTAGGGACTGGTTTGGGTGACACTGGCGTCACCCCTCCGGGTGACATCGGCGTCACCCCTGTGGATAGATCGGGGGTGACACTGGCGTCACCCGTGTGGATAACCCCCAGCTCCCCGGCGAGGCCTTCCAATGGCGAGGGCCGGGGGCGGGAAAGCTGCTTCTTGGTGCGATGCTGCGCCGTGCGGTCGCAGTCGACGGGGCACCGGAGCAGGACTTCGTACAGGTTGGGGCGGTGGGAGTCCGCCATGAGGTGCGTGCCGCCGCCCTGGATGATCCGACGCACTTCGCCGAGCTTCACGAGCTGATCGATCGAGCGCTGGACGGTTCGCGGGTCGACGTTGGCATAGTCGGCCAGGGTGTCGATCGAAGGCCACGATCCGCCGTCGCCGTCGTGGTTGGCGATGCCGATCATGACAACCTTCGTGGTTCCCTTGGCGCGCGAGTGCCGAAGAGCGATCGCCATAGACTCAACCGACACGGCTGACCTCGCTGACCCGCTGGGCGGATACTCCCGATTTGTGCATGATCCACAGAGTTATGCACAGTGTGAATAACTCTGGGATTGGGCGCGGCGTGTCCCCGTTTTGGTCGCGGACACGCTAATCTGTGGATCATGACAATCCTCGACAACCCCACGTGGACGCTTGTTGACAGGCTGCGCAAGTCCCGGATGCTGGCCGACCTCGACCAGGGCGAGATCGCCGACCGTATCGGTGTGGCACGCAACACCGTGAGCAACTGGGAGCGAGGGCGCTCAGAGCCGACCGCGACCTACTTCGTCCGGTGGGCGAGCGCGACCGGCGTCACCCTCGACTGGTTGGCGGCTGGCCTTAACGCAGAAACGGCCCCCACCGAAGTGGAGACCGTTTCTGGTTCTGTGCGCCCGAAGGGACTCGAACCCCTAACCTTCTGATCCGTAGTCAGATGCTCTATCCATTGAGCTACGGGCGCTCAAACCCGCTCAGCGGGCCGACGATAAGCCTACAACAGACTCGGGGCGAAAGCGAAACGAGGCCGTCAGTCGACCTCGGACGCCTCCTTCTCCTTCTTCTTGTTCTTGGCCTTGGCGCGCTGCACAGACGACAGCGCCTGCAGATCGACGAGCCGCAGCGCCTGCATCCGCGCTTCGCGCATGCGGTCGTAATCGGGGTCCTGGTCGGGACGCATGCCCTCGACGCGCAGACGCCGATCGAGGTTGTGCCGCACATCGGCCCACGCACCCTCGCGGGCCTCTTCGACGATCACGCCGAGCTGCTCGGGGTCGTTCATCATCTCGCGCAGCTTCGCGGCGACACCGCTGGACTGCTTCGCGCGGCGGCGCAGATTGCGCACGTCGCGGTCACGGTAGTCGTGCGTGCCGTGCGGGTCGGAGTGCCGCCCGCGAGCGCGCTTGCGCAGCGCGGTGACGTTCGCGGCGGCCGCTTCTGACTCCTCGGCCATCGCGCGCAGTGCCTCCCGGGCATCCGCGATGTAGTTCTCGGTGTCGAAGACGCCATCCTCGGCGATCGTGCCCATGAGGATGTGATTCTTGACGGCGAGGCGCGCCGCAGCGGTCGCGATCGCGACGCCTTCGGCGATGGCATCCGCTGTTCGTCCCACCGGAACCTCCTCCCTTCGAGCGTACCGGTATCGCTTGCTCGCAGTGTCGGCCAGAATAGGGAAAAACCCGTTCTTCCCACCCCGCGCAGACGCACAGGGCGCGCACCCGAATCGCGCCCGGAGGAGGATGCATGAGGCCGCTCGCCCTTGCTAGAAACACCACGGTCATCACCGGCGCCGCCAGCGGAATGGGCGCGGCCGTGGCTCGTCTGCTCGCCGCGGAGGGAGCGCACCTGGCGCTCGTCGATCACAACGCCGAGGCCCTGCACGCCGTCGCCTCCGAGCTCGACACGACAGTGACCACGCACATCGTCGACCTGCGCGACGACGACGCCGTGTTCGCCGCCGTCGACGCCATCACCGCCGCCCATCCGCGGATCAACGCGCTCATCACCTGCGCAGGATCGTCGATGCTCGGCAACCTCGACCAGCTCACGATGGAAGAGATGCGCTGGCTCACCGACGTCAACCTGTGGGGAACCGTCTCCATCACCAAAGCCCTGCTGCCCGCCCTGCGTGCCGCGCCATCCGCACACATCACGCACCTCGCGAGCGTGTACGCCCTCGCGGCGCCGGCCGGACGCATCCCCTACGCGCTGAGCAAGTACGCCGTGCGCGGGTTCTCCGAAGCCCTGCGCCACGAGCTCGAAGGCACCTCGGTGTCGGTCGGAGCGATCTACCCCGCGGGGGTGCGCACCGGCATCATCCTGCACGGACGCTACGCCGCCGCCATCGACCCCGAGGTCGCCACCCGTGCCGCCGCCGCGCAGGCCCAGATGTACCACACCGAACCAGCCGATGCCGCGGCCCGGATCGTGCAGGCGACCGTGCGGCGCCGGGCGCGCACGATGGTCGGGCGCGAGGCGCGGCTCATCGACGTGCTCACCCGCCTGTCGCCGTCGGGCTACTGGAAGGTCATGCGTCGACCGCTGCGCGAAGCGATCGACACCACGACCCCGATCGCCTGAGCCGAGGCGGCGGGCGCGTCGAGTCGCGCTCAGCGCACCGCGCCCACCCAGATGCCCGATGCCCACGCCTGCTGATCGGCATCGCATCCGACGTCACCCGGATACCCGCGCACCACGGCCATGCAGTTCGCCAGGAACTCCGGGTCGCCGCCGAACGACGACCGGTACGCGGCCGACGAGTTCAAGGCTCCCCAGACGCGGAACTGGTAGATGTGCGCGAGCTCGTGCGCCATGGCCCACTGCAGGCGTCCGGTGCTCCAGTTCGCGAGGTCGGCCCGGTACTTGATGTATCCACCGCTGTTCGCGCAGGCCGGAGCCGTGCCTCCGGCGCACGACGATGACTCGTACAGGCCCACCCCGCCCCCGCCGACCTGGTCGAGCGCCGCGCGCACGCGGGCATACCCGTCGGGCCCGCTGCTCACCCATGCCGGGCCGCCGGGCCCGGCGCTCTGCGCCGCCTGCCAGCCGACGACCTGCTCACCGACCTTCTCGGTGAGCGCATGCACGGTCGCGGTCGCTGCGGTGACCGTCGCAGGGTCGTCGCGCTCGGCGAGCACGGTCTGTTGCGCCGACAGAGCGGATGCCCGATGGGCCGCTGTGTCGACCTTGCCCTCGGCCCCCTCCAACGCCGCGCTCAAGGCGGTGATCTCGGCGACGAACGCCGGTCGCACCTCGAGGATCGCGGCCCGATCGGCCGTGTCGTCCTGCGCCCGTTCGACCGCCCCTTCGAGGTAGGCGGTTCGCCCGGCCGCGGCATCCGTCCGCTCGGCGAGTGCGATGAGCTCGGCGGCCGCCTCGGCGCGGTCGGCCTCGAGTCCGTCGGCCCGGGCGACGATGGCGCCGCACACGACGACCGCCGCAGCGATCGTGACGGCGATCGTGCGGCGCATCACGGCAGGAATCCCGAGGTGTCGGAGAGTTCGCTCTCCTGCTCGGCGATCTGCGAGCGCAGAGCCGTGAGCTGTTCGGCGAGGGTGAGGTTGGCTTCGGAGATGTCGCCGAGCCGGTCGGTCGTGCGGTCGATCTGGTCGTGCAGCGTGGCGACCTCGGCGGCGCTCTGCTGGTCTGCGAGCACGACGACCGTCGCTCCCCCGATCAACAACAGACCCCCGACGACGACGGCAACGCCTCGCATACCGCTCCCCAGAGAACGCGAACCTACCCAATATGCCCAAATATAGCGGCGGATCAGAGAGCGTGACACCCGATTCCGCGGTCGGGCTCGGGGATGCCCCCTTCATAACTCCTCAAGACCAGGCCCGAAGTGCAACGGACTACACCGGAAATCGGATTGCGAGCCGATCTTGAGGAGTTATGAACGAAACCCCGTCGAGACCGCGCGTCAGCGGGCGGCGGTCTCGGCGCTGAGGCGGAGCTCGGCGGCGAGGCGCCCGCTCGCGAGGTGCTTCGGGATGAGCACACGCAGCGCCTCAGCGTCTCGCGCCTCCATCGCCTCGAGGATGATGCGGTGCTCCTCGGCCATGGCGAGCAGGTCGTCGTGCTGGCCGAACAACCACTGCAGGCGCGTGAGGAAGACGCTGATCAGCTCGCTGAGCATCTCGTTACCGGCGATGTTCCCGGCGAATTCGTGGAACTGGCCGGCGGCGATCCGGGCCGTCTCGGTGTCGTCGATCATGGCCGCTGCGAGTTCGCGCTCGTAGGCATCGCGCATGCGTGCGATGCCCGCATCGTCGTGCCGTTCGGCGGCGAACACGAAGATCAGCGTCTCGATCGCTTCGCGCACCTCGGCGAAATCCTGGATGTCGCGCAGCGTGAACTCGCGCACCACGGCCCATGTTCGCGGCCTCGCGACGACCACTCCCTCGCCCACCAGCGACTTGATCGCTTCGCGCACCGGCAACCGCGAGACGTTCAGTTCGGCGGCGATGTCGCGCTCGACGAGTCGCGACCCCGGGGCGCGACGACCCAACACGATGTCGTCGCGCAGTATGCGCGTGACTCGCACCGACTCCAATTCGCCGGTAGCCCCCGCCCCCGTCATGCCGGAATTCTCGCACTCATCAGCCGAATCACCAACTTTGGTATCCCACATGACGCGGTGGCACGCTCAGGGCATGCAAAGAGGGGCGGATGCCGTCAGCATCCGCCCCTCTTATCCGGCTGCGCTCAGGGCAGGCGGTTGGCGAGCGCGAGGTTCGCGGTGAGTTCTTCGGCGTTCTGTCGCACGACATAGGCGGGGCGGTCGCGCTCGACGCGCCACGATTCGCTGAGCGGGCCGACGTTGACGGTGTCGAATCCGACCTCGTCATAGAAGCGGGTGATGAACTCGATCGCGTCGGCGTCGTCACCCGCGGTCGCCAGGGCGCGACGATCGGGGGTTCCGGCCGGGGTGCCGTCTGCCGTGATGTCGCGGGCGTAGATGTGGTTGAAGGCCTTCGCGATGCGCGAGGTGGGAAGGTGGGCCTGCACGATCTCGGAGGTCGTCGTCTCGCCGTTGTCGAGGGCGTCGATGTGGCCGTCGCGCTCGAAGTAGTAGTTGTTCGTGTCGAGCACGATCTTGCCGGCGAGCGGCTCGGCCGGCACCTGGTCGATCGCGCGCAACGGCACGGTGACGACGACGACGTCGCCCGCTTCTCCGGCTTCGACCGCGGTGGCCGCCTTCGCCTTGGGTCCGAGTTCTTCGACGAGGGCGGCGAGCGTCTCCGGCCCGCGCGAGTTCGCGATCACGACGTCGTAGCCTGCGGCCACTGCCACGCGAGCGACCTGTGAGCCGATGTGTCCTGCACCGATGATTCCGAGAGTAGTCATGTGGTGTGCCAACGCCTGCGGCACAGCGGTATTCCCCAGACGTCACACGGCGACGTGCAGCTCAGAGCTCGCGGATGAACAGTTCTTCGGTACGGCGGTAGCCCAGTTCTTCGTACAGAGCGACGGCTCCGTGGTTGAAGCCGAACACGTGCAGTCCGATCGACGCGGCGCCCTCGCGCCGCGCCTCGCTCTCGGCGGCGAGCATCAGCTGCCGCCCGTAGCCGCGACGACGCTGATCGGCGGCGACCTCGATGTCGAGGATGAACGCGTGCGGGTGACCGTCGCGCTCGCGCAGACCGATCCACAGGATGCCGATCTCTGCACCGTCGACCGTGCCGACGAACAGCGCCTGGCCCGGTGTCGCCAACCCCTGCGGGAGCTCCTTCTCGAACTGGCGGCGCGACTCGACCTGCGCCTCGTCCATCGCCAGACGTCCGGAATCGACGAGGTCCTGCGCGAAGGCCTGCAGAGACTCGGCGGTGAAGCGCTCGAAGCGCTCCGGGGCCATGCGCACGACCTCGATGTCACCGGAAGGCTCCCGCTCCCGGATCGGATCGAGCAGCATCTGGATCGACGACGGCGAGAACCCTCGCCCCGCGAGGAAGCGGTGGCCTCCGGCATCCTGCGGGAACACGCCCATGCTGATGCTCGTGACCCCCGCGTCGCGCGCGACGGCCAGAACCGCCGCCATCAGGTCGTCGTTCTGCGCCTCCGACACCTCGCGCGCGAACGCCAGATCGACGACGAAAAGTCGCGTGGCGTTGAGTCCGAGCCACACCGTTCCGAGGTCGCCGTTCGCGTCGTCGACGATGCGCGAGATGCGCGCCGACGCGGTCTGCAGGCCCTCGGACAACAGCTCCTCGAAGTACTGATCGGCCTGATCCACGGCATCCTGCCCCGGGCGAGCGCCGGAGTCCTGCCGCAGACGGATCAGACGCTCCCGTGTGCCCGACCGCCACGCGTCGAACTGCTCGGGAGCGAGGGGAAGCAGCTGCACCGTCATACGTTCATCCTCTCCCGCGCGCGGCCGCCGGACGAGAGATCACGCCGACTTGTGCAGCGCGTCTTCAGCGGCGACCCAGGCGAGCATCGCGCACTTCACCCGGGCGACGTACTTCGACACCCCGCCGAGTGCGGCGGCGTCGCCGAGCAGCTCTTCGTCGGGCTCGATCTTTCCGCGCGAGCGCATCGCCTCGCGGAACGCCGCGATGCGGATCTCGAGGTCGTCGACGCTCAGACCCTCGGCGAGTTCCGCGAGCAGAGAAGCGGATGCCTGCGAGATCGCACACCCGTGCCCCTCCCACGCGATCGCCTCGATCGAGCCGTCGTCGGCGCGGTGCACCTGCAGAGTCACCTCGTCGCCGCAGGTCGGGTTGACCTGGTGCGACTGGGCCGCGATCTCGTCGCGCAGGCCGAAGCCGTGCGGGGTGCGGGAGTGATCGAGGATCAGCTCCTGGTACAGGTTCTGCAGGTCGCCGGATGTCATGCGTGTGCTCCGAAGAAGTCGATCGCCTGGGCGACACCGTCGATCACGGCATCCACCTCGGCCTCGGTGGTGTAGAGATAGGTGCTCGCCCGCGTCGACGAGGTGACGCCGAGACGCCGGTGCAGCGGCTGTGCGCAGTGGTGCCCGACCCGCACGGCGATGCCGCGGTCGTCGAGGAACTGGCCGACGTCGTGCGAATGGATGCCGGTGACGTCGAAGCTGGCGAGGCCCACGCGCGGCAGGTCGATGTCGGCGCCGAGCACGCGCACGCCGTCGATCGCCCGCAGACCCTCGAGAAGACGCGCACCGAGCTGGGCCTCATGGGCGGCGATGCGCGGCATGCCGACCGTCGTCAGGTAGTCGACGGCCGCGGCGAGCGCGATCGCCTGCGAGACCCGCTGCGTGCCGGCCTCGAAGCGCTGGGGCGGCGGCAGGTACTCGGCCTCGGTGGTGGTGACGGTGGTGATCATCGATCCGCCGGTGAGGAACGGCGGCATGATCTCGAGCAGCTCACGCCGACCGTAGAGCGCGCCGACACCGGTCGGTCCGAGCATCTTGTGGCCGGAGAGCACGGCGAAGTCGACGTCGAGAGCGCGCACGTCGAGCGGCAGGTGCGGGGCCGACTGGCAGGCGTCGAGCAGCACGAGAGCGCCCACCTCGCGGGCCCGCGCGATGATCTGCTCGACCGGGTTGATGACGCCGAGCACGTTCGAGACGTGGGTGACGGCGACGATCTTCGCCCGATCGGTGATGTGCGCGGCGAGGGTGTCGAGGCGCAGGGCTCCGTCGTCGTCGAGCGGGATCACGCGCAGGGTCGCGCCGGTGCGGAACGCGAGCTCCTGCCACGGGATGAGGTTGGCGTGGTGCTCCATCTCGGTGGTGACGATCTCGTCACCGGCGCGCAGATGCAGCGGCTCGGCGGCCGCTCTCCCGCGGCCGAGAGACGCGTTCGAGAGGGAGTAGGCGACGAGGTTGATGGCCTCGGTGGCGTTCGAGGTCCAGACGATCTCGTCGTCGTCGGCGCCGATGAAGCGGGCGACCGTGCTGCGGGCATCCTCGAACAGCTCCGTCGCCTCGGCGGCGAGCGTGTGCGCGCCACGGTGCACGGCGGAGTTGAACGTGGTCGCGAACTCGCGCTCGGCGTCGAGCACGGCGAACGGACGCTGCGAGGTCGCCCCAGAATCGAGGTACGCGAGCGGATGCCCCTGCACCTCGCTCGACAGGATCGGGAAGTCCGCCCGGAGCAGTCGCACCTCGTCGTCGCTCAGCGGGGTGGCCGGTGCGGTGACGGACGAAGTGCTCATCCTTCTAGCTTCTCACCCCGAGAGGGCTCCCGGGCCCGGAGCGACGACGGCGGCGGCCTCGGACGGCACGGTCACCCGGCCCGTCTCGACCCGCACCTCGGCGGTCGACAGCAGCACGGCGGCGTCTGGTCCGACCTCGAACGAGGCGTCGTCGGGCGAGAGGTTCACCAGCACCGAGGCGGGGCCGCGGTGGATCCGGTAGACGCGGGCGTCGGGACTGTTGCCTGCGGAGGCCGCGCTCATCTCGACCGTGACCCGGTTGTGGGTCATGTCGGGGTCGGTGAGTTCCGGGCGCTCGCGGCGCAGGGCGATGAGGTCGCGGTAGAGGTCGTGCAGCCGCTCGTGCGCAGGCTGCGCGAGTTCGCTCCAGTCGAGGTGCGAACGCTCGAACGTCGCGGGGTCCTGCGGGTCGGGCACCGTGGCAGGGTCCCAGCCCATGCGCGCGAACTCCGCGATGCGCCCCTCGGCCGTCGCCCGCCCGAGTTCCGGTTCGGGGTGCGAGGTGAAGAACTGCCAGGGGGTGGATGCTCCCCACTCCTCGCCCATGAACAGCATCGGCGTTCCCGGTGCGGTGAGAGTGAGCACCGCGGCGACCGCGAGACGATCCGCCGAGAGCGTCGCCGACAACCGATCGCCCGTCGCACGGTTGCCGATCTGATCGTGGTCCTGCGCGAAGGTGACCAGACGCCAGGCCGGCACCTCCGGAGGGATCGGCTTCCCGTGCGGACGCCCGCGGAAAGACGAGAAGCTCCCGTCGTGGAAGAAGCCGCTCTGCGTCACCTTGACGAGGGCATCCGCCGCGGCGAAATCTTCGTAGTATCCGGTGGTCTCCCCGGTGAGCGCGACGTGGGCGGCGTGGTGCCAGTCGTCAGACCACTGGGCCGTCAGACCGTATCCGCCGGCCTCGCGCGGAAGGATGAGCGTCGGGTCGTTGAGGTCGGACTCGGCGATCAGGGTGAGGGGGCGCAGCTGATGGGCCGAGAGAGCATCGGTCCGCTCGGCGAGTTCCTGCAGGATGTGCACCGGCTGGTCGTCGTGCAGGGCGTGCACGGCGTCGAGGCGCAGGCCGTCGACGTGGAAGTCGCGCATCCACATGAGCGCGTTCTCGATGATGAACTCGCGCACCGCCGGCTCGTCGAGGTTCACCGAATCGCCCCAGGTGTTGCGCTGCCCATCGCGCAGATAGGGGCCGAACTCGGGCAGGTAGTTGCCGCTCGGGCCGAGGTGGTTGTACACCACGTCTTGGATCACCGCGAGACCACGGGCGTGCGCGGCATCCACGAAGCGCTGGTAGGCCCGCGGCCCGCCATAGCCCTCGTGCACGGCGTACCAGAGCACCCCGTCGTAGCCCCAGTTCCACTGGCCGTTGAAGGCGTTGACCGGCAGCAGCTCGACATGCGTGATGCCGACGTCGACGAGGTGGTCGAGCCGCCCGATGGCCGACTCGAGAGTGCCCTCGGGCGTGAACGTTCCCAGGTGCAGCTCGTAGATCACGCCGCCGGCGAGCTGCCGCCCGGTCCACGACTCGTCGGTCCACTCGAAGTCCGTCGCATCGAAGGCGGCCGAGGGGCCGTGCACGCCGGACGGCTGACGACGAGATCGCGGATCGGGCCGCAGCTGCGCGCCGTCATCGATCAGGAACCCGTACTGCTCCCCGTCGGCGAGCGCGAGATCGGTGCTCCACCATCCCGTGTCGAGGGCATCCGACGTCGAAGCGACCAGATCGCGCTCGTCGATCGTCGCGCCGTCCGCAGACACGCGTCGCACCCGCATCCGCTGCGCCCGCGGCGCCCAGACCTCGATCATCGTGCGTCCTCCAGCAGTGCCACGGGATAGGTCTCCAAGAGTTCGGCGAGTCGCACCGGCCCCGGCGCGATGCGCCTGCCGGTCAGCACGTCGACGGCGGCGATGTCGGGCCGCATGAGCTGGGTATCGCCCCATCCGCCGCGACGCGACAGCCCTACCGGCAGTCGGGTCGCCACCGCGGTGACTCCGCCGCGGTGAACCGCGACCGCGTGATCGGATGCTTCGCCCACGACGACACCCGGCCGGTAGATGCCGAACAGCTCCGGGTTGTCGCGCCGCAGCCGCAGGGCACGCGACGTCACGAGTAGCTTCGCGCGGCCCGAGTCGTCGATCGGCGGGAGCGTGCCGCGGGCCACGTCGGCGTCGAGGTCTTTCAGCAGACGTGCGCGTGCGGCGAAGTCCACCGGACGACGGTTGTCGGGGTCGACGAGCGACAGGTCCCACAGCTCGGTGCCCTGATACACGTCGGGCACGCCGGGGCCGGTGAGCTGCAGCAGCTTCGCCGACAGGGAGTTCGAGCGTCCGGCATCCACGATCTCGTCGACGAAGGCCGACACGATGTGGGAGGCCGAGCCGTTGGCCGCCTCTGCGATGGCTGCGAGCCCCTTCTCGAACTCGGCATCCGGATGCTGCCACCACGTCGACTCGGCAGCTTCCCGGGCGGCCTTCGTGGCGTAGGCCAGCAGTCGCTCCGACGAGATCGGCCAGGCACCGACGACTGCCTGCCACAGCAGCGCATCGAGCGGACCATGACCGGTTGAGGCGATCCCTCGCAGTTCATCGAGAACCTCGGCCCACCGATCGGGCATCTCGGAGAGCACCGTGAGTCGCGCGCGCACATCTTCGGAGCGCTTCGTGTCGTGCGTCGACAGCGTCGTCATCGAGTGCGGCCAGGCGGCGAGCCGTGCGCTCTGCGCCTCGTGGAACTCCTGGGTCGAGAGCGCGGCGATCGACGGGTCGGCCCCCACCTCGGTGAGCGTGCCCAGGCGCGTGTACCGGTAGAACGCCGTGTCTTCGACGCCCTTCGCCATGACCGCACCGCTCACCTGCGGGAACCGCACGGCGGCCTCGAGCGTCGGGTCGGTGAGAATCGGCTCGAGTTCGGCGAAGGCCTGCTCGAGTTCGGGCCGCCGCCGCCGCGCCTCGGCGAACGCATGCTGCAGGTGCGCGCGCCCGGCGGGCAGATACGAGCGATAGACCGGGAAGCACGCCACGAGTTCGACCAGAGCATCGTCCGCGTCGACGATTCCGAACGGCAGAGACCCGACCAGCCGTCGCACCTCCGAGGCCAGCAGCTCTTCGGCGATCATGCGCTTGGTCGAGTGGATCAGGTCGGGCCACGACAGCGCCTCGGCGAGATTCGTCTGCGCGCGTAGACGCACGTCGAGACGGGTGAGCGCGTCGACCCCGTCCGCGTCGACGAACAGCCGGTCGATCTCGGCCAGCGCGTCGTACCCCGTCGTGCCGTCGGTGTGCCACCACGACGGCAGCTCCTCGCCCGGCTCGAGGATCTTCTCGACGAGCGTGTAGACCCCGCCCGTGGCATCCGCCAACCGCTCCAGGTAGCCGCCCGGATCGGCGAGTCCGTCCGGATGATCGACCCGCAGTCCATCGGCGAGCCCGGCCCGCAGCCACCGCACGATCTCGGCATGGGACTCGTCGAACACGTCGGGCAGCTCGACACGGATGCCGGCGAGCTCGGAGACCGCGAAGAACCGACGGTAGTTGAGCTCGGCGTTCTGGTCCTGCCAGAAACGCAGCTCGTAGTTCTGGGCGGCAAGCAGCGCCGGCAGATCGTGGGCGTGCTCCCCCGTTCCGGGAGCGAGCGGCAGCACGTGATCGAAGTACGTCAGCGTGCCGTCGGGGGCGTCGTCGGCAGGGGTCGTGTCGACGACGAGATCGCCGGCGGCGATGATCTCCGCCGGCTGCGCACCCAGAATGGGCAGGCGCACCCTGCCCTCGCCGATGCGCCAGTCCACGTCGAACGCCACCGCGTGCCGCGATGCGCGACCGAGACGCAGCACGTCCCACCACCACGGGTTCTGTCGCGGAACCGCGACTCCCACATGGTTGGGAACCGTGTCGACCAGGATGCCGAGGCCTGCGGCCCGGGCGGCCGCCACGAAGGTCTCGAGGCCCTCTTCGCCTCCCCGCGCCGTGTCGACGCGGGAGTGGTCGACCACGTCATAGCCGTGGTCGGAACCCGACACCGAGGCGAGCAGCGGCGAGAGGTACGCCCACGACGCCCCGAGCTCCGCGAGGTACTCGGTCACCGCCGCGGCATCCCCCAGCGGGAACCGCGGACTGATCTGCAGTCGGTAGGTCGACAGGGGGCGCCGCGTCATGACGTGCGAACCTCCGCGTGAGGAGCCGGCGCGATGACGTGCTCGTTCTGGGCGCGCAGTGAGGCGTCGACCGAGTCATCGGTCGAGAGTTCCACCGCATCGACCTGCTGCAGCACCAGCAGCGACCTCGACTCGAGCACGAGCTGCGTGCCGGCCGCGGTCGAGGGCCCGTTCGCCTTCTCGCCCGCGGTGTCGACCACGATGTGCCAGCGTTCGCCGTACCGCCGGTCGGGCAGAACCAGATCGACATGCTCATCGCCGCTGTTGAAGTACACGAGGAAGTTGACGTCGGTCACCGGCCGCCCCCGCAGGTCTTTCTCGCGGATGCCGCCGCCGTTCAGGAACATCCCGACCGCGAGGCCGAAGCCCGAGTCCCAGTCCTCCGGCTGCATCATCACGCCGTCGGGTCGCAACCAGACCACGTCGGGCACGCGCTCGCCGTCTTCGGCACGCACCGGGCGGCCGTTGAAGAATCGGCTGCGTCGGAACGTCGGATGCTCGCGCCGCAGTCGCGCGACCGCCACGGTGAACTCGACCAGCGGGAGATCGGCCGATGCCCAGTCGACCCACGTGGTCTCGTTGTCCTGCGCGTATCCGTTGTTGTTGCCGTGCTGGGTGCGCCCCAGCTCATCGCCGTGCGCGATCATCGGCACGCCCTGCGACAGCAGCAGGGTGGCGAGGAAGTTGCGCTGCTGACGAGCGCGACGACGGTTCACGTCGACATCGTCGGTCGGTCCCTCCACGCCCATGTTGTCGGAACGGTTGTGCGATTCTCCGTCGTTGTTGTCCTCGCCGTTCGCCTCGTTGTGCTTCTCGTTGTACGAGACGAGGTCGCGCAGCGTGAAGCCGTCGTGCGCCGTGACGAAGTTGATCGAGGCGACCGGGCGCCGGGCCGAATGCTCGTAGAGGTCGGCCGAGCCCGTCAGACGCGACGCGAACTCGCCGAGCGCCTGCGGTTCGCCGCGCCAGAAATCGCGCACCGTGTCGCGGTACTTGCCGTTCCACTCCGACCACTGCGGAGGGAAGTTGCCGACCTGATACCCGCCGGGGCCGATGTCCCACGGCTCGGCGATCAGCTTCACCTGCGACACGATCGGGTCCTGCTGCACGAGTTCGAAGAACGCCGCGAGACGGTCGACGTCGTAGAACTCGCGGGCGAGCGCCGATGCGAGGTCGAAGCGGAACCCGTCGACGTGCATCTCGGTGACCCAGTACCGCAGCGAATCCATCAGCAGCTGCAGCGCGTGCGGGCTGCCCGCGTTCAGGCTGTTCCCCGTGCCGGTGTAGTCGGTGTAGAAGCGCTTGTCCTCTTCGAGCCGGTAGTACGCCTCGTTGTCGATGCCGCGCATCGAGATCGTCGGGCCCAGGTGATTGCCCTCGGCGGTGTGGTTGTAGACCACGTCGAGGATGACCTCGATGCCGGCGGCATGCAGCGTGCGCACCATCGCCTTGAACTCCTGAACCTGCTGCCCGTCGTCGCCGCTCGACGCGTAGAGGTTGTGCGGAGCGAAGAATCCGAGGGTGTTGTAGCCCCAGTAGTTCGAGAGCCCCTTGTCCTGCAGCACCGAATCGTTCACGAACTGGTGCACCGGCATGAGCTCGAGGGCGGTGACGCCGAGGCGCACCAGATGATCGATGATCGCCGGATGCGCGATGCCCGCGTAGGTGCCGCGCAGCTCTTCGGGGATCTCCGGGTGCAGTTCGGTGAGCCCCTTCACATGCGCTTCGTAGATCACGCTCTGCGCATACGGGGTCTTCGGCTGCCGGTCACCGGCCCACTCGAAGAACGGATTGATGACGACGCCCTTCGCCATCGCGGCGGCGGAGTCGTCGTCGTTGCGGGAATCCGGGTCGCCGAAGTCGTAGCCGAACAGCGACTGCCCCCAGTCGATGCTGCCGGCGACCGCCTTGGCGTAGGGGTCGAGCAGCAGCTTGTTCGGGTTGAACCGCTTGCCCTGTTCCGGGTCGAAGGGGCCGTGCACCCGATAGCCGTACAGCTGCCCGGGCTGCACCGACGGCAGATAGCCGTGCCACACGAAGGCGTCGACCTCGGTGAGTTCCACGCGCTGCTCGGTGCCGTCCTCTTCGAACAGGCACAGCTCGACGCGATCCGCTCCCTCGCTGAACAGGGCGAAGTTCGTTCCCTGCCCGTCGAAGGTCGCACCCAATGGATATGCCGACCCCGGCCAGATTTCAAGGCTCATGCGGAGAGCTTAGGGTCACGAGATGACGCGACATATTCGATGACCGTCTTCACGGCCTCCGAGAAGTCGTACACCTGCGCGATCTCGGCCGCTCGGGGGTAGGGGTGGCCGGCGTAACAGACGAAGACCTGCGCCACGACCTCGACGTAGCCGATGGGGCCGTCGTCGAGCACGACGTAGCGATCGAGGTCGACGCGCTCGTACGTCGGCTCGACAGGGGTGGACTCCACCGTGGGCGCTTCATCGCACGTCGGTTCGGAGTCATGAGAGGTGGGGGATGCTGCAGTCATGAGGACTCCTGACTCTATGGACGAGCATCAGGTTAGAAGCGCCTCACGAGTATGGCCACGGCATTGCCGCAGCGGGTGGCGACCGGCTACTATCAGCGCGTCGTCACAGATCCTCGTGCTGTGCGGTCTTCATTGGAAAACCGTCTGCGCGTCGCGCAGGGAAGAGGAGACCATGGACGTCGACGACACGCCCCTCGACGACCTGGCCGCGGCATTGACGCAGTTCGATGCGCAGCGCCGGCGACTCTTCGGCATCGCCTATCGCATGCTGGGCAGCGTGGCGGATGCCGAGGACATCGTGCAGGAGACCTGGATCCGGTGGCAGGGCACGGATCGCACTGATGTGCGCGAGCCCGCCGCGTTCCTCACCACGATCGCGACCCGCCTGTCGATCAACGTGCTGCAATCGGCACACGCACGCCGCGAGACCTACATCGGTCCCTGGCTGCCGGAGCCCGTGAACACCGACGACGACCCCGCTCTCGGGGCCGAGCGCGCGGAGGCCCTGCAGTTCGCGGTGCTGCTCATGCTCGAGAAGCTCACCCCCACCGAACGCGCGGCGTATGTGCTGCGCGAGGCGTTCGACTACCCCTACCCGCGCATTGCCGAGGTGATCGGCGTGAGCGTCGTCAGTGCTCGCCAACTCGTCAGCCGGGCTCGCGCGCACCTGACGTCCGAGCGACACATCACGGTCGAGCCCGCAGCGCAGCGCAGCCTGCTCGAAGCGTTCCTCGTCGCCGCGCAGAAGGGCGATGCCGCGCAGCTCGAGAAGCTGTTCGCCGATGAGGTCGTCAGCTACACCGACGGCAACGGCGTCAACCTCGCCGCCCGCATCCCAATCATCGGCCGCCGTCGGGTCGCCATATTCATCGCGGCGTTCTCGCACCATTTCTGGACCGGCAAGTCGATCGGCTGGGTGACGGTGAACGGACAGCCCGCGGCCACGCTGATCGAGAACGGCACGGTGACGACCATGGTCACCGTCACCACGTCGACCGACGGCATCCGACAGCTGCTCTGGGTAATGAGCCCCGACAAGCTTCTCCATGTGAACGCGGCGCACGCATGATCCGACCGCCGGCCTGGTGGCGGCGGCGCGTGCAGGGCGCAGCGGATGCGCACACGATCGACGATCTGGTGGCGGCGCTCGAACGAGCGGATGCCGACGGCATCCGTCGTGTTCTGCATTCCGAGGTCGTGACCCTCGTCGACGGCGGCGGGCTCGTCGACGCTCCTCTCGCCGCACAGCACGGCGCCGACGCGGCCCTCGAGTCGCTCCGACGGACTGTGCGCGACGGCACGATCGAGGGCGCGTCGATCAACGGCTCCCCCGGCATCATCGTGCGCGATGGCGACCGGGTGGTCGCGACGATCTGCGGCAGTGCGCGCGGCGAGAAGCTCGTGGAGCTGTGGATCGTGCGCAATCCCGAGAAGCTGCAGCGCTGGAATCGGCCCTGACGTCACATCCGCGAGCACCGTCCGGTCATGACTGATGAACATCGCCCCCTGAGCGGTGCCTCAGCGAAAGGCTCGACATGTCAAAGATCGTCGTCATCGGCGGCACGGGACTCATCGGTTCCCAGGTCGTCGCGAAGCTCACCACCTACGGTCACGACGCCATCGCGGCGTCACCCGGAACGGGCGTGAATTCGATCACCGGCGAAGGTCTCGCCGAGGCGCTCGCGGGTGCCGACGTCGTCGTCGACGTGTCGAACTCTCCCTCGTTCGAGAAGGATGCGGTCCTTGATTTCTTCACGACCTCGACGAACAATCTGCTCGCGGCTGAGAAGGTCGCCAGCGTCGGCCACCACGTCGCGCTCACCATCGTGGGCACGAACCGCCCGCAGAACATCGACTACTTCCACGCCAAGGCCGCGCAGGAGAAGCTCATCGCCGAGTCGGGTGTGCCGTACTCGTTCGTGCACGCGACGCAGTTCTTCGAGTTCATCGGCAGCATCGCCGCGACCGTCGCCGAGGGCGCCGAGGTGCGCCTGCCGGGTGCCCTGATCCAGCCGCTCGCATCAGCCGATGTGGCGACGGCCGTCGCGCGCACCGCTGCCGGCGAGCCCCTGAACGGCGACATCGAGATCGCCGGACCCGAGGTGTTCACGATGGACGAGTTCATCCGCCAGGGACTCGCGTTCCGCGGCGACCACCGGTCCGTGGTGCAGGACCCCGATGCCCAGTACTTCGGCGCCCACATCGAGGAGCGCACGCTGCTTCCCGTCGACGGTGCGCAGATCTTCTCGACCACGCTCGCGCAGTGGCTGCCGGAGAACCCGGCGCGCTGAGCATCCGCTTCGCGATCAGCGGCGGTCGAGCACCCGCTCGTCGGCCGCTTCGTCGTACCGGTCCTGCGCATCGAGCACGTCCTCAACGTGCGACTCAGCCCAGATCTGCAGGGCCTGCAGCGGCTCGTGCAGGGTGCGACCCAGCGGAGTGAGGCGATAGCGCGGATGACCGTCGTCGGCACTGGCGCGCTCGAGCATCCCGTCGCGTTCCAGCGCTCGCAGGGTGTCGGCGAGCACCTTCTTCGTGATGCCGGCGACCCGCTGATGCAGCTCACCGAAACGCAGAGGCTCCTCGTGCAGGACGACCACGATCATCGCCGTCCACTTGTTGGCGATGCGAGCCAAAGACTGCCGCGACGGGCACTCCGCCGAGAACACCGTCCACTCTCGGGCCATGCGCCGCTCCGTTCGGTGACGTTGAAGTAACCGCGCCCGTGTCGAGACGCTGGAGACTCCAGAATACCGAGCAACCACAAGGAGCATCATGTCGGCAATCGACGTCGTCGGGCAGTACGGAACAGCAATGGCCGCGGGTGACATGGCGGCGCTGGCAGCCACTTTCGCAGCGGATGCCGTGTGGCACCAGCCCGGTCAGAGCCCGGTGTCCGGCGACCACATCGGACCCGACGCGATCCTCGCCCACCTGGGTCATTTCATGGAACTCAGCGGCGGAACGTTCGCGCTCGAGACGGAGTCGGCGACCGAGAGCGGCGACCTCGTCTCGGCGACCGTGCGATTCCGCGCGCAGCGAGCAGGTCGCGGCGATCTCGACCAGCACGGCATCGACGTGTTCCGCGTCGTCGGCGACCGCATCGTCGAGGTGTGGCTGATCAGCGAAAACCAGCAGGCAGAAGACCTGTTCTGGAGCTAGCCGAAGTGCTCGTCACGCTTCGCCGTTCGGTCACGGACTGCACAGAATCTGGCGTCACGGCGTAGGCGTCGGGCTCGGCGTCGCGAGACCGAACTTCGGCTCGGTCGACGGATGCTCGGTCGGGCGTTCTTCGTAGTCACCAAGACCGTCCGGGTACATGAGCGTGACGAGCTCGTCGTCGTCACCTGGCTCGCACGTTCCTGTGACCCTCAGGCTGAGGACGTCGTTGGCGACGCCGGTGGTGAGGTTGATGAGGAGGTCATCGATGTACGCTTCGGGCTTTTGCGCCTCGATCGTCACCGACGTGACGCCACCGGTATACGAACGGAAAATGATCCCCGACCAGTCGTGCTCATCCAGCCACGCGACGAGCGCTTCCGCTTTCGCCTGAGTGGTCTCTTGCGGTAAACGCCACCCATCGTCATAGGGTGCAGTCCGCCCCATGGAGAAGCGATAGCCGTTCGCTCCACACGCGGAAGGGATATCGCCGTATTCCGACGTACTCCACTCTCCGTCGAAGATGTGAAATTGAAGATCGGCGATCTCCTGTTTCATCGTCGTATTCACGTCCCGCGCCTGCCAATAGAGATCAGTCCCGCTCGGGGCACAACCTGTTGCCGTCATCACCACCACGGCGAGAACGAACAGCTTCCACGCGTCACCCTTCGCCTCCTCGTCGCGGATGGCGCGGAATCGAGCCTCACGGCGTCGGCGTCGGACTCGGCGTCGCGAGACCGAACTTCGGCTCGGTAGACGGATGCTCTGTTGGACGCTCCTCATAGTTCTCGAGATCATCTGGGTACAT
Organism: Microbacterium sp. NPDC087665; assembly: GCF_044743285.1. Classification (NCBI taxonomy): domain Bacteria; kingdom Bacillati; phylum Actinomycetota; class Actinomycetes; order Micrococcales; family Microbacteriaceae; genus Microbacterium; species Microbacterium sp. NPDC087665. The sequence continues at coordinate 87,665 of NZ_JBIUWD010000008.1, read as the reverse complement.
CAGATCGCGCAGCTCCCATTTGTCGCCGGGCTCGCAGGTACCGGTGATGCCGAGGTTGACGATGTCGTTTCGGATGCCCGGTGTGAAGGTGAGGAGGAGATCATCGATGTGTGCGGATGGTTTCTCCGCTTCGATAGACGTGGATGTGACGTCGCCGCTGTATGACAGCAGACGAATGTTGGACCATCCGTGCTCGTCCAGCCACGCCATGAGAGCGTCAAGCTTCGCCTCTGTCGATTCCTCGGGCAGCCGCCATCCATCATCGAGCGGGGTCGACCGACCGAACACGAATCTGTAGCCGTTCGCACCGCAGGCCTCCGCGATGTCCCCGTACTGGCTGACGTCCCATTCGCCATCGAAGATGTGAAGTTGGAGGGCTGCGATCTCCTGTTTCATCGTCAAGTTCGCGTCTCGTGCCTGTTGATAGAGCTCGGCGCCCGCAGGGGCGCAACCTGCCGCCGTCATCATGATCACTGCGAGCACGAATAGCTCCCATGTTCTCGCCGTTCTTCGCGGCCTCGTCACGGATGGCGTGGAATCAGGCCTCACGGTGTCGCAGTTGGAGACGGTGTCGCAAGACCGAACTTCGGCTCGGTCGACGGATGCTCTGGCGCAGCCCAATCGCGTCCGCCAACGCCCTCGGGGAACATGAGATCTATGAGCTCCCCTGCGTCGCCAGGCTCGCATGTGCCGCCGATGCGGAGGATGATGATGTCGTTTCCGATGCCCGGCATGAAGTTGATGAGGAGGTCATCAATATGTGCCGACGGTTTTTCCGCTTCGATCGACGTGGATGTGACGTCGCCGGTGTACGACAGCAAGCGTATGTTGGACCATCCGTGCTCATGGAGCCACGCCATCAGAGCGTCGAGCTTCGCTTGTGTGGACTCCTGCGGCAGACGCCACCCGTCGTCGGGCGGCGTCGAGCGCCCGAACGTGAATCTGTAGCCATTTGCGCCGCAACCTTCGGGAATGTCCCCGTACTTGCTCACTTCCCACGCGCCATCGAAGATGTGCAGCTGAAGATCCGCGATCTCGCGCTTGATCGCCAAGTTCGAATCTCGTGCCTGTTGGTACAGCTCAACGCTCGTCGGGGCACAGCCTGTCGTCAACATCATGACTCCTCCTACCAGCACAGTGATCGCAGTGCGTCGTAACGTTCGCCGCGCTGAGCAGGCGTTATTCATTGACGCGCCTCGACGCGCTCGGCGAAATCAGCGATCGCCTGCAGGAAGGACTGGCCGCGGGGGTCGAGGTAGCCGACACTGTCTGCGGGCATCGTCCCGACTGCACCGATGAGGCCCATACCGACCCCGCCCTGAAGGGTTAGGTTCCAGCCCGGCGCCCGGTGGATGCGGTAGATGAACTCCTCCGAAGCCCCCGCGTTGTGACCTCCCGTGGGGAGGCCGATGACCGGCTCATCATCGGGGGTGATGTAGTCGGTGACAACTCCGCCGTCTGATCCGAACATCTCGACACGCGCTTCGCCTCGGGGGTCGATGTCGTGCGTCGAGACGTTCTCAAGGCGTCCCCACATGGCGATCCAGTCATCCTCGGCAGACGTGGCCGACACAGTGACATCGTCGTTGACGAGGGCTTCACCCATCTCTGCGGCCGCCTCGTCAGTGATACCTGCTGATCCGAAGAGTGTCATGTGGTCGAACAGGCCCGGAGACTGCATCTGAGCGATCGTCGTCGCGGTCGTGCCCAGCGAGTGCGCCCAGCCTTCCTGCGATGCACCCGGATTCACGTACCGGAGGCCTTCCACGAGCGCGACTTCGCGGCTTGCCCCTGTTGACGGGATGTCGTCTCGCTGGACGGTGGCTGCTCCCCCTGAATCCCACTCCGCCTGCAGGATCACCGCGGTCGTTGAGTTGATGTGGCGAGCGTCGATGATCTGACTGTTGGCGAAGTCATATATGTCGCGGGTAATCGTTGCCCACTCGTCAATCGAGCCAAGGTCCGTGCTGATCCCGTGCGTGATTGTAATGACCTGGTCGACGGTGTCGGGGTCGCCGATCATGAGCGACGCTCGCGGGTTGCCGGTATCGTCGATGAACGTCGACAGTATCCTCATCGCGTCTGATGCTGCGGCTTGGAGCAGCCGAAGTTTGTCCTTCGCCTCGTCACTCACTGTCGGGTCCGCGAGCAACCGCTCCACCTCGTGCGCGGCGAACGGCGCTCGGACCGACGTCTTGAGTCCGTTGAGGTTTCCGATCGCGCCGGGGGCACGGCTCCAGAGTGTGGCGAGTGGCCCGGCGGTCCAGGCGCCGGACGCGTCAGCGGTCGACTTCGAGGCGAGTTGCTCGTACAGCGCCGCGGATTGCGGCGGCGGGATGAACCCGATCGCCGCGAAGAACTCGGGGTGCGCGGCGAGCCAGTCGGCCACGTCTTGCTCGTTGGCCGTTGTCATCCAGTGAATGCGGTCGGTGGTCGCGCGGGCGACCGACAGGTCGAAGTAGTCGGTGAACGACACCACTGTCGGAGCCGTGCCCGGGCCGGACGGTGCACCGGGAGGGAAAAGCCCCCACACGGTCTGCGCTGTCTTCACTCGCGTGCCGTCGTAGCGCATCACCTCGTCTCCACCGGAGAGTGCCCGGATCTGATCGGCCAGGTCCTGCTCGGCCTGGGCGAGCTGCCGGTGGAACATCTCGACCTCCAGCGCCAGCCGCTCGGCCTCCTGGTCGAGCAGTCCGAGGTTCACGTGCGCCGTCGTGTACGCGTCGGTCTCGGGATGATTGCGTCCGGTGATCGTCGGGTCGTTTTCGGGGTCGGCTTGGAACGTCGCGACCTCGCCCTCGAGGATCAGCGAGTGCGCACGATGGCGACCGTTGAGGTTCTCGATCGTTCCTTGCAGATCTGCCCGTGTGCGTTCGAACTTCGCGAAGACGTCCTCGGCCGAGACGACGAGCACCTTCTTCACTTGCGCCATCACATCCGCGAAATCTTCCGCAGACCGCAGCGGACGCTCCATCACCGCCACGGGGTTCCCGTTCGGGATGATCTCGAACGCCCCGTCCAACGCCCACCACTGGGAGTTGACAGCATCCATCGCCTCCGAGACCGTCACACCCAGCTTCTCCGCATCGACACCGAGAGCCGACATCGCGGCTGACGACGGCACATCGCGCAGCGTGTGCGCGACGAACGCCGACACTAGGACCACCCGAATTCGAAGAGCTCCGGATGGGTACTGCGCCAGTCCGCGGCCATCGCTTCATCTCCGGCGACGATCGCCGTGACGCCTTCGACGACACCCCGGGCTGAGGACGCCACGACATCGATCAGCATCCCCGGCATCAACGCCCGCACCTCGAGGAAGTCGTCCCAGGCGGCCGCGATCTCGGCTCGCCCGCTCGCCATCAGATCGGTACGACGCTCGGCGAGCGCCTGCGCCGTCTTCACTGCCGCGCCGAGCGGTTCGCCCGCGATGTCCACTTCTCGCAGCACTGTCGCGACCTGTTCCGGCGCGACCGTCCACCCATCAACCGTCATGTCTGACCTCCGATCAGAACGAGAGGTTACCGCACTATGTACTCATATGTGATCAGAAAGTTAACATGCGTGAAGGGAATATCGGCATGCCTCTAAGCTCGGCTCATGTTCGCTCCCGACACGCTGCTCGCATTCATCGTCGCCGCGTTCGTCATGGTCGTGATCCCCGGACCGACGGTGCTGTTCACGATCGGTCGATCCATCGCCCTCGGACGCCTCGGCGGCTTCTTGAGCATCATCGGCACGGCGATCGGTTCGATCGTGCTCGTGCTCGCCGTGGCCCTCGGCGTCGGCACGGTGATCGCGCAGTCGGTGGTGCTCTTCACGATCGTGAAGGTGCTCGGCGCGGGGTACCTCGTGTTCCTCGGCATCCAGGCCATCCGCCACCGTCACACCGCTGCGGCCGCCGTCACCGGTGCCCGCACGACGAAGACGGGGTTGCGGCTGCTCGTCGAGGGATTCGTCGTGGGGCTCACGAACCCGAAGTCGATCGCGTTCTTCCTCGCGATCCTCCCCCAGTTCGTCGACCTGCACGGCGGGTCCGTGCCCCTGCAGCTCTTCGTGCTCGGCGTGATCGTCGTCGCGATCGGCGTCACCTGCGACGCGATCTGGGTGCTGCTGGCGAGTGCGGCCCGTGACTGGTTCGGCCGCTCGCCCCGCCGCCTGTCGACCATGTCGGCCACCGGCGGAGGCATGATGATCGGGCTCGGCGCCTTCCTGCTGCTGTGGAGTGAGAAACCCTCGACCGCCTGACCCGGCTGATCTCCGTCATTGGGGAGGAGATCGGCAGTAGGGAGGGAGATTCTCGCGAATCCGCCCTCCCTATCGCGGATCTCCTCCCGAATGACGCCCGTCGTGCTCAGAAATCGGATGCTTCGGCACGCGCGACCGGCTGTCGCAGGATCGTGCGCAGCTTCGCCGGCTCGACGCGGCGTGCGTCGCTGAGGTAAATCTCGTGGTGGAGGCCCGTCATCGTCAGCCCGTGCTCCGGGATGAACCGCGTGTGCAGGTCGTCGAGTACGGGCGCCTCGTCGTCGTACGACCCGACATGCAGCGTCTGCACGCAGAGGCCCTCGTCGAGAGTCTCGAACCGCACCGCGAGCAGACTCGGCGAAGCATCCTTCTTCTTCGCCGCTTCGGCTCGCACCTGCTCGACCATGTCTCCGGTGACGTGCTCGGGCACCATGATCATGAGCGTCCACCGCCACGTCGACTTGTCGCGCTGAGTGGTGAACGACGCCATGTCGTCGGCGTGCCACTGGCCCTCCAGCGGCATCACGACCGTGTCGATCCCCAGTTGCTTGCGGCTCGCGAACTTCAGCCCGTAGGCGAGGGGGAACAGCGCGGCGAGCGCCTGAGCATAGGCGGGCGCGGTGTTCGGGTCGCCCGTGCCGTCGACCATCAGGTACTGCATCGGCGGCACCTCGACGAGTCGAAAGGCGCCGCGTTTGGCCTGATACGCGTCAAGGGTCTTCTTCAGATCGATCGCCATTGCTCCTCCTTGCACAAGGTTAGGCCGCGACCTCTGGGAAGGGAGCGAGGCGATCACTCTTCTTCGACGGGCAGCCAGAGCTCGCACGATGCGTGCGTACCCGTGAACGAGAGGTAGCGCACGATCGAGGGGCCGGGCCGCAGCCGCCACGGGTTCGAGGGGAACCAGTCCGTCGCGGTCGCCGCCCACAGCGTCTGCAGCGTGTCGGGGAACGGCCCCTCTGCCGCGAACACCGCCCAGGCGCCGGCGTCGAGCGGTATCGCGTCGAGGTCGTCCGGCACTGGTGTCGACGTCTGCAGCGCGACACCGTGCAGGTAGGTGAGCATCGACCCCTCCGGTGCGTCGGGATCGATGTCGGCCGTGACGGCGAGGATGCCGGAGGGCTCCGCATCGGAGAGGGCTTTGAGCCGCGCGTGCTCTTCGGGCGCGATGGCGGCGATGTGCTGCTGGATGTGCGGGTTGACGCCCACATGGATCAGCGGCACGTCGACCGCATGTCCGGCGAGGACGAGCGACGGCTGGTGTGTGATGGTGACGTGCATCGGGGTACTCCCTTCGACGCTCAGGCGGAACCGGAGCGTGGGTTGTGTACGAAGAGGACCACCATCTCGGCGTGCTTCTGACGGCGTGATGCCGTGCACGGCGCGGAAGGCGCGGCCGAAGGCTTCTACCGATCCGTACCCGTGCCGCACGGCGACGTTGAGCAGACTCGGCGCCCCCGCAACGAGTTCTGCCCCGGCCACCGTCATGCGCCGCCTCCGAACGTATTCCGAGAGCGACATGTGAGCGAGCGCCGAGAACATCCGCCGCAGGTGATACTCGGTTGTGCCGTGTTCGCGAGCGAATGCGGCGACGTCGAGGTCGCCTTCCGCGCTCGCCTCGATGCGTTCGACCAGGTCGTTGAGCGTTCCGATCATGGGATCCTCCTCTCTTTCGTCACCCATCGTCTCCGGCGGGCGGATGCCGTCACCCGATCATCCCTGCCCGATGCGGTCGGGCGACCAGTGCCAGGCCGAACGAGATCCTGGCGCCACCGCTGCTCCCCACGGTACGGATCGACCGCCTCGATGAAATCATCGCAAGCGACCAGGATACGAACGCGAATTCGGCATCAGCCCGCGAGCCATCCCGGCATCCGGCCGGCGATCATCCACACGACCGACCCGAGGACGATCGCCGCGACCACGATGCTCGAGAGGATCTGCGATGCCGACGCGCGGAGTCTGACCCGTGCCGCTCGGGCGGCCACACGATCCGCTGCGAACGCGTCGGGGGTGACGGTGCCCGCCGCTGTGCGCGGCTCAGCCTGTACGCGGATGCGAGACAGGATCTTCTCGCGAACGACGTCCACCGCGATCCGGGTGGAAGCGATCGAACGGCTCGTGCCGAAGCGTCCTGCCTCGCCGTACACGAAGATCCATCCATCGGTCATCTCCACGTCGCACCCGACTCCGGCATCGACCAGCAGGCTCATCAGATCAGGGGTGAAGATGACGCGAGCCTCGAAACCGGAGCCTGCCGGACCGTAGAGCGAGAAGCTGCGCTGGAAGTCCCCCTCGAGAACGACCTGCTGTCCCGCGCGGGGCACGAGTCCTGCCTTTCTGACCATGCTCCGCTCCGCGTTGACGAGGACGAAGTTCGTGACATCGTGATCCATCGGGATCGCGATGAAGGTGCTGGCGATGCGACGGGGTGTCGAGGTGCCTGTGCCGTACGTGCCGAAGAGATCGCCGGCGAGGAAAGGCGACTCGGTGTCGCGGGCATCGACGACATTCGCCGCGATGGAGTGGTCGGCTCCTCGGAAGAGGATGCCGGGGAGGGCCAGCTCCCCCAGGCTCTCGGAGTATCGAAGGCCGAGTGCCGCCGCTTCTCTCGTCCATCGATGGCGCCCTCGGAGGACATGGCCGCCGCGCCATGCTCCCGTGAGCAGGACGACGCCCGCGCCCGCGAGCAGGGCACTGATGAACCACGAGGAGTCGACGGGGACGACGCGGAAGCCCACCATCGTACCGAGCACGAGGAGAACCGTTCCGGCGGCAGCGGCGATGACGACGGATCCTCGACGGTGATGCATTATCCGTCGCCTCAGATCTTCCGGTCTTCGAGCGGGAGAACGTAGTCGACGCCGTCCAGGTTCGCCCACAGGGCCCAGCTGACATCCCGCTTCTTGCCAAACAGCGTCACGGCGAAGACGAAGATGCCTTCTTCCGGTCGGCTGAGGCTCGTGATATCGATCGCATTCTCGTAGGACCCGAAAGGAACCGGGAGGAACGCGGCGTTGGAGCCTTCGTACCGCACGGTACCCAGGGGTACCATCTCCGCCGCGCGCGTCAGCGCGTCGAGCGTCGATCGCGACAGGTCGCCCTGCACGCCGATGGCTTTGATCACATAGACAGTTCCCTCGTGCTCTCTCCGATCGAGTCCGTAGGTGCGTCGTGCGGCTTTCTTCTCTGCGGCGGCGAAGATCGCGTGCGCCCGCTTGGCCCGGCCGCCCAGCAGGAAGCCGAACAGCTTCCGGAAGGCCGCAAGATCGGAGAAGCGGGCGAGGAGGGATTCGGGCGTGGTCACGGATGCTGCTTTCTGATGGCGCGGTCGACCTTCGTCGGAAAGGCGACGCGGCGTCCTGCGGGAATCGGGTGTGGCGCGTCGTACGAGCCGGGCGCGGTGGGCAGGGAGGCTTCACTCCCCTCGGAGACAACGAGGGTGTCGTCCGAATCTGACGAGAGGCAGCGTTCCGCGAAAGGGCGTCAACCCGGGAACGCCGGCACGGCACGTTGTGCGCGGCCGCTGTGGAGGTGCCTGTCGTACATCGCGGCCGAAGCTGCGGTTGAGCCCGAGGCCCGCTGTCCAGCGCCATCAGAGCATCCGAAAAAGATGCTCTGATCAAGAGGAAAGTGCGGAGACGAGGGGATTTGAACCCCTGGTCCCCGTGAGGGGACTCCACCTTAGCAGGGTGGTGCACTCGGCCGGACTATGCGACGTCTCCAGGCATCCGAACCGAAAGCACGGATGCACGTAGCAATCATAACGGGTTCGACGAGCTGCGACGAATCATGCTCGGCGAACCGCGCGCCCCGCACCGTCTGACGAACGACGAAGCCCCCGCCGGCGCCGAGCGCAGCGGGGGCTTCCTCCAGAAGATCGTTCTAGCGGACGTTGCCGTTCGAGCAGGTCTGCTGTGCGGCCGAGTTGCCCTTGATCGAGCTCGGCAGCTGCACGACGTTCTCCGGTGTCGCTGCCGGCGTCTCGGGCGTCTCGCCCTCGACGGGAGCCGCCTCTTCGGTCGTCGGGGCGGTCTCCTCGGCGGGAGCCGCCTCCTGCACCACCACACCGTCGTTGCCGTTGTTCTCGTGCGTGATCTGCAGCTGCGCATTGGCCTCGATGGCCGCGAACAGCTCATCGGCCGCCGTGTAGTTCGGCACGACCTTGTTGGGGTTGGCCGAGTCGGAGCCGTTCGGATACTGCACGAAGACGATGTCCTCGAAGGGCACTTCCTTGACCGCCAGGGCGATCTGTACGATCGTCATCGGGTCGTTGAGCGTGGTGCTCGTCTCGAGGTTGCTGAGACCGACATTCGCGAGCTTGAGCACGGTTCCGACGTTGCCGAGCGTCTCGCTGCTGATGAGCTTGCGCGCAAGACTCGACATGTACTGCTGCTGGTTACCGATGCGACCGAGGTCGCTGCCGTCGCCCACACCGTGGCGCGTGCGCAGGAACTGCAACGCCTCGAGGCCGGCCACCGTGTGCGTGCCTGCAGCCATGTCCAGCCCGGTGTACTTGTCTTTGATGGGGTTCGCAAGGCACACGTCCACACCACCGATCGCGTTGGTGATCTCGATCACACCACCGAAGGTGACGGATGCTGCGAACTGCACCTCTTGACCCGTCAGGTTCGAGATCGTCTTCACGACGCAGTTCAGGCCGGCGTCGCCATAGGCGACGTTGAACGGCTGCTTGCTCATCGCCGAGTGCACCTGACCGTCTTCATCGGTGCACTCCGGGATCGGCACCATGAGGTCGCGGGGAAAGCTCACCACCGTGATGCGCCGAGGGGCATCCGAGACGTGCACGAGGAGGTTCACATCGTTGAGGTTTCCCTCGGCATCGCTGCCACTGCACCGCTCACCGAAGAGATAGGCGTAGGCCTCTTCGCAGGTGTCGACGCCGGCGAGGACGAAGTTGAAGCCGCCCTTGTACTCGCTGATGTCGGGCGGCACCTCGGAGGCCTCCTGGCCCTCGAGCTCGACCGAGTTCGCCACCAGTGCGCTGCGCAGGTCGTAGACGACGTACGCGGCCACGCCCACGCCGCTGACGAGAACCACGGCGAGGCCGATGGCGATGAACTTCAAGAGCTGGCTGAGAGGTCCGGGCGTGTGCAACTGACCGTGTCGCGCGATGGTACGCCGACGTCGGGTGTTCTCGGTCACTCGTGGCCTTTCGGTTCTGCCTGCGGTGATGGGGGCACCGGCTCAGACTGCGGAGGGTGTGGGATTCGAACCCACGAGACATCTCTGCCCACTGGTTTTCAAGACCAGCTCCATCGGCCGCTCGGACAACCCTCCCGACAGACGAATCTGCCGACAACGCGTGAGTCTAGCCGAGTTCTATTCTCCTGCGCTGACCTGGGCAGGCGCTGGAAGCGTGTTCAGCGCGCGAGCGAGGCCCCCGTCGTCGACGTCATCGGTGATCTCCGTCGCCGCATCCTGCACCTCGGCCGGCGCCTGCCCCATGGCGACGGCTCGTCCGCCGAGCGTGCGCGCCCAGCCGAACATGCCGATGTCGTTGCGACCGTCGCCCGCGACGAGCACTCGTTCTCCGGGAAGACCGAGCTCGGTGCGCACGCGCTCCAACGCGGTGCCCTTGTCGACGCCCTGCGGTGCGATGTCCAGCCACGCGGTCCACCCGATCGCGTACGAGACCTCGTTGAGACCGGCATCCGCCACCAGCCGGTGGAAGTCCTCCTCGTCGTGCCCCGGCGAAACCACGACGACGCGTGAGACCGGCTCGGCGGCGAGCTCGTCGAAATCGACGCGGCGGCCGCCATCGAGGGTCCAGTCGTCGAGCTGCTCGGTGTAGAGGCGCTGCCCGGACGCGAGTTCGACCATGTACCGGGCATCCGGCAGACGTTCCTGCAGCAGCGCGAGCACGGGCGACGGATCGAACGTCTCGATGCTCCAGCGCTCCCACTCGTCGCCCACGCGGCGCATGGTCACCGCGCCGTTGGAGCACACGACGTACTCGGCGTCGATCTCGAGTTCTTCGACATACCGGCGCGTGGCCATCCAGCTGCGGCCGGTCGCGATCGTCACGGTGTGCCCTGCATCGCGCAGACGAGCGATCGCCTCGGGCACACCGGGACTCATCATCTCGTCCTGCAGGAGGATGGTGCCGTCGACGTCGAGGCCGACGAGCCAGGGGGCTGTCACGCCTTCACCGAGCCCTTCGTCGGCGCGGGGGTGAGCACGTCGAGCCCGCCGAGGTACGGACGCAGCACTTCGGGAACGCGCACCGACCCGTCGGCCTGCTGGTGCGTCTCGAGCAGGGCGACGATCCACCGGGTGGTCGCGAGCGTGCCGTTGAGCGTGGCCACGTGCTGCGTCTTCGCCGTGCCCGGGGCCGCGTCGGCCGATGCGTCGACCGCCGGACGGTGACGCACGTCGAGGCGCCGTGCCTGGTAGGTCGTGCAGTTCGACGTCGAGGTGAGTTCGCGGAATGCGCCCTGCGTCGGAACCCAGGCCTCGATGTCGTACTTGCGGGCGGCGCTGGATCCGAGATCGCCCGCGGCCACGTCGATCACCCGGTAGGCGAGACCGAGCGAGGTGAGCATCTCCTCCTGCAGGGCGACCAGACGCAGGTGCTCGGCCTCGGCTTCTTCGGGCGTCGTGTAGACGAACATCTCGAGCTTGTTGAACTGGTGCACCCGGATGATGCCGCGGGTGTCCTTGCCGTGCGAACCCGCCTCGCGGCGGTAGCAGGTCGACCAGCCGGCGTAGCGCAGGGCTCCGTCCGACAGGTCGACGATCTCGTCTTTGTGGTACCCGGCGAGGGCGACCTCGCTCGTACCGACCAGGTACAGGTCGTCATCCTTGTCGAGGTGATAGACCTCGTCGGCGTGCTCGCCGAGGAATCCGGTGCCCTGCATGATCTCGGGGCGCACGAGCGTCGGGGTGATCATGGGGACGAAGTCGTGCTGCAGAGCCTTGTCGAGTGCGAGGTTCATCAGTGCGATCTCGAGGCGTGCACCGATGCCGCGCAGGAAGTAGAACCGTGCACCCGAGACCTTGGCCCCGCGCTCCATGTCGATCGCGCCGAGGATCTCGCCGAGCTCGAGGTGGTCGCGCGGCTCGAAGTCGAAGGCGGGCACCTCGCCGACGCGGCGCAGCTCGACGAAGTCGGCTTCTCCGCCCGCGGGCACACCGTCGATCACGACGTTCTCGATGCGGGCGAGAGCGGCGGATGCGGCATCCGCGGCTTCACCGGCGGCCTGCTGCGCCTGCTTGACGCGGTCGGCCAGGTCTTTGGCCTGCGCCACGAGCGCGGCCTTCTCGTCTTTCGGGGCCTTCGCGACCTGCTTGCCGAAGGCGTTCTGCTCGGCCCGCAGCTCTTCGAACGCGGCCAGCGCCGCACGGCGCGATCGGTCGGTCTCGAGCGCGATATCGACGGTGCCCTGGTCGTTGCCACGGGCGACCTGGGAACGGCGAACGATGTCGGGGTGGTCGCGGAGAAGGGCGAGCTCGATCATTCATCGATTCTACGGGGCCGTCCGACACACCGAGATGTCACACCGGGCGACGACCGTCGTCTTTCTCTTCGGTGGCAGGCAATCGGCCGGCCCACCCTGAAAGGAACATCAATGAGCACGCGTGTGACCTCCCTCGACCAGCTGAACCTGGCCTTCGCCGACCGGTTCAACGCCCGCGACCTCGACGGCCTGATGGCCCTCAACACGGCGGATGTCGTCTTCGTCCCGGCCCCCGGCACCCCGGTGACCGGCGAGACTGCCGTGCGCGGCGCGCTCGAGCAGTTCCTCGGTCTCAACCTGCCGATCTCGATGACCGTGCGCCACGTCTTCGAGAGCGCGGGCACGGGCCTCGCGATCGCCGACTGGACCATCACCGGCACGGGGCCCGACGGATCCGAGATCGCTCTCGCCGGCACGACGGCCGATGTCGCGGTCTACGACGACGAGCACGGATGGCGCTACGCCGTCGACAACCCCTTCGGCACGGTCTGATCGCTCGGTTCGACCACACGGGGAGGTCGCGCCACGCGCCGGCCTCCCCTCAGCGGTTCGCCCTCAGTCTGCCTCCATGCCGGACTTGCGGCAGGCGTTCATCGCCTTGCGGGCACGCGACACCCGCTGTCGCACCGCGGCCGGCTCGATCCCGAGGCGGTCGGCGACCTCGCCGGTCGACAGCCCGTCGACGACGGTGAGCAGGAGTGGTTCGCGGAGCGAGTCGGGAAGACCGTGCAGCGCAGCGAGCGCCCCATCGAGAAGGACCCTGACCTCGACCTCCCCGGCGACGCTGGCCCCGGCAGGAACGCTCTCGTCGAACTCCGCTTCCGGACGCCGAGCACGCTGTCGCGCGAGATCGATCGCCACGTTGCGGGCGATCGAGTCGAGCCACGAGCACACACGCCCTGGTTCCGGGGTCTCGAGGTGCGCGACCGACCGCCACGCGCGCAGCAGCGCCATCTGGGCCACGTCGTCGGCATCGTCGACCGGCACCCCCAACGAGATGCTGCGCCGGCGGAGCCGATCCGGCTCCTCCGCGATCATCTCCGCGAGAAGTTCCCGCGTGCTGTCGTCTCTCGCACTGCCCGTCGGAACACCCATCTCGACTCCTCCCCAGAGCGTCGGGCCTTCGCACCCGTGGAAATACGGGACACGCGCCGGGCTTAGAGTATCGCCATGACGTTGCCCACCTCCGCTCGACGTCAGGCGGCGCTCGTCTACAACCCGATCAAGGTCGATGAGAAGCGTCTGCGTGCCACGTTGCGCGACCTGTCGAAGGCCGAGGGGTGGGAGCATCCCGCGTTCTATCCGACGACGATCGAAGATGCGGGGCAGGACGCCACCGCTCAGGCGCTCGCGCGCGGGGTCGATGTCGTGCTCGTCGCCGGGGGCGACGGAACCGTGCGCGCCGTGTCCGAGGCGATCGCCGGCACCGGTGTGCCCCTCGCGATCCTGCCCAGTGGCACGGGCAACCTCCTCGCCCGCAATCTCGCTCTCCCGCTCGGGGCTCCGGAGGGGATGATTCGCGCGGCGCTGAGCGGCAGCCGTCACGCGATCGACATCGGATGGGCCCGCATCACCCGCGAAGACGGCACCGACGAGGAGCACGCGTTCGTGGTGCTGGCGGGCATCGGACTCGACGCCGACATGATCGCCAACACCCGCCCCAATCTGAAGAAGTCCGTCGGATGGATCGCCTACGTCGACGGCGCCGCGCGCTCTCTGGCGAATGCCTCCCCCTTCCGCTCGGTCTATCAGATCGACGACGGCCGCCTGCACTCGACGAAGGTGCACAGCATCCTGTTCGCGAACTGCGGCATGCTTCCCGCGGGCATCTCGCTGATCCCGAACGCATCGATCGATGACGGCACGCTCGACGTGGCCGTGATCAAGCCCTCCGGAGCATTCGGCTGGTTCAACGTCTGGCGACGGATCTGGTGGGAGAACTCGGTGCTGCGCCGATTCCCGGCCGGCCGCCGGGTGCTCGAACGACGCGGACGGGATGCTTCCGTGCACTACTTCGAGGGGCGCGTCGCAGAGGCCGCGACATCGCACCCCACTCCGGTCGAGCTCGACGGCGACGAATTCGGCGAAGCCGTGCGCATCACGTGCCGGGTGGATGCCGGAGCATTGCTGCTCGCACTGCCCGAGGGCCACCCGGTCGACACGCTCTGACCCGGGCGGATGAGCCCTGCGCCGGCGTCAGTCGCCGCGCACCGAGACGGTGCCGTCGAGTCCGCCGCCGACGAGTGTCAGCGTGAAGTCATCGTCGTCCACGACATCGTCGCCGAACGAGAGCAGGGTGGCGCGGGGCGCCATGTCCATGGTGCACGCTTTGTCCTCCTCGGTGACGAAGGTGGCGGTGCCGGTGTTGCCCGATGCCTCGAGCTCTCCGAGCACCGGCGGGCAGCCCGACGAGCCCCACGTGAGCAGCACGAGGGTCCCGTCGTCGATCCATCCGGCGGAGGGCAGGAAGTCGGTGGACTCCCCGGGCACGCCCGTGACGGGTGAGCCACCGATCTCGACGTCATCGGATGCGTCGCCGAAGGTGACCTGCAGAGTGATGTCCTGCGTGGGATCCACGCCTTCCGGCAGCGCACCGATGCTCGCCCGCGGCGCCATATCGGCGGTGCAGGGCTCGTCCGCATCGACGTCGACGAGGGTCACCGCCACCGTCTGGCCGTTGCCGGTGACGGTGTCGACCTGCGGCACGCAGGTCGAGGAGCCCCAGGTCACGACGGCGAACATGCGCCCGTCGTCGAGCAGTGTGCCCTCGATGTCGTCGAAGTCGTCGGCATCGGTGTCCGACGGTGCCGACGTGCTGGTCGGCGTGACCGCACCCGGAGTCGCGGTGCATCCGGCGATCAGCAGCGCGGCGGCGAGTGCGGAGAGTGCGGCGACGACGCGCGTGGGGGAAGCCATGGATTCAGGGTACCGGCGCCGATATTCCATCGGGTAGTCACGATTCGACTACTGCAGGGCAGAGGTGAGCCGCGCGAGATTATCGAGAACCGTCGACCGGAGGGGCTGCTGCATCCACTCTTCGAGCGTGAGTTCACGGCTGAGCGCCCGGTAGGTGTCTTCGACCTCGCGCATCTCGGAGACGAACTCCTCGCCGCGCACGAGCATCGACACCTCGAGGTTCAGACCGAACGACCGCATGTCCATGTTGCTCGACCCGATGACCGCGACCTCGTCGTCGATCGTCAGGCTCTTGGTGTGCAGGATGTACGGCTTGCGATACATCCAGATGCGCACGCCCGCCTTGAGCAGCACCTCGTAGTAGCTGCGCTGGGCGTGGTAGACCATCGCCTGGTCGCCCTCCTCCGAGACGAACAGCTCGACCTCGACTCCCCGGTCGACGGCCGCGGTCACGGCCAGCAGCAGCGCCTCGTCGGGCACGAAGTAGGGACTCACGATCATGATGCGCTTCTTGGCCGCGTACAGCAGACCGAGGAAGAGCCGGAGGTTGTTCTCGACCTCGAACCCCGGGCCGGACGGGATGACCTGGCAGTCGAGATCGCCCGAACCGATGTCGGCGTGCGCGATGTCGATCTCTTCGAGGACGATGTCGGTCTCGCTGTACCAGTCGCTGAGGAAGATGGCGTTGACGCTGAGCACGACGGGCCCGTCGAGGCGCACCATCAGGTCGACCCAGTGCAGCCCGCGCTTGATGTTCTTGGGGAGGTTGTAGGTCGAGTCGGTGACGTTCTGCGAGCCGAGGAACGCGGTGGCCCCGTCGACGACGAGCAGCTTGCGGTGATTGCGCAGATCAGGACGCTGCATCCGTCCCTTCAACGGCTGCACCGGGAGCATCAGGTGCCATTCGGCGCCCATCGCGTTCAGGCGCTTGATCGTGGCGCGGTACCTCGGCTTCCAGCGGTTCGCCCAGTGGTCGAGCAGCACGCGTACCGAGATGCCGCGCGCCGCGACCTCTTCGAGAGCGCGGAAGAAGTTGTCCGTCGACTCATCGGACTGGAGGATGTAGAACTCGACATGCACGTAGTCCTTGGCCTCGCGGATCGCGTCGGCCATCGCGTCGAGCGAGCCCTGATAGTCCGGGATGAGGTGCGCCCCGTTGTCACCCGAGAGCGGAAGAGCGCCGAGCCGCTGGTTCATCTCGACGAGCGGGCCGAACCAGTCCGGCGCGTTCGGTCGGAGCGTGCCGAAGTGCAGGTGCTCGCTCGTCGCGGCGATGTACTCGTTGATCTGGTCCTGCTTGCGGCGCCGCGCCCGGGGCAGCCGGGGGTTTCCGATCAGCAGGAAGAGGAAGACCCCGACGAACGGGATGAAGAACACGGCGAGCAGCCAGGCCATCGCAGCCGTGGGGCGTCGATTGCGCGGGATGATGATGATCGCCGTGACCCGGATGGTGATGTCGAGCACCACGAGGAACGCCGTGATCCACCAGAGGAGGGCGCCCTCGAACATGCTGTTCTCTTCCTGGCTCGCCGCATACGGGACCGGCTTCACCGCGCGTCACCGTCTCGGGTCGGCGTTGGCTACACAGTAGCCGATGGGTGGGACAGCGCTCAGGAGCGCGGGGGCAGGCCGCGCGCAGCGCGCTCTTCGGCCTCGATCTGCGCGTGCACCTTGCGCTCGGTGCGATCGAATCGCAGGATGCCGCGGATCACCATGAAGAAGACGAAGCTCACACCGATGGTCGGCAGAATCGACCATGCTGCTGCGAGCCAGAAGTTCTCCATGTCCCCATCGTACCGCCCCCCTCACTCCTCCTCCCCCGGCGGGGCAAGCTCGGCATTCTGTCCACAACGCCCTTTCTCGCCGCACACGGTGCCCATCGTCGCGTCACACTCGCCTGATGAACACAGTCCTCCGTGCCGTAGATTCCGCCGACTTCCTCGGCATCCTTCCCGTCCTCGCCGGCTTCACGCCGCGTCAGAGCATCGTGCTGCTCCCCTTCGAAGGCAGTCGCACCCATGGCGCGATGCGCCTCGATCTGCCGGCCGACGGCCTGCCGCTCGACGACTACGCCGCCGCCGCCATCGGGCTCGTGGCACGGGTCTCCCGAACCGACGCGGTGGCCGTCGTCGTCTACACCGATGAGCGGGCGCAGTCCACCCGCGACGGCCTCGTGCTCCCTCTCACCGTGGCTCTCGATGAGCTTCTCGGCTGCGCGGAAGACGCCGGGCTCGGCATCGTCGACGCACTCTGCGTCACGCCCGACGGGTGGGCGAGCTACCTCGACGACGCACCGATGCTGCACGACCTCGACCTGGTGCCCACCGCGCCCGCGGTGCCGGGGGTCGGAGACGTCTCCGGCGATCAGAGCGCAGGAGCCGAACTCCCCCACGCCGATCTCGCCGAGAAGGAACGTGTGGGCCGTGCGCTGCACGACCTGTCCGAGCTGCTCGACCACGGAACGCACGATCACCGGAAGACGCGGGAGAACCCCGAAGCGTTGGCCGCCGCTGCGATGCTCGACGACCTTCCCGAGTTCTTCGAGCTGCTGATCGAGACCCGAG
The DNA here is from genome assembly GCF_044743285.1 of Microbacterium sp. NPDC087665. NCBI lineage: Bacteria > Bacillati > Actinomycetota > Actinomycetes > Micrococcales > Microbacteriaceae > Microbacterium > Microbacterium sp. NPDC087665. Next base: position 70,456 of record NZ_JBIUWD010000008.1, on the reverse strand, counting down.
GAGACGTGCCGCCGTTCGCGACAGCGGCTCTGCTTTGGTGCCTGCAGCGTCCGGCGTACCGCGATGTCGCGCTGCTCCAGTGGGCCGCCGATCGCGGCGCGGGCAATCGTGCTCTCCATGCCCAGCTCGACTACGCGCACCGTGGGCGCACGGTTCCCGATGAACTCGGTGACATCTTCCTCGGCAAGGGGCCCAGCCCCGACGCCGACCGTCTCCGCTTCGCGCTCGACGTCGTCCGCGTCGCGGCATCGCGTGCCCCGCGCGCCGCACGCCCCGCGCCGCTCACCGCAGCAGCGTGGCTCTCGTGGGCTCTCGGGCGGTCGACGCACGCCGGCCATTACCTCGATGCCGTGCGCGAGATCGATCCCGAGTACGGTCTCGCCTCGCTTCTGCAGACGATGATCGACTCGGCGATCCTCCCGGAGTGGACCTTCCGCCGATCCGGCGGGTCGGCTACTTGACCAGCGGGAAGAGGATGGTCTCGCGGATGCCGAGGCCCGTGATCGCCATCAGCAGCCGGTCGATGCCCATGCCCATTCCGCCGGACGGCGGCATGCCGTGCTCGAGAGCCCGCAAGAACTCCTCGTCGACCGGCATGGCCTCCACATCGCCGCGCGCGGCGAGCTTCGCCTGCTCGACGAAACGCTCGCGCTGGATCACCGGGTCGACCAGCTCGGAGTATCCGGTCGCGAGCTCGAAGCCGCGGATGTACAGGTCCCACTTCTCGACGACGCCCTCGATCGAGCGGTGCTCGCGCACCAGGGGCGACGTGTCGACGGGGAAGTCCATCACGAACGTCGGGCGCACCAGGTCGCCCTTCACGAAGTGCTCCCAGAGCTCTTCGATGAGCTTGCCGTGAGTGGCCTGCGCCGGCAGATCGACGCCGTTCGCCTCGGCGAAGGCGATCAGGTCGTCGCCGGCATCCTGCGGGGTGAACGTGCGCCCGGCTGCCGCCGAGAGCGACTCGTACATCGAGATGCGATCCCACTCGCCACCGAGGTCGTAGTCGGTGCCGTCGGCCCACGTGACCGTCATCGATCCGGCGACGGCGACCGCCGCCTTCTGCACGAGCTCCTGCGTGAGCGCGGCCATCTGGTTGTAGTCGCCGTACGCCTGGTAGGCCTCGAGCATCGCGAACTCGGGGCTGTGCGTCGAGTCGGCGCCCTCGTTGCGGAAGTTGCGGTTGATCTCGTACACCCGCTCGATCCCGCCGACCACCGCGCGCTTGAGGTACAGCTCGGGAGCGATACGCAGATACAGCTCGGTGTCGAAGGCGTTGGAGTGCGTGACGAACGGACGGGCGGATGCCCCACCGTGCTGCACCTGCAGCATGGGGGTCTCGACCTCGAGGTACTCGTGACTCGTGAACGTGGCGCGCAGGCTGGCGTTGACGGCCGCACGGGCACGCACCGTGGTGCGCGCCTGCTCGCGGACGATCAGATCGAGGTAGCGGCTGCGCACACGACTCTCATCGCTGAGCTCGGCGTACGCGTTCGGCAGGGGCAGGATCGCCTTCGCCGCGATCTCCCATCCGTCGGCCATGATCGACAGCTCGCCGCGGCGGCTGGAGATGACCTCGCCGTGGACGAACACGTGATCACCCAGGTCGACGTATTCCTTCCAGTCTGCGAGCGACTCCTCGCCGACGTTCGCCAGCGAGATCATGGCCTGGATGCGCGATCCGTCGCCGGCCTGCAGCGTCGCGAAGCAGAGCTTGCCGCCGATCCGGCTGAACACCACGCGTCCGGCGACACCGACCACGACGCCGGTCTCGGCACCCGCCTCGAGTTCGCCGTACTCGGCGCGAAGGGCCGGGATCGTGTGCGTGACGGGCACGCCCACGGGGAACGCTCCGCCACCGGCATCCGTCCGCTTCGCGATCAGGCGCTCGCGCTTCGCGAGACGCACGGCCTTCTGCTCGTGGATCTCGTCGTCACCGGCCCCCGAGTTCGTCGAAGGGTCGTTGGGGTTCTGCGCGGGCGCGGCGGACGCGTCAGTCATTCGGGGCTCCTTGGAAAAGTCACTCCAGTTTACCGAGGCGGCGCGACGATCCTGGGCCGGCCCTGGGTAGCCTCGAAGAATGACCCTCACCCGGATCATCCGCACACTCACCGTCGCCCTCGCCGTCGCCGCCGGCATGGGCCTGAGCGTTCCCTCCGCGGCGAGCGCTCAGGTCGCCGCAGCGCCGACCGCCTCGACGCCATCGGTCACCGCAGACGCCGAGGGCGACGTCGACGACTTCTCCTACGCCTCCTGGGACGCGCGGTACGACGTCGGGCTCGATGCCGACGGCCGAGCCACGATGCACGTCTCCGAGACGCTGGTCGCACGATTCCCCGACTTCGACCAGAATCGGGGCATCGTGCGCGGGCTCGCGACGACATACGAGAACGCCGGACTCGACACCCGCGTGCTCTCCGTCACGGACGAGAACGGTGCCGACGTGCCGTTCGAGACCGAGACCGACGACGGCGTCCTCTACGTCCTGACCGGAGACGACGACTACGTGCGCGGACTGACGACGTACGTGATCGAGTACGAGATGCGCGATGTCATCCTCCCCGCCGATTCGGGCGTCGACGAGTTCTACTGGGATCTCCTCCCGCTCGACAGCACCCAGAGCATCGAGTCGTTCCGCGCCGACATCGTCTTCGATACCGCGATCTCCGCCGGGTTGACGGGGGCGACGCGCTGCTACGAGGGCTTCTCCGGAGAGGACGAGTCCTGCACTGTCGAGGGGCCCGACGACGTCGACGGGGGAACCCGCTTCCACGTCGAGTCCGGCGAGCGCTCCGCCGGTGACGGGATGACCGTGGCGATCGGGTTCGAAGCCGGAACGGTCGCCCAACCGGCTGCCCGCGAGCCGAACGCCGCCACCGACGTCGTCCCGATGTTCGCCGCGCTCGGCGCGGGTGGGCTGTCGATCGGCAGCTGGTTCGCGGTGAGCGCCTTCGCCCGCCGACGCCGCACGGCCACCGGGATCGTCGTCGCGCAGTACGACGTTCCCGCGTCGATGCCTCCGCTCCTCGCCGGCGCGATCATCCCCGGGGCGAAGTCGGTGATCCCCGCGGAGATCGTGCACCTCGCCGTGCACGGGGTGATCCGCATCGAAGAGGGCGCCGCCCCCGAGCAGCCGCGCCTGCGCCACCTCTCCGACGAGCGGCTCTCCGACCATCTCGACATCGCCACGGTCGAATCCCTCTTCCTCGGTGCGGACGATGACGGTGTCGTCGACATGCCCACCGCCAGCGAGTCGTTCGCCGCCCGCATGTCCGCGCTCGAAGCGCAGGGAAAGGCCGCGGCGGAGTCCCGTGGTCTGCTGCGGCGCGAGCGCGCACGCGGTGCGGTGATCATCCAGTGGGTCGCGCTGGGCGTGGTGGTCGTCGGACTCGCGCTCGCCCTGTGGGGTGTCATCAGCGGACGGGTGGGCGCAGGGCCGGCGGTCGTCGTCGCCTCGTTCACCACCTTCTTCGTCCTGTTGTCGAGCCTGTACTCCTTCTCGAAGCACCCTGTCCTCAGCCCGGAAGGAGCCCTCGCTCACGAGTACCTGCTCGGCGTGCGGGAGTTCATCCGCCTCGCCGAAGCCGACCGGCTGAAGATGCTGCAGTCGTACCGTGGCGCCGAGCGGCGCGAAGACGGAGGGGCGAACGTGATCGTGCTCTACGAGCACCTGCTCCCCTACGCGATGCTCTTCGGCATGGAAGACGAGTGGGGCCGCGTGCTCGAGAACGCGTACTCCTTCGAGCAGCACGGGCCGTCGTGGATCGGCGATCCGACCTCACCGTATCTGCGCACCTCGCTCGCAGCCTTCGCCGTCTCGTCGCACTCGGCGGCCACGTACTCGGCCCCGTCGACCAGCAGCTCGTCGAGCTTCGGCGGGTCGAGCGGCGGCGGGTTCTCCGGCGGCGGGGGCGGCGGCGGGTTCTCGGGAGGCCGCTGACCCGTCAGAGCAGGGGCGGCGGATCGGATGCTTCGCGCAGCGCCCGCTCGACGGTCGACTGCACGAGCGCCGACAGGTAGCCACCGGGGTTCTCGACACCGATCTCGCGGAGTCGACCGGTCGCCTGACCGATGATCGACCGTGAGAACTCGGTCGCCGTCTGGATGGCATCCGCATAGGCAGGACGATCCGCCTCGGCGACGACCACGGGTTCGCAACCGATCTCGACGGCGAGTGCCTGCGCGATCGGCAGGACCGCCGCGGGAGCCGTCACCGCGGCGAAACCCGCCTGCAGCTGGCGCAGGTCGATCGAGGTGCCCGTGAACGTGATCGCCGGGTGAACCGCCAGCGGTATGGCCCCGCGCTCCGCCGCCGGGCGCAGCACCTCGATGCCGAAGGCGGGATCGGTGTGCAGCACGAGCTGACCGATCTGCCACCCGCCGACCTCGGCGATGCCCGCGACCAGGGACTCGAGCTGATCATGGGGAACGGCGAGAACGACCAGCTCGGCCCGTCGTACGACCTCGAGCGCGTCGAGAACCAGAACATCCGGGAGCACGGCCGAGGCACGCTCGTCGTCGGAGCCGCTCGTGATGCCGACCACCGCGTGGCCCGCGCCGCCGAGCGCGGCACCGATCACGGGGCCGACCCGACCGGCGCCGATGACGCCCACGCCGAGGCGCCCGTCTCGCACCATCACGTCACTCGCCCGTCGGAGCCGGTGGCGCAGGAGGAGCCGGAGGAGCGGGAGGAGTCACGGGCGGGGCCGGCGGAGCGGGAGGCCCCTGGTACGGCGGAGGCGTTGGCGGACCCTGATACGGCGGAGGCGTCGGAGGCCCCTGATACGGCGGAGGCGTCGGAGGCCCCTGGAACGGCGGAGGCGTCGGCGCACCCTGGAACGGCGGAGGCGTCGGCGCACCCTGGAACGGCGGAGGCGTCGGCGCACCCTGGAACGGCGGAGGCGTCGGCGCACCCTGGAACGGCGCGATCGGAGCATCCGCCGTGTGCGCGCTCCACCGGTGGGTGGTGTCGCGGGCTGCGGCGACCGCGGCCCGGTGACTCACGTCATCGATCAGGGCGAGAGCATCCTCGCGTTCGAGTCCCGACAGCAGACCCGTGATCGGGCCCGGCACCGTGTGCACCTGCGCGCCGCTGACGCGCTGCGCGCGATCGATCGGCCCCTGGGCGAGCGAGACACCCTGCAACCGCGCGAGCGGGAAGACCGCGAGCTTGCGCCACACGACTCCGCGGCGCAGCAGGAGCCCGAAATCGGTCACGGTGTAGCCGTGACGCTTCCACGACACCGGTCGGCGCCACCGCGCCCGCCGGGGCATGGTGCGGTACGGATCGCCCTCGACCGGGCCGAGGATTCCGTGTTCCCAGATGAGCGGGATGTCCGCGGCAGGCACGTCGGGCAGGATGAGCCCGAGAACCCGCTCGACGTCGGGGCGCTTTCCGACCGGGAGGACGATGTTGAACTGCTGCGCGCTGCCGGACTGCTGCTGCGCCGCGCTCTTGCCGCTCATGCGGTTGATCTTGATCGACCACCAGCCGAACGGACGCCACAGCAGCGACTGCGTGACCTCGACGGCGAAGATGCGGCCGGGGGGCAGCGTCTCGGTGACGGTCGTCAGCAGGCCGTAGGTGATGCGCACGCCGTCGGGGGTGGGGGCGATCGAGTAGCGGAGCGACTTCGAGATCTGCGCCCAGGTGATACCGACCACGGCGATGACGAGGGGGATGCCGATACCGAGCGCCAGTCCGAGGGTGATGAATCCGCTCGCAGCGTCGCCGTCGAGGAACGCGCCGAAGAACATGAAGCCCATCGTCACGCCGAACACGATGGCGAAGAACAGGAACCACAGCACTCCGACGATCAGCTGCGAGCCGATCAGACGCCCCGTGGGGATCTTGACGACGCTCTCGGGGGCGACATCGGCGAGGTCGACGCCGGCGATGAGCCCCGTCACCCCGTGGTTCATCGAGTCGATGAGTTGCGCGCGCGACGTCGGGGCGACGGTGCCGCCGGCCGTGGCCGGTGCACCCGGGGTCTGCGCGCCGGCGATGCCCTCGGCTGCCGCCTGACGCGCCGCACGCACACCGGAGGCGAGCCGCAGGATGTCGGCGCGCACGCCCTCTGCACGACCCGTCGCGAGGTACTCCAGCTCGACGTTCGCGTCGGTTCCCGCGCCAACCACCTCGAGCTTCGCGAGCCCGATGATGCGAGCGGGGAACGGACGGGTGAGGTTGACGCCCTGCACCCGGTCGAGCGGCGCGCGGCGGTGCGAGCGGAAGATGATGCCCTTGCGCACTTCGACGTGGTCACCGGTGATGCGGAACTGCTGGAAACGCCAGATGAACCAGAAGATCGCCACGAGCACCAGCAGCAGCGCGAGCACGCCCAGCAGCGCGATGAGGATCAGGTTGTTCTCGAGCACCCAGTCGACGGGGTCACCCGACGAGTACTCCCCGTAGTGCGCCTCGCTCGGGGTGAAGATGTTGACGAACCAGGCGATGACGCGGTCACGCAGGTTCGCGATCGTGATGCCGGCGACGATCAGCAGCACCAGGCCGCCCTTGAACAGGGGCGTGAGCGGGTGCATCCGATGCCATTCGCCGTCCGCCAGGTTCGACGAATCGGCGGACTTCGGCGCGGGGGGCGGCGCGCTCTGGGGCGCCGGGAACTGCGGCTCGCTCACAGGCCGGTCCGACGGGTCTCGGCGACCTCGATGAGCGTGTCGCGCAGGGCTTCGGCCGCACCCTGCGTGAGCCCGGGGATCTGCACGCCAGTGGTGGCCGCTGCGGTCACCATCTTGAGCTGCGAGATGCCGAAGGCGCGGTCGACCGGTCCCTGCGTGATGTCGACGAGCTGCATGCGGCCGTACGGCACCGCGATCATGCGCTGCCAGAGGATGCCCTTGCGGAAGACGATGTCGTCGGAGCGGAGCATGTAGCCGATCGCCTTGGCCTGGCGCGGCAGGATGATCATCGTCGCGACGATGATCAGGGTGATGACTGCTGCGGGGATCCATGCCCAGGTCTGGTGCAGCACGAGCGCGAGCACCGCGGCGGCGACCAGGACGATCACGAGCAGGATGCCGTTCTGCAGGAGCTGCGAGACGACGTAGCGCGGCGAGATCTGGTGCCAGGTGCCGTCGAGTTCGAGTCGACCCTCACTGCGCGCTGTGCGCAGGGCCGTGTAGGTTCCCTGGTCGAGAGCGGCGAGGTCAGTGCCCTCCGCCGGGTTCAGGGGCGGGTTCTCTGGGTTCTGAGTCATCAGGATCCTTCGGCAGGGTGCAGAACTGTTCGGCGACGAGTGCGGCGGCCACGAGCACGAGTGCTCCCACGATGAGTGCCGCCATCGCCACAGTCGACCCTACCGGGGGATCGATCGGCCGTGTCAGAAGGAAGAGCAGCAGCCCGACTCCGAAACCGGCCAGAAGGGCTCCGAGCAGACTCGATGCCCGAGCGAGGGTCGCGGCGCGCAGCGCCCGGAACGGGTCGATGCGGATGCGCGAGCGCACACTGCGACGCACCGGCCAGGCCACCCCCACCGAAGCTGCCGCGATGAGGATCAGAAGCACCGGGAGGAACAGCGACGGGGTGAACGTCGCGCGCCCCGTGCTCGTGAGCAGCTGATCGAGCAAAAACCCCGCGCCCGCGCCGATCGCGGCGAGACCGACGAGCACACCCGCAGATGTGCGCCTCATCCCTCGCTCCGCGCGCGCAGACCGGCCACGAGATCGGCGATGCGTCCGTGCCCGACGAGCACGGCGTCTGCGTCGAGTTCGAGCCACGGTTCGAGCACGAACAACCGCTCGGCCGCTCGCGGGTGCGGGAGCTGGATGCGCGGATCATCGGAGACCTCGTCGCCGTACGCGATCAGGTCGAGATCGAGCGTGCGATCGCCCCAGCGCTCGTGTCGCACTCGCCCGTTCTCGTCTTCGATGGCGTGGAGCATCCCCAACAGGATCTCCGGCGCGAGCCGAGTCGTGACCAGAGCGACCGCATTGACGTATCCGGGGGCATCCGGATCCGGGCCGTCGACACGCAGGGCCACCGTCTCGATCAGAGTGGACAGGTTCACGTCGGTCACGAGCGGCAGGCGGGCGATGCGCTCGGCCGCCTTCGTGATCGTCTCGTGCCGGTCGCCGAGGTTGGCACCGAGCGCGACGACGGCGATCCCCTCTTCGCGCACGATGCGCGCCGAGGGAACCTCGGGCGGGATGGTCAGATTGCGGCTCATGCGGTGGCCTCCTGCAGGGTCTGCGGCGTGCGTCCGCGGTTCACCGTCACGGAGACGTCGGCGAAGGTGAGCGGGATCGGCGCGTGCGGCTTGTGGACGGTCACCGACACGAAATGCACGCGACGGTCTTCGAGCACCATGTCGGCGATGCGCGAGGCGAGCGTCTCGATCAGATTCACGGGCTCACCCGCGACGATCGCGGCGACCTTCTCGGCGAGTTCGCCGTAGTGCACCGTGTCGACCACGTCGTCGGATGCCGCGGCATCATCGAGCGGGATCTGCAGCCGCAGGTCGATCGTGAACTCCTGGCCGTCCTCGCGCTCGTGGTCGTAGACGCCGTGCCTGCCGAAGACCGTCAGGCCGGTCAGTGCGATCTGGTCGAGGAAGTCCATCCCACCAGCGTACGCGGCGGGGTCGGGCGACGCAGAGGAGGGCGTCAGCGCCCCTCCCAGGCCTGAGCGATCGCCAGTGCGTCACGAGTGGCGGCGACGTCGTGCACACGCACGGCCCAGGCTCCCGCGCGCACCGCGAGAGCGCTCGTCACCGCGGTGGCGAGGTCTCGACGCGACTCGGAGACGTCGGCATCCGCATCGCCCTGGGCGAGGGTCTCGGCGAGGAACCGCTTGCGGGAGGTGCCGATCAACACGCGCGGGCCGAGGGCGACGATCTCGTCGAGCCCGCGCAGCACGTCCCAGTTCTGGGTGCCGGCCTTCGCGAACCCGATCCCCGGATCGACGATCAGTCGCGACGGGGCGATGCCCGAGGCCGCGGCCTCGCCGATGCGTTCCTGCAGCTCCCCCGCGACCTCGCGCGCGATGCGCCGGTACTCGGCATGCGCGTACATGTCGGACGAGAAGCCGCGCCAGTGCCCGATCGCGAAGTCCGCGCCGGATTCCGCCACCGCGGCGCGCATGTCGGGATCGGCCAGACCGCCCGAGACATCGTTGACGATGCGCGCGCCGGCGCGCACGGCCGCCGCGGCGGTGTGCGCATCGAGCGTGTCGATGCTGATCGGGATGCCGGCGGCGGCGAGCTGCTCGATCACGGGCAGCACGCGTTCCTGCTCGACGGCGGTGCCGACGCGTTCTGCCCCTGGGCGCGTGGACTCCCCTCCGATGTCGAGCACGGATGCTCCGTCGGCACGCAGCTGCAAGCCGTGCGCGACCGCGCGGTCGACGTCGAGGTACCGCCCGCCGTCGCTGAACGAATCCGGGGTGACGTTGACGATGCCCCAGATGCTCGTCACGACGGTGCCCCCGCGGTGCTCGAGGCACCGATGAGGGCGATGAGCTCGGACCGCGCAGCGGGATCGGTGTATTCGCCGCGGGCCGCGATCGTGAGGGTCGAGGCCTCGGGCTGGCGGCCGCCGCGCATCGTCACGCATCCGTGGCTGGCGTCGAGCACGACCAGTACGCCGCGGGTGTCGAGGTGCTCGTCGATCGTGTCGGCGATCTGCTCGCCGAGTCGCTCCTGCACCTGCGGGCGTGCCGCGAGGATCTCGACGACGCGCACGAGGGCGCCGAGTCCGACGACCTGCTCACCGGGCAGATAGGCGAGGTGCGCACGACCGGCGAACGGAAGCAGGTGATGCTCGCATACCGAGCGGAAGCGGATGTCGCGCAGCAGCACCGCGCCCGACGGGAGGGTGTCGGGCGCCGGCCCCCGGGTCACGCTGATGGTGCGCTCGAGCGGCTGCGCGGGGTCTTCACCGACTCCAGCGAAGAACTCCGAGTAGAGCTCTCCCATGCGGGTCGGGGTCTGGCGAAGGCCGGGACGATCGGGGTCTTCCCCGATCGCCTCCAGCAGTTCACGGGTGAGTCGCTCGATGCGCGCCCGGTCGACGCCCATGGTCAGGCCGTCGCGGGGCGCGGGTTGGTGGCTCCGGTGGCCTCCTGCTGCGTGCGCGGTGCCGTCGCCGGCGCCTCGACCGCGGCGGCGAGGGAGACATCCTTCTTCGGAACGTCGATCGGCGGCAGCTCCGAGACCGGGCGGTCTTCGCTCGACAGCCACAGCGGGCGCTCGGGGAGCTTGCGGATCTCGGTGAAGATCTCGGCGATCTGGTTGTGATCGAGAGTCTCCTCTTCGAGCAGAGCCAGCGCGAGACGATCGAGGATGTCGCGGTTCGCGCTGATCACCTGGTAGGCCTCGTTGTGCGCCTGCTCGATGAGGGCGCGCACCTCGGCGTCGACCCGCTCGGCGACCTTCTCGGAGTACTCGCGACCGCGACCCATGTCGCGGGCCACGAACACGTCGCCGCCTTCGGTGCCGAGCTTGACCGGCCCGACCTGCGTCGTCATGCCGTACTCGATGACCATCTTGCGGGCGATCGAGGTCGCCTTCTCGATGTCGTTGGATGCCCCGGTGGTCGGGTCGTGGAAGACGAGTTCTTCGGCGACGCGGCCGCCCATCGCATACGTGAGCTGGTCCTGCAGCTCGTTGCGGGTGATCGAGTACTTGTCGTCGAGCGGCATCACCATCGTGTAGCCGAGGGCCTTGCCGCGGGGCAGGATCGTGATCTTGGTGACCGGGTCGGTGTAGTTCATCGCCGCCGCCGCGAGCGCGTGTCCGCCCTCGTGGTACGCCGTGATGAGCTTCTCCTTGTCGCGCATGACGCGGGTGCGACGCTGGGGACCGGCGAGCACGCGATCGATGGCCTCGTCGAGCGCCCGGTTGTCGATGAGCTGCGCGTTCGAGCGGGCCGTCAGCAGCGCGGCCTCGTTGAGCACGTTGGCCAGGTCGGCACCGGTGAATCCGGGGGTCTTGCGGGCGACGACCTCGAGGTCGACGCTCTTCGCGAGCGGCTTGCCCTTGCTGTGCACCTCGAGGATGCGCTGGCGGCCCTTCATGTCGGGGGCATCCACGCCGATCTGACGATCGAAGCGGCCCGGACGCAGCAGAGCGGGGTCGAGGATGTCGGGGCGGTTCGTCGCCGCGATCACGATGACGTTCGCGTTCGGGTCGAAGCCGTCCATCTCGACGAGCATCTGGTTGAGGGTCTGCTCGCGCTCGTCGTTTCCGCCACCCATGCCGGCGCCGCGGTGACGACCGACGGCGTCGATCTCGTCGATGAAGATGATGGCGGGCGAGTTCTCTTTCGCCTGGCTGAACAGATCGCGCACGCGGGATGCTCCGACACCGACGAACATCTCGACGAAGTCAGAACCCGAGATCGAGTAGAACGGTGCGCCCGCCTCGCCGGCGACCGCGCGGGCGAGCAGCGTCTTTCCGGTTCCGGGAGGGCCGTACAGCAGCACGCCCTTCGGGATGCGGGCACCGATGGCCTGGAACCGCGTCGGGTCCTGCAGGAAGTCCTTGATCTCATGGAGCTCTTCGATGGCCTCCTCGGCCCCGGCGACATCGGCGAAGGTGACCGTGGGGGTCTCCTTGCTGACGAGCTTGGCCTTGGACTTGCCGAACTGCATGACCTTGCCGCCGCCGCCCTGCATCGACGACAGGAGCCACCAGAACAGCAGGCCCAGCAGCACGAGCGGAAGCAGCAGCGAGAGGAAGCCGTCGAACCACGTGGCACGCGGCACGGCGTCGTTGAAGCCGTCCTTCGGGTCGGAGTCGTTGATCGCCGTGACGACCTCGTCGGCCCGGGCATCCACGTAGTAGAACTGCACCTTGTCGGCACCCTTGAACGGCTTCGAGAGCGTCATGTCGACGCGCTGATCACCGTCGGTGTTGACCACTTCGGAGACCGTCGAGCCGCTGAGCAGCTTGAGGCCCTCCTGAGTGGTGATCTGCTTGGGTGCCGAGAGCCCCGTGACCAGCATGACGCCGACGAACAGCAGAACACCGATCAGCGGTACATAGACCAGGGGATTCCGTGCGAGCTTCTTCACATCCATGATCGGATCAGCGTATCGCGCGCGTACTAGGCGGCTGCTGTGCGTTCACCCACGGCGTATCAGCTGTAGACGTGCGGTGCGAGAACGGCGACGTCGCGCAGATTGCGGTAGCGCTCGTCGAAGTCGAGTCCGTATCCGACGACGAAGTCGGTCGGGATGTCGAAGCCCACGTACTTGCAATCGATGACGACCTTCGCCGCCTCGGGCTTGCGCAGCAGCGCCAGCACCTCGATCGACTCCGCACCGCGTGACTCGAAGTTCTCGAGCAGCCAGCTGAGGGTCAGACCCGAGTCGATGATGTCCTCGACGATGAGCACATGCTTGCCGTTGAGGTCGGTGTCGAGGTCTTTGCGGATCTGCACGACACCGCTCGACTTGGTGCTCGCGCCGTAGCTCGACACCGCCATCCAGTCCATCGGCGCGTGGAACGGCAGCGCCCGCGCGAAATCGGCCATCACCATCACCGCGCCCTTGAGCACGCCGACGAGGATGATCTCCTTGCCCGCGTAGTCGGCGGCGACCTGAGCCGCCAGCTCGTCGAGCTTGGCGAGGATCTGCTCCTCGGTGACGAGGATCTCGGACAGGTCAGCCTGGATTTCCGTGGCGCGCATGGATCGATTTTAGGCGATGCGCGGGGTCGTCTCCCGCACGGGTCCACGGCCGCACTACTCTGAGCGGTGAGACGGGCGGATGCCCACCGACGGAAGGAATCCCATGGCTCTTGACGACATCCTCACGCAGGTGCCGATCGATGACATCGCGAAGCAGTTGGGCGTCTCCCCCGACGTCGCGAAGACCGCCGTCGAGCAGGGCGGCGCGGTGCTGCTGGGCGGACTGGCGAAGAACGCCTCGACCGATGAGGGTTCGGCGGCCATCCAGAAGGCGTTGAAGAAGCACGAGGGCACGGCGGGTGCGGCGTCGGTGAAGGACATCGATCAGGCCGACGGCGGCAAGATCGTCTCGCACATCCTCGGTGCCGACGAGAAGAAGGTGACCGAGAAGCTCACGCAGTCCGACAAGACGGCGGGCATCGACTTCGGCAAGCTCCTCCCGATCCTCGCTCCGATCGTCATGGGACTCATCGCGAACGCGAACAAGGGCAAGTCCACGTCGGCGGGTGCCGAGTCCCAGGGTGGTGGCGGCATCGGCGACCTCATCGGCGGTCTGCTCGGCGGCGGCAACAACAGCGGTGGCACTGGCGGCGGCGGCATCGGCGACCTTCTCGGGGGCCTGCTCGGCGGCGGCAACAAGTCGGGCGACGGCGGCATCGACCTGGGCAGCATCGTGGGCGGCCTCTTCGGCAAGAAGTAGCCCCGCGCCCACCACCTCTGCGGTCTCGATCATCGATCGGGGCCGCAGAGGTCGTTGGGGGGGCGCGATCGCGCCCGTGTCAGCTCGGAGCCGTGAACACGATCTGCCCGCCTCGGCGCGCGGCGGAGCATCCGGGCAGATCGATCGGGCCCTGCCCCGACCAGTCGGTCACGAGCCGGGCCACCTCGATAGTCTGCGAGCGGGTGAGACTCACCCCGAACTCGCTGTCGACGACCAGACGGATGATGCGGTTGCGCAGCGCCGCAGGATTCGCTGCGAGCGCGGCGACGCTCACCGAGATGCCCGCCTCGGCGTGCTCGACGATGTCCTCGATCGTCTCGTGGATCATCTCCTCGAACGCCTCGGTGTCTTCTCTGAGCTGGTCGGCGGTGCGGGCCAGAGCCTCGGCGATGCCCGGCCCGATCTCGGCCTCGAACACGGGGAGCACGCTCTCCCGCACCCGCACGCGGGCGAAACGGTCGTCGAAGTTGTGGGGGTCATCCCAGAAATCGAGATCGGATGCCGCGCAGAAGGCGCGCGTCGTCTCGCGCCGCACCGCGAGCAGCGGGCGCATCCACCGCACGCCGTCGTCGTCCTCCCGTACGGGCGCCATGCCCTGAAGACTCGCGGCTCCGGCGCCGCGAGCGAGCCCGAGCAGCACGGTCTCCGCCTGGTCGTCGAGCGTGTGGCCGAGTAGCACCCCTCGCGCGCCGACCTCGGCGGCGACATCCCGCAGCGCCCGATAGCGTGCGTCCCGCGCGGCAGACTCGGGTCCGTCGGGCGCGGAGTCATCGACCTCGACGCGCACGACGCGCGCCTCGAGGCCGAGGGTCGTCGCCTGCTCAGCGGCTCGGGCGGCGACGGCATCCGATCCCGTCTGCAGTGCGTGATCGACGGTGACGGCGGTCGCACGGATGCCGAGCTTGGGAGCTTCGAAGGCGACCGCTGCGGCGAGCGCGAGCGAGTCGGCTCCCCCGGACAGCGCCACGACGATGGCCGAGCCCTCGGGAACATCGGCGAGCGCGGTTCGCACGGCCAGGCGGATCTCGGCGATGGCAGGAGGGAGAGACGGCACGGTTCCACGCTAAAGCACGGCGGCGGATCGTGCGCCCGATGCGTGCGGCCCCCGGAAGGGCAGGACTAGTCTGGCGCCGTGGCCGAACATCGCTCTGCGCAGAAGTTCTCGACCGAACGCTTCAAGGCATTCGTCGACGCGGTCGTCGCGATCGCGATGACGCTGCTGATCCTGCCGCTCATGGAGGCGGTGTCGGATGCCGGGTCGGGAAAGCTGACGACAACGGAGTTCTTCGACGAGCACTCCGGTCAGCTGCTGAGCTTCGCGCTGAGCTTCTTGCTCATCGCGACGTTCTGGATGGGACACCACAGTCAGTACCGCGACGTCGAGTGGATCACGGCGCCGCTGATGTGGATCAATGTGGCGTGGATGGCCACGATCGTCTGGCTGCCGGTGCCCACGGCGATGTTGGGGCAGATCGATTCCGACCCGCTTCAGAAGGTCGTCTACATCGGCACGCTCATCACGACGCAGCTCGCGACGCTCGCCGGCGGGATCTACCTCGTGCGGCACCCCGAGCTGTCGACGGCGCCGTCATCGACCTACCGTGCGGGGGTGCTCGGAGACCTCGCCGCGATCATCCTGTTCGCCGTGGCGCTCGTGGTCGCGGTGCTCGTCCCCTCCATCGGATACGCCGCTCTCTTCGTCATGCTCCTGAACGCCCCGGTGTCCCGCCTCGTCGACCGGGTCTCCCGGGGGCGTGACGACTCCCGCGCTCAGACACCCGGGAGCCCCGAGTAGGCTGGTTCGCGGCATCCAACCGATTTTTCTCCTGAGGAGCACACGCATGGGCGCACACGACGCCGTCATCGAGATTCCCCGCGGCAGCCGCGTGAAGTACGAGGTCGACCACGAGACCGGACGAGTGCACCTCGACCGCGTGCTCTACACGTCGTTCGGCTACCCCGCCGACTACGGCTACTTCGACAACACGCTCGGCGAGGACGGCGACCCGCTCGACGTGCTCGTGCTGCTCGACCACGCCATCTACCCGGGCGTCGTCGTCGAGGTGCGCCCCGTGGCCGTGCTGAAGATGAGCGACGAGGCCGGTGGCGACGACAAGCTGGTCGCCGTCCTGTCGAAGGACCCCCGCTGGGCCCACATCCAGGACATCGACGACATCGCCGAGTTCACGAAGAAGGAGATCTCGCACTTCTTCGAGCACTACAAAGACCTCGAGCCCAACAAGTGGGTCAAGGTCGACGAGTGGGGCAACGCGGCAGAGGCGCAGCGCATCCTCGACGAGGCGATCGTGCGGTTCGGCGAGCAGGGTCACTGACCCTCCCCTTCCCCTTGGGTCGCTGAGCCTGTCGAAAGCGAAAGACCCCCGGTTCCGCTCAGCGGCCGGGGGTCTTCTGCATGTCTGGAGGGCGGATGCTCAGATCGAGACGCCCCGTGCCGCCATGAAGTCGGCGGGGTTGGTGTAGCGGCCGTTGATGTAGACCTCGAAGTGGAGGTGGCATCCGAATGATCCGCCGGTGTTGCCCGCGTAGGCGATGACCTGTCCGGCGCTGACGCGCTGGCCGCTGCGCACCGCGAAACCGTTCGGCTTGATGTGCGCGTAGCCGGTGCCGACGCCGTCGCCGTGCTGGATGCGCACGTAGTTGCCGTATCCGCCGTTGGCGCCGGCGTAATCGACCGTGCCGGCCTGGGCGGCGTAGATCGCCGCGCCGCAGCCGTTGGCGAGATCGATGCCGTAGTGCCAGCTCGACGAGCATCCGTTCGCTCCGCACTGCTGCGAGCGGGGTCCGTAGCCCGAGCTGCGGGATCCGCCGTGGGGGCGCACCCATCCGCCGGTGCCGGGGGTTCCGCCGCCGCCGGAGTTGCCACCGGAGTTGGCCGCGGCCTCTGCCGCTGCCTTCTCCTTGCGGGCCTTCTCTTCGGCAGCGCGCTGCGCGACACCGGCCTGGTAGCCGGCGACCGTCTGCGTGGTCGCGTCCTTCAGGGCGGCGAGCTGCGCCTGCATCGTCTCGAGGTTCGCGGCCTGCTCGTCGAGCGCGGCCTGCGCGGCGTCGGCGGCCTGCTGCGCGGCGACCATCTTCTGCTCGGCGACCTGCTGCAGGCGGTCGCGCTCGGTGCGCGCGACGATGGCCTGATCGGTCAGCGACTGCGCGGAGTTGCGGGCCGCGACGGCGTCGTCGTAGACCGACTGGTTGTATTCGAGCAGCTTGTCCATCGTGCCGAGGCGCGACAGCAGCTCGTCGGCGTTCTCAGCGGAACCCGCGAAGAACAGTTCGAGCGAGGTGTCGTCGCCACCGTTGCGGTAGATCTGGGCGGCGACCTGGCCGGCCTTGCGAGCGGATGCATCGGCGATGCCTGCCTGCTCGTCGGCCTTGGCCTGCAGGGTGTCGGCTTCCGCGATCGCGGCGAAGTACTCCTGCTGCGCGACGTAGAACTCGTCGGAGGCGACCTGCGCCGCCGCCTGCGTCTCGGCCACCTTCTGGGTGAGCGACTGGATGAGGCCTTCGATGCGAGTGACCTCTGCGGCCTTGCTCGCTTCGTTGTTCTTGGCGCGCTGCACGTCGTCCCAGCTGGGGTACGACGCGGCGTAGGCGGCGGAGACGCCGGAG
Organism: Microbacterium sp. NPDC087665; assembly: GCF_044743285.1. Classification (NCBI taxonomy): domain Bacteria; kingdom Bacillati; phylum Actinomycetota; class Actinomycetes; order Micrococcales; family Microbacteriaceae; genus Microbacterium; species Microbacterium sp. NPDC087665. Next base: position 53,463 of record NZ_JBIUWD010000008.1, on the reverse strand, counting down.
GAAACACCGAACGCGCTGAGCGCGACGACGCCGAGCACGCCGAGTCCGATCGCACCGCGGCGGCTCACACCGGGCTTGCGGAACGCGTCGCGTTCGGCAGGAGTGGGCGCGCAACCGCATTCTGCGGACGCCGCAGCTGCAGCATCCAGCGTGGTCTGATCGTTCACACGGCCCCTTCCACCGGTTTCACACGTTTCACAGTAACAACAACTTTCACATCCGCAACAGGGTGTGTCAGTGGATTCCGCGACAGGGTGATGTCCCCATCGTGCCCCGCAACACGCCCGCGATCCCGGCGGCGCGCCCTCGATTCGCAATTCGCCTCGAATATCCCTTATGCTTGAGCGTCGGCAAGGAAGTCCCCCGGGACTGACATCCGGCCCCATCGTTTAGCGGCCTAGGACGCCGCCCTTTCACGGCGGTAGCACGGGTTCGAATCCCGTTGGGGTCACAACATCCGATACAATTGAAAACAAGTATGGCCCTGTAGCGCAGTTGGTTAGCGTGCCGCCCTGTCACGGCGGAGGTCGCGGGTTCAAGTCCCGTCAGGGTCGCTCCGGTTCGTCGGGCTCTTTCTTCGGAGAGGGCCCTTCGTCTAGGATGCGACAGGTTCGCCGGTCGCACGGCTCTGTAGCTCAGTTGGTAGAGCGCACGACTGAAAATCGTGAGGTCACGGGATCGACGCCCGTCGGAGCCACAGGGTGATCATTACAGTCACCTTAGAAACCCCCACCTAGCTTCTAACATGGTGGGGGTTTTGCTTTGCCCTGGTGAGCCTTCTTCCCCGTTCCGTCGAGCGCGAACTCCTCGACGCCGCCTCAGTCGCTCGGGTGCCGCCAGGGCGCGGTCGGATCCGGCCGCAGCACGAGCACGTCGCCGGGCTGGATCTGCTTCGCACCGAACCGGTCGTTGTAGACGCCCACCGTGACGAAGTCGATGCAGAATCGCTCGCCGATGCCGATCAGGCTGTCACCCGAGACGACCGTGTAGCTCTCGATCAGACCTTCGGCGTTTAGGCCAACGGGGCCGGCGGCGACGGACGACTCCCCCATGTCGACCAGCTCGCCCACGAGCTCGACGGGATCGTCGGTTCCGGACTCGTGCCAGGGCGTCGTGATCACGGAATTGGTCGTGCAGTTGCCCGGACCTTGGGCGGAGAACGCGCCACGGCCGTCGTCGAGTGTGATGACCGCCTCCTCGTCGCCCGCAGCACTCCCGTTCACGCCCGCATCAGGGTCTGCGGTCCCGACCGCGCCGACGGCAACAGGGGCGGGTGCGGCCGCGGGAGCCGGCATCAGCGCAGAGACTGCGGGCGCCGCGACCGCGACGAGTCCTGCGACGACGAGGCCGGACACGGCGAGGGCGATCTTCTGCGAGCGATTCATCGCAGTGATCTTCTCATCGCGCGGCGTCGAAGTGCCAGAGCGAGCCTCCGCGCTCGGTCACTCGAGCAGGAGGTATCCGCCGAAGCCGGTCCCGACGCGAGACCGTTCGCCGATCGATCCGCTGCCGTTGCCCGGATAGAGGTAGAGCTCACCCTGTGCCGTGCGGGCGATGAAGTCCGCCTTGCTGTCGCCGTCGTAATCGACGCCCCCGGTGAGCGCGGTGAACTCTGCCCAGCCTCCTCCGACCTTCCAGCGGTCGCTGAACCCGTTCGTCACGCCCGGGTAGAAATGCAGGCGGCCCTCGTTGTCGACGGCCATGATATCGCCCCGGCCGTCATTGTTGAAGTCGCCGCCGACGAACTGCGGGAAGTACTGCCAGCCGGGGCCGATCGTCTGGGAGCCGGAGAAGCCACCGCTGCCGTTGCCCGCGTAGATCATGAGCGTGCCGTCGGCCGTGACGACGAGCACGTCCTGCTTGCCGTCGCCGGTGTAGTCCGCACCGGACGCGACGTGGAGCATGTCGTACCACCCGGTCGCGATGGAACTGAACGAGCCGAACCCGCCTGACGCGTTGCCCGCATAGAGTTCGAGCACGCCATCACTGCGCGCGACGAGGATGTCGGCGCGCTTGTCGCCATTGAAGTCGGTGTGCGTGACGTGCCGACGATTGCCCCAGACGCCCGTGATGATCGACGCGCTCTGGAACGACCCCGAGCCGTTGCCGGCCAGGAAGTGCAGATCGCTGTCGCCGGCGATCCCCAGCAGATCTGCCTTGCCGTCGCCGTTGTAGTCGGCCGAGAGAACCGTCGACGGGTTCGAGGCGGTCGCGAGTCCCGGGAACGTCATCGGGATCGTTGCGCCGCGCGAGACATTCGCGAGACAGGTGAAACCGTTGTTGATCGCCGCGTAGACGCTGCCGTTGCGCCACACCTCGAAGTGCAGGTGGTACGCGGTGGTGGCACCGGTCTTGCCGACCACGCCGATCTGCTGGCCACGGGTCACCCGAGTGCCCGGCGCCTGCATTCCCGGCGAGGCCATGTGCCCGTAGCGGGTGACGTATCCACCCGGATGCTCGATGTCGACGTAGTTGCCGTACCCCGAGTTCGCGGTGCGCGTCTTGATGACGCCGTCGTATGCGGCCAGGATCGGCGTTCCACCCTGGTTCGAGATGTCGATGCCGTCGTGCGCACGGTAGTTTTCGCGGCATCCGTCGCCCACCTTGGACTGGATGTTCCCCGATGCCGGGTAGACCATCTGCCCGTCGGTCGCCGCCGATGCCTGCAGTCCATCGGTGAACACCGGCGCGAACGCTCCGATGACGACCGCCAGGACGGCCACGATCGCAAGCCGGCGGAACGGCGCGCGGGACGATCGCTTCATGTCGCTTGACTCTCGTGCTCGATCGGCCCCAGTGGACGCCGCGTCCCCACCGTCACCGTATCAGCGGCCCGCCCCTCCATGAGGGAGCCGCTCGGTGCCGAGTCGCAGCCGATTTCGGTGCGGTGTCGAGCATCCGGCGATCGGAGGAACGGATCACAACATGTCGAACGCGCCTCCGAACGGAGCAGTATCGTCGCCGGTGTCACGGGGGTCGAAGTCCACCGTCCCGACCGAGATCACGACGTGGGTCGCCAACGAGACGAGCACGCTCACCACACGGTTTCCCACGGTCACGAAGTCGACGAATCGACCGCCCTCCTGCGCCGCCGCCTCGATCCGAGTTTTCAGTTCCTCGACGTCCTGGCCCTGCGCCAGCAGGAATCCGACGTCGTTCACTGCCACTTGGGTTCGCGTCATCGTGTGCATCTCGCCTGCGTCACTCATCTCTCTCACCCTCCTGTTCACGCGCCGACCATAACCCCGAGAGCACCTCTTCAGGAGGGGGATTGCATCGGAGGCGCAGATGAGGCAGGCACCACCCGTGAAGAGGGCGTAAGTTTCTGAGTATGGGCAGGCTCAGATACGACGGAATCTCCGATCCGATCCTCATCGAGGATGCGACGCTCGCGCACCTCAAGATCGTCATCGCCACCAAGCTCCGCCGCCAGGAGAGCTTCATGATGACCTGGCGCCCGCGCGGCGACGGCCCCGACAAGAGGGCCACCGTCTGGATCCATCCGGCCATCCCCCTGCAGTTCGGATTCGACGACGAAGAGATCCCCCCGGTCGATCCGCACCGCATCGCAGAACTCATGCGCCTGCTCAACGCCAGCGGCGAGCTGGTGCTCGACCACGTGCTGCTTCCGAGCTGAGCCGTCTCGCCCGACGTCGCGCCCGAACCACCGCTACGCTGTGGCCGTGGACAACCCGACCTATCTCCTCCTCGGCCTCTTGGTACTCGCCCTCATCATCGGCGGTCCCTTTCTCAAGGGCTGGGCGAACCGCAAGGCGGCGAGTGCGGGCGAGAACGCAGGTAAGAAGTTCGCCGCGTCGCAACTGGTGAAGGTGCTGCCGGAGTTCGGCACGACGCTGATCATCCACGCCCCGGAGCACTCCGCGCGGGAGATCGTCGCCGAGGCCGCGGCCAAGAAGCCCAAGGACTTCCCGGCGCGCGCCGACGGCGGCTACGGCATCCGCTTCGCCGAGGCCGACGACACGATCGTGCGGCTGGTCCCCGACCCTGCGGGCACGCGCGTGCAGGTCGAGACGTTCCGCGAATACATGGGATTCCCGCAGACCGCGCCGTTCTGGACGGACCTGCGCGAGCGCATCGCGAGCGCCGCGGGTGCACGCGACACCGCCGTCTCGGAAGGTCCGCGCCTGGAGTACCTGCGCGGGGCCCTCCTCGACGCGAGGAACGCGCGCTGGACCCTCGACGCCTGAGCGTTCGGCTCATCCGCGCCCTCCGAATCAGGCGCACATCTCACAGCCGACGCAACTAGGCTGGGCGTGTCAGCGAGCATGCGGCACGGGCTCCGCCCGAACGATGCCGCGGCACGGACCCTCACGACTCCCCCTCGGTCCCTGTGACCTGCGCCAGAAAGGCACGAACGCATGAGCGAATCCTCTGGAACCGACAATCGCGGCGACGACCGCTCCCCCGATTTCTTCGATCAACTGATCGAGACCACCCCGCGCGAACAGCAGTCCTCGCCGTCTCAGTCGGCGTTCACGATCGGCTTCCGCGGCTACGACAAGGCCGAGGTCGACTCGGCTCTCTCGACGCTGCGTAACCAGCTGCAGCAGGCCGCCGCCGACCTCGCCGATGCCGAGGTGCGCCATGCTGACGCCATCGACGCCGTGCGCGCCGAAGCGGAATCCGCACGGGAAGCCGTCGAGAGCGAACTCACCGCCGTCAAGGCGCAGGCCGCCGAGACCGAGCAGCAGGTCGCGACCCTCACCTCCGAGCTCGTCGACGCTCCGACCGCCGACGGCGAAGAGGCACCGTCCCGCCAGCAGTTCGAGGCGATCCTGCGGGTCGCTGAAGAGCAGGCCAACGTGCTCATCCAGAACGCGGCCGTGCAGGCCGACCGCTTGATGGCCGCCGCTCGCGAGCAGGTCACCTCGCAGCGCGCAGAGGCAGACGCCGATGTCGCACGCATCATCGCGCAGGCCGAACGCGACGCCGACCAGGTGCGCCTGAAGATCGATACCGAGTACACCGCGCACGAAGCACGCATCGAGCGGGAGTCCGCGCACGCCGCCGAGAAGGTCAACCAGGCCTCGCAGGAGGCCACGGCGATCCGCACCGAGGCAGAGAAGGGCGCCGCGGCGCTGCGCTCGCTCGTCACTCGCGAGACCACGCAGCTGCGCACCGACGCCGAACGCGACGTGCGCGAGATGAACGCTCGTGTGCTCGAATTCGAAGAGACGCTCACCCGTCGTCAGGACGACGCGCAGCAGGAGTTCCTCGTGCTGCACAACCAGGCCGTCGCCCATGCCGAGCGCATCACGAGCGATGCGAACGAGCAGGTCACGGCGTCTCTCGAGCACGCGCAGCGCATCTCCGGCAAGGCCGACGACTACGAGCGCCTCTCGCGCTCGCAGGCCCAGGCAATCGAAGCGGATGCTCAGGTCCGCGCCCGCGAGACCCTCGACCGTGCTCGCGTGAAGTCGCAGAAGATCGTCGAATCCGTCACCAGCCACACCACCGAGGTACTGCGCGACGCTGAAGACCGCACGCGTCAGCTGCGCTGGCAGCAGCAGCAGCTCACGAGCTTCATGGCCGAGGTCCGCGAGCTCATCCGCCCCGACGGGATCTTCTCCGACGAGGGCGCCGAATCGATCACCGCGCTCGGCGGCCGCAGCGCGTCGGCAGACGACAGCGCTGCGACCGAGGAGTTCCTCGGTGACGAGGTGCTCGACGACGAAGCCATCGATGACGACCGCCCGCTCGAGAAGATCACCATCGAAGTGGTCGACGCCGACGAGGAGTCGGGACGCTAACGCTCCCACATACGAAGAAGGCCCGAGCGGATGATCCGCTCGGGCCTTCTTCGTCATGTCTGCGTGCTTACGCGCGGCGGAACTGCGAGGCCGCCGGGCAGTCGAAGGGATCGGCTGCCGCGAGACCGACGCGGTTCAGGTACTCGATGATGATGCCGTACGACCGCAGGATGGTCGTCTCGGTGTACGGCACGTTGTTGGCCGCGCAGTAGTCGCGCACGATACCCCGTGCCTTCGACAGGTGCAGACGCGACATGTTCGGGAAGAGGTGGTGCTCGACCTGGTGGTTGAGACCGCCCATGAACCAGGTGGCCCACCAGGTGCCGGTGACGTTACGCGAGGTGCGCACCTGCTTCGAGAAGAAGTCGAGCTTCGCGTCGGGAGCGATGATCGGCATGCCCTTGTGGTTCGGGGCGAAGGAGGCTCCCATGTAGACGCCGAAGACGGCGAGCTGCACGCCCATGAAGGCGAACGCCATTCCGAGCGGCAGGAAGAGGAAGACCGGCACGATGACCAGCGAGAGGCGGAGGGTGATGAGCGCCAGCTCGGTCCAGCGTCCCTTGACGTTCTTCTGCGTCGTGAGGTGCTTGAGGCTGATGTAGTGGAGGTTGATTCCCTCGAGCATGAGCAGGGGGAAGAACAGCCACCCCTGCTTGCGGGTGATCACTCGAATGAGACCGCGCGACTTCTCGGCATCCGTCTCGAGGAACGAGATCGTGTCGATCTCGATGTCGGGGTCGCGACCGACCTGGTTCGGGTTGCCGTGGTGGCGGGTGTGCTTCGAGTCCCACCAGTGGTAGCTCATGCCGACGGCGCCAGCGGCGAGAACGCGCGCCAGGCGGAAGTTCGACGGCCCCGAGGCTAGGATCTGACGGTGCGCCGCCTCGTGAGCGAGGAACGCGATCTGGGTGAAGACGATTCCGAGTGCTGCAGCGATGAGCAGCTGGAACCAGCTGTCGCCGAGCAGGATGAAACCGGTGATGCAACCACCCAGTGCCAGCAGCAACGCTGCGCCGACGAGAGAGTAGAAGACGGGGGTGCGCTGCAGGAGTCCGGTCTCGCGGACCACCTGCTGCACATCACGATAGGCCTTGGCCATCGGGGGGAAATCAGCATTTCCGGCATATGTCTGGCGCACGCGTCCGAGAGTGGACGATGTGGCGTCGACCTGAGTGATGGAGATGATTCTCTCCTTCCGTTCAGAAGCCCTGAAGCTCGGGAGCAAAGGCGGATGCCGTTCGCTGACCTCAGGCTAGCCCGGGCCGCATGCGCCGTACGGCATACGAATACGGTTCACGGCGCATTCGTAGACGGCGTCATCGGGAAATTAGGCGCCTCGAAAACGGGGGGTCAGGGCCGCGCGCGGCGCGGACGCCGCAGGAGGGCGCGGGGAATGGAGAATCCGCGCACTCGACGGGTGGGTTCGCCGACGGTCTCGAGGGCGTTGCGGGCGTCGTCGAATCGGACGAATCGGCCGATGTCAACCCCCCGCGCATCGCGGACGAGGTGGGCGGATCCGTCGAATTCGACGAAGCCGGCGAATTCGCCGTCGCGAGTGGCGACGTGCACATCGGTGTCGGCCTGCTTCCAGGTCAACGGATCGGACGGAGGAAAAGTTGTCGTAGTCATGGTGGTGCTCATTGCTATGGGGCGGGCGCATGGGCGCTCCGCAAATCTGAAGATCAAGGGCGGATGCCGCGCGCATCGATGTGCGTGGTCCTTAATGGCCCTGATCAGTGGCGACGTGGCGGCCGAGAGGGGCGATGCACACACGTTGCACGATAAGCATAACAGATCTCAGGCAGATGCCGTTTTCTCACCGAGAGGCGGCCGGATCACGAGCACGACGACGATGATCACCATGATCAGCGCAGTCAGGGCCACCGGAACGGGAAGCGCGGGGTCGAGCAGCACCAGGACGGCACCGAGCGGGACCACGGTGTTCACGACCCTGTCGGCGCTGCGCCTGATCGCGACCAGCCAGACGCAGATCAGGAAGACGGCGATCGGAATCGTGACGGTGAACGACGCCACCATGCTCGACAGCTCGCTCTTGCCCGTGAGCACATCGAGCTCCACCTCGATGCCGGCCGAGAACGCGGCGGCCGCCGCGAAGACGAAGTAGTGCGTATAGCCATAGGCCAGGGAATTGCGGAACGAGACGATCGCGCGGTGGTGGGGCGGCCAGAAGTAGATCCACCAGAGCGATGCCGTCACCACGAGCGTGAGCACGCTGATAGAGATGAACGGAACGAACGATTCCGCCTCGTGCAACGCCTCGATGATCGCGTTGGCAGACGCGAGCAGACTCTCGCCGAGAACGATGAGAGTGAAGAGTCCGTATCGCTCGGTGATGTGGTGCGGATGCCAGGGGGTCTGCTGCTTGTGTTCGGCGAAGACGGGAACCGATATCTCGAGCAGTGCGAAGCAGACGAAGGCCACGACCTGCAACGAGCCCTCGGGGATCAGCAGGAAGAGAATCCAGAGAATCTGCACCGCGGCGATGCTGCACGCGTATCGGAGCGTCGCGGCGCGTAACCGGCCCGCCGCCCGGGATGCGCGCAGCCACTGGGCGACCATGGCGATGCGCATCACCACGTACCCGATGACGACGAGAGTGAATTTCCCGTGCTCGAACGCGCTGGGTATCCCCGCTGCCAAGATCAGCACGCCACTCATCTGCACGATGGTGGTCACCCGGTAGAGCCAGTCATCCGTGTCGAAGGCGGTGGCGAACCACGAGAAGTTCATCCACGCCCACCAGATCGCGAAGAACAACATCGCATACGAGGTGATCCCGTGCACGAAGTGCCCGCCGCTGAGGGCGTGGTGAAGCTGGGCCGACGCCGTGCTGACGGCGACGACGAAGACGAGGTCGAAGAAGAGCTCGAGTGAGCTGGCGGCACGGTGCGGCTGGGTCGGATCCCGCGGGATCATGCGGCTGAGACGAAGTCGCGGCACGGTGGCGTTAGGGATCACCGCGCCAGAATAGACCCGAGCGCGCGATGGGCGCCCGGACTTCCGGAATATCGTTTCGTCCATTCGTGTGAGGAATCTTCCGAACGTCCCTGCCTTCAGCTATGCTGAGGCTGTCTGCAGTATCTGCTGTGTGCGTTCGCCGTGTGGGACGGTGATCGCTCGGACCGTGGTGTGGGATCACGGATTGACAGCAGAACCCGAGGGGTCGGGATTGCAGACGAAACCGCGAGCGTGGGGCTGGCGGTCTGGGGAAATATCTGGGGAAACGAATGTCGCACTGGGGATTTTTGCGTACATCAATGGCTCATGGAGCCTCGGCATGACTTCCGTCGAGGGTGCCGTGAGCATCACTCGCGCGGGCTCGGCGTTCGTGCCGCTTGCCACTCCACGAGCCGTAAAGCCGGTGCCGCGCACGGTGGAAACGCCGCGCGCCTCCGCAACGCTGGAACGCCGCCGTCAGTGGGAACGGCGATATCGGATGCGACTGCGGACAACGGATGCTGCGGTCATCCTGCTCGCCGTCGGTCTGACGGCGGCGATCCAGTTGTTCATCGGCCTGAGCGGCACCGAGGTGCTGCGCGCGAGCCTTCCGCTCGCGGGACTGTGGTTCGTCATGTTGAGTGCGCTGCACACGCGTGATGCCGCCCTTTTCCAGGCCAGCGCCACGGAGTATCGCGGCGTCGCGCACGCCAGCGGTCTGGCCTTCGGGCTCGTCGCGATCATCGCGGTACTCCTCGCGTGGGAATCGATGCAGCTGACGCTCGTCGTCGGCTTCCCCCTCGGTCTGGTCGCCCTCCTGCTCACCCGTTGGGCATGGCGGCACTGGCTGCAGGGACAGCGGCGTCACGGACGCTTCGCCTCGCGCACGCTCGTCGTCGGCAACCGAGACGACGTCGAGTACGTCGTCCGCACGCTGCACCCCATCGGAGCCTCCGGCTACCAGGTCGTGGGGGCGACGCTGCTCGACGGCAACGCGCGCGACGTCGAGGTCGAGGGCATCCGCTTCCCCGTGCTCGGCAACACGAACACCGTCGCCGCCGTCGCGAGCGAACTCGGCGCCGACACGATCATCGTGGCCAGTCGACCGGAGGGCGATCCCGACTTCGTCAAGCAACTGAGCTGGCAGCTCGAGGGCACGGCGGCAGAGCTCGTGCTCTCCAGCCGGCTGACCGATGTCGCCGGCCCCCGCATCTCCTTCGCCGCGGTGGAGGGACTTCCTCTGATCCAGGTGCAGATCCCGACCTACGAAGGTGGAAAGCATCTGCTCAAGAGAGCACTCGACATCGCCGTCTCGGCTCTCGCCCTCATTCCGATCGGGCTGGTCCTTCCCCTACTCGCACTGCTCATCAAGGTCGACTCCGCGGGGCCGGTCTTCTTCCACCAGGAGCGCGTCGGCCGCGACGGACGTCGATTCAAGATGGTGAAGCTGCGCTCGATGCGCACAGATGCCGAGCAGCAGCTGGCGGCTCTGAAAGAGCAGAACGAAGGATCAGGACTTCTCTTCAAGATGAAGGACGATCCGCGCGTGACCCGTATCGGGCGCGTGCTGCGCAAGCTCTCACTCGATGAGCTGCCCCAGTTCTGGAACGTCCTCATCGGCGACATGAGCGTCGTGGGCCCTCGCCCCCCGCTGCCGAACGAAGTCACCGCCTACGACGGCACGGTCGTGCGACGCCTCTACATCAAGCCCGGCATCACGGGCCTCTGGCAGATCTCCGGTCGAAGCGACCTCTCGTGGGACGAGAGCGTGCGACTCGATCTGCGCTACGTCGAGAACTGGTCGGTCATGAACGACCTTCAGATCATGTGGCGCACCGCCAAGGTCATGGTGCAGCCGAGCGGGGCATACTGAACGCATGAGCACCCCGGCGCCCTCTGACGACGGCCCCTCCGTTCTGGTCGCCGTCACCACGTTCCGGCGGGTGGAGCTGCTGCCGCCACTCGTCGCCGCGATTCGAGCGAACGCCGGAGACGCAGGCGGCAGGATGCGGATCGCCCTCGTCGACAACGACCCGCTGCAGTCCGCGGCCGCGAGCGCCGTCGCGCTCGACGTCGACTACGTCTCCGAACCCACCCCGGGGATCGCCGCGGCCCGCCAGGCAGCACTCGATGCCGCCCGAGGAGATGAACTCGTCGCCATGGTCGACGACGATGTCATGCCGCAATCCGGATGGCTCGACGCCCTCATCCGCGTCTGGGTCGCCGAGCACCCCGCCGTCGTCATGGGGTACGTCGAATACGTGTGGCCGGAGGGCACCGATCCCTGGATCATCGCCGGCGGTTTCATGCGTCGGCGACGACGCGTCACCGGCCAGCACCTCGAGGCGCTGGCGACCGGAAACGTTCTCGTCGACGCTACGCAGGTGAAGCGCCTCGGGGTGCGGTTCGACACCAGCCTGGGTCTCGCCGGAGGCGAAGACATGCTCTTCGGACGCGCGATCCTCCACAGCGGCGCGAAGATCATCGCATCCGCGGACTCCGTCGTGCGCGACGATGTGCCGCTCGCGCGCACCACGCGGGCGTTCGTGCGCCGTCGCACGATCTCGCAGGGCCAGATGCGCACGCGCCTCCTCACGCGAAGCGGTTCGAGCGCGCGACGTCTTGTTCTGCGCGCCGTGCATCTTTTCGGCGGGCTCGTGCGGTGGGTCGTCTTCTCTGTGCGCGGACTGGTCGCTCGTCTGCGCCGAGACCAGGCCGCGCAGGCCGTGCTGCAGCGTCGCACCTGGTTCGCCCAGGGCCGCATACTGGGTGCCGTTGGTCGCATCACGCCCGAGTACGCGCGCACGACGACCGCCGCGACGTCGGCCACTGCGTCCTGAGGCAGGTTCCGGGGCTCACGGTTGCGCGGCGAGTCTCCGCGCGCGGAGCGAAGCCGAGGTGTGCCGACCGCTCGGCCCCACGCTCCGCCCACCGCGGCCCAGATGCGGGGAGAAACGGATCTTCCGTCCGCCCTCCCCGCATCGTGTCTACTGCGGGATGACCACCGCGAAGCGGTCGAACGCGAGCTTCGTCGCCGGGTTGGTCGATGCCGAACTGAGCGACGTCTTGATGCCGACTCCCCCGGCAGCTTGCAGGGCGGCTGTCGTGTCCGTGCCCTGCAGCTGCCAACCGGTGGGTTCGGTCTGACCTTCGACCCAGACCTTCGCGGCGATCGTCGTCGGGTTCGTCCCCGTGACGGAGAGCCGGGTGTGCAGAACCTGACCCGGCGTGTAGGCGGTCGGGAGAACGTAGCTCCCCCCGATCGCCGTCTCGTCACGCAGGATGTAGAGGCGGATGACGCCCGCCGGTTCGAAACGCACTCGAGCGGAGTAGTTCGACGTGCCCACGGTGCGCCCGAGCAGAGTGACGCTCGCCGTTCCTCCGGTCGAAGCGACATCGGACGAGAACGTCGTGTCGAGCACGGTGTTCGTCGCCGACACCCCGAGTCGGGCCTCACGGGTCTGCGAGGGAGCGAGAGTCACCACCCCGGCGCCACCCGCGACCGTGAAGGCCGGGTTGCCGCCGGTGGTCGTCCATGCGCCTCCGAGATCGGCCGTGCCCCACCCACCGGCGACCGAGCGGTTGAACTCGTCGGTGGCGAGCGGCGTCGGACCCGCAGGCGGGTCGACTGGCGGATCGACCACGGGCGCCGTCACCGTGACGGGCGCCGTGACGGTGTGCGTCGCGCCGTCGTCGTCGGTGACCGTCAACGTCACGGTGTACGTACCGGTCGCGGCGTACGGGTGCGACGCGGTGACCCCGGTCGCTGTGGCCCCGTCGCCGAAGTTCCAGGCGTACGACGTGATCGTTCCGTCGGAGTCGCCCGACGTACTGGCGTCGACACTCGCCGTGAGGCCGCTCGCCGAGGAGACGAACGCGGCTGTCGGCGCCTGGTTCGGCGGTGCCACGACCGCGCCCGAGACCACCTTGATGTCGTCGATGCTGATGACCGACGAGACGGTGGAGACCGAGCTGATGGCCATCTTGAGACCGACGGAGCCTGCCTGTTGCATCGCGGCCGTGGTGTCGGTCGCCTGCAGCTGCGGGTTCGTGGGTTCGGTGGTTCCGGTACGCCAGACCTTGAGCGACAGCGTGGTCGGAGATGTTCCCCGCACCGACAGTGCCGCCGACAGGCTCTCACCTGCGGTGTAGTTGCCCGGGAGCACGACGCTGTTGCCGATCGCGGTCTCGTTGCGCAGCAGGTACAGACGGATGACGCCCGTCGCCTCGACCTTGATACGGCCCGAGTACACGTCGTTCCCGACCTGTCGACCGTTGACCGTCAGGTTGAATGCTCCGCCCGAGGTGGCCTTGCTCGACGAGATCGTCAGCGAGGTGATCGTCTCGGTCTTGCTGATGCCGCCGAGGCGCGCCTCTCGGGTCTGCCCCGGGGCCAGCGCGATCTTGCCGACACCGTCAGCGACCGAGAACGCCGCTGCGCCGCCGGTGGTCGTCCAGGCGCCTCCGACGTCGGCGCTCCCCCACGACGAGGTCGCGGAGCGGGCGAAGGCATCGCGGGCGATGACGTCTTCGGTCGAGGCCGGAGCCACGATGACCGAGGAGGTCGTCTGATGCGTCGCACCGTCGTCGTCGGTCACGATGAGCGTCACCGTGTACGTACCGGCGGTCGTGTAGGCGTGCGTCGCCGTCGCGCCGGTGGCGGTCGCACCGTCACCGAAGTTCCACGAGTACCCGACGATCGTGCCGTCGGTGTCGCTGGAGCCGCTTCCGTCGGCCGAGACAGTCATGCCGTCGGCACCCCGCACGACGTTCGATACGGCCTTGGGCGCCACGTTCGCCGCTTCGACGACGACCGACTGCGTGCTCGTCGCCGAGCCGCCGCGGTCATCTGCGACGGTGAGCGTCACCTCGTACGTGCCGTTGGCCGTGTAGGTGTGGGCCGCCGTCGCCCCGGTGGCGGATGCCCCGTCACCGAAGTTCCACGAGTACGCCGCGATGGTTCCGTCGGGATCCGTACTCCCCGAACCGTCGACTGACAGTGCGCGGAAGTCCTTGGCCGTCGTGAACGCCGCCGTCGGCAACGCGTTCGGAGCGCGGACCACCACGTCGTGACTGACCGAGGTCGTGAGGGATCCGCTGTCGCGGACCGTCAATGTCACCGTGTAGGTGCCCGGCGTCGTGTAGACGTGGGTCGGGGCGACCCCGGTTCCCAGCTCGCCGTCACCGAAGTTCCAGCTGTACTCCGCGATCGGCCCTTCGGCATCGCTCGACGTCGAGGCGTCGAACGCCACCGACAGGTCGGTCGGAGTGGTCGTGAACTGCGCGACCGGAAGCTCGTTGCCCTGACCGGTCTTGCCCAGCTGGAAGTGCTGCAGCACCTGGCTGCTGGTGAGCGGCGCCGAGTAGATGGCGACCTCGTCGACGGAGCCGACCCAGAACGGGTTGCCCTCCCACGTGGTGTCGCCGCCGACCCGCCAGTATCCGGCGTAGTCCTCGGCGTTGGAGACGCTGTTGGACGCGACCTCCACGCCGTCGACGAACAGCTGCATGCCGCTCGGCGACTGCTGCGCCACGACGTGGTGCCACTGGTTGTCGCGGTAGGTGCTCGGCGCGGTGAGGATGTTCTCCCCGCCGTTGTAGACGCCGAACTTCAGCCGTCCGCTGGTGTCCATATAGAGATGACGGTCGTAGTTCGTGCTGGCGTTGGCGGCGTTCGTGTTGCTGTTGCCGAAGCCGACGATCTTTCCGCCACCGGTGGTGGTGGTCTTGAACCATGTCTCGATCGAGTAGATGTCGGAGGCGGCGTACTGCCGATCACTGACCACGTTCTGGCGGTTGTTCCAGGTCGTGCCGCTGCGCGACGAGGTGAACCGGATCGACTTGTCGGTCGCACCTGCCAGCGCGCCGGTCTCGCCGCGCTGGATCGATGCGCTGCCGGTGGTCTTGTAACTCCCGGTGCTGCCGTCGCGTCCGGAGTCGGCCGCGACCGTTCCCGAGGTTTCGCCCAGGCGCCAGTACAGCGTGGGGTCGAGGTCGTACACGGCCTTGCCGTAAGCATCCGCCGGCGCCGCCGGCAGAGCCGAGGCGCGTCCCGAGGCGACGAAGTGCGCGTCGACGACATCGCGGGTGATCGCCGTGTCGTAGATCGCCACGTCGGCGATGCGCCCGTTCAGGTACCCGGAGGACCCGGCCGAAGGCCAACTGCCCAGGGAGTCGCCGCCGATGCGCCAGTAACCGGAGTAGCTCTGCCCCGTCGTGGTGTCGGACCGCGACCCGACGCGCTTGCCGTCGAGGAACAGCACCATGCCGGAGGAGCTCATCGTGCCGACCACGTGGTGCCACTGACCGTCGTTGAACCCGGCACTGCTGGTCACTGCACGCGAGGTGCCCGGGTAGACGCCGAACGAGACCTGACCGGTGTTGTTGATGTAGATGTGCCGGTCGTAGCTGCCGGAGTTGCCGGTGGCGTTGTTGCCGAAGCCGACGATCTTGCCGCCGCTCGTGCTCGTGGTCTGGAACCAGGCCTCGACCGAGAACGTGTTGGGTCCGACCTCGGAGACCGAGGAACCCGCGGTGCCGTTCGACCCGTTGAACGCCGTCGACGACGAGGGGGCTCCGACGACCTGGCCGGCCTGGCCACGTGTCGTCCCGCCTGTGAGGCCGACGTCATTGCCGGCCATCCAGTCGATGCCGGAGGCACCGGATGCCTCGTTGAGCGGCCAGTAGTACTTGGGCGCCGAATTCAGAACTGCCGTGTTGTAGGCGTTCTCGGTACCGGCGGCGGCGACGGTCGCCGACGTCCAGTCGGACGTGGTGCTGTTGCCGTTCGGGTCGGTCACCTTGACGCGATATTGATATGTCTGCCCCGCGGTCACCGTGGTGTCGGAGTAGGTCATGCGCGGTCGCACCCAGTAGGTGGACTCGGCGGTCGTCGTGTAGACCGGCTGCGCGATGTCGCGCCGGTACACCTCGTATGTGAGCTTGGCGTTGTCGGCATCGTGGTTGGCCGACCACGCCACCCGCACCTGACCGGCGCGGAACGACTGGGTGCTGATCTGGTACGCGCCGCCCTGGATGGTCGGACCGACCTTGTTGGGCGCGGTCGACGGCTTGGCGAAGCGCACCAGACCCTGCTGGGCGACCCCGCCGACGGCCGTGAACTCACCGCCGTAGATCAGGTATTCACCCGCTCCGGTGACCGACCAGCCGGCCTGGTCCATGCCCGAGACCGAGCCCGGCTGCCACTTCGGGTACCAGTGCAGCAGCTTCGCGGCAGGGTTGCCGGTGAAGCTGCGGTA
Organism: Microbacterium sp. NPDC087665; assembly: GCF_044743285.1. NCBI lineage: Bacteria > Bacillati > Actinomycetota > Actinomycetes > Micrococcales > Microbacteriaceae > Microbacterium > Microbacterium sp. NPDC087665. Next base: position 37,475 of record NZ_JBIUWD010000008.1, on the reverse strand, counting down.
CCCGTAGGGGTCGGGAGTGATCGTGCGGTTCGACGGGTTCTTGTCGAACGCGAGCGAGTGGTTGAAGTTCCACGGGTCGAGTTGCGGGAACTCGCCGATGTTGCCGCAGTAGTGCGTGTGCGAAGCGGTGTAGAGCACGCCGCCCGTCGGGTAGATCGAGTACGTGTCGCCGTGGCAGTCTTCCATCCACGCCATCGACCCGTCGCTCCAGTTGGCGCGGAAGGCGCCTTCGAAGTCGTCTTCGGTCTTGGATCCGCCGAAGTCGTAGCCACTGCCGTAGACGCTGTCGCCGTCGGAGGCGAGGGCGTAGATGGATGCTCCGGTGCCGGCGTTGCGGATCACGCTGTTGATGGCCCAGGGCAGGCTCTGACCCGTCGTCGCGTCGAGGGCGGCCATGCCGCGCCCGGGGTTCGTCGAGCCGTTGGTCGAGGTGAACGACCCGCCGATGACGACCTTGGACTTGTCGGGCGAGACGACCACGGCGCGCACGCCGTAGCCGCCGGCGAGCACCGGGTTGAAGTCGAGGACGGCGCCGGTGGATGCGCTCAGCGCGGCCACGCCGGTGCGGGCGACGTTGTTGATGTTGGAGAACTCTCCGGTGACGTACACCGTGGTGTCGGTGGCGACGATGCCCTGCACGACGGTGTTGGTGCCCGGGGTCCAGGTCGAGATCAGCTGACCGGTGGCGGTGTTGAAGGCGGCGAGGCGGTACCGGTTCTGGCCGTTGACCGCGGTGAAGCCACCGCCGATGTAGAGCCGGGATCCGTCGGGCGAGACGGCGACCGCAAGGATGCGCCCGTTCACGGTGGGGTTGAACGACGTGTCGAGCACCCCGGTCGCGAGGTCGTATGCGAGCAGGTTCGACCGGGCGGTCTCGTTCGTGCCCGCGGCGGCGCCCGCCGGGCGCGCACTGGTGAACTGTCCGCCGGCGTAGACCTTGCTGCCCGCGACGGCCTGCGCCCAGACGATCCCGTTGATCTGCACGGTCGGCAGCGGATCGGCGCTCATGGTCTGCGGCAGGGCCGGATCGGTCGGAACCGTGTCAGCCTGCGCGGCAGGAGCCGTCAGGGCGGCACCGAGGAGCGTCGTCACCACAACGGTGACGATCCCCATCGCGATACGGCGGAACGGACGTGCATTCGAATCGAGATCGTGATCGATCGCGTCGAGTCGACGGACTCGCATAGCGCCTCCCCAGGCGGCTGCCGAGTGATCGGCAAAAGAAGTGGATTCCCCCGCGTCCCCCATAGACGCATCCGCGGTAACCATAGCGCAGAACGGCGGTGGATACCAGAAGAACTTTCTCGGCCCGTGGTGACGGGCATCCGTCGGTCCGTCAGAGCAGGATCGCGGCCAGGTGCGCGCACATCTCCCGGGTGGTGAATCGTTCCTCGACCTGGCGTCGCCCTGCGACGCCCATCGCTTCGGCGCGCTGCGGATCGTCGAGCAGACCGATCAACCGCTCCGCCATCGCGTCGGCATCGCCGAGAGGAACGAGATGTCCCGTGCGCCCCTCGGCCACGTACTGCGACATGCCGGGGGTGTCGGTGTTCACGACGGGGCGCCCGGTGGCGAAGGCCTCGAGCGTCACGGTCATGCCCGACACGTGCAGGTTCGGTCGCGTGGCCGTCGCGATCACGGATGCCGTCGCATAGAGCTCGTGAAGCTCGCCGTGGCTCATCCGCTGCACGATCTGCACGCCCTCGGGAGCATCCGTCGCCGAGGTCTGGACGATGAGCTCTGCGTCGGGTCGCGCCTCGTGCACCCGGGCGAGCGCGCGGAAGAGCGTCTGCGGGTCGCGGTCGCGGTCGTTGCCGATGCTCACGATGCGCGGACGCTCGGGGAACGGCTGCGGCGAGAAGAAGTCGGCGTCGACGCCGAACGGCACCGCGACGACGCGCGGCCCGGTGGTTCCGAACATCGCGCGCAACGGCTCCACCTGCGCCTCGCTCAACACCCACAGGGTCTCCGCGCCGCGGAGGACGTCGATCAGACGATCGGGCACCGTGCCACGCTGCACCATGTCGGTGAGCCAGATCACTCCGGAGGCGAAGCGGCGATGCGGGGTGGCGACCTGCATGCGGAACGCGGCGTTCTCGTCCCACGTGAACGCCGTCTCGACGCGCTGTCGGGGGCCGAGCCCCGCACGCGCACGCAGTCGCGCGACGCGGCCGGGGGCCGGCAGGTCGAGCACGGCCACCGGGGCGTACTCGCAGAGCCCGTCGAGTCCGTAGGGCCAGATGCTCGGCACCTCGCCCGCGGAGTGCCGCCGCTCCCAACGCGTCACCGAGTGCTCGGCGGGGAAACCCCAGACCAGGGGGTGGCGTTCGTGCTGCGCGGTGGACACGGCCTCAGGATAGCCCCACGGCCCGGAGCGGTGTCGGCGCCCTCGGGCATACTTGTGCGATGCACACCGCCACCGATCCGTCGTCGACGTCCTTGCGCATCGCCCTCATCGGCACCCGCGGAATCCCCGCCGCCTATGGCGGGTTCGAGACCGCCGTCGAAGAGGTGGGTCGTCGTCTCGTCGAGCGCGGCCATCGCGTGCTCGTGTACGGACGCGATGCGGGCACCGCGGGCGATGTGCATCTCGGCATGCGGCGCGTGACGCTGCCCGCGGTGCGCCAGAAGGCGCTCGAGACCCTGAGCCACACGGCGCTGTCGACGATGCATGCGGTGACCAGGGCGCGCCCGGATGCCGCGTTCGTGTTCAATGCGGCGAACTCGCCGTTCCTCCCCCTGCTGCGGGCGCGGCGCATCCCCGTCGCTCTCCACATGGACGGCCTGGAGTGGCGTCGATCGAAGTGGGGGCCGCGCGGCAAGGCCTACTACCGCTCGGCCGAGTCCTTCGGTGTTCGCCAGGCCGACGCGATCATCGCCGATGCCCCCGGCATCGCCGACTACTACGAGCACCAGTTCGGGGTCGGCAGCGAGATGATCCGTTACGGCGCCCCGCTGCTCGATGAGGCACCGACCGACGGCATCCGCGAACGGGGTCTCGAGCCCGGCGGCTACCACCTGGTCGTCGCCCGCTTCGAACCCGAGAACCACGTGCGCGAGATCGTCGAGGGCTATGCGGCATCCGCTGCGACCAAGCCGCTCGTGGTCGTGGGTTCGGCGCCGTACGCGGCCGAGTACACGGCCGACATCGATCGGATCGCTGCCGCCGACCCGCGCATCCACCTGCTGGGTGCGGTGTACGACCAAGAGCTGCTCGACGCGCTCTACCACCACGCTTTCACGTACCTGCACGGCCATTCGGTCGGCGGCACGAACCCGTCACTGCTGCGCGCGATGGGTGCCGGCACTGCAGTGATCGCGTTCGACGTGGGCTTCAACCGGGAGGTGCTCGACGGGCAGGGGTGGTACTTCGCCGGGCCGTCGGGTGTCGCCGCCGCGGTCGACGCCGCCGAAGCGGACGCGTCTGCTGTCGAGACGACCGGCCTGCGCCTGCGCGACCGCGCGGCGGAGGCGTTCTCGTGGGACGACGTGGCCGCCGCGTACGAAGACCTCGCCGTGCGGCTGGTCGCCGGCGAGTCCATCCACCCGCACGCCCGCCGCGCCCGCCGCGCGGATACGGAGTGGCCCGGCTAACCGACCTCGACGTCGGGCGAGGCCACCGGATCGACCTCCGGCTTCAACAGCCGTTCGCGGTGCCGATGGATGTAGATCGAGTACGGGATCACCTGGCAGACGAGCAGCGCGAAGCACACGCCCAGCAGCGGGCCGACGATGCCGAGCAGCGGGGTCAGCACGAGCGAGAGCACGATGCTCACGGCCGCCATGGCGAGGGTCGGGATCACCTGGAAGCGGATGCCGGGCTTGTCCATGATGAACATGCCGAGCGGGTACACGGCGGCGGTGAGCATGATCATCGCGCCGAACGCGAGGATCGTCGATGTGCGCACGTCGAGCTCGCCCCGGGTGATGAACTCGAACAGCCACGGCGAAACGAGCCAGACGAAGAACGTCGCGACCGCGATCGCCCCGGCGAAGAGCAACGAGAGCAGGTACGGCCCGCGCTGCAGCTGTCCCTTGTGGCGCAGCCGGGCGAACTGGGGCCACAGCGCCACTCCGGCGGCCATGACCAAACCGTTCAGCGCGAAGAACACCTGCCCGGCGACACCGTACTCGGCGACGTCGGTCGGCGTGCCGAACTGGGCGAGCACGTAGCGCTGCGACCCGACCGCGATCGGGTACGTGACCATCTGCGCGAGCATCGGCCAGCCGACGTCCATCACGCGCACGCCGGGCACGCTGCGCCAACGGAACAGGTTCTTGAGTGCCGACGGGATCAGCGGCCGCGTCGAGCGGGTGACCAGCAGGAACCCGACGATCGCCGAGAACAGCGACGCACCGTACGAGGCGATCGCGAGGAATGAGTCGAGGTCGCGCCCGCCGAAGGTGAGCATGAGCCAGACTCCGCCGAGCGTCACGGGCGAGATCATGCCCTGCACCAGGATCACGAGGTGGTTGCGTCGCTGTCCGAGCAGGATGCGGAACCAGACGCCGAGGGTGATCGACAGGCTGAAGAGCGTGATGCAGAGGAACGCGGCGAGCGCGGCGCCGGGAATCGCTCCGGCATCTCCGAACAGCGCACGCCACCCGCCCGTCACGAGGAGCACGGTGTTGATGACCATGAGCCCGGTGGCGAACATCAGCAGGATGCGGCCGACCGAGGTGACCTGCAGGCGCAGCTTGCGGTCGGTGCGGATGTCGTCGCTCGTCGCGACTGCATTGACGAGAACCGCGCCGCTGCCGAGGTCGGTGAACGTCAGCAGCGACGGGATCGTGATCAGCAGCGAGTACAGCGCGTAGTGCTGGATGTCGGTCTCGCCGAGGATGAGACGGGTCGTGATCACGCCGCAGACGAGCGACACGACCATGGTCAGCGCGCGGGCGCCGAGTGCCAGAAGAGAGTTCATGGCGCCGTCAGCGCGTGGTTCGCAGGCTGAACCGGGGGCGCACGCCCTTCGGTCGATCGTCCGTGTAGTACGGGCTCTTCGCCGCCCCGCGGATGCCGTTGAGCACGATGCCGAGAACCGGCGTCCTGGTCGACTCCAGCGAGCCGAGGGCTCGTGCGAGGTCGGCGGCCTTCGTGCGGTTGGATCGCACGACGAACAGCGTGCCGTCGGCCATCGTCGACAGCCACAGCGCATCGCTCACCGACAGCACCGGCGCGGTGTCGATGATGACGTAGTCGTAGGCGTCGCGCGCCTCGTCGACGATGCGGTGCAGTCCCCCGCTCGACAGCAACTGACCGGGGTTCGGGGGCTGGGCGCCCGCGGTGAGGATGTCGAGTCCCGGCCGTCCCCACTGCTGCACGGCGTCGGCGAGTTCGACGTCGCCGATGAGCACCGTGGTGAGCCCGACGGACCCCTCGAGCTGGGTGTAGGTGGCGGTGCTCGGCCGGCGCAGGTCGGCTTCGATGAAGAGCACCGAGCGACCGCCCTCGGCGAGGGTCAGGGCGAGGCCGAGGCTCACCGATGACTTGCCCTCCTGCGCGGAGCAGGAGGTGACGAGGATGACGCGGCGGTTCTTGTCGACGTCGACGAACTTCAGGCTCGCGGCGACCTGTCGCATCGCCTCGGCGACGCGACCGTCGGGCTGCGAGCGGATGATCCGGGCGATCGTGTGGGTGTCGGATGCTTCGGGGATCTCGCCGAGGAGCGCGACATCGGTGGCTTCGGCGAGCGTGCGGGCGGTGGTGATGCGGGTGGCGAACCGGCGGCGCAGCACGGCGAACAGCACACCGAGCGCGATGCCGGCGGCCGCACCGACCGCGACGTTCAGGCGGGTGTTCGGCGAGACGGGAACGGTGGGCGTGCGGGCCGGGGAGATCGTCTCGATCCGCACGGCCGGGGCTCCGTCGGCGCTGACGGGCGAGACATCGGCGACCGCGGTCGCGAGCTCGTCGGCGATCGCGTTCGCGGTGTCGGCAGCACTCTCGCCGTCGGCATCCGTCACGCCGATCTCGATGACGACGGTGTTGAGCGGCACGTTGACGTCGACCCGGCGCGCCAGACGGTTCGGGGTCTCATCGACGCCCAGTTCGTCGATCACCGGATCGAGCACCGTGGGCGAGCTCACCAGCAGCGTGTACGTCTGCACGAGGCTCTGCACGTAGTTCGAGCCCTGCACCAGTTCGGTGGTGCTCTCACCGCGGGTCGGGATCACCATGACCTGCGCTTCGGCCCGATACTCCGGGTCGATGAACTGCGAATACCCGTAGGCGGATCCCGCGCCGAGCACCATGAGTACGACGATCACGATCCAGTGGCTCTTCAACGACTGGAAATAGTCCTGCAGTGTCATGTGTCCCCGTATCCCCTCGGCACGTCGTCGTGCCTTGGTATATCGCACGGTGCCTTCCCCGCGACCATTATCACCTATGTTGGAGGATCGGGCCGGTGCGATCGTGTCGGCACCACGACGGGGGAAACACACGTGACGCACAGACTGATCTTCGTCTGCGAGGCCAACATCTGCCGGTCTCCTCTGATGGAGCTCGTTCTTCGGGCACAGGAAGACGCGTCGGAGTGGCAGATTTCCAGCGCCGGAACACGCGTCGGCCCTGCGGGCGGTCGCATGTGCGCCACGTCTGCCGAGATCGCGACGACCGCCGGCGATGCCGAGACGGAGGTGCTCGCCGCGGGGCACCGCTCCGAGGGCATCGATGCCGACGATCTGCGGGCGGCCGACCTCATCCTCACGGCGAGCCGTGCCGAACGCGGCGCCGTCGCAGCGCTCGTCCCCGAGGCCCGATCGCGGGCATTCACCCTGCGCGAGGCGATCCATCTGGGCGCCGAGCCCGTGGAGGTCCGCGAGTTCGAGAACATCGCCCAGTTCGATGCGGATGCCGCGAACACCACCGGTCTCGCCCGCTACGCCGAGGCGCTGCACGCCCGCCGCGGGTTCACCGCTCCTCCGAAGGCCGGGCGCACGCTGTTCGGCAAGCGCCGACGCAACCCGTACGACATCGCGGATGCGCACCACGATTCGCCGCGCGAGCATCGCGCGATGCTGACGGCGGTCGCCGCCGAGGTGCAGCAGTTCCGGCAGCAGGCCGCGGCGTTCCTCGACTCCGCGGCGGCGGATCCCCGCTAACGCCGCGCGAGCGCGCGGAAGAACTCCGCGGTCGTGCGCCGGTACTGCGCGGGGGCGAAGCGTTCGCGCGCCGACTCCCGATCCGCCACCGCCTGACGGCTTCGTTCCGACCAGTCCTCGGCGACGCGAGTGAGGGCCGCGGCGAGGGCCGGAGCATCCGCCGCCGTCACGAAGGTCGCCGACTCGTAGACGCCCACCGCCTCGCGCAGCCCGGCGATATCGCTCGCGATGACCGGGCGCGCGGCGAGGATGCCCTCGACGGCCGTGTTGCCGAAGGATTCGTCGAGCCGTGACGGGACGACGAGCACATCGGCCTTTGCCAGCAGCGGCCACACGTCGGCCTGGAACCCGCGGTGCCGCACGCGATCGGCCACGGCGAGGTCGGCGGCGCGGTCGCGAAGCGCCCGATCGTAGGCTTCGTTCCCCTCGAACACGGTGCCGATGAGGTCGAGTTCGGCGTCGACGCCCGCATCACCGAGCAGCGCGAGCGCGTCGACGACGACGTCGGGACCCTTGCGGTGCGAGATGCGCCCGACGTAGGCGATGCGCAGTCGGTCGATCCGGGTGCGCGGTTTCGCCACGGCATCCGGCGATCCCACCCCGTTGGGGATGACCGTCGCGCGACGAGCGAGTGCGGGGATCGCGCCGGCGACCGTGCGCCATGTGAAGTCGCTGTTGACGATCAGCCGGTGCGACGCCAGGTGCGGTGCGTACAGCGCGAGGGTGACCGCGCGGGGTGCATTCGGTTCGGCCTCGTGCACGTGGGTGATGGTCGGCACACGCATCAGTCGCCCGACGAGGGGCCACAGGGGCAGCACGATCGTGCTCACGTACAGGGTCTGCGGGCGCAGCCGGCGGACGATCACGATCGATGCCACGAATCCCCGGATCGCATCCCGGATCGAGCGCAGCCAGTTGCGCGGGTGCAGCGAGGACTTGCGCAGCACGAAGGTCGGAGGGAGCAGCACGTCGACGCCCTCCGCCTGCAGGTGCGCGACGAGCGGTCCTCGCGCGGGGAGGGCAACGACGACGCGTTCGCCGGCCTCCCGCAGACCTCGGGCCGTCTCGAGCAGCATCCGGTCGGACCCGAACAGTTCCCACCCGGGGTGCACGAGCAGATGCGGGGGGCGGGGGGCGGCGGTCACGGATCCATTCTGCCCGGGCGGATGCTCCGGCGCTCCCCCGTCTTCGTCTGCGGGTAAGACGGAACCCGCCCGCCCCATCGAACGATGGGACGGGCGGGCGGATCGGATGCCGGGTGTCAGCGTCCTGTGCCGAGCAGAACCGCCCCCGTCGTCACTCCGAGGAGTGTGGCGAGGGCCGCGCTCAGCGGGCGAGCCGTGGCCGCGTTCGCCGCCACGTCGTCGGCCATCGCCGCGAACGGCTCGGGCGACGAGGTCATCGCGTTCTTCCACGCCGGGTTCTTCGCCGCGGCGAGGGCCTGCGGGGTCGAGAACGTCTCGTAGACGTTGCCCGAGCCGCCCCAGGTCACCATCGACGGTCCGCCCTTCGACTGGCTGAAGAGGTTGCCGTCGATCGTGAGGTTCCACGTGTCGACCGCGCGCCCGGTCTGCGTGTCGTGGGCGAAGATGGCCCGCGGTCCACCGGCGCCGAACACATTGTTGCGGATCGTGATGTTGCGCGTGATCCACGTCACGGTCGGGTCGGCCCCGCTCACCCGCGGGTCGCGCCCGACCTTGTGGGTGGCCTGGCGACGTTCGTCCTGCATGAGGTTGATGTCGTGCCGCGAGTTGTTGCCGAGGTCGTTGTTCGTGATGAGCACGTTCTCGGAGTCGAAGACGCGGATGCCCTCCTTGTTGTTGAACGTCTGGCTGCGCGCGATCGTCACCTGCGACGAGAGCTCGGCATGGATGCCGATCTCGGTGTTGTCGTTCGACGTGACGTCGACGATGTTCACGTCGAAGCACGACTCGTCGAACCAGGTGCCGCTTCCCACGTTGCGACTGGTATCGACGTTGGTCATGTCGACACCGCGCGAGCGCGTCACCTTGATGCCACCGGCGACGGGAGACCCGTTGAATCGCTCGTTGTTGTTATCGGTGATGAGCGAGTCCGACACGGTCGAGTTGTACGCGGTGGTCAGCGACATGCCGAGCAGCCCGTTACGACGGATCGTGAGGTTGTCGACGGTCGCGCGGTCGTTGCCCACGAAGAGCCCGATCGTCGCGTTGTCTTCGATCACGAGGTCGCGCAGGGTGATGTCGACGTTGTGCATACGGATGGTTCCGAGCACGTCGTACGAGGTCGCGTAACGCCGCACACCGAAGCCCTTGAGCTGCGAGTTCGCGGAACGCACGTTGAACGCCTGCCCGAGGTCGCTGGCGCGCACCTGCTTGCCCGTCGGGTCGGTGCCGAGGATCAGTCGGTCGCTCGCATAGTCGACGGCGAAGGTTCCCGCGACGACCTCGGATGCCGAGGCGACCTGCTTCTGGGCGACACCGTCGATGAACAGCATGTCGGGGTGGTTCGCCATCGGGTACTTCGGGTCGACGAACCAGCTGGCGTTGCCGTTCAGCATGTCGTCGTCGAACTCAGCCGTCCATCCGGCGCTCACCCACGACGACCCGGACTTCGACCACGAGGTGACGCGGGTGGATCCGTCGAACCAGACCACCTCGCCCGGGTAGGCCTGGATGGTCATGGTCTTGTTGAAGGGCACTTCCACGGACTCGTGATACTCACCGGCACGCACCACGATGGTGGAGCCGGCGGGCGAGGCGTTCACTGCGGCCTGCACGCTGCGGTACGGCGCGGCGGCCGAGCCGTTCTGCGCGCCGGCGGTCGATGCCCCGTTGACGAACACGGCACCCTGGGGCACGGAATACGACGCCGTTCCGACGGTGGCGGAGCCGCGGGCGTCGAGACCGGTTCCCGGCTGGGGCTGCGGCTCGGGTTCGGGTTCCGGCTGCGGCTCCGGTTCGGGTTCGGGCTGCGGCTCGGGCTCGGGCTCCGGCTGCGGAACGATGACCTCGCTGCTCAGCGGGCCCGTGGCGACCGTGGCCTCGAGCGCGTCGAGCTGCAGGGTGGATGGCGCGTTGCCACTGCTGGAGGCATAGCCCCAGATGGCCAGGCCGCCCTCACCGGCGAGCCTGTTCGCCGACGAATCGGTGACGGTCAGCTGCGGCGCACCGGGCGTGGTGCCCGCAGGCGTCAGCCGGGCTTCGAAGGTCACGGCATCCGTTCCGGTGACGGTCGCGTCGAACGTGTACCAGGAGTCGCCGAGGATGCTGCCGGGCACCGTGACCGACTTCAGCTCGGTCTCTTTGCCGCCCTGGGTGCGCAGCACCGATAGCTGCACCTGCCCCTGGGCGTCGGTCAGGAGCCGCACGCGGTACGACGAGCCGTCGCTCTGCACGCGGGTGGTGAAGGCGTAATAGCCGCGCCCGCCGGTCGACGAGAGTCGCACGTCGGCGGAGAGTCGCACGTCTTGCGCCTGCACCGATCGCGGCGTCAGGTAGGCGGATTCGCCGGGCTTGAGCGCGATGGTCGCTGCGCCGTCGGCGACGCTCGCGACAGCCGCACGCGAAGACCACGAGGTGTAGGTGAGCCCGTTGTCGGATTCTCCCCAGCCGGTCGCGGCCGTGCGGTCGAAGTCATCGGCGAGGAGCACCGTGGGGGCGACGGCGGTGGCTGTCGTCGGAGCATCCGATGACACCGGGGAATCGGATGCCGTCGGTTCGGGCTCGACGGCACCGGTGTCGGTGTCGGTATCGGTACTCGTGTCGGTCGCCGTGGGTTCGGGCGCCGGCGTCTCTTCCGCGGATGCGGGAGCGCCGACGAGGCCGAACAGCAGAGTCACGGCTGCGATCGCAGCGGTGGCACCGGTGGCCGCCAGGCGAGGGGAGGGATCGGAAGGGTGAAGGTGACGTCGAAGACGCAACAGGGTTCTCCTTGGGGTTTCAGCCCGCGTACACCGCGCCCCTCCAACTAGCCCCCTCCAGGGCGAGATGGTGTGCAGTTTTCGGTACGCATCGCCTGCCCGGAGGGCGACGACCAGGGGTCAGTGTACACACGAGCCCTGGGAGATCGTTGCCGAAACGAAATATTCCGACGACACGAGCGCCCGCTTCACTGCGGTGTGGCCGGGGCCTCGCTGCGGATGAACCGCATCTTGCCGCCGACCTGCGCGATGCTGTCGACTTTCTCGAGCGTCACCGGCGCGAGGCCCTTGGTGGCGAATCGCAGACGCGCCAGGGCGCCGTCGATCCCGTGCTGCGCCTCGGCCGAATCGCTCGGGATGCAGCGCAGCGTGACCGCGTAGTCGGCTGCCTGGACGATCTCGAACTGCCGGATCGACAGGGGCGCGTCGTCGAAGATGTGGCCGAGCGCGCCCGCGATCGTCGTTCCGTCGGGCAACCGCACCGCGTCGGACGAACGACCCGAGATCGCTCCCAGTCGCGGCAGACCGCGCCCGCACGCGCACGTTCCCGGAAGGTAACTGCTGATGTCACCGAGTCGGTAGCGAACGACGGGGAACACCCTGTTCGTGAGATCGGAGGCGATGACCTCGCCCTCGACGCCGTGCGGGGCCGGGGCATCTTTCCCATCGACGATCTCGATGCGGCGCACATCGGAGAACACGTGCAGCCCGCTCTGCTCGGCGCACTCCCCCGCCATCCACGGGATCTCCGCCGAACGATAGTGGTCGTAGCAGGGTGCTCCGAAGGCCGACTCGATCTCGGCGCGGGTACCGGGGGTCAGCGGCGCGGCCGTGACGGCGACCGCCCGTGGCGCGGTGACCGAGAGCCCCAGCCTCTGCATGCGACGGACCGTATCGAGCACGCCGCCGCCGTACCCGATGAGGAACGGAGGGCGGACGCGGTTCCAGGACCGCACGAACTCGGCGACGGCTTCGTCGGTGATCTGGAAGGCGTCGAGCTGCACGCGGCGCGAGGGCAACCAGCCCAGATCGTGGCGCAGTCGCGCAGCTCCGCTGAGCACGTGCCGGGTGACGATTCCGCGGTCGTCCCAGGGGTTCACCCCCCACCAGTCGAAGAGGCGCCATTCGAGCGCGCGCGCCGGGAATCGCAGATCCCGCAGCAGATGCAGCGGAAGCCCGGTGCTTCCGCCGGTCTTCGACACCACGCTGGTGCGGTCGTTCGCCTCATCGGTGCGGATGCTGTCGAAGTTCTCGCGCAGCATCGCCTTGTCGACGATCGGCAGCGTCGAGAAGGCTGCGGGGTCCCGCAGATCATCGGCTGTGAAACCGTGCGATGAATAGAGCTCGCGATAGAACGGGCTGTGCGCGAATGCGAAGCGGGCATGCTCCGAGGCGCGCTGCGCACTGATGTCGGCGAGGGGTTCGGGTTCGAGCGCGTCGATGGCGAGGAACTCGCGGTACGCCTCGGTGCTGGTGCGTCCGCCGAGCGCGGTCTTGAGCCGGAACGCCGCTTCGCGGATCACGCGTCCGCTCCTCGCGGGCGCACGCCGGCCCGCCGTCCGCGCAGTGCGGCGCGGTACGCCGAGGCATGCGCGGCTCCGGCATCCGCCCATTCGCGGCGCGACAGGTCGGGCCGCTCGGAGGTGATCGCACGCACTTCGCGCAGAGCATCCGTCAACGCCCGCCCGTCGACCTCGCCGTCGTACATCTGCACCCACTCGGGCCCGACCTCGGCGGCGAGCGCCTCGTTGGGCTCGTTGCGCGGCACGAGCACCGGACGATCGAGCGACAGCGCAGCGAGCACACTGCCGGAGTTGTGCATGAACCGGTAGGCGAGCACGACCAGCTCGGATGCCGTGACCAGTTCGACGAGTTCGGCATCGCTGAGGAACGCGAGCTGCAGAGTCACCCCGGGGAGTCCGTCGACGCGTGCCCGCAGATCGTCGGCCAGCTCCTGCGTCGAGGCCTTGCCGCCGATGACCATGCTGAGATCGTCGTCGCGCGTGACCGCCTCGGCGTAGGCGTCGACGAAACCCGAGACGCCCTTGTACCGCCGCACTCCCCCGAACGTGCCGAGTCGTCCCGGCACACGCTCGGCGCGGGGCTGGGGTCGGTACCAGTCGCGGTAGTGACCGTGCAGGATCACGGTGCGCGCCGTGCCCTCGGGCAGCAGCGTCGTCTCATTGAGCACGATGCGATGGTCGGCCTGGTGCTCGATGCGACGCAGCAGCCACAGACGGGCGGCGTTGTCGTCGGGCAGTTCGAGGTTGTGCACCGTGCGCACCACGGCGATCCGGCGGGAGAACGAATGCCGCAGCGACAGCAGCGTCGCGAGCACGTACTTGCCGAACGCCGACACCGGACTGCCCGCGTGCAGCTTGACCTCGGGCCAGTGCCAGTGGAAGACGTCGTACCGCCCCAGGAGCGCGCGCTTCCACGAGAACCGCAGGTGCTCGACCTCGTCGGACGCGGCGAGCGCCTGGTCGAGCATCGTGATGTACGGGTTGGTGGTCACCCGCGGAGCGCCGAACGACTGCATGACCCGGATCGGGCGGCGCTGTTCAGCCATTGCTCTGCAGCCCTCGGATCGACCGGTACCACCGCAGGGCGGCCAGGAACAGCAGCAGCGCGTTGATCGCCGCGAGCGCGGTGTAGATCACGACGAAACCCTGCTGCCACCACAGCAGCGCGAAGGCGAGGCAGAGGAAGCCGTAGTCGCTGGGGATGACGGCGAGCGAGTAGAGCGACCCCGATCGCCACGCTTCGCGCGGCGCCTCTTCGGTCTCGGGCGGAGACTGCAAGCGATGGATGCGCCTCAGGAAGTCGGCGGCGATGATGCCGAAGAAGAACGTGTTGGCGATGACCGCGAAGGCGAGCGGCACGAACAGCCAGACGTCGTCGAGATCGTAGAAGCGGAACCAGCACACGAGCACCGCCAGGTGGATGCTCGCGAGCTTGAGCGAGTCGAAGAAGTGGTCGATCCACTCACCGGCCAGCGAGCCGGTGCCGGTGAGGCGCGCCAGTTGCCCGTCGGCCGAATCGAGCGCGTACCCGAGCACGAGCAGGGCCGCCACGAGCACCGACGACCAGATGGTCGGCGCGAGCAGCGCGATCAGCGCGACACCGGTCAGCGTGCACAGGGCGCTCACGATCGTCACCTGCGCGGGCGTCATCCCCAGCACGAAGGCGGTCGCCGCCAACGGGCGCCCCAAAGGTCGATTGACGTAGCGCGAATACGCGGCTGCGCCCTTCGATGATTTCTGCGCCTCTTTCAGACGCAGCATTGCCCCACGAATCTCTGACACGACATCTCCCCAGGTGGCGTCAAATGTAGCCTTCACTATAGCCACAGGGTCCCTCATGCGGGTCCTGGGTTCGAACAACGGGGAGAACGCACCGATGGATGCAGCGAGAGCGCTGGCGATCGTCGTGGTCAACTACGCCTCGGCAGGGCTGCTCGCCGAGAATCTGGTGGCCACCGCCGACGCGGTTCCGGATGCTCGCATCGTCGTCGTCGACAATCGTTCGAGCGCCGAGGAGCGCGCCCTGGTCGAATCGCTGTGCACCGCACAGGGCTGGCACCTCGTGGCGATGCACGACAACGCCGGCTTCGGCGGCGGCGTCAATGCCGGAGCCGCCGCCGCGTTCGACGAACTCGGCGCGACGGACATTCTGCTCCTCAACCCGGATGCGCGGATCGACGCGCGTTCGGTCGCCCTGCTCGCCGACGCGACGGCCGACGGCATGACCGTCGCGTCGCCCCGCGTCGAAGACGTCGCGGGGCGTACGTGGTTCGCGGGCATGGATGTGTACCTCGACGACGGTTCGATGGGCGGTCCGCGCCGACGAGATCGCGAACCGGATGCGCGCCGACTCCCCTGGCTCAGCGGCGCATGCCTGTGGATCCCGAAGGACGTCTGGGCGCTGGTGGGCGGTTTCCACGACGCTTACTTCCTCTACTGGGAAGACGTCGACATCTCAGTGCGGGCGGCGCGGGCGGGCGCCCGTCTGCGCGTCGTCGACGACGCGCTGGCCGTGCACGACGAGGGTGCCACGCACCGGTCCGACGCGCAGCGTCCCGAGGCGAAATCCGAGCTGTACTACTACTACAACATCCGCAATCGCCTGCTCTTCGCGGCGCTCCTGCTCGACCCGGCGGATGCCCGGGCTTGGTCCCGCTCGGCCTGGCGCAATGCCTGGCAGGTGCTGCTTCGGGGTGGGCGGCGCCAGTTCGTGCGCCCGCTCGCCCCGCTGCGCGCCGCGTGGCGCGGAGTGCGCGACGGTCGTCGACTTCTCGCACAGGCAGGTTCGCCGACGGGGCCCGCGGTCTAAACTCTGATCACCGGTCCCGCACTCCACGGGTTCCGGAATGGGGAGACATGGGGAACACGGGGGTCATGCGATGACTGCGAACGAGGTGACACCGCCGAATCGTCGGCGCGTCTGGATCACACTGTCGGTGCTGGTGGTCGTGATCGCACTGGCGGTCGTCGGGGCGATCTTCGTGCCACCGCTGCTCGCAGGGACGCCGAGTCCGTCACCATCGGCGACCCCGACCGTGCCGCCGCGCGACATCGTCGACCCCGACGCCCCGCGCCCCACGCAGACGCCCCTGCCGGCTCCGGTCGAGAGCGACGCACCGTTCGCCGAGCTCACGCCCGTCGAACCCGATCAGACCATCGTGACCGACGAGGGCATCGAGATCTCGCTGTCGAAGCTGCAGGCCGTTCAGGGCGAGGCCACCCTCGCCGGTGAGACGTCGGGCCCCGCGATCCGCGCGACCGTGCGGATCGTCAACACCGGCTCCGAACCGCTCGACCTCGAATACGTCACCGTCAACGCCTATGTCGGCGAAGACCGTGCGCCCGCGGGCACGCTCACCCAGCCCGGAGGAGCCCCGTTCGAGGGCGAACTCGCACCGGGAGCATCCGCCGAGGGCACATACATCTTCAGCGTCGCCGAGGCCGACCGCGACGACGTCACCCTCACGGTCGACTACCTGTTCGGCGCGAAGATCGCCGTCTTCCGCGGAGACCTGCGCTGAGCGCCACCTCGAGCATGCTCCACGCGGAGAAGTACACCACCACGTCGATCGTGGCGGCCGCTGCTGCCGCCGCCACGGCGATCAGGTACCAGTTCGGTCCGGGTGTCAGCCTCTCGTTGATCGCCGCGATCGTGCTGCTGCCGGTGTGGTGGTCGGCGCTCGGAAAGTTCCGCTTCGCCCGGTTGCTGCTGTCGCTCGCGGTGATCGCGACGGTGTGGGGCGCCGTATTGACCCTGTTCGAGACGATGCGCCCGGTGTCCACGAGCCTGCTGCTGGAGCAGTCATTCACGCTGCTGTCACTCGCGGGCGGAATCGGGGTGCTGCTGTGGTCGCGCACCCAGATCGGACTCGGCGGCACGGCCATCGCGTTCGGGGTCGGCGCCCTCGCGAACGTCGTGCTGACCGGTGGCAATTCCGCGAACCTGTGGAAGTACTCGCTCGCGGTGCCGGTGATCATCATCCTGCTCGGCATCACGGCCACGAATCGCCGCCGGTGGCTCGATCTGCTCGCGCTCGGCGCGCTGGCCGCCGTCTGCCTGGCATCCGATTCCCGATCGATGACCTCGTTCCTGCTGCTCGCCGGCGTGATCGTGCTGTGGCAGATCTTCATGCCTCCGGGCAGCCGTCGGCCCCGCCCGCTGCAGACCCTCGTGCTGTTGGGGGTGCTCAGTCTGGCCGCGTTCAGCCTCCTGCAGGCCCTGATCCTCGACGGCGCTCTCGGCGATGCGGCTCAGCAGCGCACGCAGGCTCAGATCGATACATCGGGTTCGCTGATCGCGGGCGGTCGCCCCGAGCTCGGCGCCGCGACGGCCCTGATCTCGGAACGCCCGCAGGGCTTCGGCAGCGGTGTGCTGCCGGTCTCGCACGACGTGTGGATCGCGAAGACGGGCATGAGCGAGCTCAACTACGACCCCGACAACGGGTACGTCGAGGGCTACATGTTCGGCGGGCAGTTCGAGGTGCACTCCGTGGTGGGCGATCTGTGGCTGCGTTTCGGGCCGGTCGGCGCGGCTTTCGCCCTCGTGCTGATCGTGTGCGCGATCTACGCCGTGGCACGCAGCGTCTCGCTGAAGGCGGCATCCGGTCTAGCCGTGTGGTTGACGCTGCTGGGAGCCTGGGACACGTTCTTCAGCCCGCTGCTGACCTCGTCGCGCACGCTCGCCCTGCTGTTCGCACTGACCGCGATCCCGCTCGCCGAGCTGGCCTCGCGCACGACGACACCGGCGCCGAGCACCGCCGCCGTGAACCCCTAGAGTTCGCCCGGCCGCATCGCCTCGTGGTCGATCGCACGGATGATGCGCAGCGCCGCCGTGTCGGGCTTCGGTTCGGTGCCGGCACCGCGACGACGGGGGGCGTAGACGACCAGCGAGTGGAACAGGAACCGGGCGAAGAACGCGACGATCAGCGAGAGTCCGGTCGCGAGCACGCTCGAGATGTGCCACGTCTCGACCATGAGCGCCATGACCGGGATGCGCAGCGCCGCTTCGATGCTGTTGAACGCGAACGATGCGGCGAACCGCTGCCACACGCCGCGGGCATCGGTGCGCATATCGGCGAACACGAAGCGTTCCTGCAGCAGGAAGTTGCCGATGATCGTGACGCCCGCGCCGACGATCGCCGCCCAGATGTAGGGCACTCCGGCCGCCGTCAGCGCCCACATGATCGCCAGGTTGGCGACGGCGCCGATCACGCCGATGAGCGCGAACAGCGACATCTTTCCGAACCGCAGCCGCGCCAGGTGCGCGATGAAGGTTCCGCCCTGGCGCAGGCTCGCCTTCGAGGTGCCGTGGCGTCGCTCGCCGAACTCCATCGGGACTTCGGCGATGCGCAGATCGGTGCGGGCGAGGATCTCGAGCAGGATCTTGAATCCCTGCGGCTTGAGGGCGGCCAGGTCGAGGCGGCGCCGGTCGACGAGGAAGAACCCGGTC
The DNA here is from genome assembly GCF_044743285.1 of Microbacterium sp. NPDC087665. NCBI lineage: Bacteria > Bacillati > Actinomycetota > Actinomycetes > Micrococcales > Microbacteriaceae > Microbacterium > Microbacterium sp. NPDC087665. The sequence goes on along the minus strand of NZ_JBIUWD010000008.1, from coordinate 19,495 downwards.
ATCGGGTCGGTGCTGCGCGCGAGTCGGATCGGGAACATCGCCCGCGTCAGCCACGTGGCTGCGCGCGAGACGCCGAAGCGCACCGCCGTGCCGAGCCCGCTCGTGTCACCGCCGCCGATGTACCGCGACGCCGCGACGACATCGGCGTCGCCCTCGGCCTGCCGCGCGAGCAGAGCGGGCAGCAGTTCGGGCGGATGCTGCAGGTCGCCGTCCATCACGATGCACAGGTCGGATGCCGCGGCGTTGAGCCCCACGACGACCGCGCCGCCGAGTCCGCCGGTGTTCGACTCCCGGTGGATGACCCGCACGGGGAGCGGAGCATCCGCCGCGATCCGGTGGATCTCGGCAGCCGTGTCGTCGGTGCTGTCGTCGACGAAGAGGATCTCGGCGTCCCAGCCCGCGAGGGCGGTCGCCGTGCGGGAGACGAGTTCGGCGATGTTCTCGCGCTCGTTGAAGGTCGGCACGATGACCGTGACCGTCGACCCCATGTCGCCCCCTCCGCGCGCCGTGGCGCGGATCCATCGTGCCATGTGTTGCTATGCGCCGGAAACCTCGACCCCGGCTGCGCGATGAAATCAATGGTCGCGGAGGCGTGGCGGCGGCGTTAGACTGACCGATGCGGCTGTGGGAGTCGCGGCGGATGGGGATCCGTCTTCTGGGGAATTACTGATCTGGGGAGATCATGGGGACGCGTATCGGCTACGCCGCGGGAGCATTCGACCTGTTCCACGTCGGGCATTTGAACCTTCTGCGCCACGCCAAGCAGCAGTGCGACATTCTGATCGCCGGCGTCGTGAGCGACGAGATGCTGCGCGAGGTGAAAGGCATCGAGTCCGTCATTCCGACGGCGGAGCGTGCCGAGATCGTTCGTCACATCTCGTTCGTCGACGACGTCTACGTCGAGACGATGCCGGCGAAGATGGATGCCTGGCGCGACGTCCAGTTCACGCACTTCTTCAAGGGCGACGACTGGCGCGGCACCGACAAGGGCCTTCGCCTGGAGCGGGAGTTCGCCGAGGTCGGCGTCGAGGTCGTGTACTTCCCGTATACGGCTCACACGTCGAGCTCGACCCTGCGGCGAGCGCTCGACGCGATCACGGCGGGCGCGGGGGCTCCGGCTCTCGCGTCGTCGCGCTGACGTCAGTTCGAGACGCCGAGCAGGCTGCGCGCCATGCGCGCGACGTGCGGCGGCGTGTGCGGGCCGAGCCACACCGTCCACTGCGCGGGCGGTTCGCTGCAGGCCCACTCGACGCACCAGGAGTGCACGGCGTTCGCCAGGCGCTCCCCCTTGGTGTGGGCGCGGATGCCGTCGCTTCGCACCAACCACCGCACCGAGACACCGTCGGGCACGTCGATGTGACGCATCTGGATGCGGGCGGCGGCTTCGAGCAGGATCACGCCCATCGCGTCCCACGGGAGGCGGGCGGCGATCCCCGCGATGACGCCGGCGTCTGCAGCATCTCCGGCGATGAGCACGGCTCCCTCGATGTTCTCCCAGTCGGGGTCGTCCAGGTGCTCGCTCGCGCTGTTCATGACTTCAACTATAGGTAAGGCTACCCTTACCGGCAACCCTTTTTCAGCCCTCACCCTGCGGAAGCGTCTTACGCTTGTCTCATGACTTCTCCTGCTGAATCCACCATCACCATGTTCGGCGCCGACTGGTGCCGCGACTGCATCCGCACCAAGAAGCAGCTCGACGAGCTGGGTGTCGAGTACACCTACGTCGATCTCGTCGCCGACCCGGCCGGTGCCGACGTCGCGAAGGAGATCTCGGGTCGCACCAACATCCCCGTCGTCGTCTACCCCGACTCGTCGCACCACGTCGAGCCGTCGAACGCCGACGTCGAGTCGAAGCTGCGCGAGCTCTCCCTCATCTGACGCGCCTCCGCGCCGTCGCGGTGCGGTGATGCGGCCCCTTCCGCCGCGACACCGCACCGCTACACTGGCGCGATGAGCACAGAGGCTCGACCCGAACGAGCATCCGTCCGCCTGTCACCACGCACGATCGTGCTGTACGCGATCGGCTCGCTGGGGACCGGCGGTTATGCCACGCTGCCCGGCCTCGTGCTGACGTACTTCCTCACCGACAATCTCGGTGTCGCGGCTCTCGCCGCCGGTCTCATCGTGACGGCCGCGAAGATCTGGGATGTGGTGATCGACCCGCTCATCGGCGCCGCCTCCGACCGGCAGTTGGCTCGCACCGGCTCGCGTCGCGGCTTCATGGTCGTCGGCGCACTCGCGCTCCCCCTCTTCTTCGCGCTCACCTTCGCGGTGCCTCCGTCGTGGGGCCCGGTCGCCGGCGCGATCTGCGTGCTTCTGGCGTTCCTCGGCACCGCCACCGCGTTCAGCCTGTTCCAGGTGCCGTACGTGGCGCTGCCCGCCGAACTCACCGACAGCTACGACGAGCGCACGCGTCTGCTCGGCTGGCGCGTGGTGGTGCTGACGGCATCCATTCTTCTGTTCGGCGCCGGCGGGCCCGCCCTCCGCAAGGCCGGCGACGACCCGGTGCAGGGCTACCTGCTCATGGGGATCGCCGCCGGCATCGTCATCGGCGTCGGCATGCTCATCGCCGCACGCACGGCGGATGCTGCGGCCGCCCGTCGCGCGGGCGACCAGCCGTCCGCCCCGCCGGCGGTCGGCCTGCGCGAGCAGTATCTCTCGGGGTTCCGGGCGCTGCGACGCAGCCAGCCGTTCCGCGCACTGCTGGGCACCTTCCTGCTGCAGGCGCTCGCCACCGGAACCATGCTCGCCGGAGCGCAGTACGTCGCGACGTGGGTGCTGCGGTCGGAAGACGCTGTGACCTTCGTGTTCGTCGCGCTCGTCGGCCCCGCGCTGATCGCGACCCCGGCATGGACGGTGATCGCGCGCCGCGTGGGCAAGGAGCGGGCGTTCGCGATGGCGAGCGTGCTGTTCACCCTGGCGGCGGCATCGATCACGATCGCCGTCTGGGCTCCCGGCGCATGGATCTACGCGTCGGTCGCGGTGGCGGGAGTCGCCTACGCCGGGCTGCAGTCGCTGCCGATGGCGATGCTGCCCGACGTCATCTCGCACGATGAGCGCACGAGCGGAGCGGGGCAGGCCGGCACCTTCACCGGCATCTGGACGGCCGGGGAGACGGTCGGGTTCGCGCTCGGCGCGACAGCGGTGTCGCTGACGCTCGCCGCGACGGGGTACATCTCGACGGTGGCGGGGATGACCGTCGAGCAGCCGGATGCCGCGATCACGGGCATCGTGCTCAGCTTCAGCATCCTGCCCGCCGTGCTGATGCTCGCGAGCCTCGCACCCCTTCGCCGCTACCGGCTGCGCCGTTACGACATCGACGCCTGAGCCAGAACCTCGGCATAAGCTGGGATCCCGTTCGAAGGAGACGCCGATGACCTCCACGCCCACCGCGCCCGCGAAGCCCGCGCCCACCCACGAGATCGGTGAGGGCGAACGCGAGCGGCTCGACACCGCGATCGCGGCGCTGCAGACGGGAACGCAGGCCTGGACCGCTCTCACTCTCGCGCAGCGGGTGACGCTTCTGCGCCAGGTGCGCACCAGCGTCGCGACGACGGCCGAAGACTGGGCGACCACGGCTGCGGCGTCGAAGGGTCTCGACCGGGAGCATCCGCTGCGGGGCGAGGAATGGTTGAGCGGGCCGTACAGCGTGCTCGGCGCGCTCGACGCCTACATCGAGACGCTCTCTCGCCTGGCCCGCGGAGCCAACCCGCTCGACGGCATCACGATCGACCGCGCTCCGGGCGGACGCACGCGCGTGCACGCGTTCCCGCTCACCGGCATCGACAAGTTCCTGCTCTCGGGCTTCACGGGCGAGGTGTGGCTCGAGCCGGGGATCACTCCGCGCGCCGCCCGGGCATCCGCCGGTCTCGGCCAGCGCACCCCGACCGAGTCGGGCGGTGTCGGCCTGGTGCTCGGCGCCGGCAACGTCACCTCGATCCCCGTGCTCGACGTGCTCTATGAGCTGCTCGCCTCGAATCGCACGGCCCTGCTCAAGGTCAACCCGACGCAGGATTCGCTGGTGCCGATCTACAAGCGCGCGTTCGCGCCGCTCATCGAACCCGGATTCCTGCGGATCGTGCGGGGCGGCCCGGCGGTCGGTGCGTACCTGACCGCCCATCCCGACCTCGCGCACGTGCACGTCACGGGATCCGCGGCGACGTTCGACGCGATCGTCTGGGGTCCGAAGACGTCGACCGGCAACCGCCGCAAGAAGCCGCAGCTCACCAAGCCCATCACGGCCGAGCTCGGCGGCGTCTCGCCGATCATCATCGTGCCCGGCGCGTGGACCGACGCCGACCTGCGTCACCAGGCCGAGCATGTCGCCACGATGCGTCTGCAGAACAGCGGGCACAACTGCATCGCCGGGCAGGTCGTCATCCTGTCGTCCGATTGGGATCAGGCGGATGCTTTCCGTGCCGCGCTGCGCCGGGCCTACGCGAATGCGCCGGAACGTTCCGCCTGGTATCCCGGGTCGGCGTCGCGCATGCAACACGCGGCCGACGACTACCCCGACGCTCTCGTGCTGGGCGACCGCGTGCTCGTGGAGATCGAGGGCGACGACGATGCCACGGCACTCGAGAACACGGAGTACTTCGCGCCCGTGCTCGGCGTCGTGACGGTGCCCGGCACCGGCCAGGAGTTCCTCGATGCGGCAGTGGCCTACGCGAACGACAAGCTGCAGGGCACGCTCGGCGCGAACCTGCTGATCGACCCGGCGACCGAGAAGCAGCTCGGTGCCGGGTTCGAGCGGGCGATCGCCGCCCTGCGGTACGGATCGATCGCGATCAACAGCTGGACCGCCTTCGCCTTCATCACGCCGACGCTCACCTGGGGAGCGTTCCCCGGCAGCACGATCGACGACGTGGGCAGCGGCATCGGCGTCGTGCACAACGCGCTGCTGCTCGATGGCGTCGAGCGCTCGGTGCTGCGCGGGCCGTTCCGTCCGTTCCCGCGTTGGATCGCTGGGTTCCTGAGCCTGTCGAAGGGCGGCGGCGGTCGCATGACGATCCTGCCGACGCCGCCGTGGTTCGTGTCGTCACGCACGGGGGCCGAGGTCAGCGAAGGCCTCACCCGCTACCGCGCGACCGGCAAGCTGCCCGGTCTGGTGAAGACGCTCCTCGCGGCGCTGCGCGCCTGAGTCGCGTCCCGACCGACCCGCGCGCGCCTCAGCCGGCGAAGCCGTCGGTCGCGGCGCGGAGCGCCCGCTGCGTGCCGGGTTCGGATGCCGAGTGACCGGCGTCGTCGATCACGACGAACTCGGCCTCGGGCCACGCCCGATGCAGGTCCCATGCGGTCATCATGGGCGTGCACACGTCGTGCCGCCCCTGCACGATCACGGTCGGGATGTGCCGGATCGCGTCGACTCCGGCGATCAGCTGACCCTCGGTCCACCAGCCGCGGTTCACGAAGAAGTGGTTCTCGATGCGGGCGAAGGCGGTGGCCGAGCGCGGGTCCGACATGGCGGCGATCTGCGCGGCGTCCGGACGCAGCGTGACGGTCGACGCCTCCCAGGTCGACCACGCGATCGCGGCGGGCACGTGCACCGCGGGGTCGGGATCGAACAGGCGACGGTGGTAGGCGTCGATCATGTGCGAGCGCTCGACGACCGGGATCGGCGCGACGAAGTCCTCCCACAGATCGGGGAAGAGCGCGGCCGCTCCCCCTTCGTAGAACCACTCGAGCTCGACGCGGCGCAGGGTGAAGATGCCGCGAAGAACGAGCTCGGTGACGGCATCCGGATGCGCCTGCGCATACGCGAGCGCCAGGGCACTGCCCCACGACCCGCCGAACACCTGCCACCGGTCGACGCCGAGGTTCTTGCGCAGCAGTTCGATGTCGGCGATGAAATGCGCGGTCGTCAGGAAGCGCAGGTCGACACCTGGCTCGCCCGCGTGCGGGGTGCTGCGCCCGCAGCCGCGCTGATCGAACAGCACGATGCGGTACTTCTCGGGATCGAAGAACTGCCGCTGCCAGGCGGAGGTCCCGCTGCCGGGGCCGCCGTGCAGGAACACGACGGGCTTGCCATCGGGATTCCCGCTGACCTCCCAGTAGAGGCGGTTGCCGTCTCCGACGAGCAGTTCGCCCGTCTCATACGGCTCGATCGGCGGATACAGCGCATCCAGGTTCATCGTCGTCGACCCCCCAGTCAGTCGTTCGGTACTACCCCTCCACGGTATCGGACGCACGGCGCCCGCCTGGAATCACGGGTCGAGCTGGTCGGCCGGGAGAGTGAAGACCTGGGCGCAGACGCCGAGGCCGTTGGCGTAGCCCTCGGCGAACCAGCGCTGGCGCTGCGCGCTCGACCCGTGCGTCCAGCTCTCGGGGTTCTGGAAGCCGGAGAGCTCTTGGATGTGGTCGTCGCCGACGACGAACGCGGCGTTCAGAGCATCTTCCAGCTCGGTCTCGGTGGGCTTGACGAGGTACGGGTCGCCCTCGGCATCCGTCTCCTCGGTGATCCGCCCGATCCACGCGCCGGCGTAGCAGTCGGCCTGCAGCTCCATGCGCACGCCGTTGGTGCCCTCGCCCGTGCCGTTGTTCGGGTACTGGTCCATGGTGCCGGTGATGTTCTGGATGTGGTGGCCCCATTCGTGGCCGACGATGTAGAGCTGGGCGAGATTGCCGGCGGATGCTCCGAACTGCTGCTGCATCACCTGGAAGAACGTGGGGTCGACGTACACGCCCTGCTCGGGCGGGCAGTAGAAGGGGCCGACGGCGTTGGATGCCGTGCCGCATTGCGTCTGCGTCTGTCCGTCGACCACGGTCAGCGTCGGGGCGACGTAGCCCTCGACGTTCTCTTCCCAGAACGCGTCGAGCGCGACCTGCGCGCCGGCCATGCGGCAGTCGACGTTCGCGTTCGCATCCGCCCCCGTGTCGCAGTCCTCGATGACCGAGCTACCCGACGATCCCCCGCGCGGAGCGGCGCCACCACCGAAGAGGCCCGAGAGATCGATTCCGAGCAACGGCCCCGCGATCAGGGCGATGATGCCGAGCACACCGACACCGGTGCCGCCGGCGATCGCGGCGTTGCGTCCGCGCCGACGCGTGGTGTTGGTCGAGAGGTCGGCGTCGGGGTTGAAGGTCATGAATCCGAGGGTACTCCGCCCCTCGGACGGTCGTAGGCTCGGTGTATGACCACGACGATCACCATCACGGGCGCGGGTGGACAGATCGGCTACGCGCTGCTGTTCCGCCTCGCGGCGGGAGACCTGCTCGGACCGGACGAGAAGGTGCGGCTGCGGCTGCTCGAGATTCCGCAGGGACTCGGCGCCGCCGAGGGCGCGGCGCTCGAACTGCAGGACGGCGCGTTCGGCCTGCTCGAGCACGTCGAGGTCACCGATGACGCAGCCGTCGGCTTCGACGGTGCCGATCTCGCTCTCCTCGTCGGAGCGCGTCCGCGAGGGCCGGGCATGGAGCGCGGCGACCTGCTCGCCGCGAACGGCGGCATCTTCGGCCCGCAGGGTCAGGCGATCGCGGCGCACGCGGCGCCGGGAGTGCGCGTCACGGTGGTCGGCAACCCCGCCAACACGAATGCGCTGATCGCCGCGGCATCTGCTGATGGGGTGCCCGCCGAGCGTTTCACCGCACTCACCCGTCTCGACGAGAACCGGGCGCGGGGTCAGTTCGCGCAGACGCTCGGGGTCCCCGTGGCGACCGTGCGACGCCTGCCGATCTGGGGCAACCACTCGGCCACGCAGTTCCCCGATGTGTCGCATGCGACCGTCGGTGGGCAGCCGGCGGCGGATGCTCTCGCCGCGATCGTCGGTGATGTGCCGACGTGGCTCGACCAGACGTTCATCCCCCGCGTCGCGAAGCGCGGTGCCGAGATCATCGAAGTGCGCGGTTCGTCGTCGGTCGCATCGGCCGCGAGCGCGACGATCGACCACGTGCGCGACTGGGTGCAGGGCACCGACGACTGGACGTCGGCGGGGGTCGTCTCGCATGGAGAGTACGGAGTGCCCGAGGGACTGATCTCGTCGTTCCCCGTTCGCTCGGTCGATGGCGAATGGCAGATCGTCGAGGGGCTCGAGGTGAGCGATTGGGCTCGCGCCCGCATCGACGCGTCTGTTGCGGAGCTCGTCGAAGAGCGCGACGCGGTTCGCGCGCTCGGACTGCTCTGACCTCACTTCTCCGGCATTCGGGGTGTGGATAACTCGTTCTCCACAGTCTACGGATGAGGTCGTTTACTCGACATATGGTTACTAGACGAACTCGGCTCTGCGGAGCAGAATGGACTGGTGACCGTGACCCCTGATGCGCTCGGAATGCTGATCGCCCTCTTCGCCTTCGTGGTGACGGTGTTGGGCGGCGTCGGCGGAATGCTCTCCCATCTGATGAAGCGGATCGACGCACGATTCGAACACGTCGACGCGCGGTTCGACCTGGTCGACGCGAGATTCGATCGCATGGACACACGACTCGATCGTATGGATGCTCGCTTCGATCGGATGGATGAACGGTTCGACCGCATGGACTCGCGATTCGACCGGGCCGACGAGCGTGTAGGCGGCGGACTCACGGCCGTCGAGCACGAGCTGGGCGAAGTGAAGATCGCGGTGGCGCGCCTCGAAGGGCCTCGCCGACACCTGCAGCAACTCTGAGGCCACATATGGCTCGGGTTACAGGGCAGAATGAGTACCGGAGGTGCGCCCATGAGCGAAGCGACAGACCGGACGACCGCAGCAACGACGGTAGACGAGGCTCTGACCAGCCCCCTGCACCTGCCGCATGCGGCGGCCGAGTGCCCGAAGTGCTTCACCGAGCTGCAGCAGAACCGCGACTTCTGGCTCGCCCGCCCCGATGGGTCCCGACTCGTCGGCCTGGTCGTCTCCCGCGAGGGGATGCCCCCGGTGGTGCAGCAGCGCGACGATCTGACCCGGTTCGGGGTACCGATCGAGGGGTTCCGGCATCCGGCACCCGACATCCTCGAGAGCTGGGGCGACCGTCTGGCACGACTGATCGGCACGCTGCGCCCGGGCGATGTGCTCGTCGTGACGAACACGCACGCGCTCGGCCACGACTCCGAAGAGGAGTCACGCACGCTCGCAGATCTGCGCCAGCGCGGCATCATCGTGAAGGTGCTCAATCACGACGCACGACACCTCGCCGACCTGACGCGCTGAACCAGCGGCACTGCGCGAGCAGACTCAGTCGCCGTCGGGGTCGCTCTGATTGCGCAGGGCCTCATCGTCGAGAAGAGGAAGATCGGCGCGCGTGACCACCTGCGAGGTGACGGCGTACTCGACCAGGCGGGCTCGACGGTTGGTCGCCAGCTTGCCGGCGCCTCCGCGCAGACCCTGCACACCCATGCGGTCGAGCTTGTCGCAGACGTTGTCCAGCTTGCGGTTGAACTTGCTCATCGTCCATCCGAGGCGTTTGGCGGCAGCGCTCGATGACGGCAGTTCGTTCATGCTCACGCCCTCGCGGCGCAGCATCGGTTCGGCGAGCGCGACCATGAGCTGCTTCTGCAGCGGCGTGAAGCTCGCCGGCATCACGGTCGTCTCACCGCTGAGCGACATCTCCACCTGACGCGACACCTCATAGGGCGCCTGTTCGGTGTGCAGACTCAGCTCGTATGTGACGGGGCCGGCTGTGAACACGATCACCGTGCGCTCGAAGACCAGCGGCATCCGCGCGCCGGGCGAGAGCCAGGACTGCACTGCACCACCCGCGCTCGAGATGGTCGCTGCGAGGCGCACGCCGACGTTGGCCAGCCACCACAGCCCGTCGCGGTACTGCAGTTCGAGGAAGTGACGGTGCAGGTAGAGGTTGTCATCGATCTCGAGGTCGCCCTCGCGTCCGATGATGAACGGGCGATCCGACGGCAGATCGTGCCACTCTCCAGCGAACTCCAGACGAAGCGGTACCGGCTTCTTCGGCTCGGTCGCACCGTCGGCGTCAAGACCTACCGCAGCATTCACATCGCTCACGTTTCCTACCCCCTGGCCAACATCCTGCCATGTGGAGGCAGCACCCGTGCACTGCGACCGCTATCGCTTCTCCTGCATCTGCCCGACCCAGGCTTCGAACGGGTCGGGATCGGCGGTCGACCAGACGGGCGGCACCGTGGTGTCGAACTCCGATTCGACCCACCGGCGGAAGGCGGCGTGCGCCTCGACCGCATCCTCTTCTTCGGGTTCGCTCTCGAGGTCCCAGGTGTTCAACTCGTGATGGCCGATCGCGATCAGACGCAGAAAATCGACGGCGGAATCGGCGAGCAGAAAGGTATCGCCGTCAGACCCGAGACCGACGAATCGCACCCGGTCACCATCGAGCCACATCGCGCCGGTCCCGCCGTCACCGGAGATCTCGGCGATCGGCACGAGCTGGTCGTAGCCGGGGTCGCCGGGCTCGAACCAGCCGACCAATGACTCCTGCGGCGAGAAGACCGGCCCGAGCTGACGGTCACCGGCGTACGGCGTGACGAAGTACCCGTTGCCGTTCTCCCGCCCCCAGCCCTGCGCCTCCATCCACGACCAGGCACGGTCGAGCGGCTCGGGAATCGTGAAGCCCTCGGGCAGGGATGGCGTGAGCAGTTCGGCGAATCGCGACACGGGGTGCACCTTTCGGGTTGGAGTGCTTCAGGGTCAGTGACCGATGACGCCTTGGAACTCGACCATCATCTGGATCGCTGTGATCGTCTCCCGCTTGTGAAGGTTCTCGACCTTCACAGTTCCGCCGAGAGACAGGAGCGGCGCAAAAATGAACGACTGATCGTAGGGCAACTCGCCGTATGCTTCGACGGCTTGGGCGAAGATCTCACCCTTCAGACGGCTGGCGATGAGACCGTCTTCGACAAGCCGCAGCACGCTGCGCACTCGGGTACCGAGTCCATAGACGGTGCCGAGTCGATACTGGACCGCGACCAAACCGAGGCTCGGCTCCCACGTGATCAAGTCTCCCAACGCAGTGACCATGATCGGGATTGCGATGCCGTCGCCCTGGGTCTTGCCGATGCAGTCTCCGATCTCCGCCTCATACAGCTTCGGATTGATCACCCGTAGGAAACCCTCACCGAACGCGCCGTAGCCGTACTGTTCCCACAACTCCACAAGCTCGTCCGGAACACGACCCCGATACTCCGTAATGACCTCCGGCTCCACGGGCGCATGCGAAACGAAGTCAGCGATCTCAACCATGCCAAGCAACCTACCCCAGCCGGCAGTCACTCGAACTGCGGGCGCAGCTTCTCACGGATCTCATCGATGTTCGCCGGCGTGACCTTCCACCGCGACACATCCGAGTCCTCGAATGTCACCTCGTACTCGCCCTTCGTGCGATCGAACTGCACAAGAATCGCCACCGACAACGCCGCACCCGGCTCGTACAGGCTCTCGGTGTAGGCGTTCACCGTCGGCCGGATAGCCGAAGGACGCGAAGCCACCGCAGAAACCACACCGTCCGGAGAGTACGTGTAGCCATGGGTTCCACTGAACCTTCCGCCGCTGAAGTCGATGACCATCGCCAACGACTCCCAATCGTCACGCTCACCTTTCATGTGCTCGATCAGCGCGCGGATCAGGTCCACTGTGACATCACTCGACATTGCTGGCGATGTCAGAGCTCGACGCCGGGCTGCACGACAGTCACGGCAGTACTCACATCCGACTCGAAGTCGAATCTCAAGTATCGGTCGTCGACGAGATACAGATCCATGTACTGGCTCGAACGCTCCGGCTTGCCGAAGTGCGCTTGAACACCCTCGCGAGACGACGGCAACGAAAGACCGGAGACCAACTGATCCGGCGACGGGTAGGCGGCAGAACCGTCCTTACTCACAATCTCGACCAATGCAGCCACAAGCACCTCTTCCTTGAACTGCAAGGTCACACCGCTGTTGGGGAAGATGTCGTAGGCCCAGTTTGCCCCGCCGCGCACATCTTCGTGGGTCTCCATCGCGGGACCGGCAAGCGTCATCAATGCAACGTGCTCCCGCGAGAACATCGGCAGGCCAACGGCACGGATAAACGATGCGATCTCACCGTCCACGGTCACTTCGTCAGCAACCTCATCTGGCTGGGGCTGCGGGTCAAGCCCGCCGATCAGCTCGCGCATCACAACAGCGGTCTTGATCGAGTCGCCGTCGAAGTCGAACTGCAAATACCCCGGGTCCGCCTTGTACGTCACGAAGGTATCTCGCGATCGCAACGGTCCACCCAATGTGCGCACGACATCCTCTCGCGAAGATGTCGGGGCAACGCCCTCAACCAGCGTCGTCCACCCTGGATACGTGCCATCCTTCGACGCCGCCGACAAGAACACGGTGCTCAATTCACCGTTGGTCAGCAAGAACTCGGCACCCTTGTCTTCCAGCGATAGGTAGGTACTTCTCACCCCGCCATCGACGAATGTCTCCACTTCAGGCTCCCCGCCAACCAGCGCGAGAGCGCGATCCAACCGCGCATCGCCTTCGCTCGCGCCCAGCGCGCTCAGGAACGTGGAAACATCACCCTGGATCATCCGATACCCCGATTTCTGTTCAGAAGGTGAGTGGTTGACCCGAATCGTTGTCGATGATGGTGATACGGCCGTCTGCGTCCCGCTCGATGGTGACATCCGTCCCCTCGGGCAGATACAGCAGCGGAAGAACAGCAGGCTCGATTCTCACAACCGTGTTGAAGCTCACGACGACCAAGTTCGCCGAGTCGCTGAGAAACTCGTCGTCATCGATCGCCGACAAGAACCGCCACCCGTTGTCGACCGGATTCGCCTGCTCCTCACGAAACGCCCACCGGATCGGCGCCTTGCCATCCAACGCATTCCGAGAAAGAAGCGACCCGCCCGAATCACGAACGAACTCAGGAGTGCTCTGCGACATATCGTTCCATTCGCTCAAGGATGCTCGCGCGGTACGGCACAGCACGCGCGTACGCCAAAGGAGTCGCCCCGCGCGTTGAGGGCGTCTCAAAATCAAGGGTCACCGGCTGCTCGAACCACAGATCATAAAGAGGCGCCAGGTCTTCATCGGTGTACTTCATCTGAAGCACCTCACAGAAAACCAGGCCTCCACGCGGACTCACTGCATTCACGTCCGCCCCAATCTCAATCAACTGCTTCGCAATCGTGAGGTCAGACGGGATGTCATGTTTCACTTGCCCGAACAACACATGGAGCTCCGTGTAGCCTTCCGAATTGGGAGCGCCGAGCGGACAGCCCCGATCGAGGAGCCACTGGGTCGAGGCGTAACGCGACTCGAGGGCCGTGTTGGACAGCGTCGACATTAGGAGACTCTTGCCGTCCGCGAGAGGGACTGTGACGTCCACGCCTGCGGTAGCCTCGATAAACTCGGTGGTCGGCTTCATCGAAGCGATCAGATCCAGGCTTTTCATTCGCGTTGATGTCAGCGAGCTTGCGTCCTACTTTCCGAACGTGCCGGACTCGAATTTCGTGAGCTTGCGCTTCGTGTAGACGATGATCGCATCGAAGTACTCTTCGAAGGAGTCGAATACCTCGATGATGCCCGACGGGTCGAGCGAGATCACCTGACTAGCCACACGTCCGTCGACCACCGGCATCGCGGCGTAGAAGGGCATCTCAAAATCGACCGCGATCGGCAACAGCGTCGCCGACGAATACCCCTGTTCACGTGCCTGTGGAGGGGCGGAATCGATCCACGCAGTAAACACGTCGCGGTGCTCGCCCGATGCAAGCTGTTCGACGCTGAGAAGGTCTTGCGTCTCGAAGAACGCCCGCCATCCATCCGCTGCTGCCAGGAACGACCGATGTCCTGGATCGAGAGTCAGGCCAGTGCCTTGCTCATAGGCATCCAACCGCTCCGGGGATGCTGCGACCGAGGGCAAGGTGTAGGGAAAGATACGGTCAACGTCATACCGCGAGATCTGCTCCTTGAGGCGCACCAGCTCGACAATTCTCGGGGCCCAATCGATCATCATTCCCTCACTACAAACATGGTGGGGTTGTAACCCACCGGATATCGGTTGACCTGACCAGCCAGGCTGGAGTTGACTCGACTAGTGTAGTCACCCCAACCAGGCGGAGTGCCCTGCCCGACCCATGTCGAATCTGGTACATGTGCGACGACACCCTGATAGGGGGTACCGGCGCCTGCGGCTCGATTCCGCTCGGCCCGCGCAGCATCACGCGCGTCCGCGGCGATCTCGCCCTTAGTGGTCACGCGCCCGGCACTCGAGAGCTGGCCGTCGGCGAGATACTGGTTGCTGCGATTGACATAGTCATGGAACTGGGCAACCTCGGCGGGGCTTGCGCCCTCGGGGACGTTGAAGTGGACGGGTCCGTCGCCGTTAGGGTTCGGAAGGTGAGGCCCATACGTCGGGCCGTTACCACCAGGCGTGTCGAACTTGTCGACGTCGGACACGCCGTCACGGTTGCGGATCTGCTTCGCCTTCAGCCCGTCGACCACGTCACGCAACTGACGCATGTGCACCGGAGCGTCATCCAGCGCTCGGATGATGGGGCGGAAGACCTCGTCGCCGATTTTCGTCATGGTTCAGTCCCCCGTGATGTTCAAGCTCGACAGATCAGCGGCAAGCTGATCGATCAACGATTCGATGTCAGAGGCATGCATGTCGAGATCCCCCTCGGCAGCCTCCAACGCCTCCAGATCGGCGTAGAACTCATCCGGGTCCCCCGCGACAGCCTCCACCACCGGAGCATCCAACGCCGCCATGATCACACCCGGCAGTTCCTCCGCCAACGGCTCGATGACCATCGGCAGCACCTGATTCAACACCTGCTCAACCGCGATATCAACGGCCGCGTTCAGCGCCATCTTCTTCAGGATCAGCATGCCGGGCGCGCCCGCCGCGGTCAGCGGGTTGGTCAACATGGGCAGCAGGATCATCAGTGTCGACGTCACATCCGCGATCACCTTGATCTTCAGCCCCGTGACCACAACCGCCGCGATATCCATCCCCGCCGGCACCGACCCCAGAATGTCGAGCAGCTTCTGCAGGTTCTGCGAACGGTTGGTGTTCCATGCCGACACGAACGCAGGCCCCGCCTGCCCCCGCATCGCCGACGCGAGATCCCCATTGACCTTCCGGTCAACCGCCATCAATCGACCCTCGAGCTCGTCACGGAACGTCCCGACGATCTGAGCCCCGCGGCGCACCTCGTCCTCGTCGATATCCGGCCACTCGAAACCGAGCTTCTCCATCACCCAGATCAGCTCATTCGGCAACATCATCCCCATAGCAACACCTCCTGCACAGACTGTACGTGGCGAGAGGTTATCCACACCATGGGTAGGACTTCCCACTTCTGGAATCTGTGGAGGAAGAGTGCGTGCTCAGACTCGCCAAAGCCATTGCTAGTCGGCGGTTCCCGGCGGACTCTTCACCGCGAGGCGCCTCACTCAGAGCGCACCGTCACTCAGGTCCCGGACGGGACGGTTCAGTCCCCCGGCGTCACAGCTTTTCGGACCGTGCGATCTCGATGCTCACGAAGCGCGAGTCGGGAATCGTCTTCACCTCGACGGTCGCACCATCGAGAGAGCCGCTCTCCAGCCCGAAGCGGTCTTCGAGCTCACCGTTGCTCAGACCGCTCAGGTCGCCGGCCTCACCGGCGGGCGCCAGGAACCGCATGTCGCCCTGGCTCTTCTCGCCGTACTTGTCGGGGCTGTCCTGACCGATCGCGTCTTCGTAGAGCTCCTCGACCAGCTGCTTGGGTGCCTTCTTCGGCACGCCCTTGATCTCGTCGAGCACATCGCCGGGAAGCCCCCGAACGTCTTTGCCCACCGAGGTTCCGAGATCGCGGGCGGCGTTGTAGTCGGGATCGCGATGCTTGGGCGTCGACCCCAGCGACTGCAGACCGCTGCGCACATCCTCACGAATGTCGTAGTCCTTCGCATGCGAGGTCGGCTTGCCGTCTTTGCGATGCTTCGGAGTGCCGTCGGCACTGCGGCGATCCAGGCCGCGGATGGCGTCGGCATCCGCCCGGTGCTTTCCTCCGCGCTTACGGAACGCTCCCCCGAATCCCTGCTTGAACTCGCGCCCCGCCCCATCGACCGCGTCGACCAGGTCACGCATCAGCTTCTTCAACGACATCGTTCACTCCCCCGAGATCTGCAGATTGGAGATGTCTGCGAGCAGACGGTCGGTCAGTTCCTCGACGTCGGCGGCCTGCGCATCCATCTCATCGGCCGCCTGGTCGAGCGCCGCGAGATCGGCGAAGAACTCGTCAGAGTCGCCGATGGCCCCCTCGACGACCGGAGCATCGAGCAGCGCCGCCACCAGCACCGGCACCTGCTCGGCGAGAGGTTCGATCGCCAGCGGCAGCACCTCGTCGATGACCTTCTCGAGCGTGATCTCCATCGCCATCGAGAACAACTTCTTGCGCGCCAAGATCAGCAGGGCCGCCCCACCCGCCCCGAGTGGACCCGCAGCCAGCAGAGGAATCAGCTGGGCGAGAGTCACCGTGATGTCGACGATCACCTTCAGCTTCAGCGCGACGACGATGTCGGCAGCGATGTCGATGCCGGTCGCGGCCGGCCCCAGCACATCGAGCAGCTGCTGCACGTTCTCGGAGCGGTTGCGATTCCACCCGGTCACATGCGCCGTGCCCGTCTGACCGCGCATCGCCTCGACGATTTCCCCGTTGATGCGCCGATCGGCGGTCTGCACCAGCGTCTCCATGTCGTCGCGGTATCCGCGCACGTAGACGGCAGCCTTGCGCACCTCGTCCTCATCGATGTCGGGCCATTCCAGGCCCAACTTGTCCATGATCCAGATGAGCTCGTCCGGCAACATCATTCCCACAGCGACCACCTCCGCGCATGACGCTACCCAGCGGTGCGTGCGAGCGCGATGGGGAGATCAGCCCATAGGAGCGTGGAGGTCAGCTTCGAGGTGCGTCGCCCGGCACGAAGTACCGCGCCGGTGACAGGCCGGTGCGCACGATGGCATCGCCGCCCGCATCGAGGAACTGGTTCATCGTCGCCACGCTGATCGACCCCGACGGGTCGGCGATGATCACGTTGTCGACCACCGGCAACAGCGTCGCGGTGCCCTTGGGCCAGGCCGCGAACGTGGTGGTGACCCCGGTCTCGAGCACCTGGATCTTGGGATCGGCGATGTGCACGTCGGGGCGCTGCAGCACGACGGTCTGCGCCTCGTATGCGCGCACGCTGAACAACCGCAGCACGCGCTCGAACCGCAGTTCGAGCGACGGGAACCGCTCGCGCCACGGGAACGGCGCCCACGCGTCATCGACGCGCACGATCGGGTGAGCGCTGACCAGGGGGCCGCCGGCTTCGTAGAGTTCTTCGGCGAGGTTGAGCACGCGGGCGACGCCCGCTTCGTCGTCGGCACCCACGATCGCGACGCGCGAGCGAGACAGGGCGAAGACGACAGGAGAGCCCGTGACGGCGTCGGCCGAGATGCGTGCCGGGTCGAGGAGAACAGCGGATGCCGTCGCCTCGTCGTCGATCACGATCACACCGGCATCGGCCTGAGGCAGCGCGGAGACAGAGGCCACAGCATCCGTCAGCAGATCACGGAACGGGCGAGACAGGCCCTCGGCCTGCCCCTGTGTGATCGCCGCACCATCGGCATCGAGACCGATGAAGATCTCACCGCCGACGTACTCGACCCGGGGGTGGATCTCGCCGGGCGCCGTCAGCGACAGCACGCCGAGTTCACTCGCACCGTAGACCCGCGCGACCGCGTTCGCGGCGACATTCCCGACAGCATCCGTCATGCTCATAGCCCTCTCGTCGAAACCTCAGCCCAGACTATCCGGCGCATCGAGATCGGCCGGCGACCAGCGCACGTCGATCCCGTCAACGGTAGCCCCTAAGTGTCGTGGCGACACCCAGCTCGCGGGAACGATGTGCAGACTGAGGGCGACTTCTCCCCCCTCGCGTTGCCAGACGAGCACAACAGCGCGGTCGTTGCCGAAGTCCCAGAAGGTCGCTTCGGTCACACCCGCCGCGCGCAGGGCCTCGGCATACGAACGGATGCTGTCGTTGTCGGCCTCGTCGAGGGGCAGCGCGATCCCTCGCCCCGCCCGATACTCGCATGCGTCTGCGAGTTCGTTCGCCAGTGCCGTCATGCGGCGGATTTCCTCGTCGGCCGATCGGCCGCTCGTCGAGTCGGTCTGGAAAGCCAGTGGCAGTATGCGAACGGCGCCTCGGTCCCACGCCGGAACGGCCGTCGACTCCGACTCACCGGCGACGATCGCGTCCACGACCCGCATGATGTCCCCCACGGACGATTGCACTCGCCAGCCGCCGAGCGCGACGACCTCGTCGTTGGAACCCGCTCGATCGGCAGGCACGCAATCCTCGGCGAACGCCGTGACAGCATCGAGAGCGTCCAGCCCGAAACGCTCCAGATCGGGCGGAGTCGAGGCGGCGAGAAGCGGCGCCCACTCACCGAACTCGGGCACCGCACGTCGAAATCCATCATCCGAGTCCAGCGTGACCTCACGGAACTCATCGTCACCGAGGGGCGACGCCAATGTGACCGTGACAATGCGGTCGGTGGAGATCTGCTGGGTGACCGTGAAGACCTCGGAATAGGGAACGCGGCGACCGGGATCCCCATCGGGATAGAAGAGATCGATGATTCGACGGCAGAAGAGCGATCCTCCGTCGTCTTCCCACGTCACCTCGCGGATGGGCGTGCCCGTCGCCGCGTAGAACGTCAGGGTGAAGCGGTGACGTTTGGGCGAGACGAGAAGAAACCACGCCGTCGGGTTGCCGTCGTCGACCACACGGAGGCTCTTCCCCTCGCTGTAGCGCCCTCGGGCGTCGTCCGAATCGAGGTAAGGAGGGTCGCCGATCGCCTCTAGGCGCGACGTCTCGAACTGGTTCGGATACCGAAAACTAGTCGACATAGAAGTTCGTGTAGCTCCCGGTCCCGGTATCGGACACATTCACGACAGCCTCCGGGATCCCCTCGGGAAGGTATCCGCCGGGGATCCACTGGGCGTTGGCTCCGCCCTCGTTGCCCTGCGGCATCCGAATATTGCCGTTGGTGATCTCGTCCGGTGTGAAGTCGGCACGAATGATCTCGACGGCGTTGCCGTTCTTGTCGACGAAGAAGTTCTCGCCGAGACCCAGCATGGTGCCGAGCTTCTTGGGGTCTCCGCCCGCCTGGTCGATGATGTTGTCGATCTCGCTGGTGGGGAAGACGAACGTCGTTCCGTTGTTGCCCGGACCGTAGGTGTTCAAGCTGTCGGCACGGTAGAAGCGCGTCGCGCCGTCGCCGAACTTGTCGATGTGCTCACGGATATAGTCCGCGTCGAGGTACTCCGCCGGGTACGGCCGGTTCGGCTTGCCCGAGCCGACGATGCGATCCGGCGTGTGCCAGGAGTCCTTCTTCCACCCGTCGCGGAGGGCATCCGGCACATCGGTCGCGTCGAGGTCGTTGACGCCTGCCGTGTTGCGGTTCTGCTTCTGCCCGTGCTTGCGGAACATCTCGGCGAGTTGCCGAATGTGGATCGGCATCCCGTCGAGCGAGTCCTTCATTGATCGGACAACCGGTTTCAAACTCATGGTCAGTCTCCTCCGATA
>NZ_JBIUWD010000007.1:0-136697 GCF_044743285.1 Microbacterium sp. NPDC087665 | reverse complement strand
ACATCGTTCCTGAACTCCTTGGGAAATGCTTTCGGCACGTTGACCATCCTCCCGCGAGAACCAAAATCCTCACAGCGCTGGAGTCAACCAAACCGACAGCATTCCCCAACGCACTTCGCACGCTTCGTGCCGGAAACGTCGTCACAGCCAAGAAGAGGCTTCAGGCGTCCCGAGCATCCATTGCAAAGCTCGGAAAGTTGATGGAGATGCACATCAGCGACGAGTTCCACGACCTTCGAGTCCGAGAGATTGAACTCACGGCAGACTGGCTGATCAAGAAGCAGCAAGAGCGCGAGGCCGAGCGCGAAGAACGGGCCCGTCTTCGCGAAGAGCGCCGCGTCGAGAAGGAGTTGGCTGACGAACGTGCGCGTCTCGACAAAGAACGCTCACACCTACTGAACACCCTCGCGGCTCTTGAGCAGACGGGCGGCGGTGACCAAGCGCTAGTCGACAGACTCGCCGCAATTGACGAGGCCATCATCCAGAACGATTACAGGGCCGCGAACATCCGTGCGGGTTACGTGTACGTGATTTCGAACCAAGGTGCGTTCGGTAAGAACGTGGTCAAAATCGGGCTCACGCGACGGCTCGAGCCTCGCGAGCGAATCTACGAGCTCGGGGGAGCATCGGTCCCATTCAGGTTCGACACGCACGCTCTCTTCTTCTCAGAGGATGCCGTAACGCTCGAAGCTGACCTGCATCGTCATTTCGCGGGGCGAGCTGTCAACCGGGCGAATGCACGCAAGGAGTTCTTCTTCGCGACCCCGGCGGAAGTTCGCGATGTCCTGCTCAGCAAGGTGGGGAACATCCTCGAGTTCAGCGATGAAGTGGAAGCGACGGAGTATCGGCAATCCGTAGGACTCTGGCCGGAGCGGTAAGCGCTACCGGCCCACCGCTGCTTCTACCTGTCGCGTCAAATCCCCAGCCGCATACCCAGGCCACCCATGCAGCACCCCAATCCACTCCGCCGGCAACGCCCCCGCACCCCACACCGCGCCACCTAACGACCCGGCGATCGCGGCGACCGTATCCGTATCGGCCCCACCGCGCACGGCCCGCTCGAGCGCATCGACGAGTGACGACGCCTCGGCCACGGCGGCCAGCGCACCCTGGAACGCCCGCACAACCCACCCGTTCTGCGCCATGAAGTCCCGCGGATGCGCGCCCGGCACGAGCGCCTCGTCGATCAAGGAGCCCCAGCGCGCAGCATCCGCCGCTGGCAGCAAAGCCAACTGACCTCGAACGTCCAACTCGCCGGTCAGCACCGCATGCCGGATTGCCGCCGACCAGAGGATGCAGGCCGAGGCGCTGTCTTGCTCCCAGTGGGTCAGCTTCGAGATCGCCTCGGCGGCGGACGCGAGCTCGGTGGCCGGCCGGTCGAGATACCCGAGCGCGAGCGGACCCGTGCGCATGAGCGCCCCGTTGCCGCCGCTGCGTCCGGCGCGTTCGTGCTCGCCACGCGACGCCGCCAGCACGTCGGCCTCGGTGAGCGGCTGCGGGATGCGCGAGAGCACGGCCCGGGTCTGAGCGTCGACGTCTTTCGCGGTCTGCGCCCAACCGATCCACCGTCCGACGATCTCCTCACGTGAGCCTGCATCTTCGAGGCGATCACCGCGGGCGAGCACGTCGAGGATCGGCACGGCCATGCTCGTGTCATCGGTCCACTCACCGATGCCGTGTCCGAACTGTCCGACGCCGAACTCGGGCGTCACCGAATCATCGAGCGCGGGCCCGAATTCGTACTGCGAACCGAGGGCATCGCCCGCGGCCGAGGCGAGCACGGTGCCGACAGCGCGGTCGAGCTGGGTATCAGTCAGGCTCACGGAGTACTCCTTGCTGAGAGAGGGTCTGAAAGCACGCTACTCGGAGGTTTGCACAGACAAGATGCTCGCCACTCGATCTGTAAAGAAATCTGCACATGCCGAGAACGTGTAAAAAATCGATCGAAATTTTTACACGTTCGTTCCTTGTCTCGTGGTGATCGCGGCGCATGTGAGCGGCGGACGCCTGAAGCGTCCCGGTCTTCTTTGCGCCAGGCGGAGGTACGCATGCCGCCTGCCCCAGCGTGTTGGTGTCGCTCGTTTAGATCTCTCACCAGGTATTTCGATATTCCACGGGACGGATGTCGAGTGTCCGATGTGTCCCCTACGCTCGCTCCTGGACGCCCTCCACTAAGGAGAGGCCTGAGAGCAACAGGAGACCAGATGACCGACATGATGACCGAGATCGCGGTGCAGAGTATTTCTGCCCTTGTGGGTGCCGGGGTGGCGAGTATCCCGCCGTTGATCCAGCTCGCCCGAACGAAGAAGACATTGCCTCAGGCGAAGGGGGCAGGGTCGGCAGATCGCGGATCGTCGGCCGTCGTGGCCGGAGAGTCAATCAACGGCGACGTGACCGTCTCCATCGACAACAGTCGGGTCGTCATCAGCAATATGACGAACTCTGCACCGAAAGTGATGACGGAAAAAGCTCCTTCGGCGTCCGACGGCGCTGAGTGGGGTGCGTTCGTCGCGGTCGCTGTAGCGGCCGCGCTGTTCGCCAGCTACTACACGGTTCTCAGCTGGTTCGTGCTGGGGGTCATCGCGGGAGTAGTAGTCACGTCAACGGTTGGCGCTGTTCGAGCACGTCGTTGGCGACTTTGGGACCGTGCGTCCGCGATCGTCGCGACCGAGGTGATTCTCGCCCTCGCTGCTACAGTCTGGGCGTGGATCGCAATCTTCACGGCTGAGCATGCTGGCGCTAGCCTGGAGAGTCTTCGCGCCCGGATCGCTGCAGACGTCGCGGCGAGTCCAGCACAGCCAGGCGTCGGCGGCTGGCTCGCCGAAGTGTTCATCGCACCCGTAGCCACGTTCTTCAAGATCGCCATCGCCGAGAACCAGTTCATCTTCGTTCTGTCGCTCTTTGCGGCATTCCTGTTCTCGTTTGCTCTGATGCTGATCGGCTGGTCGCGTCTGTACAACTGGTACACATACATGGGCTTCTTCCTCGGGAAGGGGAGCGAGCGGGCCGTGAAGCGCGCGCTTCGGCATTCCGAGCTGAAGGCGAGCGACCTGATGGTGTTTATGATCCTTGCCGGGCTCACGGCAGCGTTCGCGAGCGGGCTGCTCGTAGTGCTGGCAGATCACAGCTTCACGCACCCCCCTCTCCCCGCGGGTTGAGCCCCGACGAGTGCACGCGAAGCGGCACCTCCGTGTGCACTCCGACTCCACGATCAGGTGTGCCCTTTCGCTACTCTGAGCAAACCGACCTGCTCCGACAGCAGTGTCATCTGAAGCGACCACCACATTCCATTCGAACGTGGTCGCGAACGGATCTTCATCAACTGGCAGTTCATGCGGATCCTCGCGAGCGATACCGCGGTGTGGCGCGGCGCGCCAGGTAGAGGTGCCCACAGACACCCCGGCCCCCATTCGCTAACCTGGCCTCACCGACACCGAGGGGGACCACATGTCATCTGAAGCGACCACCACATTCCATTCGAACGCGGATGCCGCGACCACCATCGCGACGATCCAGCGTGTACTCGCCGACAACAAGGCCAAGGTTCTCGGGCAGAGCCCCGACGCCACGCAAATCGACTTCCAGACCCGCAAGACCATGCTCAACTGGGAGCTGCTCGGCCGCGCGGTGACGACGCCCGCAGCATCCGGATCCGACGTGTCGATCTCACTCGACGTGCACCACAACCGCCCGCCGGCCCTCATGGACGGCGTGAAGAACCGCAAGGCCGTCGAGAAGCTGGCCGGGCAGATCCAGTCGGCGCTGGGTGCGTAGCGGCATCCTTCGGTGAAGGGTTTCGTCCAGATCGCGGATGGTCTCGCGATCGTGGAGGAGATCGAGCGCATTCGTCGAGGTGAGCGACGCGATGCGGCGGGGCACGTCAGCGTCGAGGTGAGTTGGCGCGAACTCAGCCCCTGGGCGATCGAGAACGACCAGGTGAAGATCTTCCCGCTCGCGCGTTCCGATGGCAGCGATGAGGCAGACGCGCAGCTGGCCGAGCTTCAGCGATCGCTCCTCATGGCGTTCGTGCACTTCTTCGGAGGTGACGGGTTTCACGCGGAATCGCTTCTCGATCCCGAAGAGGGGTACGGCCAGAAGCTGAGCCGTCAACGCCTCGCCTCGCCTCTTCGCTATGTGTGGAGGGTGCGGGACTACGCCTTCACGATGGTCCACGCCGTCGATTCGCACGACTCCGACGCTTCCACGCTCGCGCTGCACCTCTACCCGGCCGAGTGGCAGTGGTCGCGACTGGGGAACGACGATACGAAGCGAGCCGCGTCGAGTCGCCGCCGTATGGCTGCGCAACTCCATGCGGCGACACTGGACTGGGCATGGCCGGATGCTCCGAACTAATGAGCACCGCTCCTGCTGCTGCGACGCGTACCTCGACGGCGACGGATACGACCCGAACGAGGAAGAGCGTGCGGGTAACGTGCGCATCGTCTCGACCGCCGAACCGGGGTGGTCGATGACCTACCGGGTGCAGTGCGCGGCGTGCGGGCGGGAGTTCATCGTGAAGCAGATCGATGGGCCGGCACTGCAGTGGAAATGGGTTCCGCGCGGGGTCAAACGGAAGAGCGGTCAACGGTAGCGGAGGGGGCATTTTGCTCCCGGTTAGGATGTGGCGATGAGCATCTCCGAGGGGAACGATCTCGACGAGCGCGGCTGGAACGCCGTGACGGAAGCCGTATCCCGCCACTACCCCGAGACTCATGAGTTTCACGTGGCGTACATGCCCGGCCTGCACTTCGGTTCGCCGCTGCAAGGGTGCTCGGCGCTGCGCGGCGACGACCACTGGTTCTACGTCACCTACGGCCTGACGGAACTGTGGGCGAAGGAATCCGACGAACCCACCACCAGCGGCTACGGGTACGAACTCACCATGCGGGTCCGAGCCCTCCCCGAGGAGGATGCTCCGCCTCAGTGGCCCTACAGAGCATTGAGCAACCTCGCCGACTACGTGCGACACGGGCCCCAGGAGTTGTGGCTCGGCGACCGCATCCGTCTGCCCGATCTGGCCGCCGGCGAACCGGGCTCCACCCTGACCACTCTCGCCGTGACTATGGATCCCGTCGTCGCCGCCATCGACACCCCGAACGGCCGGGTCGAGTTCTGGCAGGCCATCGGGCTCACCGACGACGAGGTCGAGGCCGCCAAGGCGTCGTCGACGGATGACGTGCTCCAGGGCATGGCGATCAGCAACCCGTTGCTGATCACAGACCCGGCACGCGGGTGAGTGCGTTGTTTGCTGCGAACCCTGGCCTGGCCTCGTGGGAGAACGTCGCGTGAGTCGGCCGACGCATATCAGGCAACTCGACGGATTCATGCGAGGTGCACTAAGAGACACCTTCAGGTCCTATCCGGAGCAGATTCGGCGATCGCTGAACAATCTCGATGGTCACTCGTCCTGGGGGTACAGCTTGTGGCGCGCCCCGATCGACGCCGACCTCTTGGAAGACATTCCCGAGTCGGATGAGTACATCCAATGCGCGGGCTCCGCAGAGGCGATGACGATCGAAGTGCGAACTATTGATTCTGCAGGTGCTGCGCACCAGTACGCCGTCGGGAAGGCCCGTCCCGGACCCGGGGATGCCCCAACGGAGGTCATCCGCTGGGATGAGGGGCGTCACAGCACCGCCCTCTACCCGACTGAAGTCTTCACAGCCGATGAAGCAGCTGAGGTCTTCTACGGCTACTTCTTGAACAACAAGGTCGCCGAATCACTCGCGCTTCGAGAACTACATTTGGGAAGCTAGGGCTGTTCGCGGTAAAGGAGCAACAATGCCGATGTATGGCCCCTATGCGCAGACGTCCCCCAGCGGACTAACGAGCTGGATCGACGACAGGCGGCGTCCGATTCCTGACCACCTCAGGATGATGTTGGGCCACCTCGACGGGGAAGAGGCGTTCACATACGTCATCTGGCGGGCCCCGAACCCGGAGAGCATCCTCGTCCGGCGAAGTGATATCGGTGAGACGTTCATCCAGGCGGCTGGCTCAGCTGACGGGATGACCATTGAGGTGCGGCAGTTCGGAGACGACGGGAAGACGCATCTCTACACCGTGGGAAAGCCGCAGCCTGCTGGTGGTTCGACAGTGCTGTTGCCGATCAGCGCGGAGCGTTCGGTCCGTGTCTTCGAGAACGAGATCTTCACCGGGGACGAAGCAGCAGAGATCTTCGCTGCGTTCCAAGGGACGGACAGAGTGCCTGACGGGTTCACATTGCGGGAGTTGGACCTCTCGACCGATCAGCCCGTGAAGAGGTAGCGAGGAGACCTCTCCCGCAACCTCCGTTCGCACCACGGTGTGCGACGGCGCGGGCTCGAGACCGATGCGCGGACGCCCCGGATACCGGTGTCGGGATTTGCGATGTTCCGCGACTCCGGTATTCTCTGCTGCAACAGACGCTCAGGGGGGCCTGAGGCTGAATCGGAGGGGGCCGTCATGGCTGGACATGATTTTGGTGCAACATACAGCGAGATGGAAGGCGCGGCTGCGCGTCTCCGTGACGGGCGTAGCACCGTCACGGACACTCTGAAGGAGCTTCAGGGTGTCATCGATGACCTGGTGCAGGACGGGTTCAAGACCGAGAACGCGTCCGACGCGTACTCGACCGCGTACTCCGAGCTCACGGCATCCCTCGACGACGCAGCCGAGGCCGTGAACGACATGGCACAGGCGCTCGACCGCATGGCGGACTCGATCCGCGACAAGGACTCCGAGCTCGCGGGCGGCTGACCCGGCTTGAGGGGAACCGTCAGGGCTGTGGTGAGTTGCCAGACTCTGCGGCGTTCCTCCTACCGCTCGCGTTTTGTGTGAGCGGTTTTGCCGTTCCACCCGGTGCGGCGTGGTTTGTGTCTCGGCGGCACGTATAGCTGTGTGTGTTGTTGAACGCCCGAAAGCGTGAAGAGGGGTGCGTTATGGGCATGATGTTGCCCAATGAATTGGTTTGGGTCATGGAGAAGCTCGGCTTCGAGTGGCCTGATATCGACGAGGACGAGTTGCGTCGTGGGTCCGGGATGATGCTTGCGTTCCGTGACGAGCTGGAAGGCAAGATCCAGGTTGTCGACCGGAAGGTCAACGGCGACATGGCGGAGGCGATGCGAGGGCAGGCCGGGCCGGCGTATGTCGGCGCGTGGAACCAGAACCGTTCGCAGAACCTGCAGAAGTTGCTCGATATTCTGGGGCCCGTGCCGACGGGGATCGATATCGCGTCGGACGCGGTCTTCGCTCTGAAGATGAAGGTCATTCTCGATGTGTCGACGACCCTGATCACTCTGGTCGCGATGTTGACGAACCCGGTCACCGCAGTCGGTGCGGGGCCGATGCTGCTGATCAAGAAGAAGCTGTTGAACGCAGCCGTGGATATCGCGGTGGAGCAAGTGTTGAACCAGGTGTTGCCGATGGTGATTGAACCGTTGGCGGAGCAGCTTCCGGCGATCATCATGGCAGCGCTGGATGCCCCGATCGTCGAGGCCGTCGCGGGCGACCCGGATGAGTTCTACGCCGACCTGCAGGCACTGGAGCAGGCCCAGGGCGAGATGGAGATGCACGCCTCGGATGTCGAGTCGCTCACACAACGGTTGATGTCTGATCTATCGAGCCTCAACATCACGGGAGACTGACCATGAGCTTGAAACCTGTGATCCGATCACTCACCGACTCTCTCGACGGCGTTCCGATCCACGTGAGCCAACTGGCGGAGCTGCTGCGCAAGCACGGACGCAAGCAGGAAACGAACCGGGACGGTGTCACCGACATCGACACTTTCGGGCATGACGTGACCACTCATGGTGGGAACACGAAGACCACGCTGTGGGATCCCGACACGAATCGACCGATCGGTGAGCACGGTCGGATCACTGAGATTCCCGAGAAGACCCCCCGAGGCGACAACGCCACGGCGATCGGTCACCTCGGAGACGATGGTGACCACGGGGGGCATCTGGGTGCGCACCGCTTCTTCAGTGATACCCCTGACACAGGCATCGTGCCTCAGGCGGCGAACCTCAATCTCGGCGCGTGGAAGACGATGGAGAACGAGTGGGGCGACTGGGTGAGCAAGGGGCACTACGTCGACTACGAGATTGATGTCTATCCGCCCGGAGCAGTCCGCCCTGATAGCTTTGAGGTGAGCTATACCGTCACAGATCCGACGACCGGCCTCGAGCGGACGAAGATGGTTTCATTTGACAACGTAAGCGGACAGACCTTCGATCGCGTGCCAAGCAGCGCGATGTAGTGTCGCAGAACCGAGGAGTTTACTGAGATGTCAGATCCCACGACAGCACTGATCCATGCGCTCGCTGAACACATGACGGCGAAAGAGGAATGGGATTGCTTCGCCATGGTGCTCGGTCTCGACGGCGTGAAGGTCAATAGCGTTTTCGGCTTCGCATACTCGGCTGATGGAGCGGTGGAATCGGTAGCGGCTTCTCCGTATCGAATCAAAGACGCGGTCAAGGGCTATACCGACAGCTACTTCAAAGCGGGTGACCCGCTCCCGCTCAAGCTTCTCGTGCAATTCGATCGGACCAACGGGAAGTATGAGGTCACGTTCGAAGATAAGGATGCTTCTCGGTGGGAACTGACGCCTGAGACGTTCCACGACATTCCTGAACAGTTGCGGCCCCACTTCGGCTGAGGCGCCGGGGGCCCTTCGACAGGCTCAGGCACCCAGGTGAGGTGTCAAGACACGCCGCAGGCGGATGCCCCGGCGCGGCGTGTTTTGACCCCTCACGCCACCAACTAGGAGCGCCACCCGATCCCGCGGCCGGCGATGCGCCGCCGGGCCTCGTCGGCGTCGACGGGCTCGCCGACATCGGCGCCGAGCTCGAGCGACACGACCGAGTGCACGACCGACTCGGCGTAGACCTGCACGAGGTTGTAGCCCTGCGCGGCATCCTGACCCCGCGTCGCACCGCGCGGCTGAGCCAGATCCTGCCCATAGGCGCTCGACGACGCGACCGCCACGGGAATCCCCGCGAACGTGCCGAACGACGGGTGGTGCACGTGCCCCGACAGGATGCCGCGCACATCCGACCCCCGCAGCACCGCAGCCAGCTCGGCCTGCCCGCGCAGCTCGACCGTCACCGCGAGGTCGAGCACGGTCGGCAGCGGCGGGTGATGCATCATCAGCAGCGTTCCCTCGGGGGCGGGCGTCGACAGCTCCGACGACAACCACGCGAGCTGCGACGAAGGCACCTCGCCCCAGTGCTTTCCCGGAACAGTCGAGTCGGCGACGATCACGCGCAGTCCGCCGAACCAACGCACCTCCGTCACGGGCTCGGCACCGGAACCCGCAAGCCCCAACTCCGTGCGCATGGCCGTGCGCTCGTCGTGGTTTCCGGCCGCCCACACGACCTCGCATCCCAGCTCTTCGGCGACAGGCGACACAAGGTCACGCAACCGCCGGTAGGCCGAGGCGTCGCCCCGGTCGGCCATGTCGCCGGTCATCAGCAACGCGTCGGGCCGTAGCCCCGAATCGACCAGCCGCGACAGCAACAGCAGCAGGTTCGAATCAGGGTCGGTCTCGCTGCCGTAGAGCGGCGACCTCCTGCCCGGCAGGTGCGTGTCGGAGATGTGCACGAAGGTGTGCGACGGACGGGGATGTTCGGTGAGGATCATGTCTCTTCCAGGTCAGCGAACGGTCAAGCGGTCAATCGGAAACGAGAAACTCAGACAGCGGCAGCCGTCGAGCCGGGCACGAGAACGCCGGTGAACGCGCGGCGCACGACAGCATCCGCCCCACCATCCAGCAACGCCTGCATCGTCTCGACGGTGGCGGCGGCGACGTCTTCGACCGGAATCCGCAGGGTGGTGAGTCCCAGTAGATCGGCTCCGGGAAGGATGCCGTCGCACCCCGTGACACTCACATCACCGGGTACCGAGAGGCCGGCAGCCGACAGCGCGCGCATCACGGCCAGCTGGCGGTAGTCCGATGCGCACATCACCGCGGTCGCCCCAGCCCGCACCGCATCGAGCGCCTCGGAAACACCCTCGTCGGGCCGTGCTCCGGCCGAGATCATCGTGACGCCGACTCCTGCGGCGACGAGGGTGTCGCGCATCGCGACCCCGCGCAGATACTCCGGGTACGACGCCTCGGCACTACCCGCCAGCACGACGACGGTGCGGTGCCCCAGCGCACCGACGTGCGAGGCGAGCAGCCGCCCATGCGCCGGGTCGTCGTAGTGCGCGGTGTGGATGCGCCCGGCCGACTCCACCCGACCGGCGCGCACGATCGGCACCTGGTCGGCGAACGGCTCGAGCTGCGCGGCCGTGATGCCACCGGTCGCGACGATGAGTCCGGCGACGCGCATGCCCATGAGTCGGTGCAGCGCGTTGACCTGCTTGGCACCCTGCTCGTCGGCACCGATCGTCACGGTCACGAGGTCGAGTCCGCGGCGGTGCGCTTCGTCTTGCAGTCGCGAGAACAGCAGACCGTAGGCGGGGTTGCTCGCGTCGCGCAGCATGAGGCCGACGGTCTCGGTGCGCCCGGCGGCGAGCTCGGCCGCCATCGTGTTGCGCACATACCCCAGCCGCTCGGCCGCCTCGATGATGCGCTGCTGGGTGTCGGGGGCGAAGCGCCCCTCGCCCTTCAACGCCCGTGTTGCGGTGGCGCGGGAGACGCCGGCCGCCGCTGCGACATCACTGATAGTGACCCGCAACGCCGGAGTCGCCACGTCGCGAGACGAGCTCGCGGCCCCCGCAGCATGCTCCGTGCGACCGGCATCCGCGCGGTGAGCACCCTCCTGCACCGCGCCCGTCTGCTGGGAACCCTTCTTCCCGGCATCCATCCCGCTCATATCCGCCGTCATGCCCGCTGCTTCTTCACGTGTCGGGGCGATCCGGCCCGCGCACCTCGTCCATACACGAGATACATGGTGACACCCATGATGATCATCAGCAGCACCGTGTAGACGAAGGTGATGGGCATCGCGTCGAGATTGTTCTCACCGCGCGTGCTCTCCTGAATCGCCACACCCAGCGGCTTGTACAGCGGGTGGTAGAGGAAGATCGCCGCGTCGTAGTCGTCGAGCAGGCTGTTGAAGTTGAGCGCCGTGATCGCGGCGGCCGTCGGCAGCACCAGCGGAATCAGCACCCGGCGGAACGTCTGCAGCGACTTCGCCCCGAGAATGCGCGAGGCGTCTTCGAGCGAATCCGGCACCGACGCGAACCCGGCCTTCAGCAGGCGCAGCGTGAACGGGATCTTCACGCAGATGTACGCGATGAGCAGCAGGATCGGTGTGCCCGTGAGCACGATCCCTCCGACGATCGCCTGCGGCTTGTCGAACGCCATCAGCAGCGCGAGCGCGATCAGCACGATCGGCAGGATCCACGGGATGTGCAGCACGTACTCGATCGCGGTGGTGAGCAGGTTGCGGTGCTTCTGCAGCATGCGCGCCACGAACAGCAGGCCACCGACGACGATCAGCGAGGCCAGCGCGCTGTAGACGACGCTCACGATGAACGGACGGATCGCCTCGGCGCTCGAGAACACCGTGACGTAGTTGTCGAGGGTGAAGCTGTCGAACGAGATGGATCCGGCCAGGATGCTGCGGGCATCGACGAACGAGAAGATCACGATGAGCACCACCGGGATCAGGTAGATCACCCACAGTGCATAGGCGACGACGTGCACGAGCACGTTCGCGAACGGATTGCGGATGCGCTGCTTCTGGATCGGCGTCGCCACCTTCGCCACCGAGAAGTACACGCCCGACTTCTCGAAGCGGTTCATGATCGCCAGCAGGATGATCGTCGCGATACCGAGAACGATCGCCAGCAGCGCAGCGATGTCGCGCGTGATGGGGCTGCGCGACAGGTCGATGATGAGCGGCGCCACCGTTTGAAAGTCGGGCCCACCGAGCACCAGGGGAGCGGTCAGCGCACCGAGACCGATCAGGAACGTCAGCACGGTGACGGCGAACAGCATCGGCTTCATCACCGGCAGCACGATGCGGCGCAGGATGGTCCAGGTCGATGCGCCCATCAGCTTCGCCGCCTCGATCGACGCATAGTCGACCTTGCCGAGAGAAGACGAGAGGAACAGCATGTGGTTGGTGGTCGTCGCGAACGTCATCACGAACACGACCGCGAAGTAGCCCGAGAACCAGTCGCGGTCCATGTCGGGCCACCAGTTGACCATCATGTTCGTGAAGAACCCGAACCGGCCGTAGATGAAGTTGTATCCGGCGGCGAGCACGATGCCGCCGTAGATGAGGGTGGTCGCGTATCCGAGCCACAGCAACTTCGCCCCGCGGATCGCGAAGTACTTCGTTACCAGCACGATGAACACACCCACCACGTTGACCGTGATCGACAGGGTCACCGCCAGCAGGAAGCTGTTGCCGAGCGTCTTCAGCGCCCGCTCGCTGCCGAGCAGCTTCTCGACCGCACGGAAGCTGAACTGCCCGTCGGGGAAGAACGTCACACCGAGCAGCGCCGCATTCGGCAGCACGAGGAACGCGGCGGCGAACCAGATGACGACGATGCCGGTGATCCAGGCGAGCGGGGAGCGCAGCATGGCGCGGATGCTTCCGGGCCGGCCCCTCTTCGACGGTCGCCGCACGTTCTTCTCGGCATCCTTATCGGCGATGTTCTCCGCGATGGCCGTGGCGGTGAGCGCGCCGGCCTCGCCGGTCATCGCCGCAGACGGCGGGGGAACGGGCTGGGAGGAGTTCTGCTGACCGGGGTTCTGCGAGCCGGGGTTCTGGGAATCCGACATGTCACGCCGCCGGGTACTGCAGAATCCAGCGCGGGTCGGCCTCGACGCGCACCGCGTCGCCCGGATTCCACTGATGGGCGCTCGCCGCGGCGGTCACGCTCACGCGCAGCGAAGCATCCGCCACCGTCACCGTGTAGACGCTGTGGCTGCCGTGATACGTGCGGTCGACGATCGTGCCGTCGAGCGACGCCGGGGCCTTCGCGGCGTCTGCGACATCGGCGAGGTGGAGCTTCTCGGGGCGCACGTAGCTTTCGGCCGTGGCATCCAGCCCGCCGCCGAGGCCGACGATCTGGGCCGGAGTGAGCCGGTTGTTCTCGCCGATGAATCGGCACACGAACGGGGTCGCGCTGCGGTCGTAGATCTCCTCGGGAGTGCCCACCTGCTGCAGCGTTCCCGCGTCGAGCACGGCGATGCGATCGCTGAGGGTGAGGGCCTCTTCTTGATCGTGGGTGACGTAGACGGTCGTCACGCCCACCTCGTGCTGCAGCTCTTTCAGCTGCTCGCGCAGTTGCACGCGCAGCTTGGCGTCGAGGTTCGACAGCGGTTCGTCGAGCAGCAGGATGCTGGGGGTCAGTGCGAGCGCGCGGGCGATCGCCACGCGCTGCTGCTGTCCGCCCGAGAGCTCGGAGACGTTCTTGTCGAGCTGCGAGGACGCGAGTCCGGTGCGGTCGGCGACCTCGTCGACGCGACGCTTCTGCTCGGCCTTCGACACCTTCTGCACCGACAGGCCGAACCCGATGTTGTCGCGCACGTTCATGCTCGGGAAGAGCGCGTAGTTCTGGAAGACCATGCCCACGCCGCGCTTCTCGCTGGGCACCCGCGTCACGTCGCGCCCGGCGATGTGGATGGTGCCGGCGGTCGGCTCGACGAACCCCGCGAGCGCGCGCAGGGCGGTGGTCTTGCCGCAGCCCGACGGACCCAGGAGGGTGAAGAACTCACCCTCCTGGATCTCGAGATCGAGGTGCGAGACCGCACGGTGATCGCCGAAGGTGACCTCGACGTTGTCGAAACGGATCATCGCGTTCTCTTTCTCTGCCGGTTCGCTGCTCTGCGGTTCGGTTTCTACGGGTGGCCGGATCAGCCGATGTACTCGAGCGTGACCTTCTCGACCCACGCGCCGAGGTTCTCGCTCACGAAGCCGAAGTCGATCTCCTGCCGCGGCAGGGTCTCCATCAGCTCGATGACCTCGGGGTTGGCCTTGTCGACCGCGCCCTCGTTCACGGGCATCGAGTTGAACTCGGCCGCGAACTCGCCCTGCACGTCGGCGCTGCCGAACCAGTCGATGAACTCCTGCGCCTTCTTCTCGTTGCCGGTGCCGTTGATCTGCGCGATCTGCTCGGTCACGTACGGCACGCCGTACTCGGGAACGATCATGCCGGTCGTGGTGCCGTATTCCTCGTCGCGGGCCGCGATGCCGCTCGACGGGATCACGCCGTAGTCGATCTCGTCACGCGTGATGCGGGCGTAGAGATCGGTGCCCTCGACCGCGGGCGAACCGTTGGCGTAGTAGTCCTTGACCAGGTCCCAGCCCTCGTCGCTCACGCCCAGGTCGCCGTCTTCGTCGAGGTGGCGGCTCAGGATGCTGGCGAGTACCAGCTGAGGCGTCGCCTGGCCGAGCGAGGGGTTGACCTCGTAGCGGCCGGCGTACTCCTCGTCGGTCCAGAGGTCTTCCTCGTCGGTGGGAGCATCCGTGATGCGCGCCTCGTCGTAGACCGTGACGATGGCCTGCTCGACCAGCGGCCAGAACACGCCGTCGGCCGGGTCGCCGGCGTCGGCGGGAACCTCGCCGCTCCACTCGGGCTCGTAGGCGGTGATGGCCTCTTCGGCCTTCAGCTGTTCGAAGAACATGTTGTTGAGACCGAACACCACGTCGCCGACGGGGTTGTTCTTCTCGGCGATGATGCGGTTCGTCAGGTCGGCGCCGCCGAGGCCCACGATCTCGATGTCGATACCGGCATCCTTGGCCTTCTCGGTGATCCACTCGCCACGGCCGTCGCTGTTGGAGTTCGTGTAGACGATGAGCGTGTCGCCCGAGCCGCCGCTCTCGCCTTCTCCGGCCGGCTCTTCGCCGCCTGCCGAGCAACCGGTGAGTGCGATCGCCGCCGCCGCCGTGAGTCCGATGAGAGACCAGCGCCTCTTCCGCATGTCGACCATGTTCGTCCCTTTCTCGCCTTCGAGGTATGTCGTTTCGACAATACCTGTTCTTTGTGCTTGTCACACAAAGAAAGTTTGGATTCGTGAGCGCGGTCGCGCGTCCGCACTCAAGATAGGCGGGTTCCATGAACGGACGGGGGCGGCGGGGTGAACGTTCGGGCCGCGGCATCCGCTCGGCACTGCGGCGCCCCGGCTCGCCCCTGGTCCCGGCGTATTTCTTCATGCGGGGTCGATATGTCACGCCAAACGGCCCGTTGGCGTGACATATCGATCCCGCAGGGGGGTTAGGGGGTGCGGCGCACCCGCAGTACCAGCGCCACGAGGGCGAGCGCGATCACGACGACGCCGTATCCGACGCAGACGGCCTCGAGCCCGGCGACGCCCACGAGCAACCCGGCGGCGACGGCCGGGATCCCGAACGCGAGATAGGCGAGCACGTAGATCACGGCGAAGGTGTCGGCCCTTTCGGTGACGGGGATCTTCGGGGCGAGCGAGGCGACGACTCCCGAGAAGGCGGTGCCGAACCCCATGCCCGTCACTCCGGCGGCGACGAGGTAGAAGGGGAGCGACTCGACCGAGAGCGCGATCAGCGAGAGCAGCGTGCCGACGGCGAGAGCGGATGTTCCGAAGATCACTGTCGTGCGCGCGTTCACCCGACGCATCGCGAAGGCGGTAACCGCGCCGACGCCCGCGAGCAGCACCACCCCGAGTCCCTGCCAGATGTGCGCCTCGCCGCCGAGCTCGCCGCGCACGATCGTCGCGCCGAGCGAGAGGAAGAGTCCGCCGGTCGCCCAACCCGCGACGACCGCGGGTGCGCCGCGCCAGAAATCGGAGCGGATGCTCGCGGGCACCGACAGTCGGAAGCTCAGCGACGCCCACACTCCGGGCCGGCGCGGCGCCGTCTCGGGGATCACCAAGAACAGTCCCGCGAGCACGACGTATGCGGCGGTGAGCGGCGCGAACACATCGAACAGGGCCTGACCGGTGACGTCGAGCATCACGCCCGATACGAGCGCGCCCGAGGCGAGGCCGATGCCCGGGCTCAGCGAGTTCCACAGGCCCGCGGCTCGGGGCCGGTCGGCGGGGGCGAAGTCGAGCACCGTCGCCGACAGCGCCGAGATGAGCAGACCGCTCGCCGCGCCCTGCAGGATGCGAGCGAGGAACAGGGTGGCGACGGCATCCGCATGCCAGAACAGCACCATGCTCGCCGCGAGCAGCAGGAATCCGCCGATCGCGACCGGCCGTCGGCCGATGTGATCGGAGAGCGAGCCGGCCGTGAGGAGCGTCAGCAGCAGTGCCACCGCATAGACCGCGAACACCGCGCTGATGACGATCGCGTCGAACCCGATCTGTTGCGCGAGCACCGGGTAGAACGGCGACGGGGCGCTCGCGCCCGCCATCATCAGGATCTGCGCGACGACCGCCAGGGGGAATCCGAAGCGAGTGCGACGCCCCGCCCCGCTGGGTCCCTGAGCCCCGCTGGGTCCCTGAGCCTGTCGAAGGGCGGATGCTGTCGCCCGCTGCGCGACGATCGGCTCGGTGGTGGTCATGCTCACTCCTCAGGGTTCGAGTTTTATCGAACTATCGGAGCGTACTCGCCATCCATCGATTGTTCAACTATTCTCGAACTATGCCTGGCGAACTCCCGCACCCGGATCGCACCGAGATCCAGTTGACCGACGTGCTCTTCGCGCTCAGTGACCCCGAGCGCCTCGCGATCACGCGCCAGCTCGCCGACGGCCCCCTCGACATGGCCGAGTGTCACGCCACCGACCCGAGCCTTCCGAAGTCGACCAAGTCGCATTTCATGAAGGTGCTGCGCGAGGCCGGCGTCATCCGCAACGAGCCCGACGGCCGCCGCCGCCGGCTCACCCTGCGCCGCGACGACCTCGACGCGCTGTTCCCCGGCCTCCTGGACTCGGTGCTCACCCGCTGATCCCGCCGCCCCGCCTCGTCTGGTGCGGGATCAATATGCCGCGCCAAACGGCCCCGGAGCGTGACATATCGATCCCGCACCGGGGTGGGAGGGGTTGAGTGGGGGTGGTGACTCCCTACGAGGCGACGCGGCGGGCGACCCCGGCCGAAGCATCCGCCCCGATCTCGGCCCAGACGTCGTCGAGCGACAGGCCGAGCACCCCGGTGATCGCCGCGATCGTCGAGAACGCGGGCGTCGCGACGCGGCCGGACTCGATCTTGCGCAGCGTCTCGGGCGAGACGCCGGCGTCGAGCGCGATGCCGAGCATCGACCGCTCACCCCGCGCGGTGCGCAGCAGGGCGCCGAGGCGCTCACCGCGTTCGACCTCGGCGGGGGTGTGGGGCATCCGGACCATCATGATGCCCATAGTAATACCGGGATAGTATTACCGGGATAGTTATTGGTCGCCACCTGGAAAGCACCCCATGATCGAAATCCTCACCGCCGCCCAAATCGACCGTGCGCGGGCGACCGGTGCGCTCGTCGCCGACATCCTGCACACCCTCAAGGACCGCGCCCGCGTCGGCACCAACCTGCTCGACATCGACCGCTGGGCCCAGAAGATGATCGAGGATGCCGGGGCCGACTCCTGCTACGTCGACTACGCGCCCTCCTTCGGCAGCGGACCCTTCGGCCACTACATCTGCACCGCCGTGAACGACGCCGTGCTGCACGGCCTGCCCCACGACTACACGCTCGCCGACGGCGACCTGCTCACCCTCGACCTCGCCGTCTCGCTGCACGGCATCGCCGCCGACTCGGCGATCAGCTTCATCGTGGGCACGACCCGCGACCCCGAAGACGAGCGCATGATCGAGACGACCCAACGCGCGCTCGCCGCCGGCATCGCCGCAGCCCGCCCCGGTGGCCGTATCGGCGACATCTCGCGGGCGATCGGCACCGTACTCAAGGGCGACGGATACCCGATCAACATGGAGTTCGGCGGCCACGGCATCGGCACCACCATGCATCAGGATCCGCACGTCGCCAACGACGGACGCCCCGGCCGCGGCTACGTGCTGCGCCCCGGCCTGCTGCTGGCGATCGAGCCGTGGATCATGGCCGATACCGACCAGCTCGTGACGGATGCCGACGGCTGGACCCTGCGCAGCGCGACGGGTGCGCGCACTGCCCACAGCGAGCACACGATCGCGATCACCGAGGATGGCGCCGAGATTCTGACGCTTCCGACGCGCTGAGCGGATGCCGCGTTGGGCGGAGTTCTCCGCGTGGGGAGGAGAAATGCGTCGGATGCTTCCGCCCCACGCCGAGTTCTCCGCCCCACGCGGCCTCGGGCGGGCCCTTCGACAGGCTCAGGAACCCAGGTGGTGGCGAAGGCCCCGACTACTTCCGGCGCGCGAGGTGCCGCACGCGGCGCGCCGAGCGCCCGGCGAGGTCGCGGAGGCCGCCCGAACTCTTGCGCCGCAGCTCGACGCCGCCGTCGCCCGAGGTGAGCGTGACGGCGCTGCCCGCGAGAAGCGGCGAGTGCCCCGCGCGGGCGAGGGTCGCGGCATCCGCTTCGACGGGAACCTCGAACGTCCACCCGGCCTGGCGCACCTTCGCCGTCAGCCGTAGTGCGCCGGCCGCGGAATCGCCCGCGAACACCTTCAGCGGGTCGATCGAGACGGTGACGGAGCCGCCGATATCCGGACGCGCATTGGCGATGCGCCGTGCGCGCCCGCCCTCCACTTCGGTGAGGAACAGTTCGATGCGATCGTTGCGCAGCTCGCGGGCCGGCACGAGAGCCTCGGTCGGCAGGTCCCCCACGGCGAAGGGCAGCGACGTGAGGCGTGCCGTCTCGGGATCGAACACGAGCGCGTCCTTGCCGTCGCGCACCACGCGCACATGCACGGCGAGGTCGAGCCCTCCTCCGCGCGACCACGTGGCAGAGGTCACCGAGGCCTGGCACTCGAGCGCGGTCTCGAACTCCGCGAAACGCACGAGGTCGTCGCGTCGGCCGGCGCGCAGCAGCGCCGCTCGGATGCGCTGCGGGAATGCGAGGCCCGCGTCGACACCCGGTCCGAATCGCTTCTCGACCAGCGGGGTGACGACGTCGAGCAGGCGCTCGCGGTGCTCGGCGGGGTAGCGGAGCATCCGCTGTCCCGAGAGCCGCTTCAGGATCTTGCCGCGGAACCAGTGCCGCAGCAGCCGGTCGCGCAGCGCCCCCGGCTCGGTGTGCGCCTCGACGAGGTCGAGAACCGTCTCGAGGTGGGGGTAGTAGCTCTCGGGGTCGATGCGCGACGAGCTGGCGCTCCCCGGATGCTTGACCCACGCGTAGCAGGGCGTGCTCGCGAGGATCGAGATCGTGCCGGCCGCGAAGTACGCCTGCATGACGAAGAGGTGGTCTTCGAGTCGCACGCGACCGTCGGGGAAGCGGATGCCGTTGGCACGCAGGAACTCGGTGCGGAAGAGCTTGTGCGGGGTCAGCATCTCGAGCAGCGGGTCTTCGCCGAGCTTCGCGTCGGGGATGTCGCGACGGAAGATGCGGCTCGGAAGCGGGCGTCCGATGCCCACCTCTTTCCCGACGACGACGTCGGAACCGTTCGCGTCGGCGTAGTCGCAGAGGTTCTCGAGCGCGGAGTCGAAGAGGTAGTCGTCCTGGTCGACGAACTGCACGTAGTCGCCGCGGGCCGCGGCGACCCCCTCGTTGCGGGGAGTGCCCGGCCAGCCGGAGTGCGGCAGGTTCAGCACGCGCACGTTCGGGTGGTCGCGGGCGATCGTGTCGAGGCGCAGCTGGGTGGCCTCATCGGATCCGTCGTCGCAGAGCAGCACTTCGAACCGCGCCGAGTCGAGGGTCTGGCGGTCGAACGACGCGATCAGGTCGTCGAAGGTCGGGCCGGGATTGAACACGGGCACGACGACGCTCACGCGGACGGACGGTTGATGGACTTCAGCTGACTGCGACATTGCCCTCAGTGAAACATCCGCCGCTGTGAGGCGCACAGGGATTGCATATCGGTGCGCGACGTGCCATGAAGGCGGGAGCTACTCGGCGCTGTCGTCTTTCGCAGGTCTTTTCGCGGACGCGTCGTATGCCACCCCGATGCACAGGCCGATCGCCATGCCGAACCCCGCACCGAGGGCGAGGTTGTCGAACAGCACCATGCCGAGCGCCGCGCCGAACGGCAGGCCCAGCGCGATGCCCGTCGCGATTCCGTAGCCGGACTTCTTCTCGGATCTCTCTTCTGAATCAGTCATGTCTTCGACGCTACGGGGGTGAACGGCCCGCCGCATCCCCCGCGCGGGGGACCCTTCGACAAGCTCAGGGACCCAGGGGGCCCCCGGAGTGCTGAGTCGGAAGCCTGGGTTGCTGAGCCTGTCGAAGCATCCCGAGCGGACAAACTCCCACCCAACCTCCAGGCTGAACGATATATCGTTGAGTATCGTTCACCACCAATCTTGGAGGTCATCATGAACAACGCATTCCCGTTCGGAAGCAACGGCGGCGTCGGCGGCAACGGCGACAACCCGCTCGGCAACATCTTCGGCACCGGCGGACTCGGCGGCGCCAGCGGCCCGGCCGGCGCCCTCTTCGACGCCATGGACCAGCTGCGCAAGTCCTTCGAATCCCGCCCGTCCGGCGGCTCCCGCATGGCCCGCGGCGACGTGCGCGCCGCCGTGCTCTCACTCCTCGCCGAGCGTCCCATGCACGGCTACCAGATCATCAACGAGATCTCCGAGCGCAGCGGCGGCACCTGGAAGCCCAGCGCCGGCTCGGTCTACCCGACACTGCAGCTGCTCTCCGACGAGGGCCTCATCGAAGCCGACGAGCAGAACGGTCGCAAGACCTACGCGCTCACCGAGGCCGGTCGTGCCGTGGCGTCCGAGAACTCCGAGGCCCCCGCCCCCTGGGTGGCGACCCCCGGTAAAGACGGTCACCGCAACGACCCCCGCTTCACCGCCCTCCCCAAGGCCGGTGTCGACCTCGCCGCCGCTGCCGCACAGGTGGGTCGCAGCGGGTCGCCCGAGCAGGTGCAGGCCGCCATCGACGTGCTCGATGAGGCCCGCCGTAAGCTGTACAGCATCCTCGCGCAGGACTGATCCGGCGCGCATGACCCGCATCGTCTCGTCCGCCTCGCGGGCGGGCGATCTCGATGACGGCGAAGGAACCACACGATGACGGATGCCCCGGCGCCGAGCGCCCATCGCGCTCGCTACCGTCGCATCATCTCGTTCGCCGCTCGCGAGTTCGCCAAGGTCTGGTGGTTCGAACTCGTGCTGCCGCGGTTCGGCATGCGCGGGATCGCCGAGCGCACGCGTGCCCCGCGCATGCAGAAGTTCGCTCGGCGGTTCCACGTTCTCGCCGTCGACCTCGGCGGCCTCATGATCAAGGTCGGCCAGTTCATGTCGTCGCGCCTCGACGTGCTGCCGCCCGAGATCACGCAGGAGCTCGCCGGCCTGCAAGACGAGGTGCCCGCCGTCGCTTTCGCCGAGATCAAGGCGCTCGCCGAGTCCGAACTGGGTGTGTCGCTCGACCGCGCGTTCGCGTGGGTCGACGAGACGCCCCTGGCCGCGGCATCCCTCGGCCAGGCCCACCGCGCGAAGCTGTCGGAGCACGACGCCGCAGACACCGGACTCGACACCGTCGTGATCAAGGTGCAGCGCCCCGGCATCGACGGCATCGTCGCGACCGACCTCGCGGCCCTCCGCCGGGTGGGAAAGTGGCTGACGCGGGTGCGCATCGTCTCGGACCGGGTGGACGCTCCTGCCCTCGTCGAGGAGTTCGCGGCCACGAGCCTCGAAGAGATCGACTACCTGCACGAAGCGGCATCCGCCGAGCGGTTCCGTGAGGCGTTCGCCGACGACCCGCGCGTCGATGCCCCCGAGATCGTCTGGGAGCGCTCGACCCGCCGCGTGCTGACGCTGTCGGATGTCACGGCCATCAAGATCAACGACACCGATGCGCTGCGCGCCGCCGGCATCGACCCCGCGCAGGTCGCCGAGGTGTTCGCCGAGGTGATGTTCGACCAGGTCTTCACGCACGGTTTCGTGCACGCCGACCCGCACCCGGGCAACATGTTCGTCACGCCGCGGGCGGCGGGGGCGGATGCCGGTGCCCCCGAGTGGCACCTCACCTTCATCGACTTCGGGATGATGGCCGAGGTTCCCGCGAACCTGCGCGACGGCCTGCGCACCCTGCTCATCGCGGTCGCCGGGCGCGACAGCCGCGGCCTCGTCGCCGCCGCCAAGGAGATCGGCGTGCTGCTGCCCTCGGCCGACACGGGTGAACTCGAACGAGCGCTCAGCGCCCTGTTCGCACGCTTCGGCGGCATGGGCTTCGCCGAACTGTCGAAGGTCGACCCGCGCGAGTTCGCCGACTTCGCCGACGAATTCGGCGACATGGTGCGCTCCCTCCCGCTGCAGCTGCCCGAGCATCTGCTGCTGCTGATCCGCGCCGTCTCGTTGACGTCGGGCATGTGCAGCGCCCTCGACCCGACCTTCAACGTGTGGGACGCCGCCGAGCCCTACGCGGGCCGACTGCTGCGCGATGAGAGCGGCAACCTCGTGCAGGACTTCGCCCAGCGCGCCATGAAGACCGCCGGTGTCACGATGCGCCTGCCCGAACGCATCGACGCGATCATCACCCGCGTCGACGACGGCAACGTCACCTTCGACACCTCGCGGCTCGAGCGCCGCCTCGACCGGCTCGAAGGCATCGCTCGCCGCATCGCCTCCGGTGTGCTGTTCGCCGCGATGCTCGTGGGCGGCGCGCTGCTCGTCGAGCCCGTTCCCGGGCTCGGATTCACGTTGCTCTGGGCATCCGCTCTGCCGCTGCTGCACTCCGTGTTCGCCGGGTTCTTCCGCCGCGGACCGCGGTAGGTCGCGCCGCGCGCGCGTCAGTCCGGAGGAGATCTGCATTCCGGAGGAGATAATCGGCCGATTCGTCCTCCCGACTGCAGATCTCCTCCGGAATGAGGATGCTCCAGGCCCCACTCCTGCCCCGGCTCCAGCCTGGAGACGCGCGCATGGGAGAATGGCTTCTCATGGAGACACCCGAAGAGAAGCCTCCCCGAACGACCGCCACCAACATCGTGCCGAAAGCCGCCGAAACGGGCCGCAAGATCGTCCGCGACATCGCGGCCGTCCCGCCGCGCGGACTGCACCCGGCGCTGATCCCCGGAGTCTCGGTCGAAGAGACCGGCCGCACCTACCGCACCGACCACCTCGTGTTCGGCGTCGCGCTCGCGGCGACCGTCGCGTTCATCGCCTGGGGCGTGCTCGCGGGAGACAACCTCTCCGGCACCGCCAGCACCGTGCTCGCCTGGGTCGTCGAGTACTTCGGCTTCTTCTTCACGACGATCGCGACCGTGATCCTTGTGTTCATGCTGTTCGTCGGCTTCAGCCGCTACGGGCGCATCCCTCTCGGCCGCGACGACGAAGAGCCCGAATTCTCGATGTTCTCGTGGATCTCGATGCTCTTCGCCGCCGGCATGGGCATCGGCCTCGTCTTCTGGGGAGCCGCCGAACCGCTCACCTTCTTCGAATCGCCGCCGCCCGGAACCGTCGAGGCGAACACGCTCGAGGCCATGCACACCGCGCAGGCCCAGGTGCTCTACCACTGGGGTCCGCAGGCGTGGGCGTTCTACGCGCTCGTCGGCGGGGCCATCGCGTATGGCGCCTTCCGCCGCGGACGCACGCCACTGATCTCGTCGATCTTCGCCCCGCTGCTCGGCGAGGGCCGCACGACCGGCCCCCTCGGCCGCACGATCGACATCTTCTCGATCATCGTCACCCTGTTCGGTACGGCCGCCTCTCTCGGACTCGGCGCCCTGCAGATCGGACACGGTGTCGAGATCGTCACCGGCATCGGCGAGCTCGGAAACGGCATCCTGATCGCGGCGATCGCCGTTCTCACCGCCTGCTTCATCGCCTCGGCCGTGTCGGGCGTCTCGAAGGGCATCCGCGCACTGTCGAACACGAATGCCGTGATGGCTCTGGTGCTCGCGTTCTTCGTGTTCTTCGTCGGACCGTCCCTGCTCATCCTCAACGTCATTCCCTCGGTGGCCGTGCAGTTCCTCGGAGAC
This sequence comes from Microbacterium sp. NPDC087665, assembly GCF_044743285.1. NCBI lineage: Bacteria > Bacillati > Actinomycetota > Actinomycetes > Micrococcales > Microbacteriaceae > Microbacterium > Microbacterium sp. NPDC087665. The sequence continues at coordinate 112,816 of NZ_JBIUWD010000007.1, read as the reverse complement.
CTGCCCACGATGATCGCGCGTTCGGCATCGCAGGGCGACGAGGCCGAAGCCTTCCTCTCGGGCTGGACGATCTTCTACTGGGCCTGGTGGATCTCGTGGTCTCCCTTCGTCGGCATGTTCATCGCCAAGATCTCTCGCGGGCGCACGCTGCGCCAGTTCGTGTCGGTCGTGATGCTGGTGCCGTCGGCGATCTCGCTCATCTGGTTCGCGATCTTCGGAACCACAGCGATCAGCCAGCAGATGGACGGCGCCGGCCTCGTCGTCGACCCACCCGAAGAGGTGCTCTTCGGCGTGCTCGAGAATCTGCCCTTCCCGCTGATCACCAGCATCCTGCTCATCCTGCTGATCTCGATCTTCTTCATCACCGGTGCCGACTCGGCCTCGCTGGTCATGGGTACGCTCTCACAGCAGGGTCGGCCGGAGCCCTCGCGATGGGTCACGGTCGTCTGGGGCACGTTGGTGGGAGGCATCGCCGCAGTCGTGCTCGTGTCGGGCGAGGAAGGCAGCGGACTGAAGTCGCTCCAGAACGTCACGATCATCGCGGCCTTGCCGTTCGCGGTGATCATGGCGTTCATGATGGTCGCGTTCATGATCGACCTGCGCCGCGACCCCATGATCCTGCGCGATCGGTACGCCCGCGCCGCCGTGCGGCACAGTGTCATGGCCGGCCTCGAGGAGTACGGCGACGACTTCGCGCTCGTGCCCGTCGAGTACGACCACTCGGGCGACGACCTCGCCTGGATCGACGAGGACTCCGTCGACGAGACCCTCTCCGAGGTCTACGAGGCGGCGACCGAGGCGATCGACATCATTCCGGCGGCAGACGTCGATGCCGCGGTGGATGCGGCGGCCGAGGCGGATGCTCCGGAGCGGCCCCGCGACGACTGACGCGGGTCTCGGGGCTCGGCCCGCGTCACTCGGGAGGAGATCTGCACTCGGGAGGAGGCATCCGTCCGATTCGCCCTCCCGAACGTCGATCTCCTCCCGAGTGACGGACGAGCCGCGGGGCTCGGGCCTCAGACGCCGAGGCGGCTGAGGCGCACGACCAGGAGTCCGAGGGCGGTGATCAGCTCGATGTACGCCAGGACGAGGCCGATGATCGCGGCCCAGAGCAGCGGTCCCTGCCGGCGCGCGGCGCTGTGCCCGATGAACGCCGCGACGATTCCGAGCGCGATCATCACGAGGTAGCCGACGACACCGCCGGGGTTGACGAAGAAGGCGAGAAGCACCACGATTCCGGCGCCGAGGGCGATGAGGTGGCGTGCCTGATTCTGGTTCTGATGCTGCGGTTCGCCGGTCATGCCCCGAGCCTAGTGAGAAGGATGCCGCGGCATGGGTGCTTCGACAATCTCAGCAACCCAGTTTCCGTGCTGGGCGCTACTTCGCCGCGGCCACCTCGGAACCCTCGGCCGTGCGGGTGATCTGCGCGGCCATGCCGGCGAAGATCGCACCGTGGAACGGCAGCACCGCGAGCCAGTACAGGCGCCCGCTGAGTCCGCGCGGGAAGAACACGGCCCGCTGCTCGTAGCGTGCGCCCTCGCCGTCGGGCAGCGCGCGCAGTTCGAGCCACGCCGACCCGGGCACTTTCATCTCGGCGCGCAGGCGCAGCAGTCCGCCGCTCGCGGGTGAGGTATCGGTCTCGACGCCGGGCTGTTCGAGTGCCTCGACGCGCCAGAAGTCGATCGCGTCGCCGACGCGCGCCACGGTCTGACTGCGTCGTCCGCGCCGCAAGCCGACGCCGCCGACCAGACGGTCCATGAGCCCGCGCACGGCCCACAGGAACCGCGAGGAGTACCAGCCGTTGGTGCCGCCGATACCCAGGATGACCGGCCACAGCCGATCCACGGATGCCGTGGTCTTCAGTTCGCGCGCATCGGTGAACACGAGACGCCCGGCCCAGTCGGGGTCGCTCGGCAGCGGATCGCTCGGGGCGCCCGACACCTCGGCATCCTGCCAACTGGTCTCGATCGTGTCGGCGCCGAGGCGTCCGAGTGCGAGCGCGACGGCCCGGCGGTACGGGGTGAGGCCACCTTCGGGACGGGGGATGAGGTCGTCGACGGCGTGGTCCTTCACGACGCACTCGTTCTGCAGTGAGGCGACGAGCGGGCGCGCGATCGAGCGCGGCACGGGGGTGACGAGGTTGACCCAGTGCGAGGCGAGGCCCGGGGTGAAGACCGGGAGCGCGGCGATCGCACGCTGGGGGAGCCCGGCCTCGACCGCATAGCCGTTCATCATCTGGCCGTAGCGCAGCACGTCGGGTCCGCCGATGTCGACCGCCCGGTTCACGCTCGCATCGACCCGTGCGGCGCCGAGCAGGTAGTGCAGCACGTCGCGGATCGCGATCGGCTGAATGTGATTGCGCACCCACTTGGGGGCGGGCATGTAGGGCAGCACGTCGGTGAGGTGGCGGACCATCTCGAACGATGCCGAGCCCGACCCGATCACCACTCCCGCCTGCAGCACGAGTGTCGGCACGCCGGACTCGAGGAAGACCTCGCCCACCCGCACGCGCGAACGCAGGTGCGGCGAGAGCTTCACGTCGTCGGGGTGCAGCCCGCCGAGGTACACGATGCGTCGCGCTCCGGCGCTCGCCGCGGCATCCGCTACGGTCTGGGCCGCGCGCTCGTCGGCCTCTTCGAATCCTTTGCCGGCACCCATCGAGTGGATCAGGTAGTAGACGACGTCGACGTCGCGCATGGCTTCGGCGACGGCATCCGCATCGTCGGCCGATCCTTCGACGATCTCGCAGTCGGCACCCCAGGGGAAGGATGCCGCGCGCGCCGCGTCTCGCGCCAGCACCCGCACCCGGTACCCGGCGTTGAGGAGTCGGGGTGTGAGGCGTCCGCCGATGTAACCGGTGGCGCCGAGCACGAGGGCGACGGGGGCGGATCCGTCATCGCGCGGGATCGCGCGCAGGGCTTCTTCGCGTCCGGTGGGCTGGGTGAGCTCGGTCATGTCCTGAGCGTAAGACGAATCTTCGCCCGAGTCAGGTGGGTGGCAATTCACTAGACAATCTAGTAATCTATCTGCCGAGGAGAGTGATCGATGTCCCCCGACGTGGAAATCGCCGACCGCACGACGGTCGCCGATCGCCGCGCGCTCGGGATGCCGCTGGCTACGGTCGCGAGGGTCGATCTCACTCCGCTCGCCGCGAGCGACGCCGTGGGCCGGTACTCGGGTATCGAAAGCCTCACTGCACGCACGCCCCTCTGGCGAAGCGCCGGCATCGTCGGGCTCGTCGCCCTGGTCGCGGCCGGTGCCGCACCGGTCATCGCCGGAGTGCTGCTCTCGGGGTGAATCCGCTTCCCCCGCCAGACCACCGAGAAAGAAAGGAGCCCCCCATGGGACTCGATGACAAGATCAAGAACGCTGCAGAAGACATCGCCGGCAAGGCGAAGGAAGCAGCGGGCAAGGTGACCGGTAACGAGAAGCTCGAGGCCGAGGGCAAGGCCGACCAGGCCAAGGCCGACGTCAAGAAGGCCGGCGAGAACGTCAAGGACGCCTTCAACAACTGAGCGTGACAACGATTTCGGGGAGACGGTGAGTGCACCGTCTCCCCGAATTCTGCCCGGGGGTGTCCGCTCGGGCAGGACGAAAGCGAGAACGACATGTCCGATCCCGTGAGAAGCGATTCCCTCTGGCAGCGGTTGCTGCGCCGATTCCGGCCTGCGCCGACCGAACCGCGGCGCCTCACGGTCGACGACGTGACGGTCGTCGACCGGCCTATGCTGCGCCGCGCGGTCGCCGGCACCGTGGTGGGCAACCTCATGGAGTGGTACGACATCGGTGTCTACGGCTACCTCGCGGTCATCATCGGACGCGCGTTCCTTCCGGATGCCTCCGCCGGCGCGCAGTCCCTCTTCTCGCTCGGCGTCTTCGCCGTGACGTTCGTCGCGCGTCCGCTCGGCGGCATCGTGCTCGGACAGCTCGGCGACCGCATGGGGCGCCAGCGGGTGCTCGCCTTCACGCTCATCATGATGGCGGCCGCGACCTTCCTCATCGGTGTGCTGCCCGACTTCTCGGTGATCGGCATCTGGGCGCCGATCCTGCTCATCGTGCTCAAGCTCGCGCAGGGGTTCTCCACCGGTGGCGAGTACGCGGGTGCGACGACGTTCATCACCGAGTACGCGCCCGACCGTCGCCGCGGCTTCTACGCCTCGCTGCTCGACCTCGGCTCGTACATGGGCTTCGCCATCGGCGCCGCGTTCGTCTCGATCCTGCAGCTCACGCTCTCGGCCGACGTGATGCAGGGCTTCGCCTGGCGCATCCCCTTCCTCGTGGCGCTGCCCCTGGGTCTCATCGCCATCTACTTCCGGCTCAAGATCGAAGACACCCCTGCCTTCCAGGAGGCGCAGGAGGCAGCGGCGAACGCGGCCGACGAAGCGCAGGCGGCGGCGGATGCTCCGAAGGGCGTGATCGCCCTCATCCGCGCCTACTGGCGCGAGCTGCTGACGGCCTTCGTGCTCGTGGCCGCGGCCAACACCGTCGGCTACGCGCTCACCTCGTACATGCCCACGTACCTGACCAAAACGCTCGGGTACGACGAAGTGCACGGCACGCTGCTGACGCTTCCCGTGCTCGTCGCGATGGCACTGTGCATCCCGCTCACCGGGCGGCTCTCCGACCGGATCGGTCGCAAGAAGGTGCTGTTCATCGGCTCGATCTCGGCGATCGTGCTGGCGGTGCCCGCCTTCCTGTTCATGATGCACGGCGAGATCTGGTCGACCCTGCTGGGCCTGGTGCTGCTCGCGTTCCCGGTGACGTTCTACGTCGCCAACCTCGCCTCGTCGCTGCCGGCGCTCTTCCCCACCTCGTCGCGCTACGGCGGCATGGGCATCTCGTACAACCTCGCCGTCGCACTCTTCGCGGGTACCGCGCCGGTGGTGATGGAGGCGCTCGTGCAGATGACGGGCTCGTCGCTCGCGCCGGCGTTCTACGTGATCGGCACGTCGATCGCCGGATTCGTCGCGGTGGTGGTGCTCAAGGAGTCGGCCCGCCGCCCGCTCCCGGGCGCGATGCCGAGCGTGCAGACCGAAGAGGAGGCCATCGAGCTCGTCGAGGGGCAGGACGACAACCCCGACCTCGACCTCGACGAGCTGTTCCCCGAGCGCGTCGAGCAGGCGGCCGAGGCCGACGATGCGGAGCCGGCCACGCCCGAGAAGGCGTGAGGCGGCAGCCGTCGATTACTCGCCGGCGGTGCCGTCTTCCTGCGACTCTTCGTGATCGCGGATGACGTCGCGCAGCTCCTGATCGAGATCGGCCGCCTCTTCGATGGCCGAGGTCATTCCCGCGAGGAAGCGAGTGACCACGGCGCGCTCCTTGTCGGACATCTCGTCGACCAGAGCCAGCATGCGCCGGTGCATCGCGCCGAGCGTGTGGCGAACCTCGTCGTCGCTGCTGACCGTGGGCACCACGATGCCCGCGCGGCGGTCGGTGGGGTGCGCCTCGCGACGGGCGTGGCCGCCCTTCTCGAGACGATCGATGAGCGTGGTGGTCGACGCCGTCGAGATGTCGAGCATGCGGGCGATGTCGATCGAGCGCACGATGCGCCCGGCGCGCTGCTCGCGCAGCAGGAAGCGCAGAGCGACCAGGTCTGTCTCGTTCATGCGCATCGAGGCCCGCGTGCGCGCGCGCATGGCGGTCTCGGCGGAGCGATAGCGGCGCAGCAGGTTGAGCACGTCGACCGTGCTCGCGGTGTCGCCCTCGGGGTACCAGTACCCCGAGCGGGTGAATTCCTCGGAGTTCTCCATCACGCCACCACTTCGTCGTCTTCGCTGGAGCGGCCGTCTGCCTGCTCGAGCATCTCCACCGTACCGGCCTCGACCTCGGCGGGAACGATCTGCAGGATACCGCCGGTGATCGCATCGTGCTCGGCCTGGGCGATCTGCTCCAGCCGCTGCACCGGGGTGGCGGGGAAGCGTTCGTGCAGGCGCTCGATCATGTCGGAATACAGGATGTATCCCGCCTGATCGAGGGTGAATCGCTCAGCCATTTCGTCCTTTCCGGCGGCAGTATTCCATCTTCTCACCCGCAGTACCCCCTGATGATCATTGAAAACCGCTAGCCAACCTGGTTACGTGAGTGTCTTGTAGCATGGAGGGGTCAGGGGGTGACGCATGGTCAACGAAACGACGACGAGAACATCCGATCTCGTGCACTGTGTCGAGGAGTTCCGTCGTGTCGACGCCCAGTTCTCTCGACGCCTCGCCGCGATGCGCGCGCCGAACGACACCGATCGCGTGGCGATGCGATTCATTGCGGATGCTCCAGCCGACGAGCCCGCGACGCCGCGAGGTCTGGCCGATCACCTGAGCGTGAGCACGGCGGCGATCACGAGCGTGGTGCGGCGCCTGCAGGAGCGCGGTCAGATCGAGATCGCGCCGCACCCGACGGATGCGCGCTCCAAGGTGCTTCGGCCTTCCCGGCGCGATGCCCACTCGCCGGTCGATGAGCTGACTCGACGCCTCGAGACCATCGCCGACGAGTTCACCCCCGAGCAGACCGAGACGGTCGCGCGCTTCCTCCGTCGCATCACCGAGGAGATCGATGACCTGCCGTGACGCCTCGGGTGGGCATTTAGCTAGTTAAACTAGTAATGTTGTTCCCAGGCGAGTTCTCTCTGACACGAGGAGCATCATGGGACATCTGATCTACGGCAATGCCGACGCACCGATCGAGGTCGACGTCGAGCTCTTGGCCCACCTGCGCGCGGTCACGGTGACCAAGTTGCGGCGGAACGAATCGTTCGCCCTCACCATCCCCACCTGTGACGGCTCGATCCAGACCCTCTGGATCCACGCCTCCATCCCGCTGCGCTTCTCCTTCGACGGTGACCCGGCGCTGCATCGTCCGCTGCTGGCGTCGATGATGGAGGCCGCGAACTCCCCGGGTGGGCTCGACCTCACCCGTGACGACTACGCCACGTCTCTCCAGCACTCCCGCGAACTGCAGACGATGAGCGCCTGAGATGCCGCACCGAGATCGCAAGGCATCGCGGGCATCGCTCGCTGCACCCCGGCGGCGCCCGAGTCTCGTCCGCCCGCCCCGGGGACTCTGGGTCGAGGTGGAACGCGGATTCCACGTCGGCAACGAACGGGGGATCTTCCTCGGTTCGGTGAAGGCCGCCGACCCGGAACCCGGGTTCCACGCCTTCGGAGCGACCTCCGAGCACCTCGGACACTTCGTCGCACTCGACGAGGCGAAAGCGGCCGTGGTCGCGGCATCCACCGTCTCCGCGCCGGGTGAACTGACCCACTGAGGCGTCTGGGCGGGACCCTTCGACAAGCTCAGGGACTCATCCGCTGGGTTGCTGAGCCTGTCGAAGCATCCCCACGAGACACAGAAGAGGGGCCCGCAGGCGAACCTGCGGGCCCCTCCGTCATTCTCAGACCTGCGCGTTGCGGCGGCGGATCACCAGACCCGCGCCGGCGAGCAGGGCGAGGATGCCGAGCATCCACAGCATCGTCGCCTCACCGCCCGTCGCGGGCAGCGTGCCGTCTCCGGCATCCGCTCCGCCACCGACGCCGCCCGCACCGCCACCGGGCGTGCCGCCGGTGCCCGGGTCGGTCGGGTCGGCCTGCGCCACCACGGTGACCGCGCTCTGCGCCGTCGCCGTCGTGCCGTAGTCGTCGGTCACCGTGTAGACGAGCGTGTAGGCGCCCGCTGCCGGTCCCACCATGCGTGCCGCGCCGGTCGACTGCACCAGCTCGACCTCGATGCGGTCGGTGAGGTCGACGCCGTTCGCATCCTTCGCCGTGATGCCGGCGAGCTCGTCGAACTGTTCGCCCTCGACGACGGTGCGGGTCGGCGGGACGCCTCCGAACGTCGGCTCGACCGCGGTCACGGTCACCGTGCGCTCGACCACCGTCTCGTTGCCGGCCAGGTCGGTCACCCGGTAGGTGAGCGTGTACTCGCCGGGCTTCGTGACGTCGACCGCACCGGTCACCGTGATCGCCGCGGTGACGTCGCCGTCGACCTCGTCGGTCGCGGTGACGCCGGCGAGCGGGTCGAACGACTGGCCCTGGGCGACCTCGGTCGCCTCGGGGAGACCCGCGAACTCCGGGCCCTTCTCGTCGTTCACCGTGCGGGTCAGCGTGACCTCGTCGATCACCTTTCGATCCATCGTCTGATAGGTCGTGAGGGTGATCTCGGTCGGCGTCACGTCGACGTCGGTGTACTGCGGCTGGTTCGACTGATCCTTGATGGCCGCCTCGGGAGACGAGGCGTCGAGGCCGTAGAACTTGCTGCCGCTGGCGGAGTTGCCGGTCACGTAGAGCACCTGCCCCTCTTCGGCCGCCAGGGTCACGCCCGACTCCTGCTGCGCCTCCAGGTCTCCGACCGGCGTCGTGCCGTCCATGAGGTAGCTGCGCGTGTAGATGTGGTCGTGCCCGGCGAGCACCAGGTCGATGCCCAGTTCGCTGAACACCGGTGCGAGGGCCGCACGGCGCTCCTTCACGTCCTGCTCCACGGAGTGGAACGCGGCGGAGTACAGCGAGTGGTGCATGACCACGACGATCCAGTTCGCCTCGGCGCCCTGCTCTTCGACGACCTCGCGCAGGAAGGCCGCGTGGTCTTCCTCGTTCGTGCTGCGCGCGTTGGTGTTGATGTTCAGGTAGAGCACGCCGTTGTAGGTGTACCAGTAGTCGCCTCCGGCTCGCCCCTCGGTGCTCTCGTACCCGTGGGTCTCGGAGCGGTTCGGGGTGAAGAAGTGCGAGTTGAACTGGTCGGACTGGTTGTCGTGGTTGCCGATGGTCGCCTGGAACGGCAGCTGCTTCAGCAGCTCGGGGGCGATCAGCGAGGCGTACTCGTCTTCGGAACGGTGCGTCTCGATCTGGTCACCGCCGCTCACGATCATCGAGGCATCCTTCTCGAACTGGTCGATCTGTCCGAGCGAGGCGGCCCAGCGGTCGCGGTCGTTCTGCCAGCTTCCGGATGCTCCGATCTGAGCATCCGTCAGGTACACGAAGCTGTACGACTCGTCGTACGTGCCGGTCCACAGCTCGTACGAGCGCGACCATCCCATCTCGTCGTTGCCGACCCGGTAGAGGTACGCCGTCTCGGGGGCCAGCTCGTCGATGACGACCTGGTTCGAGAAGCGTCCGTCGCGGGATGCCGCGGTGGTGGCGTCGAGCGTGCGCGCCTCGGCGACGGGGAACCCGGCGCCGGTGCGGGCGGATGCCGGTGCCACCTGCACCTGGGCGTCGATCTGACGATCGGTGTAGAACGTCAGGTTGCGCTGGCTCTCGTCGGATCCGACGTGCAGGAGCACATCGGAGATCGCGGCGGGAGCGCCCTTGGCGGCGATGGTCAGGCTCTTCAACTGCAGGAACACGTCGGAGCTGCCCGCGTTCGTGTTGTGCACCTGGATCGCGATGGTGTTCGCGCCCGCCTTCAGAGCGGATGCCGGCACCGTGAACGCACCGGTCAGCGGTGCCGAGCCGTTGTCGCCCGCGTAGACCATGTTGCTCGCGCCGTCGCCGATCCGCGCATCCGCGAAGCCGCCGACGAGCTGGCCGTTGACGTACACGCGTGCCGCGTCGTCGTAGGCGATCTCGCCGTTCAGCTGCGTGATCTGCGCGAGGTCACCGGCTGCGAGGTCGAAGGTGCTGCGGAAGAAGAAGGCCTCGGTGTTGGTGGTGCCCTCCTTGTACTGCGTCAGCAGGGTGGTCGGCGTGTAGCCGCCGCCCAGGTCGGCGATCGCTCCGTTCTTCGCACCGAAGCTGCCGGTGCCGGTCTTCCACGACGCGTCGTCGTAGTCGGCGGCGGTCCAGCCGGTCTTCGTGGCGAGGCCCGCGGCGGGGTCGTCGGCGGTGTCGTGGAAGCGCCAGAGCGTCGAGGCATCCGTCACCGGGGTGCCGTCGATGTCGGTCGGCTCACCGATGGTCGGTGCCGTCGGCTCCTGCGCGTCCGGACGGGTCGGCAGAGCGGGCTCTTCCGGGTCGACCGTGTCGAGGGGGCGCAGCGCCACGTCGAAGACGTGCATGATGCCCTTGTTGACGTCGGTCGGAAGCGTGACGCTGCGCACCGTCTTCTTCGTGTCGAGCGGCACGACCGCCGTCGCGAAGAGAGACGGCTTGGCCGTGTCGGAACCACCGCTGAGCGTGTTGCGCTTCGTCAGCGGAACCAGGCGCAGGTTGCCGGGCTCGACGTTCGTCGAGGTCCAGTCGGTCATTCGCACGTCGACGTTCTTCGTGCTGCCGTCGGTGTAGGTCACCACGGCGGTACCGCGCGACGGTCCGTTGGTCGCCAGGCCCAGGAACGAGATGCCGGATGCCGCGACGTCGCCGAAAGCGAGCTCCTGGCCGTTCGGGATCCAGTGGTCGGGCTCGCCGGGCTGCGTGTCGGGCCAGGTGAACGTGATGCCAGTGTCGCCGAGCGGGAGCTTCGCCCCCGCGGTGACGCCCGCGTTCGCGAGGTCCTGACGGGAGAGCCCGATGCCACCGGCATCCAGCCCGCCCATGTTCACCGCACCGTCGGCCGTGACTCCGACCGAGTTGCGGTTGTCGCTGCCCTCGCGGAACGACGGCGGCACATCATCGGCTCCGGTGCCCCACGTCGCCGGGGTGGCGCCCATGGCGAAGTCGAGCGTTCCACCCGAGCGGGCGAAGTCGGCGGGCAGCCACGACGCGGTCTGCGCCTGGCCGTTCACCGACAGGCCGGTCGTGTAGCGGCGATCGTCGCCCGCGCCGGGCGCATCGATCGTGATCGTGCGGTCGGATCCGATCGAGGTGATCTCGATGTGCTCGAACATCGGCGCCGAGACCAGCAGGTCGGCCGTGCCCCAGATCGCCGGCATCAGCCCGACGTTCGCCCACACGTACCAGGCGCTGAAGGAGCCGAGATCGTCGTTGCCGGCCAGGCCGTCGGCCTCGGTCGTGAACAGCTCGTCGGCCGCGCGGTACAGCGTGTCGGTGGTCTTGTGCGGAGCCTGCAGCCAGTTGTAGACCCACGGCAGGCCGAAGCTGGGCTGGTTGGCGATGTACGCGGCGTCGCTGAAGGCGCCCGCGTCGAGATCGCGCAGGATGCTGTCGAGCTGCGCGGTGGCCTTGTCCTTGCCGCCCCGCGCCTCGATCAGATCGCCCATGTTGTGGGCGACGTTGAAGCCGTACTGCAGACCCGTCGACTGCTCGAACTGCGCACCCTGCGTGGTGAGCGACGTGTTCATGAAGCCGTTGCGGTTGCGGGCGTCGATGTGCTCGCGGGCCGGGTTGAAGATGTTCTTCCAGTTCTGCGACCGGGTCGAGAACTGCTCGTACGCGTCCTGGTTCCCCAGGCGCTGCGCCATCTGCGCGATCGCGAAGTCGTTCGTCGTGTACTCGATCGTGCGCGAGGTCGCCGCGCCCTGCTTGTCTCCGTCGACCCATCCGTGGATGCCGTACATCACGGCATCCGATCGTCCGGTGTTCGTCATCGGCAGCGTCTGCGTCGCGAGCATCGTCGCGAGAGCTTTCTCGCGGTCGTAGTCGGTGGAGCCGAAGTCATCCGTCGCCGCCACGATGTTCTGCAGCGAGTCGCCGCTCATCTTGGTCTGGATCTGGTTGTACGTGGGCCAGCTCGTCCACTTGCCCGACTGCGTCACCATGTCGACGATCGACTGGTTGATGTCGCTCGCGCGCTGCGGGTAGAGCAGCGCGACCAGCTGGGCCTGTCCGCGGTAGGTGTCCCACCCCGAGAAGTTCACGTAGAAGTCGCGGCCCGCCTCGACCGTGCGGATCGTGCCGTCGTACCCCGTGTAGCGCCCGTCGACGTCCTGGAACGTGTTCGGGTGCAGCAGCGAGTGGTAGAGCGAGGTGTAGAACGTGGTGCGGTCGCGGTCGGTGCCGCCGGTGGCGTCGATCGATCCGAGCGCCTCTTCCCACGTGGCGCGCGCCTGGGCGCGGGTCTGATCGAAGTCGAGGGTCGCGGTCTCGGCCTGCGCGTTGCCGCGGGCGCCGTCGACCGAGACGTAGCTCAGGCCGACCTTGGCGGTGACATCCGAGCCGTCGGGGAACGTCAGCCAGGCGCCGGCGCCGTGCTTGGCCGCCGCGCTCGCCGTGGTGCCCTCGGCCTGGACGCCGCTCGGGGTCCACGTGCCGTACGACTCGACGGGGGTGTCGAAGGTCGCCGAGAAGTAGGCGGTGTACTGGGGGCCGCCGTTGCAGACGACGTTCGCCTTGACCGAGCCCGAGAGCTCGCCCGTGGCGGGGTCGAAGGTGATGCTCGAGGCGTGCACCTGGTTGTTCGAGCCGCCGGCTTCGAAGAGCAGGGTCGAGCTCTCGGCGTTCTCGTCGAACGAGTAGCGGCTCACCGCGGTGCGGGTGGTGCTGGTGAGCTCGGCCTGCACCGACTCGAGGTCGACGGAGTAGTAGCCGGGCTCGGCCTCTTCGTTCGCGTGATCGAAGTCGAGGAAGTAGTTCGCGATGGTCGACGCCGGGTTGCTGGGCAGCGCGCCGTCGGTGAGGGCGCCGGTGAAGGGGATCACCGGGAAGTCGAAGCCGCCGAAGTTCGACCGGCATCCCGTGCCCGAGAGGCGGGTCATGCCGAAGCCGCGGATCTGGTCGGCGTTGTACTCGTACCCGCCGAACTGCTGCTGGTTGCCCGTCTCGTAGGTCGTCGGGCTGGACTGCACCATGCCGAACGGCAGCGTCGCACCGGGGAAGGTGTTGCCGTAGTGGTCGTTGCCGCGCTGGTTGTTCGCGTCGTTCATCTCGGTGCCGATGAACTGATCGACCGCCTCGAACGGCGTGAGCGTCGAGACCTCTTCGGCGTAGGCCGCCGGGGTCACGAGCACCGACGATGCGGCGAGGGCGGTGATGACTCCCGCGGCGAGTGCCGCGCGGCGTCTTCTCATGTGTCGGCTGGGGGACGCCGAGCGCATGGGGGGCATGCGTTACCTCCGTGTGGTGGGGTGGGGAGGCGCTGCCCGAATTATGACAACGCTGTCAGGAACAGTAGACACGTTCCTGGACGCGTTGTCCAACAAAAGATGAACTTTGAGTGTCGGCCCTTCGATGCGGGCCCTTCGACAGGCTCAGGGACCCATCCACTGGGTTGCTGAGCCTGTCGAAGCACCCCGCCCGAAGCATCCGCCCGTTACTGGGCGGTGTAGCCGCCGTCGACGAGGTGGTAGCTGCCGGTGACGAAGCTGGCGGCGTCGCTGGCGAGGAAGACGATGAGGTTCGCGACCTCGTCGGCCTGGCCGAGGCGGCCGATCGGGTGCTTGCTCACGAGGAACGCCTTCGCTTCTTCGCCCATGGTGGCCAGCAGCGGGGTGTCGATGAAGCCGGGGCCGACCGAGTTCACGCGCACGCCCTGCGCCGAGTACTCGAGGGCGGCCGACTTGGTCATGCCGACGACGGCGTGCTTGGCGGCGACGTACGCGGGGGAGTTCGCGAAGCCGACGCTGCCGAGGATCGACGCGATGTTGACGACCGAGCCGCCTCCGTTCGCGAGGATCGAGGGGAGCTGCGCCTTCATGTTGCGGAAGACCGCGTTGAGGTTGATCGAGATGACCTTGTCCCAGGCCTCATCGGTGTACTCGGCGGTGGGGGCGGATGCTCCGCCGATGCCCGCGTTGTTGATGCCGATGCGCAGCGGGGCGAGGGTGTTCGCGAGCTCGACCGACGACGCGATCCAGGCGGGGTCGGTCGCATCGCCGATGGATGCTTCGGCCACGCCGCCTGCGGCGCGGATCTCGTCGACGACGGCCTGGGCGTGCTCGCCGTTCAGGTCGTTGACGACGACTGCGGCGCCGTTCTTCGCGAGAAGGAGGGCGACAGCCTTGCCGATTCCGCTGCCTGCTCCGGTCACGATCGCCGAGCGGTCGGAAACGTCGTACTGGGCCATGGGTGGCTTCTTTCCCGGGCGGGCGCGGTGCCGGGACATCTTCTCGGACTGTCCGTCCTTCTCTCCAGCCTACGCCTCTTGCGGGCAGGTGGATTCACGTGGATGGAGTTTTTGGGGGGTACGCGGGTGTCGCGTTGCGTCACTCGGGAGGAGATCGGCACAAGGGAGGACGGATGCCGCGGATCCTTCCTCCGCAATGCCGATCTCCTCCCGAATGGCGGGTAGTCAGAGGGTGGAGGACCCGGGCGTGGAAGGTGCCGGAGCCGACGGCATCCGCTCGGCCGGTTCCCACACGACCAGCAGGAAGGCCGCGATCGGCCCGAAGAAGAGGGTGAGCAGGAACCACCTCCATGCCGAGCGGTTGCGGGTGCGGGCCAGGCCGCCCGCGAGGAGCGCGAGGGTGGTCCACATCGCGGAGACCATGGACGCGAGGTACTGGATTTCCATGGCCTCGACCCTAGGTCGGGATCGAGGGTCGCAGTCGGCGCTGGTGGGGCGCGCCGTTCGTTCCACCCGACGTGGAGGTCCGCGTTCAGAGCTCGGGGTGGCGGCGGTGATGCCCGGTGAGCTCCTCGAACGCCTGCGCAGCGAGCAAGAGCTCGACGTCCCGGCCGGGGGCAGCCACCAGCTGCGCCCCGACGGGCAGCCCGCCCGCGGTGAAGCCGGCGGGGACCGAAACCGCGGGGCAGCCGGTCGCCGAGATGATCGTCGCCGCGCGCATCCATTCGAGGTAGTCGTCCATCGGTGTATCCCTGATAGCGCGGGGGTACTCGATCCGGGCGTCGAACGGCGCGACCTGTGCGGTGGTCAGCACGAGCAGGTCGTGCGTGGCGAAGTGCGACTCGATCGTCGCCGCGAGGCGGCTGCGCGCCTCGTCGGCGGAGAGGAGCTCGTCGACGGTGAGCGCGAGACCCATCTCGGTGTTCCAGACGACCGCGTCCTTGACCTCCTCGCGATGTTCGCGCACGAGAGTGCGGTAGTCGGCCGCGAAGTCGTACGCCCTGGTCACGCGGAAGACCTCGTCGGCGTCGCGCAGATCGGGGATGTCGTCGTCCACGCGAGCGCCCGCGCTCGTGAACACCTCGGCCGTGGAGCGGACGATCGCGTCGACCTCGGAATCGATGGGGAACAGGCCGTTCAGATCGCTCGAGAACCCGATGCGGAGTCCGGCCAGCCCGGCGCCCGCCCCGTGACGGCTCGGGTGGGTGAACTCCGCGCGATCGAACACGGAGCCGGGCTGCGGCATCGAAAGCGGCGCGCCCGCTGCAGGACCGCAGGCGACGGACATCATCAGCGCGAGATCGCCGACGGTCCGCGCCATGAAACCCGGCTGGGCGAGCCATTCCCACGGGTTCGCGGGCAGAGCGTGGGGGATGCGGCCGTTGGTCGGACGCATCCCGACGATGTTGGTGAACGACCCCGGCGTTCTCAGCGAGCCGCCCATATCCGATCCATCGCCGGATGCTTGGATCCCGGCGGCGATCGCTGCCGCTGCCCCGCCGGACGACCCTCCGGCAGATCGGGTCGTGTCGAACGGGTTCACCGTGGTGCCGAACACCCTGTTGAAGGTGTGGGAGCCGGCGGTGAATTCGGGCACGTTGGACTTGCCGCTCGTGACGACGCCGGCGGCCCGCAGCCGGGCGATGATCAGCGCATCCCGGTCTGGAACATTGTCGAGCAGCAGCGCGGAGCCACGCGTGGTGCGTAGGCCCGACACGTCGGTGGAATCCTTGTGCGTCATCGGGACGCCGTGCAGTGCGCCGAGCGGCTCTCCGGCGGCCCTCCGGGCATCCGCCGCATCCGCGCGGTCGAAGGCTCGCTCGTCGTCACGCGTGACGATCGCGTTGAGCGCAGGGTTCACGCTGTCCATTCGCGCGAGATGGTCGGCGAGTGCTTCGCGCGCCGAGACCTCGCCGACGGCGATGCGAGCCGCCAACTCGCGCGTGCTCAACCAGGTCAGTTCGGACTCGTACGTGACGCGAGAGATCACCGGCAGGCTCCTCATGTTTCGGGGGCGTATCGCTTCTGTTGCAGGTTCCGAACATACTGTACGTTTAGAAAATATTAAACGTAAGGTGAACGGACCCCCCAACTACTCGAGGAGGAGTTTTATGAACGGTCTGTGGAAAGCCGCTATCGCAACGACAGCTCTCATCGCCGTCGCACTCACCGGATGCGCGAGCGGCGGGTCTGATGACACCGCCGACGATGTGCGCGAACTCGTGGTCGGGGCCGCCGATCCCGTACCCGATCTCACCCCCGGTCGTCAGAGCAACGTCTACGGGCTGATGATGTCGGTGTTCAGCCCGCTCACCTTCATCGACGCGGAGGGCGAACTCGAATACGTCGCCGCCGAGTCGGTCGAGAGCGACGACAAGGTGACCTGGACGATCACCCTGCGTCCCGACTGGACCTTCCATGACGGAACGCCGGTCACCGCGCAGGACTACGTCGACAGCTGGAATGCGGTCGCGCTCGGCACGAACGCATTCGCGAACTCCGGTCAGCTCGCCTCGATCGTGGGCTACACCGACCTCAACCCCGCGGAAGGCGAACCGACCACCGACGAGATGTCGGGCCTGCAGGTCGTCGACGACCACGTGTTCACGGTGACGCTGACTCACGCCGACAGCCAGTTCCCCGTGCAGCTCTCGCAGGCGCAGACCGCGTTCTACCCGATGCCGCAGAGCGCGTTCGACGATCTGGCGGCGTACGGCAAGAAGCCGATCGGCAACGGCCCGCTCGCGCTCACCACCGAATGGGTCGAGGGCGAACCGCTCGTCGCCGAGCGGTTCGACGATTACAAGGGCACGGAGTCGACGGTCGACAAGATCACGTGGGTGCCCTACAGCGATCGGCTCACGGCCTACACCGACGCTCTGGCGGGCAATCTCGATCTCAGCGCCGTTCCCGCGACGCGAGCACTGCAGGTGTCGAGCGACTTCGACGAGGAGAACATCTACAGCTTCTCCGCACCCGGAATGAACTACCTCGGAATCCCCTACTGGGACGAGCGGTTCTCAGACATCCGCGTGCGACAGGCGATCTCCATGGCCATCGACCGGGATGCGATCAACGAGGCGATCTACGGGGGCCTCAACAAGCCCGCCACCGCATGGACCCCCGCCGTCATGCCGGGCAACCCCGATGGCGTCTGTGGCAAGTACTGCGAGTACGATCCGGATGCTGCGGCCGCCCTACTGCAGGAAGCCGGCGGATTCGACGGAGAGTTGACGATCCACTTCCCGGGAGGCGCCGGTCACGAGGACCTGTTCAACGCGATCGCCAACTCCCTTCGGCAGAACCTCGGAATCGAGGCCGTCGCGCGTCCTTCGGTCGGCTGGGCCGAGTTCGGCGAAGCGCGCAACACCCAAACGCTGGACGGACCGTTCTTCTCGCGGTGGGGTGCGCTCTACCCGAGCCAGCAGTCGACGCTGCGGGCGATGTTCTCGAGCGCCCCGGTCTGCAAGAACTGCGGAGGAGCGCTTTCGCCCGACGTGGATGCGGCACTGACGCAGGCAGACCTCACCGGTGGCGAAGACGGAACCGCATACGGGCAGGTGCAGAAGATCCTCGCCCAGAACTTCCCGATCGTGCCCCTGTTCGACGAGTCCTACAACTACGTCACCTCTGATCGCATCGAGAAGTTGACCGCCTCGGGAGTGGGGGAACCCATCCTCACCGAGATCGTCCTCACCGACGACTGATCCGCGCCGTCCTCGCATATGTGGAGATTTCTCGCCCGGCGATTGCTGGAACTCATCGTCGTCTTCATCGGCGTCACGTTCGTCATCTACTGCGCGGTGTTCCTGCTGCCCGGAGATCCGATCGAGGCGCTCGGAGGCGACCGCCCCCTCCCCGAGAGCGTGCAGCAGCAGCTGCGCGAGCAGTACGGGCTGGACCAACCCATCTGGCAGCAGTACGTGAACTACCTCGGGGGCCTGTTCCAGGGAGATCTCGGCACGACATTCACCGGTCAGTCGGTGAGTGAGCAGATGGCCAGCCGCTGGCCGACGACCATCACTCTCGCCCTCACCGCGTGGGTGTTGACGGTGCTGATCAGCGTCGTCCTGGGTCTGGTCGCCGGCCTCCGGCAGGGATCGGCGATCGACAGGTCGGTGCTGCTGGGCACCATCATCGCGGAATCGGTGCCGGTGTTCGTCATGGGCATCACGGCCCAGTACGTGTTCGGCATCATGCTCAAGTGGACACCCATCGCCGGCGTCGGCGATGGGTGGCCACGGGCATACATCCTTCCCGCGCTGATCATCGCGATCTATGGGCTGGCGGGGGTGTCGCGGCTCATGCGCGGCAGCGTGATCGACACGATGCAGTCCGACTTCGTGCGCACTCTGCGCGCGAAAGGACTCTCGCGCCGGAGCATCGTCGGACTGCACGTCACGCGCAATGCGGCGGCCCCGGTGGTCAACGTGCTGGCGATCCAGCTCGGTTCGCTCCTCGGTGGCACCGTGGTGATCGAGGCGATCTTCAACATCAACGGGGTGGGGCAGCTTCTCTACAAGGCCATCCAAGACCAGGAGGGCACGCTCGTCGTGGGGGTCGCCACCACGCTCGTCCTCATCTTCCTGATCACCAATGTCGTCGTCGACGTCATCTCTTCGCTCCTCGACCCCAGGATCCGCAATGACTGAGCCCGCGACCGTAGCCATCGATGGGAACTTCGACCGCGCGACCACGCGCGGACTCTGGGCGACGCTCCGCGGTCGCCTGCAGTTCTGGGTGAGCGTCGTCCTCCTGGGTTGTCTCGGGATCATCGCCATGATTCCGGGCATCCTGTCCGGATTCTTCGGACAGAGCGACCCCCGGGCTTGCGACCTGCTGGCCTCGAACCGGCCGCCGGGGCCGGGGCATCCGTTCGGCACCGACGTGCAGGGGTGCGACGTTATGGCGAATGTGCTCTTCGGCACCCGCACGTCGCTGTTCATCGGACTCACGACCACCGCCATCTGCCTGATTGTCGCCGTCATCCTCGGCACTCTCGCGGGCTACCGCGGGGGATGGGTCGACTCCCTCATCGCGCGGGGTGCCGACGTCGTGCTCGGGTTCCCGTTCCTCCTCGGAGCGATCATCGTGCTCAACACGGCGCCGGACCGCACACCCCTGCTGCTCTCCGCGGTGCTCGCCTTCTTCTCCTGGCCGACGTTCGCGCGCCTCATCCGCAGCTCGGTCAAAGAGGTGAGGGAGCGCGAATTCGTGCAGGCGGCGCACGCACTGGGGTTCTCGCAGCTGCGCGTCGTGCTGACGCACGTGCTCCCCAACTCGCTCGCGCCCACACTCGCGATCGCCGCGACGATGGTGGGTGGAGTCATCGGGGCAGAGGCGACGCTGACCTTCCTCGGCGTCGGCCTGGTTCCGCCGTCGATCTCGTGGGGCGTGCAGCTCTCGACCGCGCAGTCGTACTTCCAGCTCGCCCCCCACACCGTCGTGTTCCCCAGCATCTTCTTGACGGTCACCGTGATCAGCCTCATCATGCTCGGCGATGCCCTCCGAGACGCGCTCGATCCGAGGGGGAGATCATGAGCGTCGCTAGCCTGTGGGAATCACCCGGACGATATCGGTCGTCATCGCGGTCACGGAAGAACGAAGAAGGAAGGAGCGTCTCGACATGGCGCTGGATTCACTGAGCGACGAGATGAGCGACTTCATCGATCGGTTCACGGATGCCTGGGAGCTGATGCGAGGCAAGAGGATCACCGGGCGCGTGCTAGGTGTGCTGATCATCACGGACGAGCCGTCGCTGACCTCCGCAGATCTGGTGCGGCTGCTGGATGCCAGCCCGGGAACCATCTCGACGGCGACGAGGTCGCTCATGGGCTCCGGGTACATCACCCGGCTGTCGGTCTCGCACAGTCGGGTCGCGCACTTCCGCGCGGAGGAGGACGTGTGGGGCGCGTTCCTCAGCCGCGAGAAGGTCGGTCTCCAGCGCATGGGCGAGGTGCTCCGCACCGCGATGTCGACCTCGGTCGGGTCGGAACCCGCACCGGCTCGCCGACTGCGGAACGGTAGTCGATACATGGCGTGGGTCGATCAGTTCCATCACAACCTGCTGGATCAGTGGCGCACTTACCGCGATCAGGATGAGGACACACCGCCGCCCGCCCAGCTTCCCGACGAGATGATCGCCGCGATCAGGCAGAAAAGTGAGCGGAGCGACCGTGAGTGAACCCCTTCTGAGCATCACCGACCTCGCCGTCGACTTCGGCAGCCGCCATGGCGGTTCGGTGCGGGCGGTCAACGGTGTCGCGTTCGACGTGGGACGACGAGAGATCGTCGCCGTCGTCGGCGAGTCGGGCTCGGGGAAGTCCGTGACGGCGATGAGCATTCTGGGCCTGCTCCCCGACACCGCCGAGGTGACCGGCAGCATCGTGTTCGACGACGAGCAGCTGCTGGGTCTCGACGAGCGCGCGCTGCAGACGATCAGAGGGCGCCGTATCGCCGTGATCTTCCAGGACCCGTTCAGCGCCCTCGATCCGGTCTTCACCGTGGGGTTTCAGATTCGTGAGACGCTGCGCAAGCACTTCCCCGAACTCAGCGCGAGCGATCGCAGAAAGCGTGCGGTCGAACTGCTCGCCTCGGTCGAGGTGCGCGACCCGGCTCGACGCGCGCGCTCCTACCCGCACCAGCTCTCGGGCGGGCAGGCGCAACGCGTCGTCATCGCCATGGCATTGGCGTGCGACCCGGAACTGCTCATCGCCGACGAGCCGACGACGGCGCTCGATGTGACCGTGCAGCGCGAGATCCTCGATCTCCTCCTGCGCATTCGTGAGCGCGAGGGAACGGCGGTGCTGCTCATCACGCACGACATGGGAGTCGTCGCCGACGTGGCAGACCGCGTCGTGGTGATGCGGCATGGCCAGGTCGAGGAGATGCAGACCGTCACCCGGATCTTCGAGCGCCCCGAGGCCGCGTACACGCGCCAGCTCCTGCAGGCCGTGCCCCGCCTCGACGTGGCGGTTCGCGAGTCGATCGCCGATGATCTTCCCGTCCTCGAGGTCGACGATCTGACCGTCGAGTACCGGCAGGGGATCCGGTCGGTGACCGCGGTCGAGGATGCGTCGCTGAGCATCGCGCGCGGAGAGATCGTGGCGCTGGTCGGGGAGTCGGGATCGGGCAAGTCGACCATCGGCAAGGCCATCACGGGTCTCGCTCCGGTGACCGAGGGTCGCATCGTGATCGACGGCGTCGACGCCGTGCGGGCTCCGCGTCGCCAGGCGATCGAACTGAAGAAGAAGATCGGCATCGTCTTCCAGAACCCGCAGGGAGCCCTGGATCCGCGCTGGACGATGGCCGAATCGATCGGTGAGCCGCTGCGCGTTCATGGGCGCCTGCGCGGACAGGCGTTGACGGCCCGCACCAACGAGCTGCTGGACTCGGTGGGACTCTCGCGGTCGTGGAGCACGAGGTACCCGCACGAGCTGTCGGGCGGGCAGCGACAGCGTGTCGCGATCGCGCGCGCCCTCGCCCTCGACCCGCTGCTGTTGATCGCCGACGAGCCGACGTCGGCTCTCGACGTTTCGGTGCAGTCCACCGTGCTCGATCTGTTCCGCCGGCTGCAGCGCGAGCTGCGCTTCGCCTGCCTGTTCGTCAGTCACGATCTCGCCGTTGTCGACAGCCTCGCCGACCGGATCATCGTGATGAGCAACGCGCGCATCGTCGAGCAGGGCGATCGACGTCAGGTGCTGTCGAATCCGCGCGAGGACTACACGCGGCGGCTTCTCGAGGCCGCGCCGGTGCCCGACCCGTACCAGCAGCAGATCAGACGAAGAGAAAGAGGGCGAGTATGACCACGGAGGCGAGAGCAGCCACGATCTCGGACGATGAGATCGTGATGCGGGCATCCTCCCTGCCGGAGCTCGACGGGTATCCCACGGTCGACGACCTGCTCGAGCGCATCGAAGCGCTGAGAACCGAGTTCCCCGACCTGCTCACGAGGAGGCGCGTGGGGACGTCTCGACTCGGCGAGCCGATCATGAAGTACACGCTCGGCGAGGGCGAGGGCGAGGGCGAGGGTCGACGCGTGCGTTGCCTGGTCGTGGGAGGCATCCATCCGAACGAGCCGATCGGATCCCACACGGTCATCCGCCTGCTCGACGACCTCCTGCGCGACGCGTCGTTGCGGGAGCGCCTGGCGACGGACTGGCACGTGATCCCGTGCATCGACCCCGACAGCATGCGGCTGAACGAGGGGTGGTTCGACGACCCGTTCGACGCGGAGACGTACTTCCGCAACTTCTATCGGCCCCCCGGTCGCGAGCAGGTGGAGTGGACCTTCCCGATCGACTACAAGCAGAAGTACTTCGATGCCACGCTCCCCGAGACGCAGGCCCTGCAGCGGGTGATCGACGAGCTGCGCCCCGACCTCTACATCCCGCTGCACAACTCCGAGACCGGGGGCGCGTACTACTACCTCTCTCCGGCGGCGCGTGACTTGGCGCCTCTCCTGCATCGACTGCCCGCGGAGCTGGGGATCCCTCTTCACCTCGGCGAACCCGAGGCTGCGCACCTGGCGGAGTTGGCTCCCGCCGTGTTCGCCTCCGGCGCGGCGGAAGACGCATACGAATGGCGGGTGCAGAACGACCTCGATCCGGTTCCGCCCGGCGCGGCAGGTCAGTCCTCGACCAGCTACGCGAGCCGCTACGGCACGGTGTCGCTGATCGCCGAGCTGCCAATCTGGCGCACCTTCGGCGCTGACGACATCCGCCCGTCAGGGTCGAACTACGCGGACCTCCTCCGCTCGGCGGGGGAGTCGCTCGTCGACACGGGCACGCAACTCTCCGCGCTCCTCGAGCGGGTGCGACCGCTTCTGACGCTGGACTCGCCCTTCCTGCGCAGTGCCGAGGCGTTCGTGCCCGGCATGTCGCGGGCCGGGCAGCACATGGTCGAACGCTCCCGCGACGCGGCCAACGACCGGGAGGCCACCGTGGCCGAGCGCCCGATGTCTGTGGTGTGGATGTATCGGCTACGGTTCGGCGGTGCATTGCTGCGCGCTCTGAGGGCAGAGGTCGCAGCCGGATCGGCGCCGGTGTCGATCCGCCGCGCGGCGGCCGAACTCGACCGCACGTGGACGGGGTGGCTGGCGCAGCGCGAGGCCGACGAGCAGCCGCAGGGAATCCCCGTCACCGCCGTCGTCGGTGTGCAGTACGGCGCAGTGCTCGGACTCGTCGCGCACTGCGCGGATCGCATCCGCACTCGAGAGAAGGAGACGGCGTGATCCGCCCGCAGACGACATTGCTCGCACTGACGCACGTGACGGGAGACGCGGCTCTCGCGGAAGTCGACGTTCTCGTCGTCGCCGTGGGCACCCGCGACGGCAAGATCGACGTCAGTGCCCCGACGCTCTCCGAGGACGTGACCCAGGCGCTCGCCGACGTTGCGGATGCTGTCGGGCATAAGGGTGCGCCGGGAGCAGTCTCCCGCGTTCCGTCGCCCGCATCGGTCGTGGCGAGGTCGGTTCTGCTGGTGGGCATCGGCGACCTCGCCGGGCACGCGACCGAGTGCAGCCCCGCAGCCGCCGAGTCGCTTCGGCGCGCAGCCGGGAGCGCGTTGCGTTCGGTCGCGTCCGCGAGCGAGGTCGGGATCGCATTCCCCGTGACCGATCGTGCGAGCGTCGAGGCAGTCGCGGTCGGCGCTCTGCTCGGCGCCTACCGGTACACGGCGCACCTCTCCGACAACGACGCGGCGACCGTTCGCACGATCTCGATCGTCGCGAACGGCGATGTGCAGCCCGTGCTGGATCGCGCCGCGATCGTCGCTCGTGCGGTCGCGGCGGCACGAGACCTGGTGAATGAGCCGCCGTCGCACCTCTTCCCCGAATCGTTCGCGGACGCAGTGTCGGAACAGGCGCGACGAATCCCCGGGAACGCAGTGGCCGTCGACGTCATCGATGACGACGAGCTCCGCAGACGAGGATTCGGCGGGCTGATCGGCGTGGGATCGGGGTCGGCGCGCGGACCCCGGCTCGTCAAGATCACCTACGCGCCGCCCGGTGCCGACCAGCATCTGGCGCTCGTGGGCAAGGGCATCACCTTCGACTCCGGGGGTATCTCGCTCAAGCCGGCGGCGAACATGGAGAAGATGAAGTCCGATATGGCGGGCGCCGCGGCTGCGGCGCAGACCCTCTTCGCCATCGCCGAACTCGGCCTTCCCGTGCGGGTCACGGCCTGGCTGGCATTGGCGGAGAACATGCCCTCCGGTTCGGCCGTGCGTCCGAGCGACGTGATTCGCATCTACGGCGGGAAGACGGTCGAGGTGATCAACACCGATGCCGAGGGGCGGTTGGTGCTGGCCGACGCCCTGGTCGCCGCCCAGGAGGAGGATCCCGATCTGCTTCTCGACCTCGCGACCCTCACCGGCGCCCAGGTGACAGCGCTCGGCTACCGCACCTCCGGCGTCATGGGCGTTCCGAGTGCGCGAGACGTCGTGGTGCGGGCATCCGATCTCTGTGGCGAGCCGATGTGGGCCATGCCCATTCCCGAGGAGGTGCTCGCCGCCTATGAATCGAACACCGCCGACCTCAAGAACGTCGGCAAGCCCGCCGCCGGGATGCTCGGCGCGGCGGCCTTCCTGCGGGAGTTCGTCGGCGAAGGCGTCGCGTGGGCTCATCTCGACATCGCCGGTCCCGCCTACAACTCGGACTCCGCGTACGGCTACACCTCGGTGGGAGGCACGGGCGTGCCGATCCGGACCCTCATCGAGGTCGCGCGGGGCATGGCGTTCCCGGGGTCCAGTACGGAGGAGTGACGATGTCGGCCCCGCTCCTCGGCACCAACGCCGAGGAGCTACATGCCGACGAGCTGCTCGCCGACGAGTAGGCGGAACGGGTGCGGTCAGCTCTTCGCGCGGCGCGCGTGCGAGCGTGCCTTCATTCTGTTGCCGCAGACCGCCATGGAGCACCACTTCGCGGTGCCCGGGCGGCTGTGATCGACGAGGAACTGGCTGCATTCGTCATTCGCGCAGGCGCGGAGGCGACCGGGGGACTCGGTGATCACGCTCGACCACGCCAGCACGGCCCCCGCCGCGAGTCGGTCGTCTTCGGGAACCTGAAGATCCCAGATCACGCCGTCCGGAGTGAGGCGCGGCGTGCGCACGGCGCCCTCAAGGAACCCCTCGAGTTCGCCGACGGCTGCGGCATCACCATCACGGATGACGGTCTGCAGGGCCCGTCTCACGCGTCTCAGGCGCGCTAGCTCGTCGGCGGATCCTGTCCCGCCCCAGCTGCGTGCGAGCTTTCGCCCGGCGGCTCCCTGCAGCTCATCTGTCGGCACGCCCTCGATGACGGGCGCGCTGTTCACCAGTGCCAACAGCAGCTGCTCGTCTTGAAGCATCGTTCTCCGTTCTCTCGGGCCGTGCGTTGCCATGGAACCATGCTAGCGTCTTGCTAACCAGTAAAACAAGCCAAAGGGGTTAGTAATGGTCACCGTCCACCACCGCACCGTCTCCGTCGACGGGCTCGATGTCTTCTACCGCGAAGCCGGCCCGGCCGACGCCCCGGTGCTCCTGCTCCTGCATGGATACCCGACCAGCTCCCACATGTTCCGGCACCTCATCCCGGCGCTCGCTGACCGCTACCGCGTCATCGCTCCGGATCACATCGGCTTCGGTCGCTCCTCCGCGCCCTCGGTCGACGAGTTCGACTACACCTTCGAGGCGCTCGCACGCGTGACCGCCCGGTTCCTCTCGACCATGGGGGTGGCGCAGTACACGATCTATGTGCAGGATTACGGCGCCCCCATCGGCTGGCGCCTGGCCCTCAACGACCCCGCGGCCGTCGTGGGGGTCATCTCGCAGAACGGCAACGCGTACGAAGACGGCTTCGTGCCGAGCTTCTGGAACCCGATCTGGGCCGACGCCGCCGAACGGACGACCGAGACGCGTGACGCGCTCCGCCCTGCCCTCGGCCGGGAAGCGGTCGAATGGCAGTACCTCCACGGCGTGCCGGACCCGACGACCGTCGACCCCGACGCCTGGGAGCACGACCTCGCGCTCCTCGCCCGACCCGGCCAAGACGACGTGCAGCTGGCGCTCTTCCGCGACTACGCCACCAACCGAGACCTCTACCCCGCAGTCCACGACTGGTTGCGCACCTCGCAAGTGCCGGTTCTCGCGATCTGGGGGCGCAACGACGAGATCTTCGCCGCCGCGGGCGCGGAAGCGTTCACCCGGGATGCCCCCAATGCGCGCGTCGAGCTCATCGACGGCGGACACTTCCTCCTCGAATCCGACCTCGATCGCGTGGCTGACATCATCAAGGGCTGGCTCGGGTAGTCGCATCTCGGGTTGGCGCGGTCGGGATCAGCCTGCTCGCTTGTCGAAGGGTTCCTTGTGCCCTCCGACAAGAATTGTCGGAAAAACGATCTGTTGACACAGAATGTCGCGCAAGAGCGGCTGTTTCAGCTTTCACGCGACCTCTTTGCCGTGACACTTTTAGCCACCGGCGGCCTCCAGGGCCGATGCAGCTAGGTCAAGGGGGTGAGTGAAGAGCCGTCTAGTCGTCGATGGACGTACGAGAACAGCGCGAACGCGTCGTAGAAGTCGGGCATGGCTTCGACGATGTTGATGCGATTCGAGTGCGCCCGAGGGTTTCGGAAGTGTCCGTGGATGCCGAGCAGAAGATTGTTGAAGCCTCGATGCTCACTGATGTCCGAGTCTGACTCATATGCGTTGATGTAGAGAACCGGCTTGTCGCGACCAGTGGCGAAGACACCGTTGTACAGGGCACCGCCGTCGCCCGCGAGACCGGTGATTGCTCGGACGCGAGCAGGAATGCTCTTGGCTGCCTCCGAGAGCGCGTGGAAGAGCGATCGGTTCACGAACTCCTCCTCGCAGTAGCGGAAGAGCTCGGCGTGCGTGCCCCGTCTGCGAAGCTCGACCTGAAGGGTGCCAGCGAGTTTCGCGCCTTCGCTGAGAGATGTCGCTTGCCTTTTGCGAGTTAGCTTTCCAGCGTCGTTTACCCCATAGCCGTGATGGATGAGGAACTCATTGAGTTCGTCTCTGAGTTGCGTGAAGTGCTGAGGGTCCCGTGCGTACCTCCCGGGAGACATCGCCTTCGTGATGAATGCCGCAACACAGTTCCCAGCGCTCTGGACCACCTGCTC
The DNA here is from genome assembly GCF_044743285.1 of Microbacterium sp. NPDC087665. NCBI lineage: Bacteria > Bacillati > Actinomycetota > Actinomycetes > Micrococcales > Microbacteriaceae > Microbacterium > Microbacterium sp. NPDC087665. The sequence goes on along the minus strand of NZ_JBIUWD010000007.1, from coordinate 85,877 downwards.
GTTGTTCAACGCGGCGTAGAGCCCATCACGCTTGTTGAATCCGTCGGGCCGGCCACTGACGCCCACCATCTGGAGAAGCTGGTCGATCTCGCGGTTCGTCAGCCCGGGGTGCTCAGTTTGTCCGAGGATCTCCGTGACTCCCTTGACGAGATCCATGGGAAACACCGGCAGTCGACTTGGCTTGTCGCTCATTCCTGTCCTCCGTGAGAGGTAAGGCCGTACAAGCGGCGAGCGAAGCCGATGGACCAGGGTGCCGTGTACCAGCCCTTCTGTGTGAGATGTGACTCCCAGTCCATCTCGTTGAGTCGATGAACGTGGATCGTGTAGCTGAGATCGTCGGCTGGCAACACGAGGGACTCGGTGAAGTACCACCCATCAATCCGCTCGATGATCTTCCTCAGACGGTCCCGATGCCCCAGCAGTGCCTGGGAGCGAAGGAGAGTGACATCCTCGAGCATCTTCATCACCTGCTGCACGGATTCGGTCGGGAGATTCAGTCCCGTGCCGAGATCGTGCCCAGCGGCGCGGACTGCCTCGACGAGCTTCTGGAAGAAGTCTTCGGCTACGACACCCGGCTGCCAGTCGACCGTAGAGATGACCGTCCCGTCATCTTCCTCGAGCCTGACGGACAGTTCGCCATGCAGGGGATCGTCGATAACGAACCGATAGTGAATCTCGGTTTCCCAGACGGGCGCGCGCACCCCAGCGCTGCTGATGAGATCCGCCATTTCAGCAGCGCGGAGCACTCCCAGAAGCGACTCTCGGGTGAGGTTGGTCAGCGGGACACGATACTGCTCCACTTGTTCGTCGAGCTCGGACTGCTGGCGGTCAGCCAGCTTCTGCTGAATTGCCTCGAGCGATGCCGCAGTCTGCGCCGCCTTCACACTGGCTGCCTCTGCGGTAGTTCTGGCGGTTGCCGCGTTGGTCTCGGCAGTGCGCACTCTGGACTCGTTGGCCTCCACGCGCCTCCGCACCTGTCCAAGAATCAGCTCCCCCGGAATGAGGAGCATCACCACGACAGCGGCATTGGCGAAGATGTTGCTCCACCAGGGAGCGGTCGACTGAATCGCCCAGCTCCAGGACGCCAAGCCCATTCCCCCGAGCGAGCTTCCGCCGATGATTAGGGCGGGACGGATCCATCCGCGGCGCCGGTTGCTCGGCTCTGGTGGGGCATCGGGCATGCGTTCATGCTATTGGCTTGCAACCTCCGCTGCGGTGGAATGTCGCAGTCGATGGGTCAAGACTCCGGGGGAAGATCGTAGCGGAGGAAGTGTTGGCGGGCCTCCTGGATTAGATCTGGGAGGATGACGAGGGCGTTCTCCAGGTCTTCGCGTGAAACGTCTTGTGCATGGGCCACGGCGTTCCGGACGGCCCTCACGCTCCGAATTGGGCCCGCGTGGTCATCCAAGAAGAACTGCTGGACCGCTCGACGATGGTGGTCCTTTGAGATCAGTTCTCCGCGGCCGCGCTGTGCCCCGAGACCGAGCAGATTCGCGAGTACCTGGAAGTCCGACAGCACTCGCATCTTGAGTTCGCTCTCAGGTACGTCGCTCGACGCCTCAAAGTTCGGGATGTGATCTCGATGTTGCTCTTCACGGACATCCTCGGCCTGCTTTCGAAGTCGAGCCCGCAGGTCCTCAAGCGCTGCGCCGTCGCCGAGGTGGATGTTCGTGGTGTTGGTAGCGGTTGCCGTGGTGACCGCATCGATCTGAGTCTGCTGGTGCTGCACGACGTCGCGGAGGTGGTCAACACTCTCCCGTGCAGATTCCGCGGCCGCCCGAGCCTCCGCGACCTTCCGCTTCAAACTGACTCCCAACACAGTGATCTCCGAGATGTCCGGCCACAGAAGGGCCACGACCAGCAGCAGGAAAAGCAGAACCGTCGCGCTCGTTGCGGTGGGCGGGGCACAGGTGGTCAGAGCGACGACAGAGTCGTCCGCCTTCAGCGTCCCGGTGACAGTGCACTCGTGGTAGCCGAGAACTGCGGTTACGACGCCAATGACGAGTAGCCCGAGTGCGATGCCGAAGCGTGTTCGCGCCAAAGGTGGCTTCACGGTGTCTTCCGAAGGGGTTGTCACATGAGCATCATGGCAGGGGGTGCCGCCGACGTCGACGGATCGTGGACAGCACTTCATCCGGACTGAGCGAAATCCCGAGGTCGGCGAGATGCTCCGGGTGCTTTGCCATGAGGTCGGTTTCCACACCAAACAGCGACCTCAAACCAGTGGCCCGATCCTCGAGCCCGAGCAACCACACCAACCGCAAGGTGATCTCCATCACGGTGCGCAAGTCTGGAGCGCTCACCGCCTCCCGACCACGCTGAGCGAGCTCCCCGATCGTCAGGATCTGATCATGCGCAGCACGATTTCTACTTCTTGGAGCGGGCGGGCCGTCCCTTGCGGGCGTTAATCTTGGCTGCGCTTTTGTGTCACCGCACCGCGTTCCCGAAGAGCCTCTTGACACGACCCCCGCTCGGGCATAACGTACAACCAAATGGTTGCACAACGAGAACTGAGCGAAGCGGAGGTCGACCGTGTCTTCCACGCACTGGCCACGTCGACCCGGCGCGACATCCTGCGCCGGACGATCGAGCAGGAGCAGTCCGTCTCGACACTCGCCGCCGAGTACGAGATGTCGTTCGCCGCGGTGCAGAAGCACGTCGCCGTGCTCGAAGCCGCGAACCTCATCGTCAAGCGCGCCGAAGGACGCGAGCGCCTCGTGCGCGCGAATCCCGAGATGATCGCCCGCGCCAAGGCGCTGCTCGCCCGGTACGAAGAGCTGTGGCGGTCGCGCATCTCCCGACTCGACGACCTGCTCGCCGCCCCCACGAACACCACGAAGAACACCGAACCGACCGAACACGAACAAGGAGACTGACAATGCCTGTCACCGATGTCACGACGGATGCCGAGAACCTCACCATCACGGTCGTCGCCGACCTGGCGGCTCCCGTCGAGCGGGTCTGGGATGCCTACAGCGACCCGCGCCAGCTCGAGCGCTTCTGGGGTCCTCCCGGATGGCCCGCCACCTTCACGCACTGGGACCAGACGGTGGGCGGCAAGGCGAACTACACGATGAACGGCCCGCGCGGGGAGAAAGCATCCGGCACCTGGGAGTTCTTGAAGATCGACGGCCCGCGCAGCTTCGAGGTGCTCGATTCGTTCGCCGACGAAGACGGCACGCCCAACGACGACATGCCCGGCATGCGCATGGTGATCGCCTTCGAGCCGACCGGCGAGGGCACCCGCATGGTCAGCACGAGCTACTTCTCGTCGGCCGAAGCGCTCGAGCAGGTCGTGGCGATGGGCGTCATCGAGGGAACGACCATGGCGATGAGCCAGCTCGACGCCGTGCTGCAGGATCTGCGGGACTATGCGCAGGGCAAGGGCACGCAGGTCGAACTGCTCGACGATGTGCACGTGCGCATCACGCGCCTCGTCGACGGCCCGCGCGACCTGGTGTGGCGTGCGCACAACGAGCCCGAGCTCATGAAGCAGTGGCTGCTCGGACCCGACGGATGGGTGATGACGGAGTGCGTCGTCGCGACCGAGGTCGGCCAGACGTACCGCACCTCCTGGGCCCCGGTGGGCGACACCGAGGGGCAGCCGTTCGGCTTCGAGGGTGAGGCGCTGCTGATCGACGCTCCGAAGCGGTCGGTGCAGACCGAGCGGATGATCGGCATGCCGGTCGAGACGCTCAACGACCTCAACCTCTACGAGGAAGACGGCGCGACCCTCATCACGCTCTACATCGAGTACCCCGACAAGGAAACGCGCGACATGATCCTCGCCACCGGCATGGCCGACGGCATGGAGACCTCGTACGCCCGCCTCGAACGGGAGCTGCTCGCGGTCTGAGCCTGCACAACTCCTCAGAAACCGGCCGATCCGGGGAAGGATCGGTCGGTTTCTGGGGTTTCGGGGCCGGATCTGAGGAGTTGTGAGCCGGGTCGAGCCCGCACCCCGGCCCCAACTCAGGACAAACCGTCGATTCCGGGGCGAATCAGGGTGGTTCGGGCGGGTTCGCGGCCGATTGTCCTGAGTTAGGGACACGGCACCGCGCTGCCCCGTGCCCCGCCCCCGGGCGAGGCGGGATAAAGTGGCGACACGATGAGGATCACGCGACGGACTCTGCTGATGGGTGCAGGAGCCGGTGTCGTCTCGGTGCTGCTGGCATCGTGCACGCCCGAGCCCACGCCCGCTCCGACGCCGACCCGCACGCCGACGCCCGAGCCGACGAACGGTGTTCCGGTGCCCGCGGCGAGCGTGCGCAGCGGCTGGATCAAAGACGCGTACGCGTTCGGCGCCGTCAGCTTTACCCCGGTCGGCGTCACCGCCGACGCGCGCGCTGCGCTGGCGCGTCCGGTCGATGACCGCCTGTTCTTCGCGGGCGAGGCCACCGATGAGGATGCTCCGGGCACGATGCGCGGGGCGATCGCCTCGGGCGAGCGCGCGGCCGATGAGCTGATGACGCAGGCGGATGCCGGAGAGCGCGTCGCCGTGATCGGTGCGGGTCTGGCCGGCGCGACGGCTGCGGCGCTGTTCGCCCGGAACGAGCTGCAGGTCACGGTGTTCGAGGCGCGCGACCGCGTCGGCGGACGCGTGTATTCGCGGGTCGACGACTCCTGGCCGGTGCCGGTGCAGTTGGGCGCGTGGCTGTTCGACGAGGCGGATGCCGAACTGCTCGACGACATGACGCGCGAGGGTGTCGGCGTCGTCGACCTCGATGGCGAGCTCTGGCGCGCACCCGACGGAGACACCGATCGCGTCGATGACCAGCCCTTGCTCGCTGCGGTCACCACCGCGCAGGCAGCCCCGCAGGATTCCTCGCTCGCGGATGCTCTCACCGCCGCGGGCGGCGACCCCGCCGATCCGGCGAACGCCGCGCTGTTCGCTCTTCTCGCCACGCGCGCCGGTGCCGATGCCGAGATGCTGTCGAGCTGGTTCCCGCCGGTCGTGCCACCGCCCGGTCCGAAGGCGGCACGCGACAGCCTGCTGCCGTTCGTCGAGCAGGCGCTCGATGGGCTGCAGGTGGGGCTGAACTCTCCCGTCACGCGTCTCGCCTACGACGACACCGGGGTGAGTGTGCGCCTCGGCACCGGTGAGGCGCAGACCTTCGACCGCGTGCTCGTGACCGTGCCGCTCGGTGTGCTGCAGGAGCAGGGCATCGAGTTCGAGCCACCCCTGCCGTTCGGAAACCGCGGCGCGATCTCGTCGCTCGGCATGGGCGGCATCGAGACCGTCTGGCTGCGCTGGGACGAACCGTTCTGGGAGGCCGAAGAGGCCATCTGGCACACCGTCGACGGCGACGCCATGATCCGCACCTGGATCAACCTGCGCCCGTCGACCGGCGAGAACGTGCTCGTCGGCATCGTGGGCGGTGCGAGCGCGGCGGAGTTCGCCGAGCTCGACGAGAAGGCCGCGATCGAAGCGGCGCTCGAGTCGCTCAGCGTGTACGTCTGACCGGGTCGCTCGCCCCGGCCGCGTGAACGAGTTCGTCCGTGTCGGCGGAGTGCTCGGACTCTTCCGACGCCGCGCGATGATCCGGCTCGTCGTGATCGGGGCCGTCGTGATCGGACTCGGCCGGGTCGACCCGTAGTCGCCTCGGCAGGGGCATCCGACTGATGAGAACCAGCGCCGTCGCCACGATCGAGAACGTCGCCAGGGCGATGCCCGACGAGATGAGGAACTCGGGCGGACCGCTGACCTGCCGCGGGTCGAGGAAGTAATACGGGTACCAGCCGATGATCGGTCCCCGGATCATCGTGAACGCACCCCATAGCAGCGGATACGCCAGCGTCGCCGGGATCACCCGCCACGGCACCGCGCGGTGCCCCGGCGCCAGCGCCCAGGCGGCGACCGTCAGAGCGGGCAGGTAGAAGTGCAGCACCTGATCCGACCACGGCACATCGATGCGGATGCCGCGCAGCCCCGCCTGCCACACGAGGATCGCGAACACGAGCCCGGCCGTGATGGTCCACGACAGCACGAGCGCGAGCGTGACGGTGAGCCAGCGCGGATCGCGGGCCTTGCACAGAGCGATGATCCCGGCGATCGTCAGCAGCACGACGAACGCGACGTTCGACTGGTTCGTGAGGTACGCGAAGAAGTTCTGGCTCGCAACGGTGTTCGAGGCGAGACCCCACGCGAGGCGGTGGATGAGGGCCACGAGGCAGATGGCCGCGGCGCCCAACCGGAGCAGGCCGAAGACGGTACGCGTCTTCACCGCTGCGTCACCGGCCGATCTCCCATCCGCCGAGTCTACTTTTCGATCGGATGGCCGCCGTCACGACGGGCGGGATACGCTCAGCGGCGCTCGCGCGTCGACCACGCGGCCAGGGCGACGAGTGCGGGCTGGAAGAACAGGCGCACGAACCGCTTCATGTCGGTGTCGAGGCCGAAGCCGTCGCGCTGGTGCATCCACTGCGACACGTTGCCGGGGAACACCGCGACGAAGAACAGGGCCGCGATCGTGCCGACCAGGCGGCGGCGCTTGCGGGCGAACAGCAACAGCGCGCCGAGACCGACCTCGACCACGCCCGATGCCAGAACGGTGACGTCGGGGTCGAGCGGCAGCGACTCGGGCACCTGCGCCTGGAACTCCCGACGCGCGAATGTCAGGTGCGAAACCCCCGCGAACACGAGCGAGGAACCGAGGAAGATGCGGCCGATCGTGCGCGCGGAAGTCGACATGAGGCGAGTGTACGCGCGTCAGATCAGGCGGCGCAGCGCCTCGGCGAGCCCGATGCCCTGCGCATCGGCGCGATCGCGCAGTCGCGCGTGCTCGTCGCCGGTGAGGCTCAGCCGCAGCTCGATCGGGTCGGCGGCCGGGGCATCGAGGTCGTCGAACAGCGACGACGTCTCTGCCCAGAGCGGAGCATCCGCCGGGTGGGTCGTGACGGGAGCGGATGCCGGAGCGGGCGTCGTGCCGGGCGTCGCCGCGGCAGCGATGGGGGCGGATGCCGCGACGGTGGCGCCGGCATCGATCGCCCGCGTGAATCCCGGGCCGCGGCGCGGTTCCTGCTTCGCCTGGTAGGCCTTCGCGGCGGCATTCGCACGCTCGTCGGCGGCCTCGTTCAGGCGGTCGCCGGCGTGACCCTTGACCCACGAGAACTCGACGTCGCGGCCGCGCATGGCCTCGTCGATGCCCTCGAGCAGGTCGCGGTTGAGCACGGGCCCGCCGTCGGACTTGCGCCATCCCTTGCGCTTCCAGCCGGGCATCCACTTGGTCACCGAGTCGATCACGTAGCGGCTGTCGCACCGGATGAGCAGCTTCTCGGTGACACCGGCGGTCGCCTTCAGCAGCTCGAGCACCGCCTGCAGTTCGCCCTGGTTGTTGGTGCCGTGGGGTGATCCGCCCGCCGCCCAGTTGTCGTCGTCGATGTACCAGGCCCAGCCGTTGGGGCCGGGATTGCCCAGGGCGGAGCCGTCTGCGGCGGCGGTGATCGTCATCCCTCCACCGTAGCCGGGGCCGCCCCCATTGCCCGCCGCGTCGCGCGCCCGTGAGGGCTCACAACACGCCGTATCGAGCGGAGTGTCTTGACACCTGGGCGAGGGATCAGGCCAGCGGGCGGCGCATGCGCACCTCGCGCCGACCGTCGGGGAGCGTATCGCCCGGCTCGGAGAGCGCGACAAACCCGGCGCGCTCGTACGCGCGGCGGGCGGCGGGGTTGTCGGGCATGACGGAGAGATCGACGACGGATGCCCCGCCCTCCGTCGCCCAATCGACGACGCGGCCGATCAGATCGGCGGCCAGGCCCGTGCCGCGCGCGGCCGGAGCGACCCACATCGAGATCAGTTCCGCGCGAGCGGGGTCATCGGCGATCGGCATGCCGGAAACCATCCCCACGACGTGCTCGCCGTCGAACGCGAGCAGGTCGTACGCACCCGCAACCGAAAGTCGCTCGCGCCAGCGGGCCTCAGATGCTTCGATCCAATCGGTGAGCTGCGAACCGAAGGCGGAGGGCGACTCGCGCAGGGCCTCGAGGCGCGCAGCGCGCCACAGCATCCATTCGTCGGCGGTCACTGGCCGCATCACGATGCCGTTCTCGCCGGGGGAGGTCATGTCAGTCCTCGTCGGGCTCGCGGTTATCGATCTCGAACTCGGCAGGCGGCGGAGACGTCATCGGGAACACGATCGAGCTCACCTCGGCTCCGAGGCCGATCGACAGCGGGTCGACAGCGGGCGCGGTGTCGAGGGTGTCGGCTGCGCCGCGGTCGAGCGGCTCCGACGGGAGCCCTGCCCACTGATTCTCTTCTTCTTCCGGGCGGTGCTGAAACAGTCCCATGGGCCCATTGTCTCTCCGGCTGCCGCGCGTTGGGCCGGATTCACACCGGATTGATCGGATGCTCCGCTCCCGTCCAGGTGCCGGTCAGGCCGAGAGCGAGCGCTTCTTCTACGGTGGGACCATGGCTGCTTTCTCGTGGGAATCCTGGCTCGGAACCGTCGCTGCCATCGGCATCGCGCTGCTCGGCGCGGCAACCGCTCTCACCCTGCTGACGATCGTCGTCGCTCTGCTGAGCCGCCGACTCGCGTGGGTACGCGAGCTCTCACGGCGCGCCCGCAACGCCCTGTTCGTGACGGTCGCCGTCGTCGCCATGTGGATCGCGTGCGCCGTGTCGGAGCCGGCGCGTGCGGACTGGTGGCCGGCAGTCTCGCGGCTCTTCCTGATCGCGACGATCCTCGCGAGCGCGTGGCTCCTCGGCGCGCTGGTGTCGTTCGGGTTCGAGCGACTGATGGATCGGGAAGAGGCCGATCGTGTCGGGCCCGACGCGCGCCGTCGACGCACGCAGTTGCTGGTGATCCACCGGCTCGTACTCGTCACGATCGCGGTCCTCGCGCTGGGCACCGTCCTCTTCACCTTCCCGGAGATGCGCGCGGTCGGCACCAGCCTGCTCGCCTCCGCGGGAATCGTCAGCATCATCGCGGGACTCGCGGCGCAGTCGATCCTCGGCAACCTGATCGCCGGCGTGCAGGTGGCGTTCACCGATGCCATCCGTGTCGGCGATGTGGTCGTGGTGGAGGGTGAGTGGGGCCGCGTCGGCGAGATCAACCTGTCCTACGTGGTGGTGTACATCTGGGACGAGCGGCGCCTGGTCGTTCCCTGCAGCTACTTCACGACGACCCCGATCGAGACGTGGACGCGACGCTCGGACAAGATCCTCGGCACGGTCTACATGGATCTGGACTGGCGGGTGCCGATGGACGGGGTACGCGAGGAGTTCCAGCGCATCGTCGAGGCGTCGCCGGCGTGGGACGGCCGCTCATCGAGCGCGCTGGTCACCGACTCGCAAGGCGGGTTCGTCACGGTGCGGTTCGTGATGTCGGCGAAGGATTCGGGTGACCAGTGGGATCTGCGCTGCGAGGTGCGCGAGAAGATGATGACGTGGTTGCAGACCACCCACCCGGAGGCGCTGCCTCGCACGCGCGTTTCCTTGGAGTCGTCGGCCGGGCCGAGCGGAGTCTGAACAGGCGCGCCGGACGGTGTGGGCGCGCGTCAGGCGGATGCCGCGCGCACGGCGTCGACGAGTTCGCGCCACGGGCCTGACAACTGGGTGTCGGCGAGCTCGCGTTCGCGCCGTTCCGACGGGGTGCGGGCGCGGATGCTCCACACGAAGCGATCGGCCCCGGTCGGGTCGTCGAGCTCGGCGTCCCACGGACAGCGGTCGATGCGCGTGATCCACTCGTCGGCGTCGTCGGACGACACCTCGACCCGCCAGTGTTGGCTGATTCCCGCGATGCCGCCGGAGCGCACCACCGCGATGATCACCTGCGCGTGCGACGGCGCGGGGTCAGTCGGCTCCGACCCCATCGGTACCCGGGACTCGCTCATCTCCATAGACTCCCACGGTCGTCCAGGCGCGTCGAGCGGCTGTCGCGGTCGCCTCGTCGACCTCTGCCGCCGCAGCCACGGTCGCGTCGGCGAACTCGGTGAACGTGGCGGTGCTCGAAAGCCCGCCGGTCAGCGCCCGATACCAGACCGTGCCCGCCGTCTGCCAGGCGTTGCCGCCGAGGTCGATCGCGAAAAGCGCGAAGGCACGGTTGGGGATGCCCGAGTTGATGTGCACGCCGCCGTTGTCTTCGGTGGTGCGCACGAACCCGCTCATGTGGTCGGGCTGCGGGTCTTTGCCGAGCTCGTCATCGTCGTAGGCCGTGCCCGGCGCGATCATCGATCGCAGTGCCTTGCCCTGCACGGCGTCGGTGAAGATCTCGGCGCCGATGAGCCAGGTGGCGTCGGCCGCCGCGTGCCCGAGCGAGTACTGCTCGGTGAGAGCGCCGAAGACATCGGCGACTGACTCGTTGAGCGCGCCGGGCTGCCCCTGGTACTCGAGGTTGGCGGTGTGCTGCACGACGCCGTGGGCGAGCTCGTGACCGATGACCGTGATCGATCCGGTGAACCCCTGGAACACCTCGCCGTCTCCGTCGCCGAACACCATGCGCTCGCCGTCCCAGAAGGCGTTGTCGTAGTCGACGCCGTAGTGCACCGATGCATCGAGCGGAGCCCCGGCGTCGTCGAGGGAGTTGCGGCCGAAGGCGGTCAGCAGCAGCTCGAAGGTGGCGCCCAGCCCGTCGAATGCCTCGTTCACCGAGACGTCGTCGACCGGGCCGTCGTCTTCGCTGCGCACCAGGATGCCCGGCAACGTCTGGGTGTTGCCGGCATCGCTGATCGTGCGGTTGGGGGCGTCGGAGAGCTGCGCGACCAGATCGCCGTTCTCGTCGATCGACAGATCGATGCGGGCGCGGAACGGCGGGCGCCCGGCGGTGAGGGTCTGACGGGCGGCGGCGGCTGCGCGGGGGAACCGGCCGGAGGCGGCCAGGCGCGCGAGCAGATACGAGGGGACGACTCCGTGACGTTCGATCGGTGCGCTCATGCAGTGACCCTACGCCGGGTCACCGACGTTCGGTCAAGCCCGTCGAGGTCGCCCGCGAGGCGATTTCGACTTGAGATTGAGAATCGTTATCAATAAGGTGAGGGTGCCATGAACCACTCCCCGCCCCGCCGCGCACTCCTCCTCGTCGGAGTCGCCGCTGTCCTCGCACTGACCTCCTGCACCGTCCCTGCTGCACCCGCCCACGCACCGTCGGCATCCCCCTCCGACGCGCACGACGTGGGAGCGGATGCCGCGGCCGAAGTCGCCTCTCCCGCGCTCGCCCTCGCAGTGGCCGACGAGCGCGGCCGTCTCACGCTCCTCGACCTCGACACCGAAGAGCGCCGGGTGATCGCCGAGACCGACGGCATCCCCACCGACATCGTCGGCGACGGCCGTCTCGTCTACGTCGTGCACCAGACCGAGAGCGCGACCGAGGTCGACGTGATCGACACCGGCCGGTGGACCGTGCCGCACGGCGACCACACGCACTCGTTCCTCGCCGAACCGCAGCGCATCGGCGCGATCGAGGGAGTCGGCACCCCCTCGATCACCCCGGGCGAGCAGCGCGCGACCGCGTATTTCGCCGGCACCGCAGACCTCACGACGCTCGTGCACGAAGACCTCGCCGAGGGCATCCCGTCGGCGCAGCAGGTCACCGCCGACGGGCCGGTCATCGCGTTCGCCGGGCACCTGATCGCCGCGAACGCCGGCGCCCTCGACATCGTCGACGCCGACGGCGCCACCGCCGCGAGCATCCCCTGCGCCTCAGCGATCGACGTCGACATGACCCGCGTCGGCGCCGTCGTCACCTGCCCCGAAGGCTCCGTCCTGTTCACCCGAGAGGTCGGCGGAGCCGTCGTGGCCGAGAGCATCCCGTTCCCGCCGGGCACCGCCGTGACGACCCTCAGCGGTCGCCCCGACCGCCCCGACCTTGCCGGTGCCACCGCCCAGGGTGCCCTCCTGCTCGACGTGCGCGCCCGCACCTGGACCGCCCTCCCCACCGACACCCCGCTCGTGCGCGCCGTCGCGATCGGCGACGATGCCTCCCGCACCATCGTGCTCGATGCCGCGGGAGCCGTGCGCATCCTCGCGCCCGACGGCACCGTGCTCGCCAGCACGCAACCGCTCGTCGCCGACGCCCTCGTCGACCCGGCCCTCGCCGACCGGGTGCAACTGATCGTCGACGCGCAGCACGCCTACCTCACCGACCCCACCGGCGGCGAAATCCACGAGATCGACCACCGCGACGATGCCCGCGTCACCCGCACCTTCACCGACCTCGACCCCTGGTTCGTGCAGCAGGTCGGCTGACGGCATCCGCCCCCCCGCACCCCTGACGACACCGTTCGTCTGCGCACCCCGCGCACCCGCAACAAGAAAGAGAGAACACCCATGTCCCGATCCGCCCGCAGCCGCCTCGCGGTCGGCGCCCTCGGCGCCATCGCCGCGGTGGCGCTCGCCGGATGCGCGAGCACTGCGCCCGCCGCCGACCCCGCACCCGAAGACACGCACGACCACGATCACGCGAGCGACTCCCGTGTCGCGATCGCCTACGACGGCGGCATCGTCGTGCTCGACGGCGAAACCCTCGAGACCGTCGGCGAGGCCGAGCTCGACGGATTCCTGCGCGTGAACAGCGCGGGTGACGATGCGGGACACGTCTTCGTGACGGCATCCGACGGCTTCCACCTGCTCAGCACCGGCATCGACGGCGACGTCGAATTCACCGGCGAGGTCTTCGCCGCCACCACCCCCGGCCACGTCACCCCGCACGCCGGCCGGACGGCCCTGTTCGACGACGGCACCGGCGGCTTCGAGATCTTCGACACGGATGCCGTCGGCACCGGCTCTCTTCCGACGACCGACGCCTTCTCGTCGGAGACCGCGCACCACGGTGTCGCGGTCGAGCTGTCGGACGGCACGATCCTCTCGACGATCGGCACCTCCGAATCCCGCTCCGGCGTGCGCCTGCTCGACGCCGGCGGCACCGAACTCGCCCGCAACGAGCAGTGCCCCAGCGTGCACGGCGAGGGTGCGCTCAAAGACGAGGTCATCATGTTCGGATGCCAGGACGGCATCCTGCTCTTCGCCGACGGCGCCTTCACCAAGCTCGACGCCCCCGACGAATTCGGCCGCTCGGGCAATGCCTACGTGACCGAGACCAGCCCCATCGCCGTCGCGGACTACAACTCCGACCCCGACTCCGAGGGGTACCTGCTGTCGAAGCTCGCGTTCGTCGACACCGACGCGCAGGAGCTGTCGATCGTGGAGCTGCCCGCCGACGTGCGATACACCTGGCGCGGCGTCGGGCGCGATGACCACGACAACATCGTGCTGCTGAGCGCCGACGGCACGCTCAACGTGCTCGACGAGACCGGCGCCATCGTCGACTCGTGGGACGTCATCGACCCGTGGGAGAGCCCCGTCGAATGGCAGGACGCCCACCCCGGCCTGCGCGTCGTCGGCGACACCGCCTACGTGACCGACCCGGCGACCGACCGCATCCTCGCGATCGACCTGCACACGGGTGAGACCACGGCCGAGGCGACGCTCGACGTCGTGCCCGGCGAGTTCGTGGTCGTCGGAGGTTCCGCGCACTGAGCCTGCGCGGAACGGGGGCGGGTCCGAGGTGGTCGGGCCCGCCCCTCTCGCGCTGCGGTCAGGCGGGCAGGATGCTCAGCACCGTCGTACGCAGGATGCCGTGGTCGAGCGGCACCTCGTACCGCATCGGCATCCCCGGGTGTCCGAGCGAGAACCAGTAGGTCTCGACCGGAGCATCCGGCCCGTCGCTCGTGTCGTATCGGCGGCACTCGACCCGGCCGATCCCGAGCTCGAGCGTCTCGGTGGTCACGGTCGTGTGGTCGATCGGGAACGCCGCATGCTCCTGCAGTTCGGCCCACGTCACCCGGCTCGACAGCACGTCATCGGGCGACTCGGTGAACCAGCGATCGAGGGTGGCGCCCTCGGCATCCGTCTCGCGGAAGCGGTTGATGCGCTCGTGGGTCGAGCCGTCGGGCGACTCGACGAAGAGTCGGATCGTCTTTCCGGAGCCGGTCGCCTCGCGGATCTCGGCGGCCGTGAACGGCGTCGGCAGCAGTCCGGGGCCGAGAACATGCGCGTCTGTGGGCATGCACACATTGTGCCTCGCGGTCGGGTCTCGGGTCGAGGGTGTACCCAACTCAGGAAGAACGATGGTTCGGATGCCGTTTCGGCCCTGTTTCGAGCCTGCGAGCACGTTTCTTCCTGAGTTATGACCGGCAGCTCGCTCAGACCGGGCACGCACCGACAGGGCGCGCCCGGGATTCTCGCGTAAAATCGGCACAATGACCGATGCGCCCCGCGACGACCTCAGCGATTCCTCCGACCTCGGCGCCGGCATCGACCCCACCGATCTCGCCACCACCCTGCGCGTGCTCTCCGAACTGCACGAGATCGACAACGAGCACCCCGACTTCGTCGCCGTGCGCCACGCGACCGCCGCGATGTTCAAGGCCGTCAAGCGTGTGCGCCGCAAAGAGATCCGCGATGCGATCGCCGATGCCGACAAGGCCGTCGTCGCCCGCACCGCCACCGGCGCCCCCGACCGCATCGACGACGAGACGCGCGGCGTCGACCTGGCCACCAGTTCCGAAGCCCCCATCGCGGGCGAGCTGATCAAGCCCCGCAACTGCTACATCTGCAAGCAGCCGTACACGGTCGTCGACGCGTTCTACCACCAGCTCTGCCCCGACTGCGCCCGTTTCAGCCACGGCAAGCGCAACGCCCGCACCGACCTCACCGGCAAGCGTGCCCTGCTCACCGGCGGCCGCGCGAAGATCGGCATGCACATCGCTCTGCGCCTGCTGCGTGACGGAGCCCACACCACCATCACCACCCGCTTCCCCCGCGATGCCGTGCGCCGGTTCTCGGCCCTGCCCGACTCGGCCGACTGGCTGCACCGCCTGCGGGTGGTCGGCATCGATCTGCGCGACCCGGCGCAGGTGATCGGGCTGGCCGATTCGGTCGCCGCGCAGGGCCCCCTCGACATCCTCATCAACAACGCCGCACAGACGGTGCGCCGGTCGCCGGGGTCATACTCGCTGCTGGCGGATGCCGAGCTGCAGCCGCTCCCCGATGGCCCGCTCCCCGAGATGGAGACCTTCGGGCACACCGCCGATCCGCACCCGCAGGCGCTGCAGGCATCCGTCGACGCGCACCCGCTGCTGTCGGTCGCCGCCCTCGGCGGAACCGTCGCCGAGCAGGGTGGCCAGGCGCTCACCGCCGAAGACCTCGCGCGCCTCGCGATGGCCCCCGGATCGTCGTCGCTCGAGAAGCACGCCGACGGCACCGCGATCGACGCCGGCGGGCTCGTGCCCGACGTCAACACCAGCAACAGCTGGGTGCAGTCGATCGACCAGGTCGACCCGCTCGAGATGCTCGAGGTGCAGCTGGCCAACACGACCGCGCCGTTCCTGCTGATCAGCCGGCTGCGCGCTTCGATGGCCGTGTCCGACGCGCACCGCAAGTACGTGGTGAACGTCTCGGCGATGGAGGGTCAGTTCTCGCGCCGGTACAAGGGGCCGGGGCATCCGCACACCAACATGGCCAAGGCCGCGCTCAACATGCTCACCCGCACGAGTGCCGGCGAGATGCTCGAGAAGGATGGCATCCTGATGACCGCCGTCGACACCGGCTGGATCACCGACGAACGCCCGCACTACACGAAGGTGCGCCTCGCCGAAGAGGGATTCCACGCCCCGCTCGACCTGGTCGATGGAGCCGCCCGCGTGTACGACCCGATCGTGCGCGGTGAGGCCGGCGACGACGTGCACGGCGTGTTCCTGAAGGACTACGAGCCCAGTCCCTGGTGAGGGCGGGGCGGGTTGCTGAGCCTGTCCCCATGGGTTGCTGAGCCTGTCGAAGCATCCGGGCCGGGCCCCTTCGACAGGCTCAGGGACCCAGTGGTGGGGACGGCGGACGTCAGACGGACGGATGCTTCGGACGCACTGCCCAGAGCACGATGCCCACGACCAGCAGCACCAGCCCGCCGACGCCGAGCATCACCGGGCCGATGAGGTCGAGGAACGAGAAGGCCGGGCCGACGGTGAACTTCGCGTCGGCGACCGGGCCGTCGCAGGAGATCGTCGCGGTGCCGGGGGCGGGGGCGCCGAAGCTGCCCTGCGCATCCCAGTGCTGCGGAAGCAGAAGGTCCTGCTGCATCATGTCGGCGCGCAGTGCGAGTTCATCACCGGCGACGGTGCCGGTGCACTCGATGTCGCCCCAGACCTCGTTCGGGGTGACGTAGATCGCGTGGTCTCCGGCGGCCAGGTCGACGGTCATCGTCTCGCCGAAGGCCACGGGCGGGGCGGTGCGGAACCCGGGGGAGAACGCCAGGAGCGCGGCGCCGATGAGCGCCAGCGCGCCGGCCGCCATCAGGATCGTGCCGGTGATGCCGAGTGCGGATCGGGGTCTGCTCATGGGGTGCGCCTTTCGAGGGTGGCGGATGCCCAGGAGCCGAGCTGATCGAGGATCGGCAGCAGCCCGCTCCCGCCGGCGGTGAGGGCGTACGACACGGTGACCGGAGGGCCGGCGTCGACGGTGCGGGCGACGAGGCCGGTGTCGGCGAGTTCGGTGAGCCGCTCGGAGAGCACGGTGTCGCTGATGCCGACGACCGCGCGGCGCAGCGCGACGAAGGTCGAGGAGCCGTTTCCGAGCGCCGAGACGATCATGCCGTTCCAGCGCTTCCCGAGCACGCTGAAGGCGAGAGTGACTGCGGCGTCACAGGCCTGGATGTCTGCGTGGGCTTCCGCCATGCCCCCATCTTACCTGTGCTACGTTAACCAAAGTCGCTACGGAAAACCTAGCGTGGCTCAGAGTGAGCACCTCAGAACGAAAGGTCCGTCCCATGTCCCTGTTCCGCCTGGATGCCAGCATCCTGCCCGCGTCGTCTGCCAGCCGGTCGCTCGCAGACCTCGTCGAAGCCGAGTGGACGGCATCCCACCCGGACTCGACCGTCACTCGCCGCGACCTCGCGAGCGACCCCGTTCCGGCCACGGCCTGGGCCGATGCCGTCACCGGCGGATTCGTCGACGCCGCCCAGCGCACGCCCGCCCAGAACGAGGCCCGCGCCCTCGCGACCTCGTTCGCCGATGAACTGATCGGCGCCGACGCGCTGCTGTTCGCCGTGCCGCTGTACAACTACGGCGTCTCGCAGCACTTCAAGACCTGGTTCGACCTGGCCTACACCGACCCCCGCATCGACCCGACCGGCACCGCGCTGCGCGGCAAGCCGGCCACGCTCGTCACCGTGCTCGGCGGCAACTACGCCCCCGGCACGCCCAAGGAGGGCTGGGACCACTCGACCGGGTGGCTGCGCCGCGTGCTCGGCGACGTCTGGGGACTCGACCTGCGCGTCGTCGAGCGTCCGTTCACGCTCGTCGGCGTGAACCCGGCGCTGGATGCCTTCGCCGACACCGCCCGCGAACTCAAGGAGAACGCCGAGACGGATGCCCGCACCTACGGCCGCGAGATCGCGGCACTGCGCGGCAACGTCGCCTGAGGCGGAGGGCCCTTCGACAGGCTCAGGGACCGGGTTGGGTCGCTGAGCCTGTCGAAGCGTCGGTCAGCTCGGGGCGACGGGCGACCAGGCGTCGGTGCCGACCTCGGCCGGCAGCGCCTGCGCGCCGAACCGCTCGATCTGGAACGCCTTCAGCGCGGGCGATGCCACGCCGGTGATGATCTGCTCGGCCAGCAGCTCGCCGAGGATGAGCCCGAGCGTCGCGCCCGAGTGCGTGAACAGCGTGTACAGGCCGTCGATGCCGGGAACCGCTCCGGCCACGGGCTCGCCGTCGCCGGGGATCGGCTTCCACCCGGCACCGACGCGGCCGGCTGTCAGCGTCGGTGCGCCCGCGAGAACAGCGGATGCCTCGTCGAGCAGCCCCTGCACCGATTCCTCGGGCACCGTGATCGACCCGTCGTCGCCGACGATGATGGAGTCCTCGGCCCATCCCGCATCCAGCACGAGTCGGCGGTCGGGCGTGGGGCGTACGGCCACCCGCGGGGTGTTGAGCACGGTGCGCACGTCGATGTCGACCGGGTCGGTGAACAGCACGAAGGCGGCGGGCGAGGCATCCGGAACCGTGATGCCGAGCTCCGCCAGCTGCGCCGGCACGCTCGGGCCGGTGGCGAGCACGACGCGATCGGCGGGCAGGCGGCTGCCGTCGCCGAGCACCACACCCGCGGCGGCTCCCTCGACCACGTCGACGCGGGCGTCTCCGGCGTTCTCGACGATCGTCGCGCCCGCAGCGCGCGCTTCGGCCACGAGCGCGGCGATCAGCTCGGGCATGTTCACCCAACCCTCGCCGGGGTTGAAGATCGCGCCCTCGTCGGCGACAGCATCCGCGTTGACGTCGGGGGCGACGCGCGCGATGTCGGCGCGGTCGACCCACACGGCGTCGTAGCCGACGGAGCGTTCGAAGTCGAAGGTCGGGCGGTAGCTCTCCCCGGGCTTCGCCCACTTGAGCGCGCCGTCGAACCGCAGGTACGTGCTGCTCTCGGGGTGCGTCGCGCTCCACGTGCGGTAGCGATCGATCGCGAGCAGACGCAGGTAGTGGTACTCCGACGAGCGGTCGCCCGACGAGTTGAGCCAGGCGATCGACCGGCCGGATGCTCCGTCGGCGAGCGACCCGGCGGTGACGAGCGTAACCGATGCGCCGGCCCGTGCGAGGTGTGCGGTCGTCGATGCGCCCAGGATGCCGCCGCCGATGACGACGATCTTCTCGGATCCGGTTTCAGACATGCGTTTCTTCCTTACTTCGTGCTTTTCGAATTCGTGGTGTCAATGGGCTGCCGCGCGAGCAGCGGCGATCACGCGCAGGCCGGCCACGGCATCCGCCGGATCGACCGGAGGGGCGGCGTGGGCCGTGAGCGCCTCGGCGACATCGGCATAGAACCGCCCGTAGTCGCCCCGGGCCGTGGGGATCCGCTCGCTCGCGTCGCCGGAGTCGAGCGTGCCCCAGCGTTCTTCGGGCGTCTCGCCGAAGCCCGCATCGCCGGGCCGCGCGCCCGAGATCAGCGCGGGCTCCTGGCCGTCGAGACCCCAGGAGGTGTACGCGCCCTCGGAGCCGAGCACCCGGAAACGGGGCCCGGGAGCGGCCGCGACGGCGCTCATCCAGAGGTGCGAGCGCACGCCCGACTCGTGGTCGAGCGCGAGGAAAACGTCGTCGTCGGCGGCCACGCCCTCGCGCACCCGGTCGACCTCGGCGTAGACCTCGCGCACCGGGCCGAACAGCTGCAGGGCCTGGTCGACGAGGTGCGGGCCCAGATCGAACAGGATGCCGCCGGCCTCGGCCACCGGGGCATCCGACTTCCATCCCGGCTTCGGGAGCGGCTTCCACCATTCGAACCGTGATTCGAAGCGACGGATCTCGCCCAGTCGTCCCGAGCGCACGAGGTCGCGCAGTGTGAGGAAGTCGCCGTCCCACCGCCGGTTCTGGAAGACCGTGAGCAGGAGGTTCTTCGACGCGGCCAGCGCGATCAGGGCCTCGCCCTCGGCGGCATCCGCCACGAACGGCTTGTCGACGACGACGTGGCATCCGGCCTGCAACGCCGCCTCGGCGAGTGCGCCGTGCGTGCCGTTCGGCGACGCGACGACGACGAGGTCGATCTCACCGGCATCCGCCCACAGGGCGTCGACATCGGCGACGATGCGCGCCTGCGGATGCTCCTGCCACGCCTGCGCCGCACGATCCGGATTCTTCGTCACGATCGCGTCGATGCGGAACGCCGGATCTGCGGCGAGGAACGGCGCATGGAAGATGCGGCCCGCCGTGCCGAAACCGATGATCGCGGTGCGGATCACCATCACAGCACCTCGGAGAGGAACAGCTGCAGGCGGTCGCTCTGCGGGTTGTCGAAGATCTCGTCGGGCGTGCCCGATTCGACGACGCGACCCTCGTCCATGAAGACGACCTGGTCGGCGACGCGACGGGCGAAGCCCATCTCGTGCGTGACGACGAGCATCGTCATGCCGCGCTGGGCGAGCTCGGCCATCAGGCTCAGCACGCCCTTGACGAGTTCGGGATCGAGCGCGCTCGTCGCCTCGTCGAACAGCATGACCTCGGGCTCCATCGCGAGCGCCCGGGCGATCGCGACGCGCTGCTGCTGACCGCCCGAGAGGTCGCGCGGTCGGTGATCCGAACGCTCGGCGAGGCCGACCTCGGTCAGACGTGCCAGGGCGACGCGCTCGGCCGCGCCCTTCGACATGCGCTTCACGTTGCGCAGCGCCAGCGCCACGTTCTGCAGGGCGGTGTGATCGGGGAAGAGGTTGAAGTGCTGGAACACGAGGCCCACGCGGCGGCGCAGCACATCGGGCTTGAGCGCGAGCGCGTCGTCGTCGGCGAGCAGCACCCGGCCGCCCTTGGGTTCGTGCAGCCGGTTCACGCCGCGCAGCAGCGTCGACTTGCCCGAGCCCGAGGGGCCGATGATGCAGGTGGTCGTGCCGGGCTCGACCGAGATCGACACGTCGCGGATGACGTCGATGTCGCCGTAAGCCATCTCGACGTTCTCGATCTTCAGTCGGGAGCCCTCGTAGAAGCGTCCGTCGGTGACGGGGAGGGGCGAGGTGTAGGTCATGTGTTCTCTCCGTGGGCGAGTGCCGGGCTCAGGGTCGACCGTTCGGCCACCTCTTCGAGGCCGCTCTTCGGCGGCGTCGCCTTGCGGCGTCCGGTGCGGAACCGGTTGTCGAAGTAGTTGACGAGGTGGGTGAGCGGCACGGTGATGATCAGGTAGAAGACGCCGGCGAGCACCAGCGGCGACAGGTTTCCGGTGAGTACCGCGGCATCCTGCCCCACCCGGAACAGCTCGCGTTCGCTGACGAGCAGGCCCAGGAAGTACACGAGGCTCGAGTCCTTCACGATGGCGATGAACTGGTTGACGAGCGCGGGGAGCACGCGGCGGATGCCCTGCGGGACCACGACGAGGCGCATGGCGCTGCCGTAGCTCATGCCCAGGGCGCGGCAGGCCTCGAGCTGTCCGCGCTCGATGCTCTGGATGCCGGCGCGGAAGATCTCACCGATGTAGGCGCCCGCGATCAGGCTGAGGGCCAGGATGCCGAGGGGATAGGGCGAGGGGCCGAACAGCTGCTGGCTGATGCGTGCGAAGCCCTGCCCGATCAGCAGGATCGTGAGGATCGCGGGCAGGCCGCGGAAGATGTCGGTGTAGAGGCGTGCGGGGATGCGCAGCCAGGCGGTGCGCGAGACGCCCATGATCGCGAGGATCATGCCGATCACGATGCCGAGCACGGTGGCGAACACCGAGATGATCAGTGTGTTGACGAGCCCCGTCGTGAGCAGCTGCGGCAGCACCTGCAGCATCGCGTCGAAGTCGAGGAACGTCTTGATGATGTTGTCGAACCAGTCCATGAGGATCTCCTTTCGAGGTGCGGGGCCGAAGCCCCGCACCGGGTACGGCGGCTACTCGCTGTCGCCGTCGTCCTCACCCTGCTCGGCGCTGGGCAGGTACTGCTCGGGCATGGGGGAGCCCGGGAACCACTTCTCGTAGAGCTCCTTCCACGTGCCGTCTTCCATGGCCTCGTGGAGCGCCTCGTTCAGGGCCTCCTTGAACGCCTCGTTGCCCTGTGCGATCGCGAACCCGGCCGGGGCGTCGAACGAGGGGATGTCGATGGCGTTCTCGAGTCCGTACTGCTCGGCGTACTCCTTGGCGGCCTCGTAGTCGAGGAAGTGCGCGTCGATCGATCCGCTGTTCACGGCCGAGATGGCGGCGTTGTTGTCGGGGAAGCGCACGAGCTCGGTGTCAGTGAAGTTCTTCACCGCGTACGCCTCCTGCAGGGTGCCCTGCACGACGCCGAGGCGCTTGCCGGCGAGGCTGTCCTCGTCGGTGATATCGCTCTCGGGGCTGGCCATGACGGTGAGGTACCCGGCGAGGTAGCCGTCGGAGAAGTCGACCGTCTTCTTGCGCTCGTCGGTGATGCCGATCGCGGCGACGCCGACGTCGAACTGCCCGTTGGCGACGGCCGAGAGCAGGCCCGAGAAGTCCTGGCCGGTGAAGACGACGTCGTCGATGCCGATGCGCTCGGCGACGTCGGTGAAGAGTTCGACGTCGAAGCCGGTGAACTCACCGCTCGCGTCGGTGAACGTGTACGGCTTGGCGTCGCCGAGGCTGGCCACGCGGATCTGACCGGGGGTGATCAGGCCGTAGGGGTTGTCGTTGCCGGCGTCGCTGCCGGAGTCGGACGATGCGGTCTGGGCGCATCCGGTGAGGGCGAGAACCGCGGCGACGGCGGCGGCGACCGCGAGGCGGGGGAAAGACTTTCTGGCCACGATGTGGCTCCTCTCAGGGGGACTGCTGTGTCGGGTGGTGTGAGCGGCGACCGGATCTCGGGTAAATTGAGACCGGTCTCAATTGGGTGTTTCCAGGAGAGTACATGCGTCGGGGCGGCTCGTCAATATGCTGGGAGTCCGCGTCAGAGAGGGAGGGTGCATTCGATGAGTGCGCAGAGCGAGGGGCGACGCGGGGCCACCGTGGCCGATGTCGCAGCCAAGGCCGGCGTCGCCAAGGCGACCGCCGCGCGAGCGCTCGGCGATTACGGCGCGGTGAGCGCGAAAGTGCGACAGCGGGTGCGGGATGCCGCGGCCGAACTCGGCTACCGACCCAACGAGGTCGCGCGCAGCATGAGCACCGGACGATCGAACTCGATCGGGATCATCGTGGGCGACATCGAGAACCCCGCCTTCGCGCAGGCGACGCGCGGAGCATCCGACGTCGCCGAAGCCGCTGGCTACGACCTGATCCTCTCGAACTCGGGCGAGCAGCCCGATGCCGAAGAGACCGCCATCGAAGTGCAGCTCTCGAAGCGCGTCGACGGGCTGCTCATCGCCCCGGCATCCTCCGTGCGCACCGCGAACTACACCGCGATCACCGACGCCGGACGCCCCGTGGTCTTCTTCGACCGCATCGTCTACGACTTCGACGCCGAGGCCGTGATCGCCGCGAACCGCGAGGGCGCGCAGCGACTCGCACAGGTGCTGCTCGATGCCGGGCACCGCCGCATCGCGTACGTGTCGACCCTCGAAGATCCGCAGCCCGTCGCCGACCGCGCGACGTGGGACGAAGACGGCGCCCTCCACTTCGTACCGGGACTCGCCTCGTCGGTGATCGACGACCGCGTCAGCGGCATCGGCACCGCGCTGCGCGCCGCCGGGATCGACGACCCGCTCGCCTTCGTGCGACTCGGGGCCAACGTCGACGGCATCGGCCGCATGGTCACCGAACTCCTCACCGGCGACCCCGCCGTGACCGCGATCATCGCCTCCGACAGCGTCATCGCCATCCAGGCGTTCCGGGCGATCCGCGAACTCGGGCTGCGCATCCCCGACGACATCTCGCTCGTCGCCTTCGACAACGCCCCGTGGACCTCGGTGACCGAACCGGGGATCACCGTGGTCTCGCAGCCCGAACGCGAACTCGGAGCCATGGCCGCGCGCCTGCTCATCGCCCGCATCGAGGGCGAGTCCGGTCCGGCCGTGCGGCACACCCTGCCGCAGCAGCTCATCGAGCGCGGCTCGGTCGGTCCGCCCCGCGGGTAGGGGGCGGGCCCTTCGACGGCTCAAGGACCCAGCTTCGTGGGCGCGGCGCTCAGGGATCGGTTGTCCGGATGGGTCGCTGAGCCTGTCGAAGCGCGCAGCGACGAGACGAAGGGCCTCAGCCCCGGGGCAACCAGACCGTCACGATCAGCCCGCCGTCGATCCGGGGCGTGAGCACCATGCTCCCGTCGTGCGCCTGGGCGATGCGCTCGGCGATGGCGAGGCCGAGCCCGACACCGGCGTGATCGTCGCTGCGCGCCCGCTCGACCCCGCGCTGGAAGGGTTCCACGAGCATGCCGACGCGCTCGGGCGGCACCACGGCCCCGGTGTTCGCGACCACAATCGCCATGCCCTCGGGGCGGTCGTGGGTGCGCACGGCCACGCGTCCGTCGAAGGCGAGGTTGTGCACGATCGCGTTGTGCACGAGGTTCGTGACCAGCTGCTGCAGCAGCGCCGACGAGCCGGTCACGGTCGCCGGCGATCCGCCGATCTCGACGGTGACCCCGCGTCGGTCGGCCAGCGGCAGCAGCGCCTCGACCGCCTCTTCCGACACGAGCGACAGGTCGACGGGTTCGTGCGTGAACGTGCGCCGGTCGGCGCGACTCAGCAGCAGCAGCGCCTCGGTCAGTTCGATCGCGCGCGCGTTCACCTCACTCAACCGTGCGATGAGGGCGTCGACGTCGCGGTCGGGGTCGTCGCGCGCGACCTCGAGCAGGGTCTGCGAGATCGCCAGCGGCGTGCGCAGTTCGTGCGAGGCGTTCGCGGCGAAGCGCCGCTGCTCGTCGACGTGCGCCTCGATCCTCTCGAGCATGCCGTCGAACACGTCGGCGAGGTCGCGGAACTCATCGCCCGGCCCCTCCATCGCGATCCGGTGCGACAGCGACCCCTGGGCGGCGAGCTGCGCGGCCGCGCCGATGCGCGACAGGGGTGCGAGCATCCGCCCCGCCAGCAACCATCCACCGAGCAGCCCGCAGGCGATCAATCCGATCATCGCCCAGGTCGCGAACGGGGTGAACGCCCGGATCAGGTCGGAACGATTGGGTACGAAGAGGCCGTCGACATAGATGTTCTGATCGGGCACGTACCGCAGCAGGAACAACCAGACGACGGCGAGCAGCACGGCGCCCGCGATCGCGACGACGCCCGCGTAGCTGAGCGTGAGTTTGAGGCGGGCACTCATGCCGCGGTGCCTAAGCATCGGCATCCGTCCCGGCGTCCGTCGCGATCCGGTACCCGACGCCCGGCACGGTGAGGATCAGCCACGGCTCGCCCAACCGCTTGCGCAGCGACGACACCGTGATGCGCACGGCGTTCGTGAACGGGTCGGCGTTCTCGTCCCACGCGCGTTCGAGCAGTTCCTCGGCGCTGACGACCCCGCCCTGCGCGTCGACGAGCACCTCGAGAACGGCGAACTGCTTGCGCGTGAGCGCGACGTACCGCTCATCGCGGAACACCTCGCGGCGGAACGGGTCGAGTCGCAGCCCGGCCACCGTGAGCACCGGGGGCCGGGCGCGTTCGCGTCGACGCCCGAGGGCGCGCAGGCGCAGCACGAGCTCGCGCAGCTCGAACGGTTTGGTGAGGTAGTCGTCGGCGCCGAGCTCGAACCCCGACGCCTTGTCGTCGAGACGGTCGGCGGCCGTGAGCATGATGATCGGGATGCCGCTGCCGGACGCGACGATCGACCGGGCGATGTCGTCACCGGACGGCCCGGGGATGTCACGATCGAGCACTGCGATGTCGTAGGCGTTGATGCTCAGCAGCTCGAGCGCGGTGTCGCCGTCGGCCGCGATGTCGGCGGCGATCGCTTCGAGCCGAAGCCCGTCACGCACGGCTTCGGCGAGGTAGGGCTCGTCCTCGACGATCAGCACACGCATGGCTGCGATCCTACGCACCGCCGCATATCGCGAGCGTATGCAGAACCGCATACGCCCCGACAACAGGGCCCCGAGTGCACTGGAAGCATGAACAGCACCACCTCTTATCGTCCTCGCCGGGTCCGGCGCATCGCCTGGTCGCTGGCGACCGTCGCCGTCGCCGTGATCGCCGTGTTCGCGGTGCAGCAGTCGCTGGCCGCGGCGGATGCCGTCTTCTCGTCGAGCTTCACCGCCGGTGCCGGGCCGGATACGTCGTCGGGGTCGGATGCCGTGCCCGGCACCGGCACCCTCCCCGAAGACGGCTCGGTGATCGCACCGAGCGAGGCTGACGGAGTGATCCGCGACGGCGACCAGCCGTCGGTCTTCGACACCGACCGGGTGGCCGTCGGCAATCTCGACCCGGCGCTGCTCGACGCGCTGCAGCGTGCGGCGTCGGACGCCGGCATCCCGTTCCTGGTGAACAGCGGATGGCGCTCGGCGACCCTGCAGCAGCACATGATGCAGGAGGCCGTCGTGAGTTACGGCTCGGCGGCCGAGGCGGCGCGCTGGGTCGCGACGCCCGAGACCTCGCTGCACGTGTCGGGTGATGCGGTCGACCTGGGTCCGCTGCCCACGCTCGACTGGGTCGTGCAGCACGGCTCGGACTACGGTCTCTGCCAGATCTACGGCAACGAACCGTGGCACTACGAACTGCGCCCCGAGGCGGTCGACGAGGGCTGCCCCGAGATGTACAACGACCCTACCGAAGACCCGCGGATGCAGCGATGAGCGGGGTGCTCGAGGCGCCGACATCGTCGCGTCTGCAGGCGCCGACGTTGTGCACACTGCCCGCTGCGGTCGCCGCGAACGTCGACCGGGTGCGATCGCGCACCGATGCCGCGGTCATGGCCGTGGTCAAGGCCGACGGCTACGGGCTGGGCGCGGTCGCCGTCGCGCGGGCGGCGGTCACCGCGGGCGCGACCTGGCTGGGCGTGACGGATGCCGCGGACGCCGTCGAGCTGCGCGCCGCGGGCCTCGCGGTGCCGATCCTCGCGTGGCTGAACCCGGCCGGAGTCGACGCCCGCCTCGCGCACGAGCATCGGGTCGACATCGCCGTGGGCTCGGTCGACGAGCTGCGGCAGCTGATCGCGGACGCACGCCGTCCCGTGCGGGTGCACCTGCACCTCGACACCGGCATGGCCCGCGGCGGATGCCCGGTCGAGGACTGGTCCGCACTGCTGCGGGTGGCCCGCGCGGGCCGCGGGCGCGTCGAGGTCGCCGGTGTCATGGGGCACCTTCCCCGCGCGGATGAGGGCGACCCCGCCGCCAACGCGCCGGCCGTGCTGCGCATGCGGCAGGGGCGAGACGCCGTTCTGCGAGCGGGCTTCGGGCCCGTGCTCGTGCACCTCGCCGCGACCGCGGGGGCGCTCACCGATCCCGCCGCGCACTTCGACCTGGTGCGCATCGGGGCGGGGCTCGTCGGCATCGATCCCTCGGAATCGGTCGCGCTGGCGGGAGCGGCGCGGTTGACGGCATCCGTCGTGCACAGCGCCGCCGTCGCCGCCGGCACGCCCGTCGGTTACGGAGGCGGGCATGTCGCGGAGTGCGCCACGCATCTGAGCGTTCTCGGGGTCGGATACGCCGACGGCATCCCACGCGAACTGGCGCCCGGCGCGAGCGTGGCCATCGACGGGGTGCGGTATCCGCTCGTCGGGCGCGTATCGATGGACCAGATCGTCGTCGACACCGGATCGACCCTCGTGCCGAGAGGAACCGTGGCCACGGTGTTCGGACCCGACGGCGGCGCGGTGCCGACCGTGCAGGACTGGGCGCGCTGGGCCGGGACCATCCCCCACACGATCCTCACGGGCATGGGCCCGCGGGTGCAGAGGAGCATCGCATGACCACGAACGTTCTGGTGATCGGCGGCGGGCAGAATGCCGAGCACGACGTCTCGCTCGCCTCGGCGGCGGCCGTGGCCGCAGCGCTACGGATGGGCGACAACGCGGTGACCTGCGTCACGATCGACCGCGACGGCATCTGGCGGGCCGACGGCATTCCCGCAGGCGTCTCCGCCGCCGAATCGATGGCGCTCGCTCTGCCGCTGCTCGCCCGCGCCGAGGTCGTATTCCCCGCGGTGCATGGACCCCTCGGAGAAGACGGGGCTCTCGCCGCGCTGTGCGCTCTGGCCGGCGTACGGGTCGTCGGATCCGCACAACGCGCCGGGGCGATCGGGATGGACAAGTGGACGACGAAACTGGTGGCGGATGCCGTCGGCATCCGCACCGCCCGCGGACGCCTCGTCTGTGCCGAAGACATCGGCGACGTGGAGTTCGACGGCGCCGTCGTCGTGAAGCCCGCCTCGGCGGGATCGAGCTACGGGGTCTCGCTGGTGCGCGACGACGACGAGCTGCTGCCCGCACTGCGCACCGCCGCCCGGTTCGACCGCCGCATCCTCATCGAGGAGGTCATGCGCGGACGCGAGATCGACGTCGCCGTGCTGCGCGAGGCCGGGGGCATCCGCTGGGCGGCACCGCCGCTCGAGATCCACGCGGCCGGGCTCTTCGACACCGCCATGAAGTACGACGGCACGGCGCAGTTCACCGTGCCCGCATCGCTCGGGGGCGACGAGCTCGCGGCGCTGCGCCGGGCGGCGCTGGCCGTCTTCGACGCATTGGGGTGCGCCGGTGTGGCGCGGATGGACTTCTTCCTCACCGACGACGGACCCGTGCTCAACGAGGTCAACACGATGCCCGGGCTGACCGCCGCGTCGCAGGTGCCGCGCATGTTCGCCGCCGCCGGAGTGGCCTATCCCGAACTGATCGAGAGGCTGGTGCGTGGGGCGCTGAAGGGGTGAGCCCGGCGACGATCTGCACTCGTCAGGACGATCGACATGCGGATGCCGGAAGATTCGGGTGCAGATCGTCGGAGCGGATGCAGATCGTCGGGCGTCAGAGCCGGTCGACGGCCGAGACGGTGATGACGGCGGCGCCCTCGTCGTCGGATGCCGCGAGATCGACGGTCGCCGAGATGCCCCAGTCGTGGTTCCCGGCCGGGTCGTCCAGGATCTGGCGCACCGTCCAGGTGGTCTCGCCCGGGGTGAGGATCAGGAGCGCGGAGCTGCGAGCATCCGCCCCCGTGAGGATCTCGTCGTGCTCGGCGAAGTAGCCGTCGAGTGCGTCGTTCCAGGCATCCGCTCCGAACGACGGGTCGATCTCGGCCAGGGCCTCGACGTTCTCGCGGGCCGCGAGCTGCACGCGCCGGAACAGTTCGTTGCGCACGAGGGTGCGGAACGCCCGCACATTGCTGGTGAGGCGCTTCGGCGCGGGCGGCACGATCTCGTCGGGACCATCGACGCGTCCGTTGTCGATGCCCGCGCGCAGCTCTTCCCACTCGTCGAGGAGGCTGGAGTCGACCTGCCGCACGAGCTCGCCCAACCACTCGATCAGGTCGCGCAGGTCTTCGTCCTTGAGCTCTTCCGGGATGGTCTGGGATGCCGCACGGTAGGCGTCGGAGAGGTAGCGCAGCACCACGCCCTCGGAACGTGCGATCTTGTAGTAAGCGACGTATTCCCCGAACGACATGGCGCGCTCGTACATGTCGCGCACGACCGACTTGGGGTGCAGCTCGAAGTCGCGGATCCACGGTTGCGCTGCGCTGAACGTCTCGAACGCGGCCGTCAGCAGCTCATCGAGCGGCTTCGGGTACGTGACCTGTTCGAGCAGCTCCATGCGCTCGTCGTATTCGATGCCCTCGGACTTCATCGCCGCAACCGCCTCGCCGCGAGCCAGGAACTCCTGCTGGCTCAGCACCGCACGCGGGTCATCGAGGGTCGACTCCACGATCGAGATCATGTCGAGGGCGTAGGTCGGCGACTCATCACCCAGCAGCTCGAACGCCGCGAGAGCGAAGGGCGACAGCGGCTGGTTCAGGGCGAAGTTCGCCTGCAGATCGACGGTGAGTCTGATCTCACCGGCATCCGTCTGCTCCACGACCCCCGATTCGAGCAGCGTGCGGTAGATGCCGAGGGCGCGCAACGCGAGCTCGCGCTGGCGCGCGCGCGTCTCGTGGTTGTCGTATACCAGCGCGCGCATATTGCCGAAGACGTCGCCGCCGCGCGCAATGACGTTGAGCATCATCGCGCTCGTGATCTGCATGTGCGAGGTCAGCGTCTCGGGCACCGCATCGATGAGCTTGCGGAACGAGGGCTCGCCCCACGAGACGAAACCATCCGGAGCCTTCTTGCGGATGATCTTGCGCTTCTTCTTCGGGTCGTCGCCCGCCTTGCGGATCGCGGCGAGGTTCTCGGTCTCGTGCTCGGGTGCCTGGGCGACGACGGTGCCGGCGGTGTCGTATCCGGCACGCCCGGCACGCCCCGCGATCTGGTGGAACTCGCGCGCGTTGAGCTGGCGCATGCGGGTGCCGTCGAACTTCGTGAGTGCCGTGAGCAGCACGGTGCGGATGGGCACGTTGATGCCGACGCCGAGCGTGTCGGTGCCGCAGATCACGCGCAGCAGACCGCGCTGGGCGAGCTGCTCGACCAGGCGACGGTACTTCGGCAGCATGCCCGCGTGATGCACGCCGATGCCCGCGCGCAGGAACCGCGACAGGGTCTTGCCGAATGCGGTCGTGAAGCGGAAGGCGCCGATCAGATCGGCGATCGCATCGCGCTGCTCGCGGGTCGCCACCTTGGTGCTCGACAGCGCCTGCGCCCGCTCCATGGCGGCGGCCTGCGAGAAGTGCACCACGTAGACGGGCGCCTGGCCGGTGTTCAGCAGGTCGTCGATCGTCTCGTGGATGGGCGTCTGCTCGTAGAAGAAGTGCAGCGGAACCGGCCGCTCGACACCCGTCACCGTGGCGGTGTCGCGGCCCGTGCGGCGGGTGAGGTCGGCGGCCAGCTCGGTCACATCGCCGAGCGTCGCCGACATCAGGATGAACTGCGCCTGCGGCAGCTCCAGAAGCGGAACCTGCCACGCCCACCCGCGGTCGGGATCGGCGTAGAAGTGGAACTCGTCCATCACGACCTGGCCGACCTCGGCATCCGTTCCCTGGCGCAGCGACAGGTTCGCGAGGATCTCCGCCGTGCAGCAGATGATCGGAGCATCCGCATTCACCGACGAATCGCCCGTGATCATGCCGACGTTCTCGGCCCCGAACACGTCGACCAGCGCGAAGAACTTCTCGCTCACCAGGGCTTTGATCGGCGCGGTGTAATAGCTGCGGCGCCCCGCCATGAGTGCGGCGAAGTGCGCGCCGACCGCGACCAGCGACTTTCCGGTGCCGGTCGGGGTCGAGAGGATCAGGTTGTTGCCCGAGACGATCTCGATCGCGGCTTCGTCCTGCGCCGGATAGAGAGTGAGCCCCGTGGACTCGGCCCACTCGACGAACGCCGTGTAGACGGCATCCGCATCGGATCCGTCGGGAAGGGTGGCCGGGTCGAGGAGGGATGCCATGATCTCTCGATCATCCCATCCCGGCGCGCGGGCGGACACCGGCCCGCCCTGTCCCTAACTCAGGACAAACAGTCGTCTCCGGCTCCGGAAATCGCCGATCCGGCCCCGCGCGCGCGATCTGTCCTGAGTTAGGGACACAGATCTCGGGCGGACCGACGGGCGGATGCCTCAGACCGAGGTCGCGGCCTGCAGGGCGATGCGGATCATGTCGCCGAAGGTCTGCTCGCGCTCCTGCGCCGTGGTCTCCTCGCCGGTGACGATGTGGTCGGAGACCGTGCAGATCGCGAGGGCCCGGCGGCCGTAGTACGCGGCGAGCGTGTAGAGACCGGCCGCCTCCATCTCGACGCCCAGGATGCCGTGCTTCACGAAGGGCTCCGTGAGCTCGGGGCGGGTGCTGTAGAACTGGTCGCTCGAGAACAGCTGTCCGACGTGCACGGCCGACTCGAGGTCGGCGCTCTCGCTCGCCTCGACCGCGGCGCGCAGCAGCGCGAAGTCGGCGACCGGCGCGTAGTCGAGACCGTGGAAGCGCACGCGGTTGATGCCCGAATCGGTGCTCGCGGCGTTCGCGATGATGATGTCGCGCACCTTCAGCTTCTCGGTCAGCGCTCCGCACGATCCGACGCGCACGATGGTCTCGACGCCGTAGGAGTCGAACAGCTCGTTCGCGTAGATCGCCATCGACGGCTGCCCCATGCCCGAGCCCTGTACCGAGACGCGGTGGCCCTGCCAAGTGCCCGTGTATCCGAGCATCCCGCGCGTCTCGGAGTACAGCTGCGCATCGTCGAGGAATGTCTCGGCGATCCACTTCGCTCGCAGCGGGTCGCCGGGGAACAGGACGATGGGGGCGATCTGGCCGGGCTGTGCGGCGATGTGGGTGCTCATCATGCCAATGTACTGAGATGCCTCGTGTGCAGGACTAGCCAGGGCAGCCCTCGTTTGACATCATCGGAGCGCAACTGCGGCGACGACGCCGCAGAAAGGATGCCGATGTCTGATCAGATCTTCACGTTCGCCGCCCTCGGGCTGTACTTCGCCGCGATGCTCCTCATCGGGTGGATCGCGTTCCGACGCACCTCCGACCACGAGGACTACATGCTCGGAGGTCGCAACCTCCCGCCGTGGGTCGCGGCGCTCAGCGCCGGTGCCTCCGATATGTCGGGATGGCTGGTCATGGGCCTCCCGGGAGCAATCTACGTCTCCGGACTGATCGAGGCGTGGATAGCCATCGGCCTCACGATCGGTGCCTACCTGAACTGGCTGCTCGTCGCCCCGCGACTGCGGGCGTACACCGAGGTGTCGCGCAACTCGATCACCGTGCCCAGCTTCTTCGAGAACCGTCTCCGAGACACGACCCGGTTGCTACGCATCTTGTCGGGCGTCGTCATCCTCGTCTTCTTCGCGCTGTACATCTCGTCGGGCATGGTCGCCGGCGGCGTGTTCTTCGAGAGCTCTTTCCGCGGCGACTACCTGACCGGGATGCTCCTGGTCACTGGTGTGACGTTGGCCTACACGCTGTTCGGGGGCTTCCTCGGTGCGTCGTTCACCGATGTGGTGCAAGGCTTGATGATGGTCATCGCGCTGATCGTCATTCCGGTCGCGGCGGTGGTCGCCATCGGAGGCTTCGCTGAAACGGGCTCATTGATCGCCGAAGTCGCGCCCGACCATCTCTCGATGCTCTCCGGCACGGCGCTCACTGGGGGCACCATTCTGGCCATCGTGTCGGCGCTGGCCTGGGGCCTCGGGTACTTCGGACAACCGCACATCATCGTGCGGTTCATGGCCCTCCGCAGCCCGCAGGAAGCCAAGAGCGCGCGCCGCATCGGCATCTCCTGGATGGTGATCTCGCTCGCGGGCGCCGTGTTCTCGGGAATCGTCGGCATCGCCTTCATCGCTAAGAATGGCCTCGACCTCGCGAACCCCGAGACGGTGGTGCTGTTGATGTCGCAGACTCTCCTGCATCCCTTCGTGGCGGGTCTCGTGCTGGCCGCCGTGCTGGCGGCGATCATGAGCACGATCTCGAGTCAGCTGATCGTCAGTTCGTCAGCGCTCGTCGAAGACCTCTACCAGGTGTTCCGCAAGACGCCGCCGTCGAGCAAAACGCTCGTGCTGATGGGGCGCGGGGCGGTGCTGATCGTCACGATCATCGCCGCGCTTCTCGCCGTCACTCCGAACGACACCATCCTCGGCCTCGTCTCGTTCGCGTGGGCAGGGTTCGGCGCTGCGTTCGGCCCGGTCGTGCTGTTGAGCCTGTACTGGCGGCGACTCACGAACTGGGGTGCGCTGGCGGGCATGTTCGTCGGGGCCGCGACGGTGTTCGTCTGGAAGCCGCTCAACACCGGCCTGTACGAGCTGCTCCCCGCGTTCGTCTTCGCCTTCATCGCGGCCATCGTGGTGAGCCTGTTCACCTACCGGCACAACCATGAGATCGAGCGGGAGTTCGTGGAGGCCCAAGAGATGATCTCCGTGCCGCGGCCACGGATGGTTGCCGAGACGCCGTAGCGACGCGGCTGCCTTCGGATCGCTCGAATGGCTGCATCCAACCGGATAGCCGACCACTCGAGCGGTTCGAGGGCTCGGGTCACCGCTCAGCCCGCCTGGCGCCGCACCATCTCGCCGATCCAGATCGGTGCGAAGGGCGAGGTGCAGCCGGGAGCGGTCGGATAGTCGGCGAGCACCTGCAGGCGCTCGCCGATCGCCAGGGCCCGGAGGCGCAGCGTCGGATGATGGATGCCGATCTGCGCGAGCGCCTCGTTCATCGACCATTGCGGCCGCTTCGGGGCATCCTTCATCTGCGCCTCGATCAGGTCGAGCAGGTGGTCGAGGTCGAGGCCCTCGGCATCTTTCGCGATGCGCACCGACGTGAGTGACCAGGCCGCCGCAGCGACCGTCGGATCGGCGTCATCGAACCAGCGCACGCGCATCTGCTCGGCGAGGGGTGACTTCTTGGCGACGTAGTTCACGAACCAGTCGTTGACCTTGGGCGGGTCGGTCTCGCGGATCATGGCGTCGAGTTCGTCGGCGCTGAAAGCGCGCGGACGGCAGATGAGCAGGGCGAGCAGACGGGCCGCGGTCTCGCCGGTCGACCACAGCTCGAGGGCGAGAGGCTGGTCGGTCTTGATCTTCTTCGCGAGTGCGCGCATGCGGCTGAGGTTGATGCCGTGGTCGTCGCCGCGCTTCTCGTTCGCCGCACGCATCTTGGGGTCTTCGAGAGCGGCGAGCTCGCCGAGTGCCTGGTCCAGAGTCATGTCGCTCATGAGACCAGGGTAGGTCGTGGGGCGTCCCTGTCTCAGGACGAATTCGACGGATCGGGCCGTTACGCCTCTGCTCGGCGGCAGTATGTGCGGTTCGTCCTGAGTGAGGGACGGACGGATGCCGCCACCCGAGCCGTCAGAACTCGTCGAGCAGCTCGTCGTGGATGCGCCGGAGGTCTTCCATGAGCGATCCGATGAGGATCCAGTGCTGGCTCGACGGCGGACGGATGACGAGTGGGGCGGTTAACGCGGGGATCGCCGAGGTGAGAGTGTCGGGTTCGGGTGCCACATCGGCGATCTGTACGGCTAGTCGCACGTCGTGCCCGGCGCGACGCAGCTGCTCGGCGATCGCGACGACGGCGGGCTCCTCGCCGATCGAGTCGTCGTAGTGGTCGAAGTAGGCCCGGGTCATGCCGATCACCTGGGTCACGATGGGCGACAGCCGCTCCATCAGGGCGCGCATCTCGCGCAGGTCGGAGCGGTGGGTCGAGCGTCGCGGGTTGAGGGTGAGTGATTCCTCTCCGGCGGCGATGGCGGCGTCGGCGGCATCCTTCATCGGGCGCAGCAGTCGCACTTCGAGCATGAGCTCCTGCAACTGCGCCGGCGTCTGCGGATGGGGGAGGGCGTCGGCGAGACGATCGAGGCTCGCGGCGAGTTCGGCGCCGAGCAGTCCGAGATGACGGCGGGCGGGTTCGACGAGCACGGGCGGCACGATCAGGGCGTTCACGACTATGCCGATCACCACGCCGATCAGCGTCTCGACGATGCGTGCGAACGCGTATTCGGGGCTGGAGGAACCCAGTGCCAGCACGAGCATGGCCGAGATCGCGACCTGGTTGCCGGTGCCGGGAGATGCCCGGAACACCCAGGCGACGAGCATCGCGACGACGATGGCGAGCAGCACGATCCAGCTCGGCGACCCGAGCAGCAGCCCGAGCGCCACCGCGATCACGACCCCGGCGATGACGCCGATGCTGCGCTCCAGCGCCTTCGACAGCGACTGGTTGACGCTCGGCTGCACGACCAGCAGGGCGGCGATCGCCGCGAACACGGGCAGCTGCGAGGGGAAGATCCATCCGGCGATGAGCCAGGCCGCGATGGTCGCCGCGGCGGACTTCACGACCTGCAGCAGCGGGGAGCGCTGACTGGCGCGGATCGCGGCGGGGAAGCGCATGCGTCCCACGGTAGTCCTGTCGCGGCTGCGGGGCTCTCGCCGCGAGGGATGAAGGATGCTCCGCACCCCGCTCGTCACCCCGCTGCTCACCCCGAGATGACGAACTACGGATGCTGATATACCGGCGTAACGAGTTCGTGCTTCGATGTACCCATGGACCAGGGGTACCGTCTGCGCGGCGAGACCATCGCGGTGTGGGCGACGGTCGTGTGCTTCGTGCTCGGCGCCGCCGCAGGATTCCTCGTGCTGGGTCCCGCGCCCCGGCCGTTGATCGGCGCCGGGTCGCTCGCGCTGCCGTCGGCGACCATCGCCGGCGCCATCGCCGGAGGCGCCTTCGTGGTGAGCACGCTCCGCCATCGCCGCGGCGAGACCGACCCCATGCCGCGCTGGCAGAGGATCGTCACCGACGTCTCGGCGATCGCGCTCACGGTCGCCTTCGTCGGGGTCGCGGGCATGGGTGTGCTTCTCGGCACCCAGGTGCTCGCGATCGGGCTGCAGGGTCTCGAACTCACCCTCGTCGGTGGGGCGCTGCTCACCGGGTTCGCCGCGGCTGTCGGCGGCCGCTTCGCCTTCGCGGCCGGCATCGGGCTGCGCACGGCAGACCTGTCGAGCATCCTCTTCGGATATCTGGTGATCGGCACGCTGTTCGCGATGGTGACCGCCGCCGACCCGCGCTGGTGGGAGATCAACTTCTCGCAGCTGGGCATCGGTGATGCCGCCTGGGCTTTCAACGGCACGCTCGTCGTGGCCGGCGCACTGGTCGGCACCGTCGGGGCGTACGTCGGGCGCGATCTGCACCGCCTGCTCGGCGACGCCGCCCTCGGCCGCATCGCCCTGACCGCCGGGCTGTGGATCATCACCGGATTCGGGCTCGCCGGCGTCGGACTGCTGCCGCTGCATCGCGCCCCCGAGGCGCACAACATCGTGGCGCCGGTGACACTGCTGCTGTTCGCGGCGTCGATGGCCGTCACCGCGTTCGTCGTGCCGGGAGCGCCCCGCGCACTCATCATCACAACCGTCGGCGTCGGCGTGCTCGTGACCATCGCGTTCGTGCTGTTCGCCGTCTTCGGGCTCATCACGATGACCGCCCTCGAGGCGATGGCCGTGGGCCTGGGGCTGCTGTGGATGACGACGCTCGTGCGGGTGCTGGCGATCCTCTCGCCCGACGTGCCGCGCCCTTCGGCACGCGCACACCTGCTGCACGGGTGACGGCGGGTGCCGAGCATCCGTCGTCGATCGGATGCTGTCAACCCCATCGCCAGGTCGGCATCCACCGCGCTGAATGGGACGACGACCAACAGTGAGGAGCATCCCATGGTGCAGATCATCGAGACCATCGACGTCGACGTCCCCGTGAACACGGCGTACAACCAGTGGACCCAGTTCGAGAGCTTCCCGAAGTTCCTCGACGAGGTCGAGTCCATCGTGCAGACCGACCAGATCCACACGCGGTGGACGGTGAAGGTCGGGGGCGTGGAACGCGAGTTCGACGCGGAGATCACCGAGCAGCACCCCGACGAGCGCGTCGCGTGGAACAGCATCGGCGGCGACACCGAGCATGCCGGCGTCGTGACGTTCCACAAGCTGTCCGAGGCGCAGACCCGGGTGGCCGTGCAGATCGACTGGGAACCCGAAGGGATGATCGAGAAGGTCGGCGCCCTGCTCGGAGTGGGAACGCACGCGGTGAAGAAGGACCTCAAGAACTTCAAGGAGTTCATCGAGAAGACCGGTCTCGAGACCGGGGAGTGGCGCGGCGACGTCGACGCCTAGGGATGGTGGGCCGGCTCGGCCTCGAAAGATAGGGAATCCTCCCGATGCCGGGCGGGGGACTCAGAGCGTTGTGTAGATGGACACACAACGAGGAGATCCCATGTTCGAGCACCCGTACGTCAGCCAGCAGATCGCCGACTCCGAACGCCAGCAGATCGAGCGTGCGGCTGAGCAGCGACGGTTCCTGCGGGAGCACGCCGACCAGATCGTTCCGCGTCGGGCCGGTCTGGTCGGGCGGATGCTCGGGCGTCTGACGAGTCGACGTCCGGCCGACCGGGCGGATGCTGCGCCCACGCGCCGTCGCGCCGCGGCGACTGCCCCCGGCGAGCCGGTCGCGGCGCGGTGAATCCGGTCGTCCGTCTGCGCCCGCAGGGGGCCGCATCGCGGGGCTCCGATCGCGTTTCGGATGTCGGAGGGGGGTGGCACGATGAACCTATGTCCTCCTTCGCGCAGAGCTCCGCGATGGTCGGCCGCGACGCCGAGATCGACGTCGTCCGCCGGCTCTTCGAGGGTGCGTCAGAGGGTACGGCGGTCGGAGTGCTCGTCGACGGCGAGGCGGGCATCGGCAAGTCCCGTCTGCTGCGCGAGTTCGCGGCCGAGGTCGCATCGCGGGCAGACGTGCACGTGGGTTGGTGCCTCGATCTCGGTCCCGCGCGCACCGCGTACGGCCCGCTCACGGCGATCTTGCGCTCGATCGTCGCGCGGCTCGGCATCGAGAAGGTGCGCGACGCCACCGGGCCGGGCGCCGAGGCTCTCGGCATGCTCCTGCCCGAACTCACCGAAGAGCCCGCCGACCGCGCCCGCACCAGCCCCGATCGGCTGCGCGATGCGATCGCGACGCTGATCGAGACGGCGGCCGACGCCGCCCCGCAGGTGCTCATCATCGAAGACCTGCACTGGGCCGACGAGTCGACGCTGGCACTGCTCTCCTTTCTTCTTCGCACCCTCGCCCGTGGGCGCGTGCTGCTGCTGCTCAGCTGCCGCAGCGACGACGTGCGTCGGGGTGACGCAGTGAGCCGCTTCCTCATCGAGGCGACGCGCTCCCGGCTGATCGAGCGCGTCACGCTTCCGCGACTCGACGGCGACGCGGTACGCGCGCTGGCCGAACAGCTCACCGGCACGGCCGTGTCCGACAGCGCACTCGCGCGCATGCAGGAGCGCGCCGAGGGGGTGCCCTTCTTCGTCGAAGAGCTCGCCGACTGCACGACTGGTCCGCTTCCCGACGGGTTGCGCGACGTGCTGCTCACGCGCTTCGACCGACTGGGAGCCGACGCGCAGCGGGTCGTGCGAGTCGCCTCGGGTGCCGAAAGACCCCTCTCGCACCCGCTGCTCTCCACGCTCGTCGACCTTCCCGAAGACCGGCTCGACGAGGGCATCAGAGAGGCCGCTCGCGGCGGCATCCTGGTGATCGACGACGAGCACTACCGCTTCCGGCACGCGCTCCTCCGCGAGGCCGTACACGACGATCTGCTCCCCGGCGAACGTGCACGCCTGCACCGCGCCTACGCCGAGGCGCTCGAGGCGCAGCGCGACCGTGCCGAGAGCGTCGACGCCGCCGCCCTTGCCCACCACTGGCAACTCGCCCAAGACGAACGACGCGCGCTCGCCGCGGCCGTCCACGCGATGCGTGACGCGAAGGCGCGGTTCGCCTTCGCGAGCGCCGCACGGTTCGGTGAGCTGGCGCTCGAGGTGTGGCCGCGCGTCGCCGATGCACCCGATGCCGCCGGGGTCACGCATCTCGACCTGCTGCAGACGCTCGGATCCGTGCTCCGCAATGCGGGCGACGGCGAGCGGGCGCTCGCGGTCATCACCGCCGCGCTCGACGAGGTCGACACGGCATCCGTCTCTCCCCGACTGCACGCGCGGCTGCTGCGCGACAAAGCCCAGTACCTCGCGAATCTCGGTCGCCCCGGGTCGATCCCGCTGACGGAACAGGCGCTCGACCTCGTCACCGGCAAGCTCGACGACGATGCCTTGCGTGCTGGCCTGCTGAACCAGCTCGCCAGCAGATACATGGTCGCCGGCCGTCTCGACGACGCGCTCCGTGTCGCCGACGACGCCGCACGCATCGCGCTGCGCGCCGGCGACCGCGACCAGCAGTCGATCGCCGCGAACGTGCACGGCGTCTCGTTCGCACACCTCGGCGACATCGACCGCAGCATCGTCGAGTTCGATCGGGCGCACGACCTCGCCCGCAGCTCCAACGCCGATCTGCGCTACCGCGTCAACTACTCCGACGCGCTCACCCTGCTCGGCCGCTACGACGAAGCAGTGCTCATCGCCGAAGAGGGGCTGGCCCTGGCGCGCGCCCTCGGCGTCGGGCGCAGCTCGGGCTCGATCATGATGCAGAACATGTCGGTCGCGCTCTTCGAACGCGGCGAGATCGAGCGCGTCGACGACATGATGTCGCGCGACCATCGTCAGGGTGCGCTGCGCGTCTTCCGCATGTACTCGAGCATGACGCGCGTGCGTGCGCTGGCGTGGCGGGGCCGATCGGCCGAGGCAGCGGAGATGCTGCGCGAATGGACCCCGTCGTTCGTCGAGACCGGCGAGACCGAGCGGCAGATCTGGTACGACCTGATCACCATGACCGTGGCGGTCGCCGAGAGCGCCGGCGACCTGCGTGGAGCGCTCGCCGAGATCATGGCGATGATCGACGACGGCGGCCCCGTCCTGCTGCATCAGCGCAGGCTGCTGTTGCAGGCGGCGGCGATCATCGCCGAGCTGCGGGCACAGGGCGAAGATACCGCCGTCGCTGCCCGCCGAGTGGCCGAGACCTGGTCCGCGCAGCCGCCGCAGCTTCTCGGCGACGTGTGGTCGCCGATCGTCGCCGCGCTGCTCGACCCGACGGCCGAGGCGATGCAGCGCGCGATCATCCTCGCCGACAGCGGGAACGTGCCCATCCTCTTCCGCGTGATCACCCGCCTCGAATACGCCCGCATCCTCGTGCACGAGGGCGACCGAGCGGCGGCCGCGCCCGTCATCGAAACGGCGGTGACGATCGCCCGAGAGCTCCGGCACGCGCAACTCGAGGCCACGGTCGGCGGGTTCGCGGCTGCCGCGGGCCTCGACCCGCAGGTGCTCGGAGCATCCGTCACCGACGCCCTCACCGACGCCCTCACCGACGCCCTCACCGACGCACTCACCGCCCGCGAACGTCAGGTGCTCGCACTCATCGCCGAGGGGCTCAGCAACCGCCAGATCGGCGAGCGACTCTTCATCAGCGTGAAGACCGTCAGCGTGCACGTCTCGGCCGTGCTGCGCAAACTCGGTGTGAGCACGCGCACCGAAGCGGCCCTCGCCGTCCGAGACGGAGCTGCCAGAGAAGAAGACTCCATTCGACTCGCCCAGGTGCATTCCGGGGCCGACGTGGTACGTTAACGATGTTCCTCTTTCCGGAGGCATATTCATCACCGGCCCGCGAACGCTTGATGCGACGTGTGCGGCCCTCCATCTGGATCCGAATTCTGCGCCGATCGGTTCGGCACGGATCCGCCGAAAGTCTTTTTTGTCACACGCAGTCAGCCGCGGTGCATCTGCACCCGGTTCCTTTCTCGGCAGGCACATCGCCCGCCGAGACCTCGCTGCGTCCCTCAACGTCGCCTCCGTTCGGAGTGCGTCACTCTGTACCCACCGGATTCTCCGGTGCGGTGCTATGGCCGTGTAAAACAGCGGCCACGTCAAAATAGAAAGAAGAAACACATGGCCACTGGCACTGTGAAATGGTTCAACGCTGAAAAGGGCTTCGGCTTCATCGCTCCCGAGGATGGCTCGGACGATCTTTTCGCCCACTACTCTGCGATCACTGGCTCGGGCTTCAAGGAGCTCCGCGAGAACCAGAAGGTCGAATACGACGCTGAGCGTGGCCCCAAGGGCATGCAGGCTGCGAACATTCGCCCCCTGTGATCATTCGTGATCTCTGATCACTCGTGATCGGCTGAAGCCGGTCGGTTCCCTCGGGAATCGGCCGGCTTTTTCTGTGCCCGGAACACGGAAAAGCACATCGGCATAGTTCGGCTCATAGTTTGAGGTTTGCCTAACTTCGGGTTAGATTAGGGGAGCCTTACCAAACTCTCGGCGCGACTCTGCGCCATCTCCCCTCCACCCATCTGAAGGGACATGCCTGTGCGCACTTCTCGTCTTCTCGCCGTCGGCGCCGCCGCGGCGCTCGCCCTGAGCCTCTCGGCCTGCGCGACGTCGACCACCGACAGCGGCTCCGACGCCGGCAGCAAACCGGCCTCCGACGACGCCTTCCCCGTCACGATCGAGCACGTCTACGGTGAGACCACCATCGAGACGAAGCCCGAGCGTGTCGCGACCGTCGCCTGGGCGAACCACGAGGTTCCGCTGGCCCTCGGCATCACGCCGGTCGGCTTCAGCAAGGCCAGCTGGGGCGACGACGACGACAACGGCATCCTGCCCTGGGTCGAGGAGAAGCTCGACGAGCTGGGCGGCGAAGAGCCGGTGCTCTTCGACGAGGCCGACGGCATCGACTTCGAGGCCGTCGCCGACACGAACCCCGACGTCATCCTCGCCTCGTACTCCGGCCTGACACAGGAGGAGTACGACACCCTCTCCAAGATCGCTCCGGTCGTGGCCTACCCCGACATCGCCTGGGGCACCCCGGTCGACGAGATGATCGAGATGAACTCGAAGGCCCTCGGCCTCGAAGAAGAGGGCAAGGCCCTCATCGAAGACCTGCACGCCGACGCCGATGCGGCGCTCGAAGAGAACAACGTCCTCAAGGACAAGAAGGTGCTCTTCGCCTTCTTCGACCCGGCCGACCTGAGCCAGATCGGCTACTACACGGCCGTCGACACGCGCCCCGGCTACCTGCACGACAACCTCGGCATGCCGCTGCCGTCGATCGTCGAGGAGTCCGCCGACAGCAAGGAGTTCTACCTGTCGGTGAGCGCCGAAGACGCCGCGAAGTTCGACGACGTCGACGTGATCGCCACCTACGGCGACGAGTCGCTCATCGCCACGCTGCAGGCCGACCCGCTGCTGTCGAAGATCCCGGCCATCGCCGAGGGGCGCATCGCGATCCTCCCCGACGCCACGCCGATCGCGGCATCCGCCAACCCGTCGCCGCTGTCGATCCCGTGGGGTCTCAGCGACTACCTCGCCCTGCTGGCAGCACCGCTCGCTCAGTAATCCATCAGTCCGCACACGCGGAGTGGCAACTCAGTGACCGCAACCACCACCATCGCACCGGGCGCCGCAGACCTGCGGCGCCCGGTGCTGGTGCGCACGCTCTGGCTTCTCGCCGGGGTCGGTATCCTTCTCGTCCTCAGCATCCTGTCGGTGTCTTTCGGTGTGCGCGCCGTGTCGTTCGACGACATCGTCGCCGCATTCCAGGGTCAGACCGACACGATCGAGCAGGCCGCGATCGTCAAGCGCATTCCGCGCACCGTACTGGCCCTGCTCGTCGGTGCCGCGCTCGCGCTGTCGGGCGCGACGATGCAGGCCGTCACCCGCAACCCGATCGCCGACCCGGGCATCCTGGGCGTCTCGAACGGCGCATCGCTCGCGGTCGTCATCGGCATCGCGTTCTTCGGGCTCGCGAACCCCTACGGTCAGATGGCTTTCGCCATCGCCGGTGCCGCGCTCGCGGCGACCTTCGTCTACACCGTCGGCTCCCTCGGCCGCGGGGGAGCGACACCCCTCAAACTCGCACTCGCGGGAGCGGCCACCTCGGCCGCCTTCGCCTCGCTCATCAGCGCCATCATGCTTCCGCGCGTCGATCTGCTGCAGACGTTCCAGTCCTGGCAGATCGGCGGCGTCGGCGGGGCGGAATGGCCCCGCATCGTGATCACCGCTCCGGTGCTCGCCGTCGGCGCCCTCATCTGCTTCGCCAGCTCCCGCGGCATGAACTCGCTCGCGCTGGGCGACGACATGGCCAAGGGCCTCGGCGAGCACGTCTTCCGCACCCGGATGCTGTCGGCCCTGGGTGCGGTGATCCTCGCCGGTGCCGCCACCGCGATCGCCGGCCCGATCGGCTTCGTCGGCCTCATCATCCCGCACGTTTGCCGCATGCTGATCGGCACCGACCACCGCTGGCTGCTGCCGTTCTCGGCCCTCGCCGGAGCTGCGCTGCTGACCGCCAGCGACATCATCGGTCGCGTCATCTCGCCGACGTCGGAAGAGATCCAGGTCGGCATCATCACCGCCATCATCGGCGCCCCCTTCTTCATCTGGATCGTCCGCCGTCAGAAGGTGCGTGAGCTGTGACCACGACCGACCGCACCAACTCGACCGGAGGCATCGGCCCCGCCGACAACGCCGAGCACACGCTCGACCGCCCCGAGCAGACGGCATCCTCCCGGGTCGCCGCCGTCGTCGCCGGACGCCGCGCCCGCCATCGTCGGCACGCGACCGCGACGATCGTGCTTGGCATCATCGTCTTCGCGTTGTTCGCCGTCGCGCTGATGATCGGCAACACGTTCTACACGCCCATCGAAGTGATCCGTGTGATCTTCGGCGAGACGGTTCCGGGGGCATCCTTCACGGTCGGAGACCTGCGCCTGCCGCGGGCGATCCTCGCGATCCT
This sequence comes from Microbacterium sp. NPDC087665, assembly GCF_044743285.1. Lineage (NCBI taxonomy): Bacteria > Bacillati > Actinomycetota > Actinomycetes > Micrococcales > Microbacteriaceae > Microbacterium > Microbacterium sp. NPDC087665. Next base: position 42,375 of record NZ_JBIUWD010000007.1, on the reverse strand, counting down.
CACCGGGTTCGGCTTCGGTATCGCCGGCGTGAGCTTCCAGACGCTGCTGCGCAATCCGCTCGCCTCGCCCGACATCATCGGCATCTCGGCCGGTGCGGGCGCGGCCGCGGTGTTCGGCATCATCGTGCTGTCGCTCAACGGCCCCGTCGTCTCGGTCCTGGCGCTCGGCGGCGCGATCGTCACCGCCCTCGTGATCTACGCGCTCTCGATCAAGGGCGGCTTCGCCGGCACCCGGCTGATCCTGATCGGCATCGGCGTCGCCGCCATGCTGCAGAGCGTCATCTCGTACATGCTGTCGCGCGCCGCGAACTGGGACATCCAGACCGCGATGCAGTGGCTCACCGGCAGCCTCAACAATGCGTCGTGGGAGCGAGTGCTGCCGATGGCGATCGCCGCCGCCGTGATCGTGCCGTTGATGCTGTCGCAGGGACGCGCCCTGGGTGCCCTGCAGCTCGGCGACGACTCGGCCTCGGGCCTCGGTGTGCGCGTGAATCCCACGCGTCTGCTGTTCATCCTCGGCGCGGTGGCGCTGCTCGCCTTCGCCACCGCCGCGACCGGACCGATCGCGTTCGTCGCGTTCATGGCCGGTCCCATCGCCGCGCGCATCACCGGCCCCGGCGCCAATCTGCTGCTGCCCAGCGCCTTCGTCGGTGCGGTGCTCGTGCTCGGGGGCGACCTGATCGCCCAGTTCGCGCTCGGCACCCGCTACCCGGTCGGCGTCGTCACCGGTGTGCTCGGCGCGCCGTACCTGATCTACCTGCTCATCCGCACCAACCGCTCGGGAGGATCGCTGTGACCGTCTCGCACAGCCTGTCGGCCGAAGGGGTCACCCTCTCCTACGGCGACCGCACCATCATCGACGGGCTCGACCTCACCGTCGCGCCCGGCAAGATCACGACGATCGTCGGGGCGAACGGATGCGGCAAGTCGACGCTGCTGCGTTCGCTCGCGCGCCTGCTCTCGCCGAGCGCCGGGCAGGTGGTGCTCGACGGCAAGTCGGTGCACGCGCGACCGACCAAAGAGGTCGCCCGCATCCTCGGCCTGCTGCCGCAGTCGCCGGTCGCTCCCGAGGGCATCGCCGTCGCCGACCTCGTCGGGCGGGGGCGGCATCCGCACCAGAAGACGCTCGCACGCTGGAGCGCGCACGACTATGAGGTCGTGACCGACGCACTCGATGCCACCGGGGTCACCGACCTCGCCGACCGCAGCGTCGACGAACTGTCGGGTGGGCAGCGCCAGCGCGTGTGGATCGCGATGGCGCTGGCGCAGGAGACCGACATCCTGCTGCTCGACGAGCCGACCACGTTCCTCGACGTCGCGCACCAGGTCGAGGTGCTCGATCTGCTCACCGACCTCAGCGTCTCGCGCGGCACCACGATCGTCATGGTGCTGCACGACCTCAACCTGGCGGCGCGCTACGCCGACGAGCTCGTCGCGATGAAAGAGGGGCGCGTGCACGCGATCGGCGCCCCGAGCGAGATCGTCACGGCCGAGCTCGTCGAAGAGGTCTTCGGCCTCGCGAATCAGATCACCACCGACCCGGTTTCCGGCAAGCCAATGGTCACACCTATCGGGAGGCACCATGTCCGCTGAGACCACCACCACCGAGAAGCCCACCTACGTGCTCGCCCGTGCCGAGGTGCGCGCGGTCGACCGCGTCTCGCCCAACTTCGTGCGGGTGACGTTCGGCGGTGCCGATCTCGATGAGTTAGGCACGCCGGGCAGCGTGTTCGACGCCCGTATCAAGCTGATCTTCCCCCCGGCATCCGGCATCCTGCCTCCGCTCGATCGCGACACCTCCGACTGGTGGGGGTCGTACCTGGCCGTGCCCGAAGCGGAGCGCGGCTCGATGCGCACCTATTCGATCCGCGACCTGCGCGTCGACCCGTCGACGGGCACCGAGGTCGACGTCGACTTCGTGCTGCACCTCGCGCCCGGCCTCACCGGGCCGGCCTCGCTGTGGGCGAGCGCCGCTGCCCCCGGGCAGGAGATCTTCCTCATCGGCCCGCGCCGCGGCATCACCGGCGGGGGCACCGAGTACACCCCGGGCGATGCGCCGTCGGTCGTGCTGGTCGGTGACGAGACCGCAGCTCCCGCGATCGCCCGCATCCTCGAAGACGCCCCGCGCGACCTGCGCGGCTGCGCGTTCATCGAGGTTCCGTCCGAGGCCGACATCCTGACGATCGATGCGCCCGCCGGCGTCGAGGTGCAGTGGCTGCCCCGCGGCGACGACCAGCTGCACGGCCTGCGTGTGATCCCGGCGGTGCTCGCGCACCTCGGCGATGCGGATGCTGCGGACGAGATCGCCGTGAAAGATCTCGACGGCGAAGATCTGCTCTGGGAGACGCCCGCGTACTCGGGGCTCGGCGAAGAGATCGCCGCATCGGATGCTCCCGCCGACCGTTACTTCTGGATCGCCGGCGAGAGCGGCGTTGTCACGACGTTGCGCCGCCACCTGGTGAAGGACCTCGGCATCGACCGCGGACAGGTCGCCTTCATGGGCTACTGGCGCCGCGGCGTCGCCATGCGCGGCTGAGTTCTGCGCGGCTGAGTCCTGCGCGGCTGAGTATGCCGGTCAGCCGCAGCCGCGGTCTCCGCTCCGATCGCGCGGAGCGCCGCAGCATCCGTTCCGGTCGCGAAAAGGCCCGGTATCCCTCTCGGATACCGGGCCTTTCTGCGACGGGAGTGTCAGCCGGACGGCGGCGGGATCGATATGTCACGTCAAATGCCTCTGAGGCGTGACATATCGATCCCGCAGCGGATGCTGCCGGGCCGGACTTACTTCGCGAGGAAGCTCGTCAGCGCGGCGTTGACCTCGTCGGCGTGCGTCCAGAGCAGGCCGTGCGGGGCGCCCTCGACCTCGACGTACTCGGCGGCGGGCACCGCCTGGTGGAAGCGGCGGGCGGTCGCGTCGATCGGCAGGATGTTGTCCTTCGTGCCGTGCAGGATCAGGGTGGGCTTGCCGGCGGCGGCCACGGCCTCGACGTCGCCGCGGAAGTCTTCGATCCACGACGAGACGACGGCGTAGGCGGCGACGGGCGCGCTGCCGATCGCGACGTTCCAGCTGCCGGTGACGGCCTCCTGGCTGATGCGCGAGCCGAGGTTCTCGTCGAGGTTGTAGAAGTCGTTGTAGAACTGCGTGAACCAGGCGAAACGGTCGCCCTTGGCGGCGGCTTCGATGCCGTCGAAGACCTCCTGCGGCACACCCTCGGGGTTGTCGTCGCGCTGCACCAGGAAGGGCTCGAGCGAGGCGAGGAAGGCGAGCTTGGCGACGCGCTCGTGGCCGTAGCGGCCGACGTAGCGGGCGAGCTCTCCGGTGCCCATCGAGAATCCGACGAGCACGACGTCGCGCAGGTCGAGGGTCTCGAGCACGGTGTTGAGGTCGGCGGCGAAGGTGTCGTAGTCGTAGCCGTCGTTCACCTTCGACGATCCGCCGAAGCCGCGGCGGTCGTACGTGATGACGCGGTAGCCCTGGGCGAGGAGTTCACGGGTCTGGCGCTCCCAGCTGTGGCCGTCGAGCGGGTAACCGTGGATCAGGACGACGGGCTGGCCGGCTCCCTGGTCTTCGTAGTAGAGCTCGATCGGGGTGCTGTTCTCGTTTCCGACGGTGATGTAACCCATGATCCTGGTCCTTTCGGTTCCGGTGAGAACGATCGTTCTCGCTCGATATGTCCAACATAGAGAACGTTCGTTCTCGTGTCAAGTAAACTTCAGGGTATGACCGAAGACGAGGCACGCGAACGCATCCTCTCCGCCGCCGAGGATCTCTACTACCGCAAGGGATACGCGGCCGTCGGCATGGACGAGCTGCGCCAGACGGCCGGCGTGTCGCTGCGTCGCCTCTACGGTCTCTTCCCCGCCAAGAACGACATCGTCGCTGCCGTGCTCGCGCGCAAGCATGCCGAGTGGGAGGCCGGGTTGTCGACCGCCGTGGCCGATGCCGGCGCCGACCCGCGCACCCGACTGCTCGCCGTCTACGGCTACCTCGAGGACTGGTTCTGCACCGACGACTTCCGCGGCTGCGCCTTCATCAACGCGTTCGGGGAGCTCGGCGGCACCAACCCCGAGGTCGCCGAGATCGTGCGCACGCACAAGGCCTCGTTCCAGGAGTACATGGCCCGCCTCGTCACCGGCACCGGGGCCTCGCCGTTGCTCGCCGCGCAGCTGTCGATCCTCGCCGAGGGGGCGCAGAGCACCGCGGCGATTTCGGGCGACGCGGCGGTTGCGGCACAGGCGCGGGGTGCCGCCGAAGTGCTGATCGACGCCGCGGTGACGGCGGGCTGAGCATCCGGCGTCTTTCATAACTCCTCAAGATCGGCCCGGTCCTGGGCCGAAACGGCCGGCATCGGGTAGCAGCCGTCGTTCTTGAGGAGTTACGCAGGCGCACCCGGGGTGTGCCGACCGGAGCTTCGAGCATTTCGCTAGCCTGGCTAGACGTTTTCGCCTCCGGAGTCAAGGCTCCTGTGCGCGCACCGACCGACCGGTACCGTGCCGGTCATGGAGACACAGACGAAGGGCATCGCCCGACAGAGCCTGGTCATCGCCGCGGCATCCTTCATGCTCATCGCGGCCGCCGTCGGAGCGGGGGCATTCGGCGGAGCATCCGTCGACGACCTGCAAGACGGCGCGCTCTCGGCCCAGGGGTCGTACCTCGCACCCGCCGGCCCCGCGTTCTCGATCTGGTCGCTGATCTACATCGGCCTGCTCGCGTACACGGTGTGGCAGGCGCTGCCGGGGCAGCGGACGGATGCTCGGCAGCAGGCCGTCGGTGGATGGATCGCCGCCTCGATGGTGCTGAACGGGCTGTGGCTGGTCACCGCGCGCTTCCTCACCCTGTGGCTGACGGTGATCGTGATCGCCCTGCTGGTGGCCGTGCTCGCTCGGGTGATCGTGCTGCTCGGACGCTTCCCCGCGAAGAACACCGGCGACCGCATCCTCACCGACGGCGCGAACGGACTGCACTTCGGCTGGGTGACGATCGCGACCGTCGCGAACACCGCCGCCTGGTTCACGCAGATGGCGCCCGAGAGTTGGGCGCAGCAGGCCGAGATCTGGGCCGTCGCGGTGCTCGCCGTCGTGATGGTGATCGGCGTCGCCGCGGCCTGGCTGACCGGCCGCATCGCCCCCGCGCTCGCCACCGCATGGGGTCTGGCCTGGCTCGCCGTCGGGCGACTGACCGACCAGCCCGAGAGCGTGCCGACGGCCATCGCCGCGATCGTCGTGGCCGTGGTGCTCGTGGTCGCCGGCGTCGTGTCGGCGCTGCGCGGGCGTGGCGCGCGCAAGGCCCGTCCCTAACTCAGGACAACCGTGCGTTGGGGGGGCCGAATCGGCTCGAAAAGCGTGGCTGGGGCCGGTTTGTCCTGAGTTAGGTACGGACGGCGGGCCGGACCCTTCGACAGGCTCAGGGGCCGAGGTCGGCTCAGGGACCCAGTGGGTCGCTGAGCCTGTCGAAGCGTCCCGCCCCGGAGGCGCCTCAGAGAACGAGCCGGTAGCCCATCCCCGACTCGGTGAGCAGGTGCACCGGGGTGCTCGGCTCGTGCTCGAGCTTCTTGCGCAGCTGCGACATGTAGAGCCGCAGGTAGCCCGAGTCGGAGACCTGCTCGCTGCCCCAGATCTCCTTCAGCAGATCCTGCCGGGTGACGAGGGCTCCCGGATGCCGCGACAGATGCTCCAGCATGCGCCACTCCGTCGGGGTGAGGTGCACGCGCGCGCCGAGACGCGTGACGGTCTTGGTCGCGAGGTCGACGACGACATCGCCGAACGAGACGGTCGATTCGCCGCCGGCCGGAACCGCCCGACGCGACAGCGCGCGCAGGCGGGCGAGCAGCTCGTCGACCTGGAAGGGCTTGGTGACGAAGTCGTCGGCTCCGGCGTCGAGCGCCTCGACCTTGTCGGCCGATCCGGTGCGGCCCGAGACGACGATGATGGGCACGTTGGTCCATCCGCGCAGCGCCTGGATGACTTCGATGCCGTCGAGCCGCGGCATGCCGAGGTCGAGCATGATGAGGTCGGGGTGGCTCTGGGCGGCGGCGGCGATCGCGGCGGCTCCGTCGGCGGCGACGACGACCTCGTAGCCGTGGGCGGCGAGGGTGATGCGCAGCGCCCGCACCATCTGCGGGTCGTCGTCGGCGATGAGGAGCTTCACTCGGTGCCCTCCGTGTCGGCGCCGGCCAGCGGCAGTGAGATGACCATCGTGAGTCCACCCCCGGGGGTGTCCTCGGGTGTCAGGCTACCGCCCATGCCCTCGGCGAATCCGCGCGACAGGGCGAGTCCGAGTCCGAGACCGGTGGTGTTGTCGGTGTCGCCGAAGCGCTGGAACGGCTGGAAGATGCTGTCGCGCCGCTCGACCGGCACCCCTTCGCCGCGGTCGACGATGCGGATCTCGGCGCGCTCGCCGAGGGCACTGGTCGACACGAGCACGCGCGTTCCCACCGGGGAGTGCCGGTGCGCGTTCGCGAGCACGTTGACGATCACGCGCTGCAGCAGCACCGGGTCGGCCTGCAGCGCGGGCAGTGCGGGGTCGAGGGCGAGTTCGACGTCGGCCGGGCCGAGCCCGAGCTCGTCGACGGCGGCCAGCACGGGGCCGGTCGCGTCGAGACGGGTGGCCGACACCGCCAGCACGCCCGCCTGCACCCGGCTCACGTCGAGCAGATCGGTGACCAGGGTCGACAGGGTCGCGAGGCTCTCGTCGGCGGTGGCGAGCAGCTCGGCGCGGTCGTCGGCCGAGAGTTCGTGCGCGCCGCGCAACCCGCCGATCGCCGCGACGGCCGAGGCGAGCGGGCGCCGCAGGTCGTGGCTGAGGGCCGAGAGCAGGGCGCTGCGCACCTGATCGGTCTCCGAGAGAGCAGCCACCTCGCGGGCGGTCGCGCGCAGGTCGGTGTGCTCGATCGCGGCCGAGATCTGGGCGACGATCGCATCGAGCAGTCGGCGTGCCGGGGCATCCAGCGCGTCACCACTGAGTTCGAGCACGGCCTGCGACGCACCGACGGGGATGCTCGTGGTGCGTCCGTCGGCGAGGGGCTCGCCGTCGCTGGCCAGCACTTCTCCATCGGCCGCGAGCAGGCGCACACCGCTGAGTCCGAACGCCTCGCGGGTGCGACTGACGAGGGCGAGTACGGCGTTGTCGCCGCGCAGCACGTTGCCCGCGACGGCGGCGAGCAGTTCGGCCTCGGCGGTCGCACGTTTGGCGGTGCGGGCGCGGCGGGCGGCCTGGTCGACGATGATGCTCACGAGGATCGCGATCACCACGTAGAGCGCGAGTGCGAGCACGTGCAGAGGGTGCGCGACCGTGATCGTGAAGAGGGGGGCGACGAAGAGGAAATCGAGCGTGATGCCCGAGAGCACGGCCGCGAAGACGGCAGGACGGATGCCGCCGATCAGCGCCACCACGACGACGAGCAGTTGATACGCCAGCACTTCGGACGTGATCGATTCGGGGCTGCGGAACGAGAACATCGCCCAGGAGAGCAGGGGGCCGCAGACCACCGCGACTACGAATCCGAGCAGTTGCCGCCGCCACCCGAGCGCCCCGCCGGTGATGCGGGGGAGTGCCACGCGCCCGCCGGCTGCGGCGTGGGTGACGATGTGCACGTCGATGTCGCCCGAGCGGCGGATGACCTCGGAGCCGATGCCGGGTCCGGTGAGCGCGGCCGCGAGTCGCCCGCGCCGGCTGACGCCGATCACGAGCTGGGTGGCGTCGGCTCCCTGCGCGAACTCGACGAGGGCTGCGGGGATGTCGTCGCCGATGATCTGGTGGAAGCTGCCGCCGAGCGACTCGACCAGGGCGCGCTGCGCGGCGAGGGCGCCGGGCGTCGAGTCGCGCAGGCCGTCTTGGGTCGAGATGTGCACGGCCAGCAGCTCGCCGCCGGCCGACCGGGCGGCGATGCGGGCCCCGCGACGCAGCAGCGTCTCGCCCTCGGGGCCGCCGGTGAGGGCGACGACCACGCGTTCGCGCGCCTGCCAGGTGCCCTCGATGCCGTGGTCGGCGCGGTAGCTGCGCAGCGCGCTGTCGACCTCGTCGGCCAGCCACAGCAGCGCGAGCTCGCGCAGCGCGGTGAGGTTGCCCAACCGGAAGTAGTTCGACAGGGCGGCGTCGATCCGCTCCGCCGGGTAGACGAGGCCGGCCGAGAGCCGGTCGCGCAGGGTCTGCGGCGCGAGGTCGACGACCTCGATCTCATCGGCAGCACGGACGACAGCATCCGGAATCGTCTCCTGCTGCGCGATGCCGGTGATCTTCTCGACGACGGCGTTGAGCGACTCGATGTGCTGCACGTTCACGGTCGTGACGACGTCGATGCCGGCATCCCGGATCGCCTCGACGTCTTGCCAGCGCTTCGGATGCCGGGAGCCGGGGATGTTCGTGTGGGCGAGCTCGTCGACCAGGGCGATCTCGGGGCGTCGCGCGATCACGGCGTCGACGTCGAGCTCGGTGAGGGCGACCCCGCGGTGCTCCGAGGTGCGGCGCGGCACCTCCGGCAGGCCGATCGTCTGGGCGAGGGTCGCCGCGCGCCCGTGGGTCTCGACGACCGCGATCACGACGTCGCGGCCGTCGTCGAGCAGGCGACGCCCCTCGGCGAGCATCTCGAACGTCTTGCCGACGCCGGGGGCCGCGCCCAGGAGAACGCGGAGCCGGCCCCGCCGCTCTCGTGTCATTCGCCCTCCCGCTCATCGAGCGCGAGATTGAGTTCGGCGACGTTGATGCGTTCTTCGCCGAGGAATCCCAGATCCCGCCCTTGAATCCTAGACTCCACGATCTGGCGCACGGTGTCGTCCGACAACCCTCGGGCTTCGGCCACGCGCGGCACCTGCAGCAGGGCGTAGGCGACGCTGATGTGCGGGTCGAGGCCCGAGCCGGATGCGGTGACCGCATCGGCCGGAATCTCGCTCGGGCTGACATCCTCGCGCTCGGCGATGGCCGCCTTGCGTTCGTCGATCGCGGCGACCAGGTCGAGGTTCTCCGGGCCGAGGTTGGTGCCGCTCGACGCGGCGCCGTCGTAGCCGTCGCCGGCGGCCGACGGACGCGACTGGAAGTACTCGGGCAGCGCCTCGCCCTCGGCATCCGTGAAGGATTGCCCGATGAGCGCGCTGCCCTTGTCGTCGGCGAGGGGTGAGCCGTTGGCCTGGCTCGGGAGGAGCAGTTGGCCGATGCCGGTCACGACGAGCGTGTAGCCGACGCCGAGCACGAGAGTGAGCACGAGCATCGCGCGGATCGCGACGCCCGCGGTGCGGACGGTGGTGCGAGTGGAGGACATGGCGAGGCCTTTCAGAAACCGGGGAGGAGGCTGACGACGAGGTCGATCAGCTTGATGCCGAGGAACGGGGCGATCACTCCGCCGAGTCCGTAGACGAGCAGGTTGCGCTGCAGGATCTGCGAGGCGCTCGCCGGCCGGTACTTCACTCCGCGCAGGGCGAGCGGGATGAGGAACACGATCACGATCGCGTTGAAGATGATCGCGCTGGTGACGGCGGATGCCGGGGAGTGCAGTTGCATGATGTTGAGCACCGCCAGCCCGGGGAAGATGCCCATGAACATCGCCGGGATGATGGCGAAGTACTTGGCGATGTCGTTCGCCAGCGAGAAGGTCGTGAGCGCCCCTCGGGTGATGAGCAGCTGCTTGCCGATGCGCACGATGTCGATCAGCTTGGTCGGGTCGGAGTCGAGGTCGACCATGTTGCCGGCCTCTTTCGCGGCCGAGGTGCCGGTGTTCATCGCGACGCCGACGTCGGCCTGCGCGAGTGCCGGAGCGTCGTTCGTGCCGTCGCCGGTCATCGCGACGAGGCGTCCGCCCTCCTGCTCGCGGCGGATGAGAGCGAGCTTGTCTTCGGGTGTGGCCTCCGCGAGGAAGTCATCGACCCCGGCCTCGGCGGCGATCGCCTTCGCCGTCAGCGGGTTGTCGCCGGTGATCATGACGGTGCGGATGCCCATGCTGCGCAGCTCGTCGAACCGGTCGCGCAGGCCGTCCTTCACGATGTCCTTCAGGTGCACGACCCCCAGGATGCGCTCGCCGTCGGCGGCCTTCACCGCGACGACGAGGGGGGTTCCGCCGCTCTCGGCGACGGCATCCGTGCGGCTCATCAGCTCGGCATCTCTGCTCTGGGTCCCTGAGCCCGTCGAAGGGTCGAGCCACGCCCGCACGGCCGAGCCGGCACCCTTGCGGATCTGCGTGCCGTCGGCGAGGTCGAGCCCGCTCATGCGGGTCTGCGCGGTGAACGGCACGACGACGGCATCTGCCGGTTCGTCGACGCGGATGCCCCGGCTCGCCGCCAGATCGACGATCGACGCGCCCTCGGGCGTGGGGTCGGCGAGAGAAGAGAGAGCCGCGATGCGCAGCAGCTCGTCGGCGTCGACGCCCGGCAGCGGCAGCACCTCGTGGGCGCGGCGGTTGCCGTAGGTGATCGTGCCGGTCTTGTCGAGCAGGAGGGTGGTGACGTCACCGGCCGCCTCGACCGCGCGGCCCGACATGACGAGCACGTTGCGCTGCACGAGACGGTCCATGCCGGCGATGCCGATGGCCGAGAGCAGGGCGCCGATCGTGGTCGGGATGAGGCACACGAGCAGGGCGATGAGCACCGGGATGCTCACGGGTGACGCCGCGTACGACGCGATCGGGTTGAGCGCCAGCACCACGATCACGAACACGATCGACAGGCTCGCGAGCAGGATGTTGAGTGCGATCTCGTTGGGCGTGCGCTGGCGGCTGGCACCCTCGACGAGCGCGATCATGCGGTCGACGAACGTCTCGCCCGGCTTCGAGGTGATGCGCACGACGATGCGGTCGGACAGCACCCGGGTGCCGCCCGTGACCGCGCTGCGGTCGCCGCCCGATTCGCGGATCACCGGGGCGCTCTCGCCCGTGATGGCCGACTCGTCGACCGTGGCGATGCCCGCGATGATGTCGCCGTCGCCGGGGATGAGTTCTCCGGCCTCGACGATCACGAGGTCGTCGCGCTGCAGCTCGGCCGACGAGACCTCGACGGTCTCGGACCGGGCGGCGAGAGCATCCGTCGCGGCGTCGTACCCGACGACCCGCCGCGCCATGGTGCTCGTGCGGGTCTTGCGCAGGCTCGCGGCCTGCGCCTTGCCGCGGCCCTCGGCGACGGACTCCGCGACGTTTGCGAACAGCACGGTCAGCCACAGCCACACGGCGATGCCGGCCGTGAAGGGTGCGGGCACGGGGGTGCCACCCGATTCGCCGGGACCGCCGATGAACGGCTCGGCGATCGCGAGCGCCGTGGTGAACGCGGCGCCGACCCAGACGAGCAGCATCACGGGGTTGCGCACGAGGGCGGCGGGATTGAGCTTGCGCAGCGCACCCGGCATCGCGGCGGCGAGCTGGGGCCAGCCGAACGTGCGGGGTTTCGCGGCCTCGGACCCTTCAGCGGGCTCGGGAACCGAGGGGGTCTCGGGGGGAGTAGTGATGAGCGTCATGGTCAGACGAGTCCTTCGGCGAGGGGTCCCAGTGTGAGCACGGGGAAGTAGGTGAGCGCGGTGACGACGACCGTCACGGCGAGGAGCAGGCCGACGAACTGCGGCCGGTGGGTGGGGAGAGTGCCCGCGGTCTCGGGCACTTTCTCCTGCGCCGCGAACGAACCGGCGAGCGCCAGCACGAGCACGATCGGCAGGAAGCGTCCGAGCAGTATCGCCACACCGAGCGCGGTGTTGAACCACGGGGTGTTGGCGGTGAGACCGGCGAACGCCGAGCCGTTGTTGTTGGCGGCCGAGGTGAACGCGTAGAGCACCTCGCTCATGCCGTGCACGCCGGGATTCAGGATGCTCGTCGCCTCGACATCCGCTCGGATGCCGGGGATCGCGAAGCTCAGCGCCGTACCGCCCAGCACGAGCGCCGGAACCACCAGGATGTACAGGCTCGCGAGCTTGATCTCCTTCGGGCCGATGCGCTTGCCGAGGTACTCGGGCGTGCGTCCGACGAGCAGTCCGCCGACGAAGACGGCGATGATCGCGAGCACGAGCATCCCGTACAGGCCCGATCCGACGCCGCCGGGGGCGACCTCTCCGAGCATCATGTTGAGCATCGGCATCATGCCGCCGAGGGCCGTGTACGAGTCGTGCATCGAATTGACCGCACCGGTGGAGGTGAGGGTGCTGGCGCTTCCGAACAGCGTGGAGCTGAGGATGCCGAAGCGCACCTCCTTGCCTTCCATCGCGGCTCCGGCGAGTTCGGGGGCGGTGCCCCGGCCTGCGAGCTCGAGGGCCGAGAGCGCGAACGTCGAGATCAGGAAGATCGTGCCCATGACGGCCGCGATCGCGTAGCCCTGGCGGTTGTCGCCGACCATGCGGCCGAACGCGCGGGGGAGTGAGAAAGGGATCGCCAGGATCAACAGGACCTCCAGCAGGTTCGTCGCACCGGTCGGGTTCTCGAAGGGATGCGCCGAGTTGGCGTTGAAGAAGCCGCCGCCGTTGGTGCCGAGCAGCTTGATGGCCTCCTGCGAGGCGACGGGCCCGCCGGGGATGGTCTGCGGGTTACCCGCGACCGTGGTGATGTCGGTGAATCCGGCGAAGTTCTGGATCACACCGCCGGCGATCAGGGCGAGGGCGCTGATGATCGCGATCGGCAGCAGCAGGCGTCCGAGTCCGCGGATCAGGTCGACCCAGAAGTTGCCGATCGTGGTCGAGCCGCGGCGGGCGATGCCGCGGATCAGCGCCACCGCGACCGCGAGACCCACGGCCGCCGACACGAAGTTCTGCACCGTGAGGCCGGCGAGCTGCACGGTGTAGCCCATGGTCTGCTCGGGCGAGTACGACTGCCAGTTGGTGTTGGCGACGAACGAGGCCGCGGTGTTGAAGGCGAGGCCCTCGGGCACGGCGGGGAGCCCCAGCGACTCGGGCAGGAAGCCCTGCAGGCGCTGCAGTCCGTAGACGAGCAGAAGCCCGACCACCGAGAATGCCAGCACGCTGCGGGCGTAGGCCCGCCAGGTCTGCTCGGATGCCGGGTCAACCCCGATCACGCGATAGACACCGCGCTCGACCCTGGCGTCGCGCGGGCTCGTGAAGACGTGGGCGATGTAGTCGCCGAGGGGGCGGTAGAGCAGCACGAGGGCGACGATGAGCACCGCTGCCTGCAGGATGCCGAACCAGATCTCGGCGCCCATCAGATGCGCTCCGCAGCGACCAGGGCGATCACGAGGTAGACGACGGCCGCGGCGGCGAGCGCGGCGGCGATGATCTCGAAGACGATCACAGCTTCTCCACCCCCTTCGCGGCGAACGAGACGAGGGCGAACAGCGCGAGAGTCAGCGCGAGGTAGAGGATGTCGAGCACGTCACCGATACAACTCCTCGCCCGGAGTCGAATCGACGATCCTCACGGTTCCCCTACGCCGCCTCGCCCGATGCATGCAGGTTGCTCACGGCATCCGCCTTTCCGGTCTCGCTCCCGTCGCACTTTCTGTCGGTTCCGGGCCCACGAACCGACAGAAAGTGCGACGGGAACCGGGGGTGGCGGATCTAAGATCACGAGGTGGCGAAGAACATGCGGCGGATCGGGACGGGGACGTGGGTCGTCGTCGCGCTCGTCGTCATTGCGCTCGTCTGCGTGGTCGCCGGCATCCTGCCGGGAACGGATGCCGGGGCGCTCGGCGAGCGCATCGCCCCCGTGCTCGGGTTCGTCGTCGCGATCACGATCGTCGCCGAGCTCGCCCGCGACGCCGCCGTGTTCGACGTGGTCTCGCAGCGCCTCGCGCGCTGGGGTCGAGGGAGGGTGCTGCTGCTCTGGGCGCTGGTGGTGGCGCTCGCCGTGGTGAGCACGGTGTTCCTCTCGCTCGACACGACGGCCGTGATCGTCACCCCCGTGGTGATCGTGCTGGCGCAAAGCATCGGGGTCTCACCGATCCCCTTCGCGCTCGCGACGATCTGGCTCGCGAACACGGCATCGCTCGCCCTGCCCGTCTCGAACCTCACGAACCTGCTCGCCGCCGACGCCATCGGAGGCCCCGGAGCGTTCTTCGCGCTGAGCTGGGCCCCCACGCTCGTCGGCATCATCGTGCCGGTCGCGATCCTCACCCTCGTGCACCGCCGCACGGTGTTCGCCGCGTACGAGACGCCCACGCCCAGGCGGCCCGCCGATCCGACGCTGTTCTGGAGCGCCACCGGCATCCTGCTCGTACTCATGCCCCTGCTCGCACTCACGCACGACGTGTGGATTCCGGCATCCGTCGCCGCGCTCGCGCTCGTGGTGCTGTTCGCCGTGCGCCGCCGCCGGGCGCTGCGGCTCTCGCTCGTGCCGTGGCAGGCGCTCGCGCTCGCCGCCGCCCTGTTCGTGATCGTCGAGACCGCGCACGCGCAGGGACTGCTCGAATTCTTGACCTCGCCGACCGCGTCGGGCGATTCGGCGGGCGACCTGTTCCGGCTCGCCGCCCTCGGCGCGGTCAGCGCCAACGCGATCAACAACCTGCCGGCCTACCTCGTTCTCGAACCCGCGGCCGGTGACCCCGTCGCACTGATGGCCCTGCTGATCGGCGTCAACCTCGGTCCGCTCATCACGCCGTGGGCGTCGCTCGCGACCCTGCTCTGGCATCACCGCATCGTCTCCCTCGGGGTCGAGATCCGCTGGAGCCGCTTCGTGCTGTGGGGAACGGTCGCGGCGGTGCCGACGGTGCTGGCCGCGGTGCTCGTGCTGATGTGGGTCGCCGGGTAGCGGCATCCGGAGCAGGGGACGGATGCCGTCAGCCGGCCGCCAGCCCATCGAGGAAGGTGCGCGTCTCGTCGGCCAGGGTCGCCGACTGCGTGTGGTGCAGGTAGTGGCCGCCCTCGAGAGCGACCACCCGGCCGTGGTCAACGCTCGCCGCCTGGGCCTCGTGCAGCTCGAGCCACCTCGGAACCTCGGCGTCGTCGGCCGCGACGAACAGCAACACCGGCAGATCGGCGGCGAAGGTCGTACCGCTCACGGATTCGAAGTTCGCGGGGACGTGATCCATCTCGTCGAGCATCGTCGGCGCGGCGGCGTTCCGTGCGCTGAGCACGTTCATCCGGTCGGCGGTGGCCTCGTCGTATGGCAGCCCCTCGTAGGGGTCGGCGGCGATCGCGCTCAGCACACGGGTGAGTCCGAGGTTCGAGAGCGTGGCGATCGTCGACGTCGGGATGGGGTCGTTCCACCCGGGCTGATCGGGCACGCTGCTGTCGATGCCGATGAACGCGGTGACCTCGTCGGGGTAGGCGGCCGTGTAGGTGAGCGCGTAGATGCCCGAGATCGAGTGGCCCATCAGGGCGTACCGGTCGATGCCGAGCTGCTGCAACGCCTCGTGCACTTCGCGGCTGATGTTCTCGGCGGTGCGCGCGACGTCGGTCTGATCGCTCAGCCCGGTGCCGAACGGCTCGACCGCGACGACCCGGTGGGTGGTCTGCAGCTCGGCGATCAGGGGTTCGAAGTCGAGGCCCGGTGCCGCCGTGCCGAGACCCGGCAGCAGCACGATCGTCTCGTCGCCCTCGCCCGCCACCGCGACGTTCATCGACTTGCCGTCGACGGGCACGAGCTCTCCGTACGCGGTGAAGACGGATGCCTCGACCCGCGTCGCGATCACATTCACGATCGCGGTCGAGGCGATCGCGAAGACGGGCACCGCCACGATGACTCCGAGGGTGGTGAGGACGACTTTCCAGGGCTTGCGCATGGTGCTCTTTCTCGATCGGCGGGGTCGGGTCTCCGCATCTGACTCCAGTCCACTCGGCGCCGGCCTCGCGAGGAAGTGACGCCCTGTCACCGGTGCCGGTGACATGTGTCACGACCTGCGCCTGTCGGTGCGGCCTGACAGGATGTGGGCATGAGTGTGATCTACGACTACTTCTCGGCAGCATCCGACGACCTCGCTGTGACGGTGCTCACCGTCGGCGGCGGGCCCACGGCCGAAGGGTCGGGTTTCGACACCGCATCCGCGGGCGGCATCGACCCCGTCGTGCAGCTCGGCACCCTCGAGGCACTGCTCACCGGCACGCCCTACGACGACGTCACCGAAGACCCGCGCGCCGGCCTCAACCTCGCGATGAGCGAGGACTACGACCAGATCGTCATCACGGTGACCGATGCTCTCGCCACCGCGCTCGCCGCAGTCGACGATGCGCGCCTCGCCGAGGTGGCGGTGCCGTGGTCGCAGACCGACGAGCTCGCAGGCTCCGACCCGGCAGGTCTCGCCGGGTTCCTGCGCGAGCTCGCCGCCCTCGCGCGTGGTGCCGAAGCATCCGGCCACCGCCTGTACTGCTGGGTCTGCATCTAGACCTCGCTCCCGTCGCTCCGGTCGCGAAAAGGCCCGGTATCCGAGGTGGATACCGGGCCTTTCTGCGACCGGAACGGCGGATGCCGGAGCTACTCCTGCGGCGGACCCGCGGGGCGGTGGGCTCGACGACCCGACACGACCACCGGGCGGCCGGCGCGCTGCTGGCCGGGGAGCGGACGCGAGCGACGCCCGTAGATCAGCTCCGACGAGTCGAGCAGCCACGGCACGAGCGTGATCGAGACGCCGTGCACGAGCATCAGCTGATTCGCCAGGCGGCGGGCGCGACGGTTGTGCAGGAACGATTCCCACCAGTGGCCCACGATGTACTGCGGCAGGTACACCGTCACCACCGACGAGCCGTGCTTCTCGCGGTACTGCTTGATGAACTGCGTCACCGGTTGCGCGAACGAGCGGTACGGCGACTCCACGATCACGAGCGGGATCGGCACGAGATGGTCGGCCCACTGCCGCTGCAGTTCGGCGGCGTCGTCGGATGCCACGGCCACGTGCACCGCGATCGTCTTGCCGTGCTTCGCCGCGACCGCGTAGTCGATCGCCTTCATGACGGGCTTCTGCAGCCTGTTGACCAGCACGATCGCGACATCGCCGGATGCCCCGAACCGCGTCGTGTCATCGATCTCGATCTCGTGCTCGACGTCGCGGTAGTACCGCTTCACGCCCAGCATGAGGAAAGCGAGGATCGGGATCGCGAAGAACACCAGATACGCGCCGTGGGTGAACTTGGTGATCGTCACGATCAGCAGCACGAGCACGGTCATGACGGCACCGGCGGAGTTGATGATCAGACCCACGCGAGCCGAACGGCGGTCGGTCGCCGAGGCGCCGTCGATCGTGCCGTCCGGGGCGTCGCTGTCGGGTTGCCGCAGCACCCTCCGCCAGTGCCGCACCATGCCGATCTGCCCGAGCGAGAACGACACGAAGACGCCGATGATGTACAGCTGGATCAGCGTGGTCAATCGCGCCTGGAACACCACCAGCACGATGATCGCGCCGATGCCGAGCAGGATCATGCCGTTCGAGAACACGAGGCGGTCGCCGCGGGTGTTGAGCGACTTCGGGGCGTAGCCGTCACGGGCGAGCACCGCGCCCAGCAACGGGAAGCCGTTGAACGCGGTGTTCGCCGCGAGCAGCAGCACGCACGCCGTCGCCGCCTGCACGATGAAGAAGGCGATGCTGCCGCCCCCGAACGTCGCCGCGGCGATCTGCGCCATCAGGCTGGGTTGCGGGTTCGTGCAGTCGAAGCCGATCAGATCGCACGGGTTCTCGGCGTAGTGCACCCCGGTGATCAGGGCGAGGGCGGTGAGGCCCGCGAACAGGCAGATCGCGATCGACCCCATCAGCACCAACGTCGACTGGGCGTTGCGCACCTTCGGCGCCCGGAAGGCAGGCACCCCGTTCGACACGGCCTCGACGCCGGTGAGGGCGGAGCATCCGCTCGAGAACGCCCGCAGGATCAGCAGGATCACCGCGGCCTGGCTCAGGCTCTCGGCCTGCACCGAGAAGTCGGCGCTCGACGCCACCGGCGCATCGCCGAGGAACGTGCGGATCAGCCCGGTCACGATCATGATTCCGACCGACCCGATGAAGACGTACGTGGGGATCGCGAACACGGCGGATGCTTCGCGCACCCCGCGCAGGTTCACGATGATGATGAGCACCACGAAGCCGACGGCCAGTTCCACGCGGAAGGGGTCGAGGCCCGGCACGGCCGAGATGATGTTGTCGACGCCCGAGGCGACCGACACGGCCACCGTCAGCACGTAGTCGACCAGGAGCGCCGCGGCCACGATCACGCCCGGAATCTCGCCGAGGTTCTTCGAGGCGACCTCGTAGTCGCCGCCGCCGGAGGGATACGCCTTGATGAGCTGCCGGTAGCTGAGCACCACGACGACCAGCAGCACCACGACCGCCATCGCCACCAGCGGCGTGAACGAGAGGAACGTGAGCCCGCCGATCAGCAGGATCATCACGAGCTCCTGCGGGGCGTACGCCACCGAGCTCAACGCATCCGACGCGAAGATCGGAAGAGCCATGCGCTTGGGGAGCAGCTGATCGTCGACCTGGGCGCTCGTGAGCGGCTCACCGATCAGGATGCGCTTGACGGCCGGCGCATCGGCGCCCTCTCTGGTTTCATCTGGCACGTCGGGCGACACTACTCCTGATGAGCGGCATCCTCACGCCATCCTCACGGAATCCCTACGGGCCGCCGGGGCGCCCTCACGGAATCCTTACGGTCTGCGGTCGAGCCCCCGGCCACAACTCAGGACAAAAGGCGCGCCGTCGGCCCGTAGGCCGCCGATCAGGCCGGAACGGGAAGGGTTGTCCTGAGTTAGGGTCGCGGCGTGCGCGGACGAACCTGCGGATGCCGGGGCATCCGCTTCTGAGGAGGTCTCACGCAACGAGGCGGAATGCGGGCGGATGCTCCGTCACACCATGAGATCTCCTCCCGAACGCGCGTGGTCGCGCCCTCTGGGGCGGAGATCTCGCTGTCGGGAGGAGGAATCGGTGGAAGTTCTCCGCCCGACGGGGAGTTCTCCGCCCGACGCGTTGTCTCCGGCAGGGCCAGGCCGGGGCATCCGCGGTGCGCGGGGCAACCCCGAGATGCACAGCCGTTTCCGATCACGGATGGATAACGTCGATGTCATGACCACCCTTCCCGTCGATGAACTGGCGATCCAGGAGACGAAGGCGCTCCGGGATCAGTTCCAGCGATTCCTGCGCGAGTACGAATTCGGGATGCGCGAGGTCGAGACGAAGATCTCGATCCTGCGCGACGAATTCACGCACCACCACGCGTACAACCCGATCGAGCACGTCAAGAGCCGGGTGAAGTCGCCCGACAGCATCGTCGAGAAGCTCGCCCGCAAGGGCATCGACGAGCCCGACTTCGAACTGATCCGCCGCGAGATCACCGACATCGCCGGCGTGCGGGTCACCTGCAGCTTCGTCGCCGACGTCTACCGCCTGTTCGACCTGCTCACCGCGCAGGACGACGTCACCGTGCGGGTCGTGAAGGACTACATCGCCACGCCCAAGTCGAACGGCTACAAGAGCCTCCACGCCATCATCGAGGTGCCGGTCTTCCTGTCGACGGGTGCGCTCATGGTGCCGGTCGAGGTGCAGTTCCGCACGATCGCGATGGACTTCTGGGCCAGCCTCGAGCACAAGATCTACTACAAGTTCTCGAACCAGGTGCCCTCGCACCTCGTCGAGAGCCTGGCCGATGCGGCCGAGGCCGCCGCCGAGCTCGACACCCGCATGGAGCGTCTGCACCGCGAGGCGCACGGGGTGCCTCAGCGTCAGCTCGCCCCGCCGCCCCCGCCGCACATCGTGCAGGTGTAGTTCCGGCACCATCCGATCCGCCCTCCGCTCCGAACAATCGGGGAGCACCGTCACCGGTGGACCAGGAGGACATCATGGCCAAGCGCCGCAGTGGGAAGCGATTCATCGTCTGGGCAGCGCTCGCGGGCGTGATCAGCGGGGCGGTCTTCCTCGCCATAGCCGAGCTCTTCGCGTTGATCGTGGCGCGCTCCGCGAGCCCGATCCTGGCCGTCGGCGGCTTCGTGATCGACATCGTGCCGCAGCCCTTCAAGGAGTTCGCGATCGCGACCTTCGGCGAGTACGACAAGATCGCGCTGCTCGCCGGCCTCGGATTGGCCGTGGTGATCGCGTCGGCGATCGCCGGCATCCTGCAGCTCGTGCGCGCACCGCTCGGTGTGATCGCGCTCGGCATCGCGGGTGTGCTGTCGACCGCGGCGATCGTGACACGCGCCGGAGTGGCGCCGCTGGCCTTCCTGCCTCCCGTGCTCGGCACCGTCGCGGGCGCCTTCATCCTGATCGTGCTGACCCGCCGTCTGCGCCGCTGGCGCACGGCCGCGCTCTCGACGGGCACGGCCCGAAACGTGCCCGTCGACCCCTCGACGCCGCCGATCACCAAGCCGTCGCCGACCGATATCCCGACCGCGGGCAACGTCGGAGGCAAATCCGCCGGCGTCGATCGCCGTGGCTTCTTCGCCATCGCGGCCATCGCGGGCATCTCCGCCGTGGTCGTCGGCGTCGCTTCGCGCACTGTGAGCATGGCGGTGGGATCGGTCGAGAGCATCCGCAAGGCGTTGAAGCTCCCGGCGCCCGGCAGCACCGTCACCGTGCCGCCGGGAGCCGAGCTCGACGTACCCGGCATCAGCCCGCTCTTCACCCCGAACAAAGACTTCTACCGCGTCGACACCGCACTCACCGTGCCGACCGTCGACCCCGAGACCTGGCGCCTCGTCATCGACGGCATGGTCGATCAGCGGGTCGAGATGAGCTTCCAGGATCTGCTCGACATGGGGCTCGACGAATACGCGATCACGCTGACCTGCGTGTCGAACGAGGTCGGTGGCGAACTCGTGGGCAACGCGATGTGGCTCGGGGTTCCGCTGCGCGACGTGCTGAAGAAGGCCGGCGTGAAGTCGGGTGCCGACATGGTGCTCTCGCGCAGCGTCGACGGCTACACGGCCAGCACCCCGCTGTCGGCACTCACCGACGACAACCTCGACGCGATCCTCGCGGTCGGCATGAACGGCGAGCCGCTTCCGCTCGAGCACGGCTTCCCGGTGCGCATGGTCGTTCCGGGTCTCTACGGCTACGTGTCGGCGACGAAGTGGCTCACCGAGCTCAAGGTCACCACCTTCGCCGACGACGAGGCCTACTGGACCCCGCGCGGGTACAGCGCCGAGGCGCCGATCAAGTTCTCGTCGCGCGTCGACACCCCCAAGCTCGGGGCGGCGGTTGACGCGGGCCGCATCCCGATCGCGGGTGTCGCCTGGGCGCAGTCGGTGGGCATCGAGCGCGTCGAGGTCAGCATCGACAACGGCGACTGGATGCCGGTGCAGACGTCGGCTCCGATCAACGACGACACCTGGGTGCAGTGGTTCATGGAGTGGGACGCCACCCCCGGCACCCATTACGTGGCCGTGCGCGCCATCAACAAGAACGGCGAGACCCAGATCGAGGAGCGTGCGCCCATCGCGCCGAACGGTTCGTCGGGCTGGCAGCGCTCGCTGATCCGGGTCAACTGATCGGTGCGGCGATGCGAGGGGCGTCCTAGGGTGGACGCATGACCCAGCCTTCAGCCTGTGTGATCACCGTCTCCGATCGATCGTTCGCCGGAGAGCGCGAGGACCGCGGCGGGCCGATCGCGGTCGGTCTGCTCCGTGAGGCGGGGTGGCACTGCCCCGACGCCGAGGTCGTCGCCGACGGAGCGGACTCGGTCGCCGATGCCCTGCGCCGGGCATGCGCGCGCGGGGTGAAGCTGATCGTCACGACCGGTGGCACGGGCGTCGCCCCGCGCGATGAGACCCCGGAGGGAACGCAGCAGGTCGTCACGCGGGAGGTGCCCGGTATCGCCGAGGAACTGCGTCGCCGAGGCCTCGATGACACCCCGAAGTCGGTGCTCTCGCGGGGCATCGCCGGCATCATCGACCCGTTCGGCGCGCTCGTGGTGAATCTTCCCGGCTCGACGAATGCCGTCTCGTCGGGCGTACCGATCGTGCTCGGTGTTGCGGCGCACATCGTCGACCAGCTCGCCGGTGGTGATCACTGATGAACGACGTGCGCATCGCCGCGATCTCCGAGACGCCGCTCGACCTCGACGCGCACCTCGCCGCGGTCGACGACCCCACGCTCGGGGCGGTCACGACGTTCGTCGGGCGCGTGCGCGACAACGACCCCGACGCCGACTCCCCGGTGGTCGGCCTGGAGTACAGCGCGCACCCCGACGCCGAGGCGACGCTGCGGCGCATCGCCTCCCAGGCATCCGGCGCGGGCGACGGGCCGGTCGTCGTCGCCGTCAGTCACCGCATCGGACAGCTGGCCGTGGGAGACGCCGCCGTCGTGATCGCGGTCGCGTCGGAGCACCGTGCCGAGGCGTTCGCCGTGTGCCGCGAGGTCATCGAGGCGATCAAACGCGACCTTCCGGTGTGGAAGCGCCAGCACGAGTCCGACGGCACCTCGTCGTGGAAGGGCATCGGCGGCTGACCGGTCTGCCCGTCCCGAAGGTGGATCAGCCGCCGGCGAAGGGTGGCAGCACGTCGATGAGCTCGACGTCGTCGAGCGGGCGGTCGCCGTCGGTGCGCACGCCGTCGACCATCACGGCGCAGCGCGGCAGGATGTCGGTGAGTTCCGGATGCTCCTGCACCAGCGCCGCACGCAGAGAGGCGAGCGTCGGCTCCGAGCGCTCCTCCGCGTCGGTGCCGGCGGCGTCGGCGGCGGCGGCGAAGTAGCGCACGCGGGTCATTCGGATGCCTCGTCCGGCCGCACCCAGTCGCCGGAGCGTCCGCCGGACTTGGCGGTGATGCGCACGTCTTCGATGACGACCGCGCGGTCGAGGCCCTTGATCATGTCGACGATGGCGAGCGCCGTGACCGAGACGGCTGTGAGGGCTTCCATCTCGACGCCCGTGCGGTCGGCCGTGCCGACGGTGGCCTCGATGTGCACGCCGGAGTCGACGATGTCGAGGTCGACGCTCGCCCGGTGTACGCCGATCACGTGCGCGAGCGGGAGGAGGGAGGCGGTGGACTTCGCAGCCTGGATGCCGGCGATGCGCGCCACGGCGATCACGTCGCCCTTGGGGGCGGTGCCGTCGCGGAGAGCGGCGATGACCTCGGGGCTGCACCGCACGAAACCGCGGGCGGTGGCGGTGCGGACGGTCGGCTGCTTCAGGGTGACGTCGACCATGTGCGCGTGGCCGGCCGCATCCAGGTGGGGAAAGCTCATTCGACCAGCATGACATCGATCCGGTCGCCGACGGCGACGGCCTCGACCTCTGCGGGCACGATGGCGAACGCCCGCGCGCGGGCGAGTCCTCCGGCCAGGTGTGATCCCGATCCGCCGCTCGTCGCCGGGGCAACGGTCCCGGCGGCGAGGTCGACGACCGCCGGCAGGTACTGCCGGCGCCCGGGAGGGGTCCTCCACGCGGCATCCGCCACCAATGACAGACGAGAACGCTGGATCACGCCACGCCCCTGCAGCGCCAGGAGCGCCGGCCGCACGAACACCTCGAACGACACCGCGACGCTCACCGGGTTGCCGGGAAGGCCGAACACGAGCGCCCCCGACGACAGCACTCCGAACGCCTGCGGCTTGCCGGGCTGCATCGAGACGGGTGTGAACTCGACCTCGCCGCCGCCGTCGAACGCACCGCGCACCGGCTCGTACGCCCCGGCGCTCACCCCGCCGGTGAAGACGATCACGTCGGCACCGCGTTCCTGAGCCTCGGCGGTGACGGCGCGCACGGCATCCGCCTCGTCGAGCACACGGGCGACCAGTACGAATTCGGCATCCGCCCCCGCGACGAGCTGTTCGAGCAGGGGGCCGTTCGAGTCGGGGATGCGCCCACGGGCCGCGGGTTCGCCGGCTGCCAGCAGCTCGCTGCCCGTCGAGACGACGGCCACGCGCGGGGCACGGGTGACGACGACCTGCGAGACGCCGGCGGCGACGGCGGCGGCCACCTGGAACGGGCCGAGCCGTTCGCCCGCGCGCACGACTTCGTCGCCGCGGTGCAGATCGGCGCCCCGGCGTCGCACGAACGCTCCGGGCTTCGCGGGCGCGCGCAGCACCCGCACCTCGCCGAGGGAGTCGGCGAGTCCGCCGGCAGTGTCTTCGAACGGCACGATCGCGTCGGCATCCGTGGGGGTCGGCGAGCCCGTCATGATGCGCGCCGCCTCGCCCGCGGCCAGGGCCGGGTCGATCGAGACGCCGGCCGGCAGATCGGCGACGACGCGCAGGGTGATCGGATGCTCCGCCGACGCGTCGGCCACATCGGCGGCCCGCACGGCGAACCCGTCCATGGCCGAGTTGTCGAACAGCGGGATGTCGTGGGCGGCAGTGGCGGGCTCCGCCAGCGTGCGCCCCGCGGCCCGTTGCACGGCCCGCACCTCGGTGTCGAGGGGATGCACCGCGGCGAGCACGCGCGCCAACTGGTCTTCGACGGTGCGCGGGGTCTTCGCCCCGGCGGCGCTCACGCCGACACCTCGGTCGCACGGGCGGACGAGCGTATCGCGATCTCGTGCTGACGACCGGCGAGCGCGTCGATCACGGCCAGGCGTCCGAGCAGCGGCTGGCCGGCGCCCGTGATGAGCTTCACGACCTCGCCCGCCAGCATCCCGCCCACCTGCACGCACAGCGCGCCGAGCACGCCCACCTGTGCACAGCTGGGGGGTTCGCCCTCGGTGCCCAGGGGGAAGAGATCGGCCAGCACGACGGCGTCTCCCTCGGTCGGTGCTGACCAGAAGACCGTCACCTGCGCGTGCCATTCCTGCACCGCTCCCCAGACGAGCGGGCGGGCGAGGGCTTCGGATGCGGCGGCGACGGCCCGTCGCGTCTCGAACGAGTCGCTCGTGTCGACGATGATGTGCGCGTCGCCGAGAAGGCGGGTGGCGTTGTCGGTGTCGAGGCGTTCGGCTGCCGTCGTCACGACCGTCTGCGGCGCGAGCGCCGTGATCGCCCGCGCGGCCGAGGTGGTCTTGAGCGTGCCGATGTCGTCGACGCGGTGAGCGAGCTGCCGCTGCAGGTTTGTCAGCTCGACCACGTCGTCGTCGATGACCGTGATCGCGCCGACCCCGGCGGCGGCCAGGGCGAGCAGCACGGGGGAGCCGAGGCCTCCGGCGCCGACGACGGCGACGTGCGCCGCGTTGAGGCGCCGCTGCCCTTCTTCGCCGATGCCGGTGAGCACGGCATGGCGCGCGGTGCGCACGAGTTCGGTGGGCTCGAGAGCCGGTGCGGGCGCGACGAGGGGATGCATGGCTTCAGGGTATGCCGTCGTGCCTTTATCGGGGCCGAGCGTCATAGGAGTTCGCGGATGCGGCAGGATTCCTCGTGGTTATCCGCATCTGCGGTATCTTCGAACCATGCAGACCTACCGGATCGCGCGGGCCGCCCAACTGCTCGGTGTGAGCGACGACACCGTGCGGCGCTGGATCGACCAGGGGCTGCTTCCCGTCACCGACTCCACGCCGGCCGAGATCCCGGGCGACGCGCTCGCCGCGCGCGCGATCGAGCTCGCCGCAGAAGTGGCATCCGCCGATGACTCGCTCTCGAGCGCCCGCAACCGCTTCGTCGGCATCGTGACCCGCGTGCAGATCGAGGGTCTGATGGCTCAGGTCGATCTGCAGGCCGGACCCCACCGGGTCGTCTCGCTGATGTCGGCCGAAGCCGCACGCGCGCTCGAGCTCGAGGTCGGCTCTCTCGCCACCGCATCCGTCAAAGCGACGCAGGTCGTCGTCGACATCTCGAAAGGCTGACCATGCGCCGCTCGCTGCGCCGATCCACCGTCGTCGGAATCGCCGTCCTCGTTCTCGCGCTCACCGGGTGCGCGGGCGCCGCCGAGTCCGAGCCCACTCCGACCGCTGCCTCGACCTCGGCCGACACCCTCGAGGGTGACGTCGCCGTCTACGCCGCGGCATCGCTCGCCGGGGCCTTCGACGAGATGGCCGAGGCGTTCACGGCCGAGCACCCCGGTGTGCGGGTCGTGCCCGTGTACGACGGCTCCTCGACGCTCGTCACGCAGATCCGCGAGGGCGCCCCGGCCGACGTATTCGCCTCGGCCGACGAGGCGAACATGGAGAAGGCCGAAGACGCCGCCATCGACCCGGAACTGTTCGCCTCGAACACGCTCGTGATCGTCGTTCCCGCCGGCAATCCGAAAGACATCGCCGATGTCGCCGACCTCGCCGATGTGACCACCGTGCTGTGCGCCTCCGAGGTGCCGTGCGGCGCGGCATCCGCGAAGCTCCTCGATGCCGCAGGCGTCACGATCGATGCCGCGAGCCTCGAGCAGAACGTCACCGCGGTGCTCACGAAGGTCGAGACGGGCGAAGCCGACGCGGGCCTCGTCTACGCGACCGACGTGATCGGCCGTGACGGCGTCGAAGCCGTCGTGCCCGAGAACGCCGCCGACGTCGTGAACCACTACCCGATCGCCGCTCTTGCCGACGCCCCGAACCCCGAGGCGGCGAAGGCGTTCGTCGCGTTCGTGCTGTCGGATGCCGGACAGGCCATCCTGGCGAAGTTCGGCTTCGGCGCACCATGAGCACGAGACGCGTGCAGGGGTACGCCCCCCGCGCGCTCGCGATCCCCGCGACGATCGGGCTGGTGTTCCTGCTCCTTCCGCTGATCGCACTGATCTCGCGCGTCGAGTGGGCGACATTCGTCTCCGACGTGACGTCGGATGCCGCGCGCTCGGCTCTTCTGCTCTCGCTCGGCACCGGACTGATCGCGACGCTGCTGTGCATCGTGGTCGGCGTACCGCTCGCGCTGCTCATCGCCCGCTCCGGTCCGCGCCTCGCCGCCGTGATGCGCGCGGCGGTGACGGTGCCGCTCGTGCTGCCACCGATGGTGGGCGGCGTCGCGCTGCTCTACCTCTTCGGGCGCGCGGGTTGGCTCGGCGGGCTCGGGCTTTCGTTCAGCACCCCGGCCGTCGTGCTGGCGCAGTCGTTCGTGGCCCTGCCGTTCCTCGTGCTCGCCGTCGAAGGTGCCGTGCGCGCCTCGGGCGTCGACCACGAGCGCACGGCCGCCGCGCTCGGCGCCGGGCGCTGGACCATCCTGCGCCGCATCACCCTGCCCCTCGCCGCGCCCGGCATCGTGGCGGGCGTGGTGCTGTGCTTCGCCCGTGCGATCGGCGAGTTCGGGGCGACCGCACTGTTCGCGGGCAACCGCCCCGGAGTGACGCAGACCATGCCGCTCGCGATCTACACCGCTTTCAACGGCGCAGGGGTCTCGCAGGGCGCCGCGGTCGCTCTCGCCCTGCTGCTGCTCGCCACGGCCATCGCGGTGCTGCTGCTGGTGCGCGGGTGGCGGCCGGGAGCGGCCCGATGACCGGGGGTGGCCCGATGGCCGGGAGCGGCCCGATGGCCGGGCTGCGGGCGCACGTGACGGTGCAGCGCGAACACTTCGCCGTCGACGTCGCGATCGAGGTGGCCGCCGGTGAGACCGTCGCGGTGATGGGGCCGAGCGGTGCGGGCAAGTCGACCCTGCTGCAGGCGCTGGCGGGTCTCGTGCCCCTCGATGCCGGCGAGATCGCGGTGCACGGCCGGGTCATCGACCGCGCCGCCGCGCCGCGTGTGCAGACCGCTCCCATGCATCGCGGCATCGTGCTGCTCGGGCAGGACACCCGACTGTTCCCGCACCTGTCCGTGCGCGAGAACGTCGCCTTCGGCCCGCGCTCCGCGGGCGTCGCGGCACGTGTGGCACGGGCATCCGCCGACGAATGGCTGGCTCGCGTCGGCCTTCCGGGATCGGGGGATCGGATGCCGCACGAACTGTCGGGCGGCGAGAGTCAGCGCGTCGCCGTCGGTCGGGCGCTCGCCGCCTCACCGCAGGCCGTGCTGCTCGACGAACCCCTCGTCGCGCTCGACCCCGCGACGGCGGCAGACATCCGGCGGATGCTGCGCGAACAACTCGAGGGAATCACCACGGTGGCCGTCACCCACGATGCGGCGGATGCCGTCGGGCTGGCAGACCGGCTGGTCGTGGTCGAGTCGGGCCGTGTCACGCAGAGCGGGCCGGTGCGCGACGTGCTGGCCGCGCCGGCATCGGACTTCGTGGCGGTGATCGGCGGGGTGAACCGACTTGTCGGGGTGGCTGCCGCCGGCGGCTGGTCGAGCGGTGACGTACGTCTGGAGAGCGCGGATGCCGCCTCGCGTGCGCTCGCCGCCGTCGACGGGGTGCCGCTGGTCGCCGTGTTCCGGCCGGAGCACGTGCGGGTGATCGGGGCAGGGGCTGCGGATGCCGGTTCGTGGTCGGCGGTGATCACCGGGCTGGAGCCGACGCTCATCGGGGTGCGCATGCAGACCGCGCTCGGGGCCGTCGACGTGCCGCTCACTCAGGCGGCCGGGCTCGCGGCCGGCGAGAGGGTGCGGTTGCAGGTCGATTCCGGCGCCGTGCGGTTCGTGGCCGTCGGCTGATCCTGCCGCGCAGGGCATCCTCCGTATGCCCTGGCAATGTCCCGCCGATCGCCCGATCCCGGGCCTCCCCGATATTCCACGGGTTAGTCTCAGAGAATGATGGGGATCGAGGGGATTCGATGACGGCCGTACCGGTCGTGATCGGACGCCGGGCGCCCGCCGCCTCTCCGATCGCCGTCGGCTCGCCCGACCGCGCCGCGATCGATCCGTCCGCTCGCGGACTCGTTGACACGCATGGCCGCGTGCACCGAGACCTGCGCATCTCGCTCACCGACCGCTGCTCGTTGCGCTGCACGTACTGCATGCCCGAGCAGGGCAACGAATGGCTCGCGCGCACGAGCATCCTCTCGACCGACGAGATCGTCGAGGTTGCCGAGGTCGCTGCGGCCCTCGGCATCCGCACCTTCCGTCTCACCGGCGGCGAGCCGCTGTTGCGTCCCGACATCGCCGACGTCGTGCGGCGCATCGCCCGCATCGAGGGCGAAGACGGTCCCGTCGAGGTCGCGATGACCACCAACGGCATCAGCCTCGCCCAGAAGCTCCCCGCGCTGATCGACGCCGGCCTCACCCGCCTCAACATCAGCATCGACACGATCGATCGGCAGAAGTTCGCCGACCTCACCCGCCGCGACCGGCTCGACGACGTGTTCGAGGGCATCGCCGCTGCCGCGGGCTCGACGCTGCGGCCGCTCAAGCTCAACGCCGTCGCCATGCGCGGCGTGAACGACGACGAGCTCGCCGACCTGGTGGCGTTCGCCATGGAGGTCGGCGCGCAGTTGCGTTTCATCGAGCAGATGCCGCTCGACGCCGGGCACACCTGGGATCGTGAGACGATGGTCACGCGCGAGGAGATCCTCGCCGCCCTCGGCGAGCGGTGGCAGCTCGAGCCCGTTCCCGGTCGGGGCGGCGCGCCCGCCGAGAAGTGGCGCATCGACGGCGGCCCTCACGAGGTCGGAGTGATCGCCTCGGTCACCGCACCGTTCTGCGGGGCGTGCGACCGGCTGCGGCTCACCGCCGACGGACAGCTGCGCAACTGCCTCTTCTCGAACGCCGAGTACGACCTCACCGGGTTGCTTCGGGGCGAAGCATCCGTTCCCGGTCAGCGCGACGACGCGATCGCCGACCTGCTGCGCTCGTGTATCCACGGCAAGCTGCCGGGGCACGCGATCGACGACCCGTCGTTCCTGCAGCCCGCCCGCGGCATGAACGCCATCGGCGGCTGACTCGACGTCGTCGCTTCGGCGAATGGGTGAAGCAGACAGTTTCACAAAATGTTCGATATGTTTTGTTTTGTGAAAGCATCAGTTCCGACCATCGCGCCGTTGCTGCGCTCCGATCTGCAGGGGAGACTTCTGGCCGACCTCCTTCTCTCGCCGGAGCGGGAGCCCACGCTGACGGAGCTTGCCCACAGAATCGCAAGCTCCTTGCCGACGGTTCATCGTGAGGTTGATCGTCTGGTCGCCTCTGGGTTCCTGATCGAGCGCCGGTCGGGGCGCAATCGATACGTGCGGGCTGATCCGGAGCACCCGCTCTACCGCCCGGTTCGTCAGGTCGTCGAATACGCGTACGGCCCGTTTGCGATTCTTCCCGCGGTGCTCGCCGATGTCGGTGGCATCGAGGATGCTTACGTGCATGGTTCTTGGGCGGCACGGATGAACGGTGAAGAGGGGCGCGATCCCGCAGACATCGATGTGCTCGTGATCGGTAGCCCTGATCGCAGCGAGCTGCACGATGCTGCGGCAGCGGCGCAGGCGAGACTCGGCCGCGAGGTGAACATTCGCGCGGTCAGTCCTGATCGATGGCGGGAGGCGACCGAGCCGTTCCTGGCAACGGTCAAGAGTCGCCCGCTCGTGAAGCTCGATCTCGACCGTGAGCGGGCGGGGCGGTGACGCGGTCTCTTCGTTGGGAACAAGGGCGTGAGGTGATCGACGACCTGCTCGACAAGCGTCAGCTCGAACAGGTCTCGGCCAACGTCGAGCACGCCGAGGTGCTGCTCGAGCGGGCGGGCCGGCACATTGTTTCCGCTGCCACTCTGCGTCAGAGCGATCCGGATCAAGCATTCACATCGGCCTACGATGCGGCGCGTAAGGCGCTGACCGCGTGCCTCGCGGTGCAGGGTCTTCGTCCGACCTCACGGGGAGGGCACCTTGCGGTGTACGAAGCCGCCATGGCCCAGTTCGAGCCGCCGATGGGCGCCAAGATCAGGCAGTTCGGGTGGATGAGAAAAATGCGCAACGAGAGTGAGTACCCGGACTTCGAAACCCCGGAGGTCGTTGTCGCTGACGTCGATGCCGCGATCGCAGCAGCCGACGAGATCATCAGGATCGCGAGCGTCCTGAAAGACACGCTGCCGCCGTATCGGAAGTGAACCGACGGGCGGCCCTCAGCCCAGGAACTCCCGGGCCGCCGTCGACAGGGCCGTGACCCCGACCTCGATCGTCGGGTGGATCACCGGCGCGAAGTAGGGCGAGTGGTTGGTCGGGATGTCGCGGTCGAGCGTGCCACCCTCGGAGGCTGCGGCGAATGCGGCCGGGTCGACCCCGCCCCAGAACCAGAACACGAGAGGAACGTCGGCGTCGCGGGCGAACCACGACACGTCCTCACTGCCGGTGAACATACCCGGGTCGATGACCGCACCCTCGCCGAGCGCACGCTGCAGGGCCGAGGTGACGCGGGCCGTGGCATCCGCATCGTTGATCGTGGGCGGCAGGGTGTGGTCGGTGCGGATCTCGGGTTCCTTCTCGGCACCGGATGCCGCGGCCTCGGCCCGCACGATGCGTTCGACGCTCGCGAGCACGCGGTCGCGCATGGCGTCGTTCGGGTAGCGCAGGCTGAGTTCGAGCTTCGCCTCGGCCGGGATGATGTTGTTCTTGAGGCCCGCGTGGATCGATCCGACGGTCACGACGGCGACGTCGCGCGGGTCGACCTCGCGCGAGGCGATGGTCTGCAGACGCATGACCGTGGCGGCGGCCATCACGATGGGGTCGATCGTGGAGTGCGGGCGCGAGCCGTGTCCGCCGCGGCCGTGCAGGGTGACGGTGAGCCCGTCGGATGCCGCCATCTGCGTGCCGGGGCGCACACCGATCGTGCCGGCGGGCAGGGGAGTGACGTGCTGGCCGAGCACGATGTCTGGGCGCGGCACGAGGTCGAGCAGACCCGCGTCGAGCATCGCGCGGGCACCGGCGCCGTACTCCTCGGCCGGCTGGATCAGCACGACGAGCGTGCCCGACCAGTCGCCGCGCTCGGCGACGAGCTTCTCGACGGCGCCGATCATCGCGGTCACGTGCATGTCGTGGCCGCAGGCGTGCATGACGGGAACCGTGTTACCGGCCGGGTCGATGCCCGTGGCGGTGCTGGCGTACGACAGACCGGTCAACTCGCCCACGGGCAGAGCATCCATGTCGGCACGCACCCAGACGGTCGGGCCGTCACCGTTCGCGAGCACCCCGACGACGCCGGTGACGCCGATCCCCTCGTGCACTTCGAGCCCGAGGTCGCGCAGGTGACCGGCGGCGATGCCGGCCGTGCGCGTCTCCTGGAAGGAGAGCTCGGGGTGCTGGTGCAGGTCGACGTAGAGCGCTTCGAGATCGATCGTCATGGCCCGAGCCTATCTCTCGCGACCGAGCGCACGATCGGTGCCAAACGTCGGGAATGAGCCCCGAGAACCGGCATTTCGCACCGATCACCGAGGCGAGACGGGTAACGTCGCTCGAACCATGTCGTTGCCGTACGAAGATCCCACCCTGCCCATTTCCGAGCGCGTCGCCGATCTGCTCGGCCGCATGACGCTCGAGGAGAAGATCGGGCAGATGCTGCAGCTCGATGCGCGCGACGATCTCGACGATCACATCGCCCGCCGGCATGTCGGGTCGATCCTGCACGCCTCGCACGAGAGCATCCTGCGGGCGAACGCCTTGACCTCCGAGACGCGCCTGCGCATTCCGCTGCTCGTGGCCGAGGACTGCATCCACGGCCACTCGTTCTGGCCGGGTGCGACGATCTACCCGACCCAGCTCGGCATGGCGGCGACGTGGGATGCCGAACTGGTCGAGCGCGTGGCGCGCGCCACCGCCGAAGAGGTCGCCGTCACCGGCATCCATTGGACGTTCTCTCCCGTGCTGTGCATCGCCCGCGATCTGCGCTGGGGTCGCGTCGACGAGTCGTTCGGTGAAGACCCGTTCCTCATCGGCGAGCTCGCTTCGGCGATGGTGCGCGGCTACCAGGGCGACGGGCTCGACGACCCGACCGCCATCCTCGCCACGGCCAAGCACTTCGCCGGGTACTCCGAGACG
Organism: Microbacterium sp. NPDC087665; assembly: GCF_044743285.1. Classification (NCBI taxonomy): domain Bacteria; kingdom Bacillati; phylum Actinomycetota; class Actinomycetes; order Micrococcales; family Microbacteriaceae; genus Microbacterium; species Microbacterium sp. NPDC087665. Next base: position 9,894 of record NZ_JBIUWD010000007.1, on the reverse strand, counting down.
CAGGGCGGGCGCGACGCCAGCGAGGCCGACATCTCGCGCCGCAAGCTGCGCTCGTGGTTCCTGCCGCCGTTCGAGCGCGTCGCCCGCGAAGGGTGCCGGGTGTTCATGCTCGGCTACCAGACGATGGACGGCATCCCGATCACCACCAACGACTGGCTGCTCACCGATGTGCTGCGCGGCGAGTGGGGGTACACCGGCACCCTCGTCACCGACTGGGACAACGTGGGGCGCATGGTGTGGGAGCAGCACGTGCAGCCCGACTACGCGCACGCCACCGCCGCCGCCGTGCGCGCGGGCAACGACATGATCATGACGACGCCGCTCTTCTTCGAGGGGGCGTTGGATGCCGTTGCGCAGGGTCTGCTCGAGGAGGACGCCTTCGACACCGCGGCCGCACGCATCCTCACCCTCAAGTTCGAGCTGGGGCTGTTCGAAGACCCGCGACTGCCCGGATCGCACCTCGACGCCGTCGTCGGCAGCGCCGCGCACGCCGACCTCAACCTCGAGATCGCCCGCCGCTCGATCGTGCTGCTCGAGAACGACGGGCTGCTGCCGCTCGACTCTCGCGCGGCGAAGAAGGTCGCGGTCGTCGGGCCGCTCGCCGACGACGCGCAGACGCAGCTCGGCGACTGGGCCGGCGGATCGGGCCAGGCCGGATGGCTCGACGGCCAGCCGCGCGAGATGATCTCGACCGTGCTCGACGGGCTGCACGGCATTGACGGCTGGGAGATCACGCACGCCCGGGGCGCCGACATCCTCACCCTCGAAGACGACCCGCAGGGGGCGCTGTTCCCCGATGGGCAGCCGCGACCGCGCATCGTCACACCGTGCGCTCCCGACGACGCGCTGATCGCCGAGGCCGTCGCCGCGGCCGAAGCTGCCGACGTCGTCGTGGCCGTGGTCGGCGACCGGATCGAGCTCGTCGGCGAGGGCCGCTCGACCGCCACGCTCGAACTCATCGGCGGGCAGAACGCGATGCTCGACGCCGTCATCGCCACCGGCACACCCGTGGTCGTGGTGCTGCTCGCGTCGAAGCCGCTGGTGCTGCCGGCATCCGTCTCGCGCGCCGCCGCCGTGATCTGGGCCGCGAGCCCGGGCATGCAGGGCGGGCGCGCGATCGCCGAGATCATCGCCGGCGCCGTCGAGCCCTCGGGGCGCCTGCCGATCTCGTTCGCCCGCCATGTGGGCCAGCAGCCCACGTACTACAACCAGATCCGCGGACAGCACGGCGACCGATACGCCGACCTCACGCAGGCGCCCGCCTGGGCGTTCGGCGACGGGCTGTCGTACACGACGGTTTCTTATACGGACCTCACGCTGGAGCGATCGATGCTGGGGCGCGACGACGTCGTCGTCGGGCACGTGACGGTGACGAACACGGGCGCTCGTCCGGTTCGTGAAACGGTGCAGGTCTATGTGCGGGATGCCGTGACCAGCGTCAGCTGGGCCGACCGCGAGCTCAAGACGTATCGCCAGGTCGACCTGGCGCCGGGTTCGTCAGAACGCGTGCGGGTCGAGGTGCCGGTGGCCGACTGCTCGATCGTGGATGCCGCGGGCGTGCGGGTGGTTGAAGCGGGGGAGTTCGAGCTGCTCGTCGGGCCCTCGTCGCGGGTCGAGGTGCTGCTGGAGGCTGGGTTCGAGGTGGGCTGAGGGGGAGCGAGTGGTGACCGCAAACTGGAGAGATCGCGAGGGGTGAGTTCTCAGCGGTCGCCGCTGCGATTGTCGGTGGGCTCCCGCACGATGTCCATGGCGACGTCGAGGTAAGCACCGAAGGCTTCCGTGCGGTCCGACGCGAACCACGCCTGACGCGCCGCCTGCATGCACGCGAATGCGGCGCCGACGATGGCGGCGGGTTGCGGGTCGGACGGTTCGTATTCGCGGCTTGTGAGGCGGAGGGCGACGCGGCCGATGAGGAGCTGCTGCACGCGTTGCATCTTCTCGAGGTACCGCGCGTACAGCTGGGGGGTGCTGCGCACGATCTCGTCCATCGCATCGTTCCGGGCTCGCTGATGATCGTCCTGCACGTAGTCGAGAGTGATATCGAAGACCCGGCGCAGCGACTCCCATACCGGTTCATCGGCAGGGCGATCGTCCAGCGCCTCCGCCATCCGGTCTGCGAAAAGGTCGTATTTGCCGATCACGAGGTCGTCCTTCGTCGGAAAGTACCGGAAGAAGGTGCGCTTCGACATGCCGGCGGCAGCCGCGATCTGATCGACTGTGGTGCTCTCGTAGCCCTGGGAGACGAACAGATCCTGCGCGATGGACGTCAACTCGGCTTGGGCGAGTCTCCGAGTGCGCTCTCTGATCGGCACGGGTGCTTTCTCGCTCATCGGTCAACTATAACCCCAGGATGCAAACTTGACACTCGGTGACAGAATAGGCATATAGTGGCCACGCGACGTCAGAGCGGCGCCGCGCACCGAAGGAGCATCATGAGCAAGGTTTGGTTCGTCACCGGTTCCTCGAAGGGCTTCGGCCGCGAGTTCGTCATCGCCGCGCTGGAGCGGGGCGATAAGGTCGCGGCGACGGCCCGCAACACCGACACGCTGAACGACCTGGTCGAGAAGTACGGGGATGCCGTTCTTCCGCTGCAGCTCGACGTCACTGATCGCGACAAGGTCTTCGCGGCGGTGAAGTCCGCCCATGACACGTTCGGTCGACTCGACGTCGTCATCAACAACGCTGGCTACGGCCTCTTCGGCACCGTCGAGGAGATCACCGAGCAGCAGCTGCGCGACCAGCTGGACACCAACCTCTTCGGCGTCTTCCACGTGACGCAGGCGGTCCTGCCGATCCTCCGCGAACAGGGTTCCGGACACATCATCCAGATCTCCACCATCGGCGGGATCGCCGCTTTCCCCACCCTCGGCGGCTACCACGCATCCAAGTGGGCACTCGAAGGCCTGACGGAATCCCTCGCCCAGGAGGTGGCCGGGTTCGGCGTCAAGGTCACTCTCGTCGAGCCGGGCGGGTTCGACACCGACTGGAGCAGCGCGTCCGCAGTCGTCGCCGACGCGCAGCCGCAGTACGCCAGCCTCCACGATGCCATGAACTCCCGGACAGCCGGCCCCCAGCCGAAACCGGTCGGTTTCGGCTCCGCGATCCTCAAGGTCGTCGACGCCGAGAAGGCCCCACTGCGTGTCTTCTTCGGTGAGCAGCCCACTCAGGTCGCCCCGCGCATCTACCAGCAGCGCCTCGCCGAATGGGCGGAGTGGGCGCCCGTCTCCCGCGAAGCCGAAGGCAAGTAGGGGTCATCCCACGGACTCACTCGCGGGTATCGCCCGCGTATCGGGAAACGCATACGATCCGGCAACGCGGTGCACGGTGAACTCGAGGTATGACAGAGATTGCCACCACCGCAGCATCCCGATCCTCGCCTGCCACGAACCCGCCCCGCATCGCATCACTGGATGTGATCCGCGGTGTCGCCATTCTGGGGACGCTGGCCAGTAACATCTGGCTGTTCCAGGCGTTCGTCGGCGAGAGGGTCATCGATGTGCGATGGGCGGAACTGCTGTCCTGGACGTCTGAGGGGAAGTTCCTCGGGCTCCTCACCATCATGTTCGGCATCGGCCTCGAGATTCAGCGGCAGTCGGCGCGCCGACAGGGGAGACGGTGGCCCGGCACCTATCTCATCCGGGCGGGGCTCCTCTTTCTCGATGGAGTCCTCAATTACATCTTCGTCGTGCAGTTCGATGTCCTGCGCGTCTACGCGATCCTCGGGTTCGTCGTCGCCTTCGTCCTCCTGCTGCCGGAGAAGCGCCAGTGGATCTTCATCGGTGCAGCGCTCGGGGCGCACATCACCCTCATGCTCCTGCCGCTCTTCGCACCCGACGCCGCCAGCCTCCCCGGATTTGTCTTTCCCGGCGAATTCCCCGTCGTCGACGGTCGACCGACCTACGCGCAGGAGATCCACATCAACGCGATGACCGTGTTGAGCGACCTCACGATCGGGTCAGACACTGGAGCGATCTTCACCCTCGGTCTCGTGTGCTTCACGCTCGGCGCCATGGTCTACCGCAACGGCATCCTCGACGCTCGTGGTGCACGACTGCGGAGATGGGTGATGGCGGTGGGGCTCGGCGTGGGAATTCCGCTCGACCTCGCGTTCTTCCTCTCCAACGAGACGCTCGGTCTCGGGCGGTTTCTGGCCGCGCCGTTCACGGCGTTCGGACTCCTCGCGCTCATGGCGGCGTTCTACCAACGGCGCCAGATCGGTTTCATCGGACGACGCCTGTCTCTCGTTGGCCGTATGGCGCTCAGCGCCTACGTGCTGCAGAACATCCTTGGGCGGGTAGGACAGTTCTTGCTCGGAAACTCCCCACTCTCGCCGATGCTCGACCCTCTGGTCGGCACGATGCTCATGTTCGTGACGATCGCCGTCATCGTCTTCGCCTTCTCAACGCTCTGGCTGCGCCACTTCCGCAAGGGGCCTCTCGAATACGTCTGGGACGTCAGCTTCCGATTCCTCACACAGAGCCGAGGCCGATGACACAGCGACGACCGCACAAGCATCACTGGGCAACATCGAAATGCCGTGTGCGATCGTTTCAGGCGGAGGCGGACCTCGAAATCGGGGGTGGTTGCTGCGCCCGACGGGTGGAGACCCGTCGGGCGCGCATCCAGGCCAAAAAGGTCGGTGCTCGCAACGAACGCCTGAGGACCGAGCAGAGTCATCGCGCGAGCGCCGTCGCCGTCGGTCGGCCGATCGAATACTGCGGGAGGGCCTGGGAGTCGCGCAGTGATCGGATCAGCGCGGTGGGGCACCTGTGCCCATCGTGTGTGGGTGCGCAGGCGGTTAAAGTCATGAGCAACTGTTCTTGTGCTGCCACTGCCACTGCCGCTGGTCAGATTCACCTGTAAATGGAAGCGGCGCTCGACTTTCTTCACTCCGGAGAGGAAGCGCCCGCGACATGAGCCTCCCGGAGGGATGACGCAGATGACCCGTATTGGACGCAACCCCGGACTTCGCCGGCTGCCTCTGGCCATCGTCGTGTCTGCGGGCGGGGCTGTCGCCATCGGCCTGCAGATGCCGCGGATCTTCGACGCGCCGTCAGCCGTTCCGATCGGCATCGCGGTGTCGTTCGTCTTCCTCCTCGTCCTGATCTTCTGCGCCGCTGTTCTCCCCTACGGACTACTGAGCTGGGATGAGCGTGCGGGCACGGCCACGTTCGGCAGGCGGACCGTGCCCCTTGCGACCATCACGCGGGTGGTGCGTTCGGTTTCCGCGGCCGGCGGGGTCGTATCGATCGTCTACCGCTTCTTCTCGACCGACGGGCCGAGCGTGCGGGTCCTGGTCGCGGGTCGTCCGATGAAGGGGATAGATCAGGAGGCGCTCACCGAGTTGCGGCGCTTCATCAGGGCACTGCCGATAGTGGAGCCTCCGCGAACGGACGGCCTGACCGATGAGCAGAGCGCCGTCGTTGACGCCATGTCGGACGTCGGTGGACGGTCGAGCGTCGGGAAGCGGCTACTGCTCGAAGAGCTCGAGGCGATCCTCGGCCCGGAGCATCCGTCCGACCTGATGAACACACCCCAGATGCCTACGCCGGGTGGAACGCTCACGCCAGCCGCGCATGCGGATGCAGGCAAGGCCGGTCCGGTTCTGTCCGCGCAGGAGGCGACCGCTCTCGCCGAGCAGTGGGAGCGGGACGACCGCGATGCGGCCGCGTACCTCGCAGACAAGCGCATCGCGGCCGCCATCGTCCGTCGCGTCTTCTTCTGGGTTACGGTTCTCGCGGTGGTCGTGGCCGCCGGGGCGATCGTGGCGGGGGTGGTGATCGAGACGACACACGGCTGGGTGGACAGCGATACCAACGATCTCCTCGGCATCGCTCTGGTGGGCTGCGGCGTCGTCGGCGGCCTTTCGTACTTCGGTTGGTGCGCCGCCGCTGACGCACATGTGCGGCGGCTTCAGGCGCTAGGGCGTGCGTGGCTGGATTCGCGAGACCTTGAGCAGCGGACCCGCGGGCTCGCCCCGGAGCTCCTCGCGGCATGGACTCAACCCGCGCCCGGAACGCGTCTCATCCGAGCCGTCTGCTACGTCACAGCGAGCCTCAGCGGCCTCGCACTCATCGCCGTCCCCGTGATCATCACTACGGAGGAAGACATTCTCACACCGGCGGCGCTGCTGTGGACGACCATCATCGCCATCGTCGTCCTCGGGCTCTCCATCGTCGGATTCGTGGTCACGGCGCGGGCGCGTCGGGAGGCGAGGCAACAGTTCGTGCTCCTCGCCGGGTGGCGGCTGATGCCTCCGAAAGTCGAGCCTGCGGCCGAGGTCGAGGGGGCTGGCTAGCGAGTATCTGCGGGATGCTGGAAGTCCCCGGATCTGCGCTGGAATCCTGCGAGTTCGGTGATGTAGTCGCTGACGTCTGGAGTTGCTGATCAGTCATTCACAGAGCGGCAGTCGCCGTTGGGCGCCGCTCATCCTCTTCGGATGGGCGGCCCTCGCGGTGAGCGTGCTTGTTCCCCTCCTCATCTCGGTGTCCTCGTGGTTCCAGACGCGGGATATGCGCTGCGCCGACAACTTCGAGTACACGTTCGCGCCGCTCCTCGTCACCTGCGGAGACCGATCCGCAGGCATCCAGGTTCTGGGATGGGTCTGTGGACGCTCACCGTCGGCGGTCTTCTCGCTGCGAGCGTCCTCGCGATCGCTGCGGTCGTCGCGACAAGGAATCGGGCACGCTCCAAGTTCGCCGTCTTCGAGTCTTGGTTGCTCGCGGCCGGCATCACCGCGGTCGTCCTCGTCACGTCCGGGGTGCTCGCGGCCGATCAGGAACGGTTGGGTGGCAGCAATGCCTGGATCATATACGCCTCCGGAGGGTCGACGCTGGCGCTGATCGTCATCTGTATCGCACACCCCCTCGTTTGGCTGGCCATCAGACGCCCGTCAGGCACGATCACCCTCGGTAGCATGAGCGCATGATCGCTCTCACCGCATCAGCACGAGCGTTGAGGGTTGTTCGGGTCATGTGGGTGATCGGCTTCCTCGTTGGCACAACCACTCATACGGTGGATTTGATCGTCGGGGGACTGAACACCTACAGCGGCTTCCCGCTCGGGGTCCGGCTGTTCTGGGTGACGCTAACGATCCTGGATCCGGTCACCGCTGCGCTGATCATCTTTCGGCGGCGCTCCGGCATCTTGCTCGGCATCGCCGTGATGATCGCCGACATCGCAGTGAACTGGACCGTTTTCGCTACGGTCGGCGGACTCGCGTCCTTCGGGGTCATCAGTCAAAGCCTTTTCGCGGCGCTCGTCTTCGTGACAGCTCGCCCCCTTTGGATATGGTTCGGACAGTCTTCTCCACGAGGACGCTGAGGAGCAGCGTGGACGAGCGGCGCAGTGCATCGCGGGCCGGTGACAAACGGGGATCGGTGTGCGACGCGAGTTAGTTGCTCTTATCGCCCGGCTTTCTCCGAAGCAACAGCGCTACCCCGACGAGGCCTCCAAAAGATACGAGAGCAGCAAGCAGTAGGGGAACGATGTCCTCTCCTGACACGAGCGACATGATCGCCGCGACCGCAAAGCAGATCGTTGACAGGATTAGTAAGACGAGAAAAAGCGTTCTCATGATCACGACCTACAGTTGGCGACGGCTCCGCGTCGGTGAACATCGAGATGCCGTGGCGCTGAGGTTTTTCAGTGCCGAATCGAGCGGATCGCGGCAATGAGAATCCCGAACGCGAAGACGGGGGCTGCCGAGAAGACCGACCGCCAGTTTCCGTTGAGGAGCGGGAGCCCGATTGCCACCACCAACCCGATCACGAAGATCCCGATGATGATGACGCGCCACAGCGTGTCCCTCTGGGCCCTGGTCCTCGTTTGAATCGGTTCACTCATGGATGCATCCTCTCCGGTCTTTCCTGTCACGGTATCGCTCAGCTGCGGCGGTACAACAACATCGGCGCGATGTGTCCGTTGCTGTTCCCTGCTGAAACCATCTGTTTCGGGATCTCATCCCTGGCCAGCAGTCCACATCCAACCGGCGGTTAGCGTCACGCTACGAGGTCGCGGCGAGCTTTCCGTAGAAATACAGATCGACGTATTCGTCCATGGGGAGAGAACTCCGGCGGCTCAGCCTCGTCAGCGAATCCAACGAGAGCGGCCATCCAGCGCCGCTTTGCCACAGGATCAGGCGTTCATCGAGGGTCTCGCCGGGCTGCAGTCGATCGTGAAGAAAGAGCTCCAGTTCTTCGCGAGCAGATGCAAAAGAAACGGCCATCAGGCAGCCCATGAGTTCTCGGACTGTGCCCTTCCATCGGCCTCCTGACCACGACCGCACTCGCCGATGGACAGCCGATACCGTCGGCGTCGAACTCACACACGAGGACGAGACGCTTCGATGCTGGATATGGCAAGGCGCTTGTCAGCGCATCGCCGATCGCACGGAAGCCTGGACGTAACTCACAGCGACCACCCGTGGCCGTGACGAGCCGACTGATTCGCTGATCGAGTCGTATTCCTTATGTGAGACGCACCCTCTCGCGACTGCTGGGGGATGAACCCCGCCCGGTACGCCGGGCGGGGTTCTCGTCACTCTCAGGCGGGGGCATTACCCGAGGAGTTCGGAAGCGCTCAGCGTTGCCGGCAACGTATCTCCGCTTTCGGGGTCGACACGGGTATATGTCCCGACCTCGCCCGCTCGCGCCTCCCCGACAATCTCGGACTCATAGATACCCGCCGAGACGCCAGTCACATAGAACTGGGAGCTTGCCTCGCCCTCCATCATCGTCGCGGTGACGAAGAGCAGGTACCTCTCTCCGACTTTCAAAAGCGGTGCGGGAACGGTCACCTCCTCGGTGGAGCCGAGCTGACGGATGACGAGCGTCTCTGCGGCCGCGACCGGCGCCGCCGCATCCAAGTTGGCGGCCAATGCCTTGGGTTGGAAGGGCTCGACGACCGTCACTGTGGAGAGCGTGTACGGGATCTCTGCTTGAACAACCTCCTGGCTCTCGACGACGACGTCGACGACTGCTGAACTATCAGCGGCCAGCGAAGTCACGTCCGGGTAGAGGGTGTGGCGTGACCCTTCGATCCCCGTTGTTGATGTCGCGCACCCTGAGACTACGAGGGAGGCGGAGAACAGCAGCGCAGCAGGCGCTGCTAGCCGTAGCCGGTTCGGAATTCGCATCGCAGATCTCCTCAGTACAGGGCGTTCATGCCGTTGACGTCATCGGTGGCTGGCCACCAGATTTGATAGTCGCGGAAGCTGCAGGAGGGGCAGTGGAACATGATCGTTCCCGCAGACGAATGAGCCAATCCCAGAGCATGGCCGAATTCGTGGACCCACACGGCCTTCTTCTGGTTGTTGAAGTAGTTGTCCGTGTAGTGGGGGTTCAGGGTGACGCTAGCGCTGGTGGTCCTGTTGTTCGCGCACACCCACCAGGTCTCCCCGTCCAAGCCGTTGGCGCCGTTGTTGAGTTCGCTGACGACCATGGTGCCGCCGCTCGGTGTCATGTCGTTCACGTCGGTGTAGTTCGCCCAGCTCGCCGCTGCGGCGACTGCGGTATCCGAGTAGTACACCCCAGTGTTGTTCTGCCAGGTGATGTTGCCCGACCCGCCTGTTGACCACGAGCAGTTGGTGAATGCGTATGCCGACGCTGCGGAAGCTGGAATCAGCATCCCGATCGCCAACGCCGCCACCGCTGCCCCGCCCACCGCGACACGCCATCTCCGCTTCTTAGCCATACCCCCTCCATCGGTGATTACAAGCTCCCCCTACTTGAGCAACGATAGGGAACGGTAACGGCGCTGTCTGTAGCCCGTTCGGGGGACACCGCTAACCGGAGAGGGAGGGACTGCTGACGGTTTGGTTGACTCGTCTTGTTTGGGGTTTTCAGGCCGCGTGAGCGGCCTCTGAGTTGATTATCTCGAACTCGATTGGGGTGA